>CBIHRS010000001.1:0-365213 GCA_966212505.1 uncultured bacterium
TTGGCGCCGTGCACGCTCACGCACGAGCACTCGCCCACCGCGTAGAAGCCGTTGACGATGGTGTTGGGGTTGCCGTCCTTCGGCACCACCACCTGGCCGTGGACGTTGGTCGGGATGCCGCCCATCTGGTAGTGGATGGTCGGCACCACCGGAATCGGCTCCTTGGTGATGTCGACGTTGGCGAAGTTGTGGCCGATCTCGAACACCGAGGGCAGGCGCTTCAGGATGGTCTCGGCGCCCAGGTGCGTCATGTCCAGCACGACGTAGTCCTTGTTGGGACCGCAGCCGCGACCTTCCTTGATCTCCTGGTCCATGCAGCGCGAGACGAAGTCGCGCGGCGCCAGGTCCTTCAGCGTCGGGGCGTAGCGCTCCATGAAGCGCTCGCCGTTGATGTTGCGCAGGATGGCGCCTTCGCCGCGGCAGCCTTCGGTCAGCAGCACGCCCGCGCCGGCCACGCCGGTGGGGTGGAACTGCCAGAACTCCATGTCTTCCAGCGGGATGCCGGCGCGCGCCGCCATGCCCAGGCCGTCACCGGTGTTGATGAAGGCGTTGGTGCTGGCAGCGTAGATGCGGCCGGCGCCGCCGGTGGCGAACAGCGTGCACTTGGCCTCGAGGATGTGGACTTCGCCGGTCTCCATCTCGAGCGCGGTGACGCCCACCACGTCGCCTTCGGCATCGCGGATCAGGTCGAGCGCCATCCACTCGACGAAGAACTGCGTGCGGGCCTTGACGTTCTGCTGGTACAGCGTGTGCAGCATCGCGTGGCCGGTGCGGTCGGCCGCGGCGCAGGCGCGCTGCACCGGCTTCTCGCCGTAGTTGGCGGTGTGGCCGCCGAACGGACGCTGGTAGATGGTGCCGTCGGGGTTGCGGTCGAACGGCATGCCGAAGTGCTCGAGCTCGTAGACCACCTTCGGCGCCTCGCGGCACATGAACTCGATCGCGTCCTGGTCGCCGAGCCAGTCGGAGCCCTTGACGGTGTCGAAGAAGTGGTAGTGCCAGTTGTCCTCGGACATGTTGCCCAGCGAGGCGCCGATGCCGCCCTGGGCGGCCACCGTGTGCGATCGGGTGGGGAACACCTTGGACAACACCGCCACGTTGAGGCCCGCACGGGCCAGCTGCAGCGAAGCGCGCATGCCGGAACCACCGGCGCCGACGATGACGACGTCGAACTTGCGCTTAGCGATAGAAGATTTCACCGACATGTTTCTCAAAGCCTCCAGAGCACCTGAACCGCCCAACCGGCGCAGCCCAACAGCCAGACGATCGTGAACAGATGCGCCAGCAGCCGCAGGCCGACCGGCTTGACATAGTCCATCCAGATGTCGCGCATGCCGACCCAGGCGTGGTAGGCCAGCGAGACGATCACCGTGAAGGTCAGCACCTTCATCCATTGGGCGGCGAAGATGCCGGCCCACTTGTCGTAGCCGATCTGGCCAGGCATCAGCAGCTGCACCAGCAGCACCAGCGTGAACAGGGCCATCAGGCCGCCGGTGACGCGCTGGGCCAGCCAGTCGCGGAAGCCGTAGTGCGCGCCGACGACCAGGCGCTTGGAACCGAACGTGTTGTTTGCCATTTGGTGTCGATCCTCAGTACACGCCGAACAGCTTCAGGCCGGCCAGCAGCGTGAGCAGCAGGCTCAGACCCAGCGTGAATTGCGCGGAGACGCGGCCCTGCTCCTTGGAGACGCTGTGGGTGACGTCCATCCACAGGTGGCGCAGGCCGGCGATGAAGTGGGTGAAGTAGCCCCAGAGGATGCCCAGGACCATCAGCTTGACGAACCAGCTGGGCACGAAGCCGATGCCGGAGACGAAGGCGGCGCGGAAGCGCTCGAACGAGAACTCGGAGGTGACGCTGGTGTCGAAGAGCCAGATCGTCAGCGGGAGGAGAAAGAAAAGAATCGCGCCGCTGATGCGATGGAGGATCGATACCACACCGGCGGGCGGGAGACGGTACTGCAGGGCGTCCGTCAGCCTCATCGTTCCGGGTCTTTGCTTCGTCGTTGCTTCTGCCATACCCCAACCTTGCGTAATCGCAGTGAAACCAAAAGATTTTATTGCAATGCAACAGTCGCGAGACTTACGGCGATTGCGTATGCGCCGCCTCCGCCCTGCCGTTCAGTTCAATTCGTTGCGGTAGTAGTGGTGCTCGGTGCTGTAGAGGCCGCGCCGCAGCTCGACCGGCTTGTCGCCATAGGTGAACGACAGGCGCTCCACGCTGAGCAGCGGCGCGCCTTCCGGCACCTCGAGCAGCGCGGCCGTGGCCGCATCGGCCGCGACGGCGCGGATCTTTTCCTCCGCCCGGATCATGCGCACGCCGAACTCGGTTTCGAACAGGCCGTACATCGGCCCGCGGTATTCGGCCAGGCGCTCGGCGGTGAGGCCCTTGAAGGCGGAACCGGGCAGCCAGATGTCGTCGAGCACCACCGGCTTGCCGGTGAAGATCAGCATGCGGCGGATCTGCACCACCGCATCGCCGCTCTTCAGCTCCAGGATGCGCACCACATCGGCCGGCGCGCGCAGGCGGCGGCATTCCAGGATGCGCCGCTCGATTCCACCTGGTGACGCCTCGTCGTCGGGCATCAGGCGCAGGAAGCGGTACTGGATCTTCTCTTCGGCATGGGTGGCGACGAAGGTGCCCTTGCCCTGCCGGCGCACCAGCAGGTTCTCGGTGGCCAGCTCGTCGATCGCCTTGCGCACCGTGCCCTGGCTCACCTTGAAGCGCGCCGCCAGGTCCATCTCGCTCGGAATGGCTTCGCCGGGCTTCCATTCGCCGCTTTGCAGGCTGCGCAGGATCAGCGCCTTGATCTGCTGGTAGAGCGGGCTGAAGGCGGGGCCTCCGCTGTCGGACGCGACATCGGGCGTGTTGCCGGCGAGCGGGGGAACGGAGGCCATGGATCGCGATTGCAGCACACCCGGCCCCTTGGCGTCTACCAACTCATGAATGATGTCTTATATAAGACATAAGACCATTGACACAACAGGGACACACTCTTAGACTCGCCTAAACTTCCGGGTGGTTTCATTTCCACAACCACTCTCTCTCCCTTGGAGCCCCTCCCCATGAGCAAGAAGCCCGTTCGTGTGGCCGTAACCGGCGCCGCCGGCCAGATCGGTTATGCCCTGCTGTTCCGCATCGCCTCCGGCGAAATGCTGGGCAAGGACCAGCCCGTGATCCTGCAACTGCTGGAGATCCCGGACGAGAAGGCGCAGAAGGCGCTCAAGGGCGTGATGATGGAGCTCGAGGATTGCGCCTTCCCGCTGCTGGCAGGCATGGAAGCGCACAGCGACCCGATGACCGCCTTCAAGGACACCGACTACGCCCTGCTGGTCGGCGCCCGCCCGCGCGGCCCCGGCATGGAGCGCAAGGACCTGCTCTCGGCCAACGCCCAGATCTTCACCGCCCAGGGCAAGGCGCTCAACGCCGTGGCCTCGCGCAACGTGCGCGTGCTGGTGGTCGGCAACCCCGCCAACACCAATGCCTACATCGCGATGAAGAGCGCGCCCGACCTGCCGCGCAAGAACTTCACCGCCATGCTGCGCCTCGATCACAACCGTGCCCTGAGCCAGGTGGCCGCCAAGACCGGCAAGCCGGTGGCCAGCATCGAGAAGATGGCCGTGTGGGGCAACCACTCGCCCACGATGTACGCCGACTACCGCTTCGCCACCATCGATGGCAAGGCCGTCAAGGACATGATCAACGACGAGGAATGGAACAAGAACACGTTCCTGCCCACCGTCGGCAAGCGCGGCGCCGCCATCATCGAGGCGCGCGGCCTGTCGTCGGCCGCCTCGGCCGCCAACGCCGCCATCGACCACATGCGCGACTGGGCCCTGGGCACCAACGGCAAGTGGGTCACGATGGGCATCCCCAGCGACGGCCAGTACGGCATCCCCAAGGACGTGATGTTCGGCTACCCGGTCACGGTGGAAAACGGCGAGTACAAGATCGTCGAAGGCCTGCCGATCGACGCGTTCAGCCAGGAGCGCATCAACGTCACGCTGAAGGAACTGCTGGAAGAGCAGGAAGGCGTGAAGCACCTGCTCTGATGCAGCATGCAGAAAAGGCCGGCCGAGCAATCCGCCGGCCTTTTTTCATTGTCGAGGCCGAACACCATGAAAGACTGGAATCCCGCCCTCTACCGCCGCTTCGAGGATGAGCGCACGCGGCCGGCCGCCGAGCTGCTGGCCCGGGTGGCGCTGCAGGCGCCGGCGCAGGTGTTCGACCTCGGCTGCGGCCCCGGCAACTCGACCGAGCTGCTGGTCGAGCGCTTTCCGCAAGCAGCAGTCACAGGCACCGACAACTCGCCGGCGATGATCGCCGCGGCCCGCGAACGCCTGCCGCAGGTGGCCTTCGCGCTGAGCGACATCGCGAGCTGGCAGCCCGCGCAGCCGGCCGACCTGGTCTATGCCAATGCCTCGCTGCAGTGGATCCCCGATCACGAGCGGCTGATCCCTCACCTGTTCGCCCAGCTGGCGCCGGGCGGCGTGCTCGCGGTGCAGATGCCCGACAACCTCGACGAGCCCACGCACCGGCTGATGCGCGAAACCGCCGCCGATCCGCGCTGGGCCGAGGCGATCGGCCCGGCCGACAAGCTGCGCGCCCGCATCCTGGCCGCACCGCACTACTACGACCTGCTCGCCCCCGAAGCGGCGAGCGTCGACGTGTGGCGCACCACCTACCACCACCCGATGGGCTCGCCGGCCGACATCGTGCAGTGGCTGCGCAGCACCGGGCTCAAGCCTTTCGTCGAAGCGCTGCCCGAGGCGCTGCAGCCCGGCTTCCTGGCCGAGTACGAGCGCCGCATCGCTGCCGCCTACCCGGCACGTGCCGACGGCCGGCGGCTGCTGGCCTTTCCCCGCCTGTTCATCGTCGCGCAACGGCGCGGCTGACAAGAAAAAAGAGGACCATGAGCGCCCTGCCCCTGCATCCCCGCGAAGCCCTGTTCGACAGCACCGAGCGCACCGTCTCGCTGCCCGTGTGCGACCACTACGCCGGCGTCGAGCCGCGCATGCGCAAGAGCCTGGAGCTGCAGGCCGAGCTGGGCCCGGTGTTCGACGTCACGCTCGACAACGAAGACGGCGCGCCGGTGGGTGGCGAGCGCGAGCATGCGCACCTGATCGCCGAGCTCGTCAATTCCCCGGCCAACCGCTTCGGCCGCGTCGGTGCCCGCATGCTGCCGGTGGATCACCCCGCCTTCGCCGATGTGGCCAAGACGCTGGTGCGCGAAGCCGGCGAGCGCCTGGCCTACCTGATGCTGCCCAAGCCGCGCGCGCTGGCCGACGTGGAGCGCGCCGTGCACGAGGTCGACCGGCTCAGCGTCGACGCCGGCCTCACCCGCAGGATCCCGCTGCATGCCTTGATCGAGACCCACGGCGCGCTGCAGCAGGTGCAGAAGATCGCGATGCATCCGCGCATCGAATCGCTGTCGTTCGGGCTGATGGATTTCGTCTCGGCGCACCGCGGTGCGATCCCGCAGTGGGGCATGAGCGTCGCCGGGCAGTTCGAGCATCCGCTGGTGGTGCGCGCCAAGCTCGAGATCGCGGCGGCCTGCCATGCGGTCGGCAAGGTGCCGTCGCACTGCGTGGTCACGGAGTTCAAGGACGAAGACGCGCTGGCCGCGGCGGCCGAGAAGGCCTCGCGCAGCTTCGGCTACACCCGCATGTGGAGCATCCACCCGTCGCAGGTCCGCATCATCGTCGACGCGTTCTCGCCCACGGCTGCCGAGGTCGACCAGGCGATCGAGATCATCATGGCCGCGCAGGCCGCCCACTGGGCGCCGATCCGCCACCGCGACACGCTGCACGACCGCGCCAGCTTCCGCTACTTCTGGCACGTGCTCGAGCGCGCGCACCGCACCTCGTATGCCGACGGCGCCCAGCTGCCGGCCGAAGTGCGCGAGGCCTTTTTCTCCGACCCTGCAGCTCGGTAAGCGGACGCTACCTGCCGCGCCGGCGCACCCCGAAGCGCCGCCCGCCGGTTCGTGACGTGCAGCACGGCCGGCGCCGTCGGCGAATCTCCTGACTGCCCCCAATGGCGGGGGCGCGGCGCCGAACGCAAACTTTGCACGCTTTGGCGGATTTGCAGATTGTTGCGATGCCGCCTTCCGCACCCGACACCGATGCAGACAATGGCGCTGCATCTTTTCCCCGATGTTCCACGAAGGAATCCCGCACATGAACCGCAAGCTCGCAGCCGGCTTGGCCGGCCTGATCGCCGCCGCCTCCCTGTCCGCTTTCGCCCAGGCCGACGCCCCCAAGCCCGCTAAGAAGGCCGCCAAGACGACGCATCACGCCACGAAGCCGTCCGCCAAGGCCGAGGCCGCCCCCGAGTTCGAAATGCTGACGCAGGGCCAGCTCGATGCCGCGACGCGCGTCTACGTCGGCCATGCCGATTGCGAGTTCAAGCAGGGCGTGGACATCGCTCCCGTTGATGGCCAGCCGGGCCATTTCAACGTCAGCTTCAAGAACCAGACCTTCCACATGGTTCCCGAAGAGACGACCACCGGTGCCGTGCGCCTGTTCGACAAGAAGGCCGGCGTGGTGTGGCTGCAAATCCCGGTCAAGTCGATGCTGATGAACAACAAGGTCGGCCAGCGCATGGTCGATTCGTGCCAGGTCGCGGAGCAGAAGACCTCCTGACCACGACCTGACGGGGCCGGTTCCGGCCCTCCGTCACAGCCCGGGCTCCGCAGAAACCCTTGGCAAGTCTTATATAAGACATAAAATAGCGGAGTCGCCGGCGCTGAGCAGTTTCCCCAGGAGCCCCGGCGGGTCGTCTCTTGCCCCTCACCGGAGCCCTCGATGCTGCAAGCCTATCGTCAACATGTCGCCGAGCGCGCCGCGCTCGGCATTCCGCCGCTGCCGCTCACCGCCCAGCAGACCGCCGACCTGATCGAGCTGCTGAAGAACCCGCCGGCCGGCGAAGAGCAGTTCCTGCTCGACCTGCTGACGCACCGCGTGCCCCCGGGCGTCGACGATGCCGCCAAGGTCAAGGCTTCGTTCCTCTCCGCCGTGGCCCATGGCGACATCGCCGTCAAGCTGATCTCGCGCGCCAAGGCCACCGAGCTGCTGGGCACCATGGTGGGCGGCTACAACGTCAAGCCACTGATCGACCTGCTCGACGATGCCGAAGTGGCCCCCGTGGCCGCCGCAGCGCTGAAGAAGACGCTGCTGATGTTCGACTACTTCCACGACGTGGCCGAGAAGGCCAAGGCCGGCAACGCGCAGGCCAAGGCCGTGATCCAGTCGTGGGCCGACGCCGAGTGGTTCACCTCGCGCCCTGAAGTCGCGAAGAAGATCACCGTCACCGTCTTCAAGGTGCCCGGCGAGACCAACACCGACGACCTGTCGCCCGCGCCCGACGCCTGGAGCCGCCCCGACATCCCGCTGCACTACCTGGCCATGCTGAAGAACGCCCGCCCCGGCGCGGCCTTCCAGCCCGAAGAAGACGGCAAGCGCGGCCCGATGCAGTTCATCGAGGACCTGAAGAAGAAGGGCCACCTGGTCGCCTACGTCGGCGACGTGGTCGGCACCGGCTCCTCGCGCAAGAGCGCCACCAACAGCGTGATCTGGGCCACCGGCGAAGACATCCCCTTCGTGCCCAACAAGCGCTTCGGCGGCGTCACGCTGGGCGGCAAGATCGCCCCGATCTTCTTCAACACGCAGGAAGACTCCGGCTCGCTGCCGATCGAGGTCGACGTGTCGGCCTTCGAGATGGGCGACGTGATCGACGTCTACCCGTATGACGGCAAGATCGAGAAGAACGGCGCGGTGGCCGCGCAGTTCAAGCTCAAGAGCGACGTGCTGCTCGACGAAGTGCGCGCCGGCGGCCGCATCAACCTGATCATCGGCCGCTCGCTCACCGCCAAGGCGCGCGAGTTCCTCGGCCTGCCCGCCACCACGGTGTTCCGCCTGCCGACCGCGCCTGCGGCGAGCACCAAGGGCTTCACGCTGGCGCAGAAGATGGTCGGCCGCGCCTGCGGCCTGCCCGAAGGCCAGGGCGTGCGCCCCGGCACCTACTGCGAACCGAAGATGACCACCGTCGGCTCGCAGGACACCACCGGCCCGATGACCCGCGACGAGCTGAAGGACCTGGCCTGCCTGGGCTTCTCGGCCGACCTGGTGATGCAGAGCTTCTGCCACACCGCGGCCTACCCGAAGCCGGTCGACGTGAAGATGCACCGCGAGCTGCCCACGTTCATCAGCAGCCGCGGCGGCGTCGCGCTGCGCCCGGGCGACGGCGTCATCCACTCGTGGCTGAACCGCATGCTGCTGCCCGACACCGTCGGCACCGGCGGCGACAGCCACACCCGCTTCCCGATCGGCATCAGCTTCCCGGCCGGCTCCGGCCTGGTGGCCTTCGGCGCCGCCACCGGCGTGATGCCGCTGGACATGCCCGAATCGGTGCTGGTGCGCTTCAAGGGCCAGATGCAGCCCGGCATCACGCTGCGCGACCTGGTGCACGCGATCCCGCTGTACGCGATCAAGCAGGGCCTCTTGACCGTCGCCAAGCAGGGCAAGAAGAACATCTTCTCCGGCCGCATCCTCGAGATCGAGGGCCTGCCCAACCTGAAGGTCGAACAGGCCTTCGAGCTGAGCGATGCCTCGGCCGAGCGCTCGGCCGCCGGCTGCACGGTGCACCTGAACAAGGAACCGATCATCGAGTACCTGAACAGCAACATCACGCTGCTGAAGTGGATGATCGCCAACGGCTACCAGGACAAGCGCAGCCTCGAGCGCCGCATCAAGGGCATGGAAGCCTGGCTGGCCAAGCCCGAGCTGCTGCAGCCCGACGCCGATGCCGAATACGCCGCCGTGATCGAGATCGACCTGGCCGACATCAAGGAGCCGATCGTCTGCTGCCCCAACGACCCGGACGACGCCAAGACGCTGAGCGACGTGCAGGGCGCCACGATCGACGAGGTGTTCATCGGCTCGTGCATGACCAACATCGGCCACTTCCGCGCAGCCTCCAAGCTGCTCGAAGGCAAGCGCGACATCCCGGTCAAGCTGTGGGTCGCCCCGCCGACCAAGATGGACGCCAGCGAGCTCACGAAGGAAGGCCACTATGGCGTGTTCGGCACCGCCGGTGCCCGCACCGAGATGCCCGGCTGCTCGCTGTGCATGGGCAACCAGGCCCAGGTGCGCGAAGGCGCCACCGTCATGTCGACCAGCACCCGCAACTTCCCGAACCGCCTGGGCAAGAACACCAACGTGTACCTGGGCTCCGCGGAACTGGCCGCCATCTGCTCCAAGCTGGGCCGCATGCCGACGGTGGCCGAATACCACGCCGACATGGGCGTGATCAACAAGGATGGCGACAAGGTCTACCGCTACATGAACTTCGACCAGATCGAGGAGTTCAGCGAAGTGGCGAAGGCGGTTGCCGTCTGACGCTGGTTTCGCGCCGTCGATCCCCAAAGGCCTGCCATGCAGGCCTTTTTTCTTGACAGCTTCCAGAAAGGCGGAGATACCACGCTATCCGGGCACGACCAGGGGGTCCGACCATGACCGATCTGCCGCTCGACTTTCCGATGCTCGACTCGCAGGCCGCCGAGCCCTGGCGCTGGCCGGCGCCGCCGTTTGCGAAGTGGCCGTCGGGCGCGCTCGACGGGGCCTCGCACCGCTGCCGCCTCGAGGTGGCCAGCGGAGACGGCATGGATGGCGAGATGCTCGGTTTCGAGCCGGCCCACGGCTTGCGCTTTCGCACCCATGCCGACGGCCCCACGCTGAACGTGCCGCTGGCGCGCTTTGCCCGGCTGACGCTGCTGCAGCCGATGGGCCTGGCCGACCGCGACACGCGGTTGCCGCTGGCACGACTGCCTTCGGCGGCGCACGAGCGCGACTACCGGGTCGACCGGCCCGGCCTGCTGCGCCCCTTCACCGGCCGCACGCTGGGCCACGTGGAGGCGCCCGAAGGGCTGTACCTTTTCCCGCCCGCCGACGACGAACGCTCGGTGCTGCGCGTCTTCGTGCCGCGTGCCGCCTACAGCGGCTGCGAATTCGGCCTCAGTGCCGAAGACAAGGCAGCCGAACACTGGGTGGCCACGCCGCAGGGGCTGCTGGCCGCCCTCGAGCGCCAGCAGCACCAGCCGGTGCTGCCGATCGGCCATGCGCTGCAGAACCTCGGCCTGGTCACGCCGTCGCAGGTGGAACGTGCACTGGCCGAGCCGATGGGCGACAAGCCGCTGGGCGAGCGGCTGGTCAGCCTGGGCGTGATCTCGCAGGCCGACCTGCAGACCGCGCTGGCCCACAAGATGGGCTACCCGGTGGTCGACCTCACGCGCTTTCCGGTCGAGCCCGAGGCGCTGCACCGCATCCCCGTGCGGGTGGCGCTGGCCTGCCGCACGGTGCCGCTGATGATCGACGGCAAGCGGTTGATCGTCGCGGTCGACCGGCCCTCGCGGCTGGAGGAATTGCGCGCCAACCATGTGCTGGTCGACCTGGTGCCGGTGGCCGTGGTCGCTTCCAAGGCGCAGATCAAGCTCGCACTCGCCGGCCTGATGCAGCAGGACGTGTGGTCGCATTCCGTCGGCGTGAGGCCCGGCTTCTTCCCGACCACCACCTGATGCCAGGGGCGGCCTTCCAGGCCGCGGGCACTGTCCTTGCCACTGCTGCTGCGCCCGCAGCAACAAGGAACAGCCCATGCCCACCCACCGCCTGCCGTCGGTCAGCGTCTTGATGCCCAGCTACGAGCAGGGCGAATTCATCCGGCGAGCGCTCGCCAGCCTGCAGGCCCAGACGCTGGACGACTGGGAAGCCATCGTCGTCGACGCCAGCCGCAGCGAGACCACCGTGCAGGCCGTGGCGCCATTTCTGCACGACGAGCGCATCCGCTACACGCGGATCGCCGAAGGCGGCCTGGGCCGGGCACTCAACCACGCGCTCGACGAAGCCCGCGCGCCGCTGATCGCCTACCTGCCGAGCGACGACGTCTGGTATGCCGACCACCTGCAGAGCCTGAAGGCGCTGCTCGACGAGCGTCCCGCGGCAGCCCTCGCCTACTCCGGCGTGCGCCACCACTACAACCGCGAAACCGATGGCCCGCCCCCGGGCACCACGCTGCAGCTGGTGCAGTGCCTGCACCGCCGGGTCGACCGGCGCTGGGTCGAGCGCGACGAGCTGGAATCCGACGACCTCGACCGGCTCTACTGGGCGCGGCTGCGCGAACTGGGCGAGTTCGTCGGCACCGGCCGGGTCACCTGCGAATGGGTCGACCATCCGATGCAGCGGCACAAGCTGATGCAGGAGCCGGTGGGCGGCATCAACCCGTTCCGCCTGCACTACGGCGTGCAGACGCCGCTGCGCTTCCACACCACGGTGGGCAACTTCATCGACGAGGCCGCCCAATACCGGCGCCAGCGCGAACGGCCCGACACACCAGCCGCGAAGGAAGGCCTGAAGATCCTGCTCGTCGGCGAGCTGGCCTACAACGCCGACCGCGTGCTCGCGCTCGAGGAGCAGGGCCACCGGCTCTACGGCCTGTGGATGCGCGAGCCCTACTGGTACAACAGCGTCGGCCCGCTGCCCTTCGGCCATGTGCAGGACCTGCCGCGCGACGATTGGCGGCGCGCCGTGCGGGAGCTGCAACCCGACATCGTCTATGCGCTGCTGAACTGGCAGGCGGTGCCCTTCGCGCACGAGGTGATGCACGAGGTGAGCGGCCGCATCCCCTTCGTGTGGCACTTCAAGGAAGGCCCGTTCATCTGCCTGGAGAAAGGCACCTGGCCGCAGCTGGTGGAGCTGCACCGGCGCGCGGACGGGCAGATCTTCAGCAGCCCCGAGATGCGCGACTGGTTCGACACCATCGTGCCCGGCCTGTCGCGCAACACGCCCACCCACGTGCTCGACGGCGACCTGCCCAAGCGCGACTGGTTCGATGCCCCGCCCTCGCCGCGGCGCTCCGAGGCCGACGGCGAGATCCACACCGTGGTGCCGGGCCGGCCGATCGGCCTGCATCCGCCCGATGTGGCCACGCTCGCGCGCCAGGGCATCCACCTGCACTTCTACGGCGACTTCACCCACGGCCAGTGGCGGCAGTGGATCGACAAGTCGCGCTCGCTGGCCCCCAACCACCTGCACCTGCATGCCAACGTCGACCAGGCGCACTGGGTCGAGGAGTTCTCGCAATACGACGCGGGCTGGCTGCATGCCTTCCGCAGCGTCAACGCCGGCGAACTGCGCCGAGCCAACTGGGACGACCTGAACTACCCCGCCCGTATGGCCACGCTGGCGGTGGCCGGCCTGCCGATGATCCAGCAGGCCAACGACGGCGCGATCGTCGCGACGCAGACGCTGGCGCGCAAGCTCGGCGTCGGCGTGTTCTTCGAGACTTTCGACGACCTCGGGCCGCTGCTGCGCGACCGGACGCAGATGGAGGCGATGCGCCTGCAGGTGTGGGAGCAGCGCAAGCTGTTCAGCTTCGACCACCACGTGCCGGCACTGGTCGACTTCTTCCGCACGGTGATCGCTGCCCGGCGCTGAGGCTCCCGGGCCATGGGGCATGATGCCGCCCCATGGAACACGCCACCACCACCGTCTCAGGCCTGCGCGCCCCGATCCTGCGCGCGGGCGCCCCCTCCCCGGAAGCCATCGTCTTCCTGCATGGCAACCCCGGCTCCGGCAACGACTGGCGGCAGCTGGTCGAGCAGGCCGGCGCCTTCGGCCGCGCGCTGGCGCCCGACATGCCCGGCTTCGGCCAGGCCGACAAGCCCGAGGATTTCGACTACACGGTGGACGGCTATGCCCGCTACCTCGATGCGCTGCTGCAGGCCGAGGGCGTGCAGCGGGTGCACCTGGTGCTGCACGACTTCGGCGGCCCCTGGGGCCTCGCCTGGGCCGAACAGCACGCCGACCGCGTGGCCAGCATCACCTTGATGAACATCGGCCTGATGCCCGGCTACCGCTGGCACATCATGGCGCGCCTGTGGCGCACGCCGCTGCTCGGCGAGCTCTTCATGGCCACCACCAACCGCAGCGGCTTCAAGCTCTCGCTGAAGCGCGGCAATCCGCGCGGGCTGCCCGATGCCTACCTCGAGGAGATGTACCGCAACTTCGACAAGGGCACGCGGCGCGCCGTGCTCAGGCTCTACCGCAACACCGACGACGTGAGCGCACTGTCGGAGCGCATCGCCCGGGTGCTGGCGCCGCGGCGCATCCCGGCGCTGGTGGTCTGGGGCGCGGCCGACCCGTACGTGCCCGCGCGCTATGCCGAGGTGCAGCGCCAGTTCTTCGACGTGCGGCGCGTCGCGCTGCTGCCGGACAGCGGCCACTGGCCGATGGTCGACAACCCGCAGGCGGTGAGCGAGGCGGTGGTGCCCTTCCTGCGCGAGCGGCTGGCGGCAGGCCGGAGCTAGCCGATCCTCAGACCGGCAGCGGCACGGAGCCTTCCGGCTGTACCGCGGAACGCTGCGGCGGCCGCACCTCGGCAGCCGCCAGGCTCACCCGGTTGCGGCCCGCGTGCTTGGCCGCGTAGAGCGCTGCGTCGGCGCGCCGGATCGCGTGTTCCAGGCCCTGGCCCAGGTCGACTTCGGCCAGCCCCAACGACAGCGTGGCGCGGACCGCCACTGTGCCGCTCTCGCAAGGGCTGCGCTCCACCGCCGCGCGCAACCGCTCGCACACGGCAGCGGCCTCCGCCATGTCGGCCGTCTGCACCAGCATCACGAACTCCTCGCCGCCCCAGCGGCCGATGATGTCGCTGGCGCGCAGTTCGGCGCGCATCAGCCCGGCCACATGCCGGATGACCTGGTCGCCCACGTCGTGGCCGTTGCGGTCGTTGACGAGCTTGAAATGGTCGATGTCGGCCATCACCAGCGCCAGGCGGCCACCATAGCGCCGCACGCGCTCCACTTCTTCCTGCGCCCGTTGCACGAAGAAGCGCCGATTCCAGAGCCCGCACAGCGGATCGGTCGTGGCCAGTTCGGCGAGCCGCCGCTCGGCGTCGTGCACGCGCCGCACGTAGTAGCGTGCGGTGTAGCCGAACATCAGGAACACCACGGTGATGCTGAGCCAGCGGAAGGCGGTCGTCTGCGCGGCTGTGAGGTGGTAGGCGGCGGGGATGGCCTGGGTCGCCGCATCCAGCCCCAGGTAGGCCGCGAGCACGAAGCCCATGGCCGCCGCGGCCAGGCGCGGCGAGCGGCTCACCGCCACCGCGGGCAGGAAGACCAGCAGGAAATAGTGGATGCCGGTGTCCCAGCCGAGCAGGATCGTGCAGGCACAGGCATGCACCAGCACCTCGGTCCACATCAGCAGCACCGCGGGCAGATTGCGGCGGCGGCCCAGCAGCACGTAGGCCGCCGCGTACATGCTCGCGCTCAGCACGTTGGTCAGCGCCATCAGCGGCATGCCGAGCACGAAGAACACCGCAAGGTAGACCAGGTCGACACAGCCGGCAAACACCGCCACGCGCCGGAGCATCAGCCAGAACGCCCCGCGGGACATTCCCCGTTCGGCGGCATGGGTGGGCGGTGCGACGTACTGCATGCTGTTGTCTTCGGCGGCCGAAGAGGCATCTGGAGCGCCGGCCGGTTCCGCAGCGCCACGGCGTGAATTCCTCGGCGCAAAGACCGCCTACTGCGCCAGGTAGGACTTCAACTTGTCGAGCTTGGCCGCGTAGAGGTCGCGGTCGCTGTGGGTGTTGCTGTTCTCCATCGCGATCGTCAGGTGCTTGCGCGACTCGGCCATGTTGCCCAGCTTGAGGCTGGCCACCGCGAGCCAGAAGTGCACCTCGGGCTGGTAGGCCGCGCGGTCGATCTCCTTCAGGAACCAGCCGCGCGCCGCCTCGAACTGTCCGGCCTGCATGGCCGCCATGCCGAGCTTGAAGAAGTGGTACGGCGGGTAAGGCTCGATCGCCGCCAGCCGCTGCCGCAGCGCCTGCGCCTCGGCCGCGTGGCCGAGCCGCTCGTGCACCAGCACCAGGTTGGACAGCGCCACCGGGTTGCGCGGCTCACGCCCCACCGCCGCGGCCAGCACGCGCTCGGCCTCGGCCACGTCGCCGTGGCGCATGTAGATCACGCCCAGCGTGTTGTAGGCGGCGAAGAAGCCCGGGCTCTGGCGCATCGCTTCGCGGGCCCACCAGTAGGCCTCGTCGATCTGGCCCTGCGCCATCAGCTCGGCGGCGCGGTTGTTCATGTACATCGCGACGATGGTCTGCTCGTTCAGCGGCCGGGTGCGCTGGCCGAGGATCTCTTCGGCGGGCAGGAAGTCGATGGTCAGTAGGCGCGCGGGGTCGTAGCCGCCGTGCTGGTCGAGCATGCGCCGGCCCAGCGTGAGGTTGACGTGGCCGCTCACGAAATAGAGGTCGCCGCTGCGGCTCCATGAGGCGTCGTCGAGCACCACGCTCTGGTAGTACACCGGCAGCTGCAGCGCCTTGGCGAAGGCGGCCGACATGATCACCAGCGACAGGCAGTTGCCCGAGCGCGCGGCGAAGGCCTGGGCAGCATTGCGCGTCAGCGCGGCGTCGTAGTCGAGCTTGAGCAGCCGGTTCGACGACAGCGCCTCGATCAGGCCTTCCTGGCGGCCCTTGTGGCGCAGCAGCGGCGCGATGTCGTGTTCGAGGTAGCGCCGCATCTCGTCGCTGAGCGCGAACACGTCGGACGCGCGCACCGGCTGCGCGGGCGGCGCGAAGCGCTGGTCGCTGAACAGCGGTGCCACGTCCTCTGCCGGCGGCGTCGGCACGGTGGCGCAGCCCACCAGCATGATGCACAGCAGCAATGAGGCCCAACGCTTCATGGCACGTCTCCTGTTCACGATGCTATGCCTGCGCCTTGCCCGGCGGCGAAATCCCTGCGCCGGCATCATGGCGCGAGTCGTGACATCCTGCCGCTCCCGCATCTGCCCTACAAGCCCGGACACACCCCCATGTTCAAGCCCCAACGACACCTTGCCGTGCGCTGCGCCGTCGCCCTGTTGCTGGGCCTGGGCGCGCTGCAGGCAGCCCCGCTCCAGGCCGCCGTCGCCGCGCGCGCCGTGCAGCCGGCGCCGCAGCGCCTCGCCACGCTGGCCGAGCAGTTCTACAGCGGCTACTTCGGCCTGTTTCCGCTCACCGCGACCGAGAACGCCGGCGACCCGGCCTACGAAGCAGCCTTCGAGATCGACATCGCGCCGGCGCACCGCGAGCGCGAGCGGGCGCTCTACCAGCGCACGCTGAAGGCGCTGTCCGCCATCGATGTGCGCCGGCTGGGGCGCGAAGACCGGCTGACCTACGAGCTGCTGCGCTACGAGGCGCAGGAGAAGCTCGCGATGCTGGCCTATCCCTCGCACCTGCTGCCGATGACCCAGCTCGACAGCGTGCCGGTGCGCATGGCGCAATGGGCCAGCGGCAACGGCTCGCAGCCGATGAAGACGGCCGCGCACTACGACCACTACCTGGCCCGCCTGCAGCACCTGCCCGAATGGAACGACCAGGCCATCGCCAACATGGAGCAGGGCATGGCCCAGGGCATCGTCCAGCCCAAGGTGCTGATGGAGCGCGTGCTGGCCCAGCTCGATTCGATGCTGCCGGCCGACCGGGCGCAGAGCCCCTTCCTCGCCGGCGTGCGCACCTTCCCCGAAGGTATCTCCGCCGAAGACCAGGCGCGCCTGCGCACCGCCTACGAGAACATGGTGGCTCAGCGCATCGAGCCCTCGGTGCGCAAGCTGCGCGACTTCATCGCCCAGCGCTACGTGCCGCGCTGCCGCGACACCGCGGGCCTGGGCGCGCTGCCCGGCGGCGCCGAGTGGTACCGCGCACTGGTCAAGGACTACACCACCACGACGATGCCCGTGGAGGAGATCCATGCGCTCGGCCTGAAGGAGGTGGCACGCATCCGCGGTGAGATGGAGCAGGTGAAGTCCCGCATGGGCTTCGAGGGCGAGCTCAACGCCTTCTTCAAGACCTTCGATGCGCGGCCGGAGCTGCGGCCCTTCCATGAAGAGGCCGAGGTGCTCTCGGCCTATGCCAAGCTCAACGAGCGCATCAAGGCCAACCTGCCGCGGCTGTTCGAGCATGCACCCAAGGCGGCGCTCGAGATCCGCGCGGTCGAGCCGATGCGGCGCGACACCGCGTCCGACAACTACGTGCCGCCGGCGGCCGACGGCTCGCGCCCCGGCGTGTTCTTCACCGTGGTGCAGGACCCGGCGAAATACCGCACCACCGGCATGACCGCGCTCTTCCTGCACGAGGGCCAGCCCGGCCACCATTACCAGATGGCGCTGCAGCAGGAGCTGGCGGTGCCGCGCTTCCGCAAGTTCCTGTGGTACGACGCGTATGGCGAAGGCTGGGCGCTCTATGCCGAAGGCCTGGGCAACGACCTCGGGGTGTACGACGACCCCACCGCCTACATGGGGCGGCTGTTCAACGAGCTGCACCGCGCGATCCGTCTCGTGGTGGATACCGGCATGCATGCCAAGGGCTGGTCGCGCGAGCAGGCGATGCGCTACGTGATGGACACCGAAGGCTCCGACGAGCCGCGGGCGCGCCGGGCGATCGAGCGCTACATGGCGTGGCCGGGCCAGGCGCTGGCCTACAAGGTGGGGGAGCTCAAGATCCTGCAGCTGCGCGAACGCGCACGCCAGGCGCTGGGCCCGCGCTTCGACATCCGCGCGTTCCACGACCAGGTGCTGGGGGACGGTAGCATGCCGCTCTCGATGCTCGAGACGAAACTCGACGCCTGGATCCGGGATCGCAGCCATTCATGAAGACACCCACCCTCCCCTCTCGCCGCCACGTCCTGCTGACCGCGGCCCTGGCCAGCCTGGCCTTCGCCGCCGCCTGCAAGGACAAGCCCGCCGCGGCGGCGCCTGCCGCCACCGCGGCCGCCCCGCAGCCGCCGGCCACCAAGGTCTCGGCACAGGATGCCTACTCGATGGCCGCCCAGGGCAGCGGCTTCACGGTCGGGCCGATCATGGCGGCCCACACCGTCTACGTGTTCTTCGACCCGGCCTGCCCCCACTGCGCCCACCTGTGGGAGGCCGCCAAGCCGCTGGCCTCGCGCATGAAGATCGTGTGGATGCCGATCGGCCTGCTGCGCCGCGAATCGGGCCCGCGCGGCGCCACCATCCTCTCAGCCGCCGAACCGGCCGCGGCCATGGCGCAGAACGAAGCCTCGATCCTCGAGCGCAAGGACGGCATCCCGATCGACCCGGCCGTCAAGCCCGAGGTGGTGGCCAAGGTGCAGGCCAACACCGAGCTGTTCAACAAGCTGGGCGCCGAAGGCGTGCCGCTGATCGTCTACAAGAACGGCAAGACGGGTGTGTACGGCAACGTCTCGGGGGCGGTGGACACGGCCACGCTGGCCGCGATGGCCGGCCTCTAAGGGCCTCCAAGCCTCTCAGGCCATCGCAGCCTGCCGCGCCCGGTCGACATCCGGGCTGCGGTACCAGGCCTCGCGGATCGTCGCCAGCCGCGAATCACGCACCTGGCCATCGGCCAGCCCGTAGAAGCGCTGGAAGCTCATGATCAGCGGGCGCCACTTGTCGGGGTCCACATGGTCGGGCCGCCCGTCCATCAGGATGGCCTCCTCCAGGTGCACCCGCTGGATGCGCACCTCGAAGCTCAGCAGGTAGCCATGCTGCAGCAGGTCGTCCGCCGCGAGGCGGTGCGTGCCCGCCAGCACCGCCTCCAGCTGCACCGGGCACTGCTTCACCCGCGGCGGCGCCACCGTCTCGGAGGCCATGGCCTCCAGCCCCGCCACGCCGAACTTGTCGCGCACATGCCGATAGCCGGCAGCCGCCTTGCGCTCGGGCACCGGGTCGGCACCGGTGGTCAGTGCCAGCCGGTCGACCGCGCCCACCAGGTCGACCGACGGCAGGTTCAGCACGCACTCGCCGCTGCGCATCAGGTTCTGCGCCGTCTTCGAGCGCGCGCCCAGGCCGAGCATGCAGCGCCAGCCGAGCCAGAAGGCCGACGACATCGGCGCAAGGTTGGGTGAGCCGTCTTCGTTGACGGTGCTGATCAGCACCACCGGGGTGCCGAAGTAGAGGATGGCGGGTTCGCTGGCGACGTGCATCGCGTGTTCTCCGTGTTGAGTCCCGGCATGCAGTCTCGGCACCGCCGGCCATGCGGTCGCGCCGGATCCGGACATGCGATTGCGGACGCCTGTGACTGATACTCCGCCGCATCCACGACTGGAGGGAGACACCATGAACCGTCTTACGCGGCGCTGCATGCCGCTGCTGTTGTCGTTGCCGCTGCTGCTCGCAGCCTGCGGCAAACCGGAGAACATGGGCAAGCCGTTCGCGGCCCGGGCCCCTGAGCCGGCAGCCGCCCCGGCGCCCAAGGGCGCCAACCCCCAGCAGGCCGAGCCGCAGCGTTACCTCGCGGTGCGCCACTCGCTGCGCCTCCAGACCGAACCCGACGCCGTCGAAACGGCCTGGAAGGCAGCGCAGGACGCCTGCACCGCAGCCGGCTGCGAGGTGCTGGAGTCGGCGGTCGAACACAGCGCCGACGATCAGCCGGCCCACGCGATGCTCGATGCGCGCGTGCCGCCCGCCAAGCTCGACGCGTTTCTCGCCAAGATCACCGCGCTGGGCAACGTCGGCGAGCACCGCATCGCGGCCGAGGACAAGACCGACGAGGTGCTGGACATCGAGGCGCGGCAGAAGAACATGGCCGACTACCGCGACAACCTGCGCCGCATGCTGGCCACGCCCAACGCCAAGCTGAGCGACCTGATCGAGGTGGAGCGCGAACTCACCCGCGTACAGGCTGACCTCGACAGCCTGGCCTCGCGCCGCAAGGCCCTGGCCAACCTGACCGAGAAGGTGCGCGTCACGCTGCAGATCGCGCCCCGGCCCTCGGCGATCGAGCGCGGCACGTGGTCGCCGGTGACCCGCTCGTTCCAGCGCGCCGGCCATGTGCTGGCCGGCAGCGTCTCGACGCTGATCGACGTGACGCTCGCGCTGCTGCCCTGGCTGCTGGCGCTGGCCGTGCTGGTGGCCGTGTTCAAGGCCTGGCGGCGCCGGCGCCGCAACCGCTGATATCTCAAATATTGGAAATGCATCCTGTATAGTGGATGCATGGACATCGAGCACCGCATCGCCCGCCGGCTGAAGGACCTGCGCACCGCCCGCGGCTGGTCGCTGGAAGACCTGGCCGGCCACTCCGGTGTGAGCCGGGCAATGATCTCGCGCATCGAGCGGCACGAGAGCAGCCCCACCGCCGGCCTGCTGGCCAAGCTCAGCGATGCGCTGGGCACCACGCTGTCGGCGCTGATGACCGATGCCGAAGCGCCGCGCCATGCCGTGAGCCGGCGCGACGAGCAGCTGCTGTGGCGCGACCCCGAGACGGGCTACCTGCGCCGCCTCGTCTCGCCGCCCGGAGCCGACACCGACATCGAGGTCGTCGCGATCGACCTGCCGCCGGGTGCGCGCGTGCCGTACGCGCCGCTGCGCGGCCTCCATTACGACCAGCAGGTGCTGGTGCTGCAGGGCGAGCTGCACCTCGAGGTCGGCGACCACGCACTCGTCCTCGCCCCGGGCGACTGCGCCCGCATGGCGCTCGATGCCGGCCATGCCTTCGAAAACCGCGGCAGAGCCACTGCGCACTACCTCGTGATCGCCCGCAAGATCCACCACCCGCCAGGAGACATCCGATGACCCCCGCGTTGCGCATCGCCCTCGAGCGCCCGGACCAGCCCGAGGTGATCGCGCTGATCGAGGCGCTCGACGCCTACCAGGCGCCGCTCTATCCGGCCGAGAGCAACCACCTGCTCGACCTCTCGGCGCTGCTGCAGCCCGAGGTGCTGTTCGCGGTGGCGCGCGATGCGCAGGGCCAGGCGATCGGCTGCGCCGCCTCGGTGCTGAAGACGGGGTATGCGGAGCTCAAGCGCATGTATGTGCGGCCCGAATGCCGCGGCCTGGGCGCAGCCAAGCAGTTGCTGCAATTCCTGGAGCACGAGACGCTGAAGGCCGGCCGCGACCATCTGATGCTGGAAACCGGCATCCTGCAGCCCGAGGCGCTGGGCCTGTACGAGCGCTGGGGCTTCGTGCGGCGCGGGCCCTTCGGCGACTATGCGGAAGATCCGCTGAGCGTGTTCATGGAGAAGCCGCTGCGCTGACGCAAGGCACGCCGCCTGCTGACACAGACGGCATGCTGTTCGAAGGTTTCCAGCTCGAGGAGATCGTGCTCGGCGATGTCACGCTGCGCGTGCGCCATGGCGGCTCCGGCCCTCCAGTGCTGCTGCTGCACGGCCATCCGCGCACACACGTCACCTGGCATCGCGTGGCGCCGCTGCTCGCGCCGCATCACACCGTGGTCTGCCCTGACCTGCGCGGCTATGGCCGATCGTCCAAGCCGCCCACCGTGCCCGACCACTCGACCTATTCGAAGCGCGCGATGGCCGCCGACATGGTGGCGCTGATGCGGCGGCTGGGCCATGAGCGCTTCTCGGTCGTCGGCCACGACCGCGGCGCCTACGTCGCGTTTCGCGCCGCGCTCGACCATCCTGAGGCGATCGAGCGGCTGGTGATCATGGATGCGGTGCCGATCGTCGAGGCGCTGGAACGCTGCAATGCCCGCTTTGCCGCCGCCTGGTGGCACTGGTTCTTCTTCGCGCAGCCCGACAAGCCCGAGCGCGCGATCCTCGCCGATCCCGAGGCCTGGTACCGCAACAGCCCGGAGCGCATGGGTGAGGAAGCCTATGCCGACTACCGCGCCGCCATTCACGATCCGGCCACGGTGCACGCCATGATCGAGGATTACCGCGCCGGCCTCGGCATCGACCGCGAGCACGACGAAGCCGACCGCGCCGCGGGCCGGCGCGTGAGCTGCCCGCTGCTGGTGCTGTGGGCCGAGCAGGACGACATGGAGGCGCTGTATGGCGACATCCTGCCGATCTGGCGCCGCTGGGCCGACGACGTGCGCGGCCATGGACTGCCCTGCGGACACCACATGGCCGAAGAGGCGCCACACCGGCTGGCCAATGACCTGCTGCGCTTTCTTGCGCAGCAATGACACCTCAGCTCCAGATGCGGTAGACCCAGTAGCTCTCGTCGTCGCTGCGCGCCGCGCGCGCCAGCTCGGTGAGGCTGTGGCCGGTGATGTCGCGCACCTCCCGGCACAGGTGGGCCTGGTCGGAATAGCCGTCTTCGGCGGCCACCTCGGCCCAGGCCACCGGCTCGCCGGAGGTGAGCGCATCGCGCGTGCGCAGGAACGATTGCTCGGCCCGGTTCAGCCGGCGCAGCCGCCGCATCGGCTGACCGGCCCAGGCCTTGATGCGGCGCTCGAGGTGGCGCACGCTGCGGCCCCAGTTCGACGTGGCGGCATGCAGGCCCAGGGCCTGCACCCAGTCGCCGAGCAGGTGGCCCGGCGCATCGCCGCGGGCGCGCGCGGCCTGCCAGCGCGGCTCGAGAAAGCGCTCGAGGATCGCGATGCGCGTCGCATCGTCGGGCGCCTCGCCTACGGCTCGCGTCATCGCCTGCCAGTCGGCATCCAGCAGTTCCTCGACCAAGCCGAATTCGTTGACGTGGCGCGAGATGTCGAGCCCGGTGAGCGCATGCATGGCCTGCGGGAAGAACAGCACCATGAAGGCCTGCACCCGCCCCGGGTTGTAGCTGACGGTGTGCCGCTCCTGCGGCCCGGCGAACAGCACCGGCGGGCTGGGCCGCGGCGGCAGCGGAGGCTCGGGCTCGACCATCAGGCAGGTGCCCTGGATGAACCAGGTGAGGCTGCAATGCGGCGAGGCCGGGAAGCGGTTGAGCCGCTGCTCGCGCGGCAGCTCCGGGCGGTGCATCGTGTTGCGCAGCAGGTAGGCCCGCACGCAGGAGGCGAGCGAGACGCGGGGCGCCACGAGGCGGGCCGTGGCGGGGCCGTGCAGAGAGGCGTCCATGCGCGGGAGAAGGAAGGCTGCGGCATCGTACCGCGCCCGGGTGCGCCGGCGATGCCTGTCGTTTCGGTTCAAGACGGCCACCCGCCCCGGCTTGCACAGTGGCAGCCATGACCACAGCCGCCCTCGCCCCCGCTTCCCACCGCCGGCCGCCCGGCCCGCGCGATTTCTTCCTCGGCTTCGGCCTGCTGCGCCGCCTGCTGAAGGACTACCTCGGCACCATCCAGGACAACCACCGCCGCCATGGCGACGTGGTGTACATGCGCCTGGGCAGCCTCCACGACTACAGCATCAACCACCCGGACCTGATCCGCGAGGCGCTGGTCGAGAAGGGCAAGTCCTTCATCCGCTGGAAGCGCGGCATCGAGGTGTTCCGGCAGGCCCATGGCCACAGCGTGCTCACCACCGAAGGCGACACCTGGCAACGCCAGCGCCGCATGCTGCAGCCGGGCTTCGGCCCGAAGCGCTTCGACGGCTATGCGCGGCAGATGGTGGCCGCCACCGCGCCGGCGCTCGACGCGCTGCCCGCCAGCGCCACGCAGCCGCTCGACTTCGAGCGCGCGATGACGCTGCTGACGATGGACGTGATCCTCGCCACGATGTTCAGCCTGGGCACCGTGCCCGAGGCGGCGGCCGCCGCCGATGCGGTCAAGGCGATCAGCGACTACGGCATGCGCGAGATGTACATCCCCTTCGACCCGCCGGCCTGGATGCTGCCGTGGCGGCGTGAGAAGGAGCGTGCGCTGAAGCTGCTCGACGACCTGGTGTGGCGCTTCGTGCGCGAGCGCCGCGCCGCGCCGGGCGACCGGCCCGACGTGCTGGGCATGCTGCTCTCGGTGCGCGACGACGAGGGCGACCAGCGCGGCCTCAGCGACGAAGAGGTGCGCGACCAGTGCGCCACCATCTTCCTGGCCGGCCACGAGACCACCGCCACCGCGCTCACGTGGTGGGGCTGGGCGATGGCGGCGCATCCCGAGGTCGCGCAACGCGCAGCCCGCGAGGTCGACGAGGTGCTGGGCGGGCGCGAACCCACCTACGCCGACGTGGCGAAGCTGGCCTATCTCGGCCAGACGCTCAAGGAGACGATGCGGCTGCGCCCGCCCGCCGCCGGACTGATCACGCGCGAGGCGAGCGAAGACGTGGAGATCGGCGGCTGGCGGGTGCCCCGCGGCGCGATGCTGCGCATCACGCCCTACGCGGTGCACCACGATCCGCGCTGGTTCCCCGATCCCGAACGCTTCGATCCGGATCGTTTCGCGCCCGGCCGCGTGGAGCAGATGCCGCGCGGCGCCTACCTGCCCTTCGGCATCGGGCCGCGGGTGTGCATCGGCAGCATGTTCGCCACGATCGAGATGACGCTGATCGCGGCGATGCTGCTGCAGCGCTTCCGCTTCGCGATGCCGCCCGGCGCGCCGGCGCCCACGCCGCGGCTCAAGGTGACGCTGCGGCCGGCCGACGGCCTGCGGCTGCTGCTGCAGCCGCGCTGAAGCTCAGCGCGAGGCCGCAGCGGGCGCGCCGGCGGCCCGCGCGGTGCGCGTCTTCTGCTTCTGGCCGGCGATCCACTCGTCGATACGCGACTCGAGCACGGTCAGCGGCACCGGGCCGTCGTCGAGCACCGCGTTGTGGAAGCGGCGGATGTCGAAGCGCTCGCCCAGCGCCGCCTGCGCGCGGGCGCGCAGCGCCTTGATCTTGAGCTCGCCGATCTTGTAGCCCAGCGCCTGCGCCGGCTCGACCACATAGCGGTCGACCTCGGCCTCGGCGAAGTCCTGCGCAAGGCCGGTGTGGTCGAGCAGGTAGTGCAGCGCCTGCTCGCGCGACCAGCCCAGCGCATGCATGCCGGTGTCCACCACCAGCCGGCAGGCGCGGACCATCTCCCACGTCAGCGCGCCGAAGCGCTGCGCAGGCTCGCGGTACAGGCCGAGCTCAGGGCCCAGGCTCTCGGCATAGAGCGCCCAGCCCTCGCCGTAGGCGGTGTACCAGCCCGCGCGGCGGAACGCCGGCAGGCCCTGGATCTCCTGCGCCCGCGCGTTCTGCAGGTGGTGGCCGGGCACGGCCTCGTGCAGGAACGTGTTCTCCATCTGGTAGATCGGCCGCGTCGACAGGTGGTTGACGTTGGCCTCGAACCAGCCGGGCCGGCTGCCGTCGAGCGCACCGGGGGTGTAGTGCTCGGCGTTGTCGCCCTCGAAAGCCTCCATCGCGCGGATGCCGTAGGGCTGCCGCGGCAGCTCGGCGAACAGCTTGGGCAGCTCGGCATCCACGCGCTTGGCGATGTCGCGGTAGGCCTTCAGCATCTCGTCGGGCTGCGTGAAGTACGAATGCGGGTCGGCCTTAAGGCTCTGCATGAATTCGGCGCGCGTGCCCTTGAAGCCGGCCTGCGCGACCAGCTTGTCCATCTCGGCCTCGATGCGCGCCACCTCCTGCAGCCCGATGCGGTGCACCTGCTCGGGCGTGAGCGTGGTGGTGGTGTTGATCTTCACCGCCAGCGCGTAGTAGGCCAGTCCGCCAGGCAAGGCCGAGGCACCCAGTGTCGGCCGGCAGGCCGGCAGGTACTCCTCTTCGAGGAAGCGCTTCATCTGCACGAAGGCCGGCCGCACCGCCTCGGCCAGCGCCTTGCGGCCCACGGCCTCGAGCCGCGCCCGGTCGGCCTCGGCGATGCCGGGGGGAAACGAGGTGAACGGCGCGAACAGCGGGCTGGCCGCGACATCGGCCGCCACGAACGGATCGAACTGCGACGGCACGCGGCTCATCACCTCGCGCGGCGGCATCCAGCCCGAGCGCATGCCTTCGCGCATCTGCGCCGTCATCTGCCCGAGCAGCCTGGGGATCGCCGCCAGGCGCTTCAGGTAGCGCTCGTAGCCGGCCGCATCGCGAAACGGCATCGCCTTGGCGAGCGATGCGAGATCGTGCTGCGGGCCGCCGGTCGACGACACGACCAGCCAGCCCTCGAGGCCTTCGAACGGCAGCGGGCCGTAGAGCGCGCGCAGCGCCTCGTTCTGCTTCAGCTGCTCGAGCGCCAGCTCGCGCGAGACGCGGTCCTGCGCATTGAGCCGCCGCGGATCGAACGCACGCAGCTCGGCCATCACCGCCTTCTCGTGCGCGCGGCGGCGCGCCACCGCTTCGGGCGAGTGATCGGTGAAGCGGTCGTCGTACGAATCGACGCCCACGTAGGTGGCAGCTTCGGGGTGCTCCTTGATGAACCAGTGGAACTCGCGCTCGAACAGCGCCTGCAGTGCCTTGTCGGGCGGCGCCTCCGCGGCATTCACCGCCAGCGCAGCGACCGCCAGCGCGGCACACCATAGCCATCGCAGCATCGGGACATCTCCTGCAATTTTTTCGAAAGCGCCGACACTACCGCAAACCGCTCATCCGCACTTCTGGAGGCCTGATGTCCCGCCGCACGCTCGAACTCGACGACACCCTCTACGACTACCTGCTCGCCCATTCGCTGCGCGAGCATCCGCAGCAGGCCGCCCTGCGCGCCGCCACCGCCGAGCATCCGCACGCCAACATGCAGATCGCGCCCGAGCAGGGCCAGTTCATGGCGCTGATGGCAAGGCTGATCGGTGCGCGCCGCACCATCGAGATCGGCGTGTTCACCGGCTACAGCGCGCTCAGCGTCGCACTCGCGCTGCCGGCCGACGGCTACCTGCTGGCCTGCGACATCAGCGACGAATACACCCGCGTCGGCCGTCCCTACTGGGAGGCCGCCGGCGTGGCGCACAAGATCGACCTGAAGCTCGGCCCCGCGCTGCAGACGCTGGAGCAGCGGCTGGCCGAAGGCGAGGCCGGCCGCTACGACATGGCCTTCATCGATGCCGACAAGCCGGGCTACGACGCCTACTACGAGCGCTGCCTCGAGCTGCTGCGCCCCGGCGGCCTGATCATGATCGACAACGTGCTGTGGGGCGGCGAGGTGGCGCACGAATCGCAGGACACCGCCACGCGCGCGCTGCAGGCGCTGAACCGCAAGCTGCACCATGATGAGCGGATCGACCTGTCGCTGGTGCCGGTGGGCGACGGCATCACGCTCGCCCGCAAACGATGAGCGGAGCCTATGGCCGATACGCCTGCCGGTAGTCGCCCGGCGTCATGCCCGTCACCTGCCTGAACATGCGCCGCAGGCTCGACTCGTCGGCGAAGCCCAACGATTCGCCGATGCGGGCCACCGTGTCGCCGGTGTGCAGCAGTTGCTCGCCCACCTGGTTGAGCTTGACCAGCCGCGCGTAGCGGCCGGCCGGCTGGCCGGTGAGCGCCTTGACCCTGCGCGCCAGTGTGCGCGGTGAGGTCGCCAGCTCGGCCGCCAGCCGCTCCACCGAAGCCTCGGCCGCCGGGCAGGCTTCGAGCACGAGGCGCAGGCGGCGCAGCCACGGGTCGGACGACCGGATCAGCGCCAATGACTGGAACACCGATGCCGCCGGCTGCGGCCGCGGCAGCACGGTGAGCCTCGCGATCTCGCGCCACAGGTCGGCACTGAGCCGGCGCTCGACCTGGTCGCAGACGATGGGCAGGTAGCCGTGCACACCCGACGCGGTGGCGCTGCGCGCGCCGGCGGTGCTGGCGCGCTGCCATTGCCAGTCGACCCGGGGATGGCGCTGCGACAGCCAGTCGGCCATCCACCAGGTGGCCGTGGCGGGCTCGCGCACGAGGCGACCCGTTTCAGCCGCCAATGCGACGCCCGTGCAGTAGCTCCACAGCTGCACACGGCGCGGCAGCCCGTGCAAGGCCTGCACCAGCGCCGCATTGGCGGCCAGCCAGGCCTGCAGCTGTTCGACCGATTCGGCCCAGAGGCCGGGGATCAGCACCGCATCGCAATCCGCATCGGCGAGCGCCGCTTCGGCCTGCAGCGCCATGCCGTGGGCGCACTTCACGCTGCCGCGCTTCAGGCCCAGCCACTGCAGCGCGAACACCGGCTTCCCGCCCCGGCGATTGGCCGCCTGGAACAGGTCGGCCGCGGCGAACAGGCCGGCCGGCATGCAGCCGGGAAACAGCAGGAGGCCGATCTTGAGCGCTGGCATGAAATGCAATCATGATGTCGTTCCAGGCCATGGTAGCCGGCACGCCGGCACCGAACAATCGGCGCCATGAAGATCACCCAGCTGCGCAATGCCACCGTCGTCGTCTCGTATGCCGAACACCGGATCCTGGTCGATCCGATGCTGGCGGCCCAGGGGGCGATCCCGCCCTTCAAATGGTTCAGTGGCCAGCGGCGTCGCAATCCGATCGTCGAGCTGCCGCCGCAGGCGCCGGCCGTGCTCGAGACGGTGACGCATGCGCTGATCACGCATTGCCGCAAGGGCCACGTCGACCACCTCGACCGCGCCGGCAAGCGCTGGCTGCGCGAGCGGCAGATCCCGGTGCTGTGCATGCCGGAGGACGCCGACTACCTCGCCGCGCGCGGGCTGCGGGTGCAGCCGCTCAACGCCGAAGGGGCCACGCCCTTTGCCAAAGGCAGCATCACGCCCATCCCCTGCCTGCACGGCGAAGGCTGGATCGGCCGCTTCATGATGCACGGCCACGGCTACGTGATCGAACAGGCCAGCGAGCCCAGCCTCTACATCGCCGGCGACACGGTGCTGACCGACGACGTGCGCCGTTGCATCACCGAGCGACAGCCCGACGTGAGCATCGTGCCGGCCGGCGGTGCGGCGATGGACCTGGGCTCGGAGCTGATCATGGACGATGCGCAGGTGCTGGAACTGGCGGCATTGGGACAGGGCCGCTTCATCGCCAACCACCTCGAGGCGCTGGACCATTGCCCCGTCAGCCGGGCCTCGCTGCGCGAGCAGGCGCGGCTACAGGGGCTCGCCCATCGGCTCCTGGTGCCTGAAGACGGCGAGACGATGAAGTTCACCGCCGGGTAGCAACGGCCGCCCGCAGGGGGCGGCTACAGTGCCGGCCCATGGACACCCCCACCCCCTGCCTGCCGATGCCGCCGGGGCTGGAGTTCATCCGCGCCAGCCACCGTGCCCAGGGCGACATGGTGCCGCTGAGCTTCGGCCCGCTTAGCGGCTACAGCCTCAACCACCCCGACCTGATCCGCGAGGTGCTGGTCGAGAAGGCCCGGTCGTTCATCCGCTGGGAACGCTGCACCGAGGTGTTCGGCACCACGCACGGCCGCGGCCTGCTCACCACCGAGGGCGCCGACTGGGAGCGACAGCGCCGCATGCTGCAGCCCGCTTTCGCCCCGCAGCGCCTCGATGAGTTGGCGAGGCAGATGGTCGAGGTGGCCGCGCCGGTGCTCGATGTCCTGACCGCCGGCGTGCACGTGCCGGTCGACCATGAGGGCACGATCGCGCGGTTGACGATGGCGGTGACCCTGCAGGCCCTGTTCGGCCCCGGCGCCGAGGGCGATGCGGCCACCGCGGTCGAGGCGGTGAAGGCGATCTCGCCGGCCGTGGTGCGCGAGCTGATGCTGCCACCGGGGGCCTCGCTGCCGCCACCGCTGCAGCAGGCCAAGGGCGAGGCGCTGAAGCGACTCGACGACCTGATACGGCGCCATGTGAGTGAACGCCGCAACGCAACAGCGGCGCAGCACGACGTGCTGGCGCTGCTGTGCTCGGCACAAGATGCATCGGCCGACGGCCAGGGCCTGGACGACCAGGAGGTGCGCGACCACTGCATGACCTTGCTGCTCGCCGGCCACGACAGCACGACCAGCGCGCTCACCTGGTGGGGCTGGGCCATGGCCGCGCACCCCGAGCTCGCCCGGCGCGCGGCCGCCGAGGTCGACGGGGTGCTCGGCCAGCGCAGCCCCGTCTACGCCGACGTGACCAAGCTCGCGTACCTGGGCCTGACGCTGAAGGAAGCGATGCGCCTGCTGCCGCCCACGTCCAGCCTGCTGATGAGGCAGGCGGTGGAAGACGTGGCGATCGGCGGCCGGCTGCTGCCGCGCGGTTCGCTGGTCCGCATCACGCCGCTGGTGGTGCAGCGGGATGCGCGCTGGTTTCCCGACCCGGAGCGTTTCGATCCCGACCGCTTCGCGCCCGGACGCGTCGAGCAGATTCCCCGTGGCGCCTACCTGCCGTTCGGCATCGGCCCGCGCGTGTGCATCGCCGGCCTGTTCGCGACCCTGGAGATGACGCTGATAGCAGCGCTGCTGCTGCAGCGCTTCGAGTTCGGCCTGGTGCCGGGCGCGCCGCCGCCGCGGCCGGTGCTCAACGTGACGCTGCATCCAGAGCGGGGACTGGACCTGCTGCTGCGCCCACGAATGCCACGCAGCTGAGCAACCCGGCAGGCGCTACAGTGCAGCGCACCGAATCGCCGACCACCGCCATGCCCTCCCTGCGCCAGACCCTCCGCACCCGCCGCCAGCTGCGCCGCCCGTCGGGCTTCCGCTTCGCCATCGCCGAGGGCATCGCGCAGCTCAACCCCGAGCAGTGGGATGCCGTGACCGCCGGCCAGTCGTGGTTCTTCAGCCGCGGCTACCTCGGCATGCTGGAGACGGTGCTGCCCTCGCAGATCGAGCCGCGCTATGCGCTGGTGTGCGACGAGCAGGGCCGCGCGGTGGCCGGCGTGGTGATGCAGTGGGCCGAGGTCGACGGCAATGCGATCCGCCGCGGCACGGCCGACGATGAAGAAGAAGAGGAATCGAATCCGCTGCGCCGCCTGGCCGACAGGCTCGCGCAGACCGGCAAGGACGTGGTGACGCGCCGGCTGCGTGACCGCGTATTGGTGTGTGGCAACCTGCTGACCTACGGCAACCATGCGCTGGCCATTGCGCCGGACGTCGACCCGTCCAGCCTGTGGCCGGCGGTGGCCGAGGTGCTGTACCGCGTGCGACGCGCCGAAAAGCTTTCGGGCCAGGCCGGCTTCGTGCTGGTGAAGGACGTGACGCCCGCGCACCTGGAGGCCACGCAGATCCTGCGCCACCTGAGCTACCGCGCGGTGGAGACCGAGCCCAACATGGTGCTGCCGCTGGCGCAGAGCTGGCAGGCCTACGACGATTACCTGAACAGCCTGGCCTCCAAGTACCGCAGCTCGGTGCGCCAGCAGATCCTCAACCCGGTGCAGAAGGCCGGCCTCGCGGTGCGCCGCTTCGAGCCCACCGAGGCGCTGGCGCCGCGGCTGCACGACCTGTACCTGCAGGTGCACCAGAACGCCGCGGTGCGGCCCTTCACGCTGCATCCCGACTACTTTCCGGCGCTGGCGCGCGCGGCGGGCGAGCGGGTGCGCTACAGCGGCGTGTTCGCCGGCGAACAGTTGCTGGGCTTCATCGCCACGCTGCTCGACGGCAAGCAGGCGGTGGGCTACCACATCGGCTTCGACCGCGAGGCCAGCGCCGAGCATCCGCTGTACCTGCGGCTGCTGCATGCCAGCATCGAAGACTCGATCCAGATGGGCGCCTACGAGATCTCGTTCGGCCGCACCGCGCTGGAGCCCAAGGCCCGGCTGGGCGCCAAGCCGCAGCCGATGCATGTGTGGGTACGGCACCGGCAGCCGGTGGTCAACAAGCTGGTGACGCGGCTGCTCGGGCTGGTGCACCACGAGGAAGCGCCGGAACGAAATCCCTTCAAGGGCGCGGCCTGATCGCCTGCCTCAGGGCAGCGGGTTCATCGCGGCGATCTTCCTCAGCAGCGGCGGCCACCAGCCGATGCGGCCCGCCTCGCGGCCCAGGCGCACGATCACCATCTGCTGCTCGGGTGCCACGTAGATGTACTGGCCGTGCAGGCCGAGCGCGTAGAAGTCGGTGCCCGGCTTCACGCCCAGCTCAGTGCTTGGCGCCGCTTCGACCACATGTCGCCATTGCCAGGTGTAGAAGGCGCGGCGGCCGTGGCCGTAGTCGTGCAGGTTGGCGCGCGTGGCCGCGTCATTGCCCGGCAGCTCGCGCACCTTCAGCAGCTCGTCGACCCATACGCTCGGCACCACCTGGCGGCCGCCGGCCTGGCCGTGCATCAGCATCATCTGGCCGATGCGCGCATAGTCCAGCGCCCGGGCATTGAGGCAGCAGTAGGCCTTGGCCTGGCCGCCGGCGGCGCTGTCGAGGCTCCAGCTCGCCGGGTATTGCGCACCCATCGGTTGCCACAGCCGGCGCTCGAGGTAGCGCGCCAGCGGCTCGCCGGTCGCGCGCTCGACCACCATGCCCAGCAGCTGGGTGTCGCCGCTGCTGTAGTGCGGATGCGTGTCGGGCGGCAGTTCGGTGCGCAGGCCGAGCACGGCTTTGTGCAGGTCGGGCGTCAGGTAGAACACCGAGGCTTCGCTCCAGGGCAGCACGTAGTCCTCGCGGAAGCGGATGCCGCTGCGCATCGAGAGCAGGTGCCGCAGCGTCACCTGCGCAAAGCGCGGATCCTGCGCCGCCAGCTCGGGCAGGTAGCGGGTGAGCGGATCGTCGACGCTGGCGATCTTGCCGTCTTCGATGGCCAGGCCGACCAGCAGGCCGACCACCGACTTGGCCATGGAAAACGAGGTGGCGAGGCTGTCGCGCTCGTAGCCGTTGAAATAGCGCTCCCACACCACCTGGCCCCGCTGCAGCACGACGAAAGCGACGGTGTCGTTGAGCTCCAGCCATTGCTCGAAGGCCAGGCCATCGGGCGCGGTGGGCAGATTGAGCCGGGCGGCCGGGTCGGCGGGCAGCGGCAGCGGCTGCGCGGCCGGCGCCACCTCGGCATTGTGGAAGTGGCGGTAATCGGTGATGGCCGACTGCCCCTGCACCACGGCCCACCAGGGCAGGTTGCTGCAGCCCGCCAGGGCCAGCGTCGCGAGCAGCGGCAGCGCCCGCTTCAGGATCGGAAACAAGAGACATCCCTCCGGCTGTGATTTCGGAGCCCGAACTGTCACACAAGACGGCGCGGCAACCCCACGCTGGGCAAGGCGGAGGGGCGGACACAATAATTGCTTGCTCCTGCCGAGCATCATCAATCACCCGGAGGTTTCGCCCATGGCCACGATCACGCCCGCCAAAGCGCCGCACGCTTTCCCGCACACCGTGCAGACCTTCACCACCGCCTCGGGCACGCAGGGCAAGTTCTTCTCGCTGCCCGAGCTCGGCGAGACGCTGCCCGGCATCGGCAGGCTGCCGGTATCGATTCGTATCGTGCTGGAGTCGGTGCTGCGCAACTGTGACGGCAAAAAGGTCACCGAAGAGCATGTGAAGCAGCTGGCGGGCTGGAAGCCCGCGGCCGAACGCACCGACGAGATCCCGTTCGTCGTGGCCCGCGTGGTGCTGCAGGACTTCACCGGCGTGCCGCTGCTGGCCGACCTGGCCGCGATGCGCAACGTGGCCGACGGCATGGGCAAGAACCCCAAGACCATCGAGCCGCTGGTGCCGGTGGACCTGGTGGTCGACCACTCGGTGATGATCGACCACTACGGCGGCAAGGACTCGCTCGACCTCAACATGAAGCTGGAGTTCCAGCGCAACAACGAGCGCTACCAGTTCATGAAGTGGGGCATGCAGGCCTTCGACACCTTCCGCGTGGTGCCGCCGGGCTTCGGCATCGTGCACCAGGTCAACCTCGAGTACCTGGCGCGCGGCGTGCACAAGACGCACGACGGTGTGTACTACCCCGACACCCTCGTGGGCACCGACAGCCACACGACGATGATCAACGGCATCGGCGTGGTGGGCTGGGGCGTGGGCGGCATCGAGGCCGAAGCCGGCATGCTGGGCCAGCCGGTGTACTTCCTCACCCCCGACGTGGTGGGCTTCGAGCTCAGCGGCGCGCTGCGCGAGGGCGTGACCGCCACCGACCTCGTGCTCACGGTGACCGAGATCCTGCGCAAGGAAAAGGTCGTGGGCAAGTTCGTCGAGTTCTTCGGCGAGGGCACGGCCTCGCTCACGGTGCCCGACCGCGCGACCATCGCCAACATGGCGCCCGAATACGGCGCGACCATGGGCTTCTTCCCGGTCGACGAGAAGACGATCGACTACTTCCGCGGCACCGGCCGCACGCCCGAAGAGATCGAGACCTTCGAGGCCTACTTCAAGGCCCAGGGGCTGTTCGGCATCCCAAAGGCCGGCGACATCGACTACACCAAGGTGGTCAAGCTCGACCTCTCCACCGTGGTGCCTTCGCTCGCCGGCCCCAAGCGCCCGCAGGACCGCATCGACCTCGACAAGCTCGCCACCACCTTCAGCGAGCTCTACAGCAAGCCGGTGGATTCCAACGGCTTCGGCCAGCCGCCGGCCAAGCTGAAGCAGGAGTTCCCCGCCGGCAACGGCGTGACGCTGCACAACGGCGACGTGCTCATCGCCGCCATCACCTCCTGCACCAACACGTCCAACCCCAGCGTGCTGCTGGCCGCCGGCCTGCTGGCGAAGAAGGCGGTGGAAGCGGGCCTCAAGGTTCAGCCGCACATCAAGACCTCGCTCGCGCCGGGCTCGCGCATCGTCACCGACTACCTCACCAAGGCCGGCCTGCTGCCCTACCTGGAACAGCTGGGCTTCACGGTGGCAGCCTACGGCTGCACCACCTGCATCGGCAATGCCGGCGACATTGCGCCCGAATTCAACGAGACCATCCAGGCCAACGACCTGGTGTGCGCGGCGGTGCTCTCGGGCAACCGCAACTTCGAGGCCCGCATCCACCCCAACCTGAAGGCCAACTTCCTCGCCAGCCCGCCACTGGTGGTGGCCTATGCGATCGCCGGCAACGTGACGCGCGACCTGATGAAGGAGCCGCTGGGCACCGGCAAGAACGGCCAGCCGGTGACGCTGAAGGACGTGTGGCCCACCAGCCAGGAGGTGCACGATCTGCTGAAGTACGCGCTCGATGCGCACGCCTACCAGGGCAACTACGAGCAGGTGGCCAAGAACCCGGGCGAGCTGTGGGCCAGGATCAAGGGCATCGAGGGCCAGGTCTACAGCTGGCCGACCAGCACCTACATCGCGAAGCCGCCGTTCTTCGACGGCTTCGCGATGCGGCCCGAGGCGAGCGCGGCCGGCGTGCAGGGCGCGCGCATCATGGCGCTGTTCGGCGACTCCATCACCACCGACCACATCTCGCCGGCCGGCAGCATCAAGGAGAAGTCGCCCGCCGGCCAGTACCTCAAGGAACACGGCGTGATGAAGGAGGACTTCAACTCCTACGGCTCGCGCCGCGGCAACCACGAGGTGATGATGCGCGGCACCTTCGCCAACGTGCGCATCAAGAACCTGATGATCCCGCCCAAGGACGACGGCACGCGCGAGGAAGGCGGACTCACCGTGTTCCAGCATGAGGGCCTCGAAGGCGGCGGCCCGAAGAAGGGCGACAAGATGTTCATCTACGACGCGGCCATGGCCTACATCAAGGCCGGCGTGCCCACGGTGATCTTCGCCGGCGAGGAATACGGCACCGGTTCGTCGCGCGACTGGGCAGCCAAGGGTACGCAGTTGCTGGGCATCAAGGCAGTGGTCGCCAAGAGCTTCGAGCGCATCCACCGCTCCAATCTGGTCGGCATGGGCGTGCTGCCGCTGCAGTTCCGCCCCGCCGACAGCTGGACCAGCCTGGGCCTCAAGGGCGACGAGCAGATCGACATCCAGATCAAGGGCGAGCTGCAGGCGCAGGGCGACGCCACGCTGGTGGTCACCAAGGCCGACGGCGCCAAGACCGAAGTGCCGCTGAAGGTGCGCATCGACACGCCGATCGAGGTCGACTACTACAAGCACGGCGGTATCCTGCCGTTCGTGCTGCGGCAGCTGCTGGCCGCCGGCTGAAAGGGTTTCATGCGTGTGTGTGTGATCGGCGGAGCCGCCATCGGCTCCGCGGTGGCGCTGTTCCTTGCCCGTCTGGGCGGCAGCGCGATGCAGGTGGAAGTGATCGAGCGCGACCCCACCTACGCGCGCGCCTCGTCGGCGCTGTCGGCCAGCTCGATCCGCCAGCAGTTCTCGAATGCGATCAACGTGCAGATGTCGCAGTTCGGGCTGCAATGGGTCAAGGCCTTCGACATCGGCTTCGTCGAGTCGGGCTACCTCTTTCTTGCCGGCACCGAGGCCGGCGCGCAGACGCTGCGCGAGAACCACGCGGTGCAGCGATCGCTCTCGGCGCCGGTGGAGCTGCTCAGCCCCGCGCAGGCCGCCCAACGCTTCGCATGGCTCAACCCCGAGGGCCTGATGCTCGCGAGCCTGGGCCTGCACGGCGAAGGTTGGTTCGACGGCTATGCCTTCACGCAGGCGCTCAAGCGCGAGGCGCAGGCGCTCGGCGCGGGCTATCGCCGCGCCGAGGTGGTGAATCTGCAGCGCGAGGGCCGGCGCATCAGCGCCGCCACGCTGGATGACGGCTCACGCATCGAGGCCGATGTGTTCGTCAACGCGGCCGGCCCCTGGGCCCGCAGCGTGGCGGCCATGGCCGGCATCGACCTGCCGGTGTTCGGCCGCCGCCGCACAGTCTTCCAGCTGAGCTGCCCCACTCCCCTGCCTCGCACGCCGCTGGTCATCGACACCAGCGGCGTCTGGTTCCGCAGCGAGGGCGAAGGTTTCCTGGCCGGCTGGTCGCCCGGCGAGCACGACGCCGACCCCGACGACCTGCCGCTCGATCCCGACCTGGCGCAGTTCGAAGAGCGCCTGTGGCCCGCGCTGGCCGAGCGCGTGCCGGCCTTCGAGGCCTTGCGCGTGCAGAGCGCCTGGGCTGGCTACTACGAGGTGCATCCGCTGGACCACAACGCGATCCTCGGGCCGCATCCCGAGGTCGACAACCTCGTGTTCGTCAACGGCTTCTCCGGCCATGGGCTGCAGCACGCGCCGGCCGCGGGACGCGGCATCGCCGAAAGGGTGCTGCATGGGCGATTCCAGAGCCTGGACCTGAGTCCGTTCGGCTTCGAGCGGGTGCTGGCGGGGCGGCCGTTCCTGGAGAAAAGCGTGATCTGAGCGTTGCTCAAGGGGCCGCAACGGTCCGGGGCACACGGGCCTTGCTCGTCCATCGAGGAGGAGGAAGTTCCGATGTCGTCCGGATCCTTGGGATTCAGGGTCGCGCCTGTGCGCTCGGCCTCCGAGCTGCAGGCCGTCTGCCAGCTGCGCGCCGCGGCCTATGGCCATCACCTTCCGCACGCCATGGCGCAATGGTCGGTGCCTGATGCACTCGACCGTGAGCCCGACACGATCATCTTCCTCGCCACCGACAAGGCCACCGGCGAAGCCGTGGGCACCGTGCGCCTGAACACCAACGCCCACCATCCCACCGCGATCGAGACCAGCGCCGACATCCCGCCGTCGATGCGTGCGCTGCCGCTGGCCGAGGTGACGCGGCTGTGCGTGCGCCCTGGCCACCGCGATCCCACGATCCGACTGGCGCTGATGAAGGTGAGCTACCTCTGGTGCCTGGCGCATCAGGTGCAATGGATGGTGATCGGCGCCCGCAGCGAAGCCCTGGTGCGCCAATACCGGCGCCTGGGCTTCACCGACCTGCACGACGACGCGATGCCTGTCGCCCTGCCCCATGCCGGCAACCTGCCGCACCGCGTGCTCGCGTTCGACGTCGTCTCGGCCGAGCGCAACTGGCATGCGCTGCAACATCCGTTCTACCAGTTCATGGTGCGCACGTTCCACCGGGACATCCAGCTCTTTTACCGCCACGAGCGGGAGCCGGCCTGCGCCTGAACGCGATGGCGCTCAGTGCTTCGAGGGAGGCACGTTCACGGTGATGACGCGGATCTGCGGATGGCTGCAGGCTTGGTCGCTGCAGATGCCGGAGATCCAGATCTGGCCGTTGCCGACCATCGCGCCCTGGTAGTTGCGGAAGAGCTCCGAGGCCTTCTGCGACTGCAGCGCCTGCTTCACCTCGGGGGTGAAGATCGACGGATAGAGCGCGCGGAACTGGTTGGCCTTGACGGTCCCTTTCACGCGGGGAACACCGCCCACGCGCAACGGAAACCGCATCAGCGGTGCGACCTGGGCAGGGTCGTCGGCAGCGACCGCACCTTGCAGCTTCGCCAGAAACTCGCTCAATGCGGAAGCCGTCAACCCATCGGGGCCCTCTTCTTCCGCAGCGGCGGGGCCGGCCCACGCCATGAGCAAGGCAGCAACGATCAACGCGGGTCGCAAAACGATTCTTCGCATGGTTCTCCCTGTGAAAGACAGCGCTCAGGTCGGCTCCCGCTGCGCATAGGCGCCAATCGCCGCCAGTAGCTCCTTCTCGGTGAACGGCTTGCCGAGGAACTGGTCCATGCCGGCGCGTTCGCATTCGAGGCGGTCGTCGGAGCTGGTGTTGGCGGTGAGCGCGACGATGGGCACGCGCGACAGGCCGAGGCGCTGCTCCAGCGCACGGATGCGGCGCGTGGCTTCGAGGCCATCGAGCACCGGCATCTGGCAATCCATCAACACCACGTTGGGCCGGCGGCCGCCCAAGGTGGCGAGGCGCACCGCCTCCTCGCCGTTGGTCACGTGCTGCACCTCGCAGCCGCTGCGGCTCAGCATCGCCTGCACCACGAGCGCGTTGACCTCGTTGTCCTCGACCAGCAGCACATGGCCGGGCAGGAGCGAGATATCGCCCACCATCCAGCCGCTCTCGCGCTGGGCAAGGTCGCCTGGCGGATCGACCATCAGCAGCGGTAGGTTCAGCACGAACACCGAGCCGCGGCCGAGCTCGCTGGCGCAATGGATGTGGCCGCCCATCGCCTGCGCGATGTCGCGCGCGATGCTCAGGCCCAGGCCGCTGCCCGACGCGCGCTGCAGCGGTGTCTGACCGGCCTGCCAGAAGGGATCGAAGATGTGCGCGAGGTCGGCCTGCGCGATGCCTTCGCCGGTGTCCTGCACGCTGAACTCCACGCGCGCAGCGCCCGAGCGCTGCACGCGCAGCTCGATGCTGCCGCGCTCGGTGAACTTCAGCGCATTGCCCAGCAGGTTGTGCAGCACCTGCCGCAGCCGGGTCACGTCGCCCATCACCCAGCAGGGCACGGGCAGATCGACCGCGGCGTTGAACAGCAGGCCCTTCTCCTGCGTGCGGACGAGGTAGATGTCGACCAGTTCGTCCACCTCGGCCTGCAGGTCGAACGAGGACTCGTGCAGCTCGATGCGGCCGGCCTCGATGCGCGACATGTCGAGCAGGTCATTGATCAGCTGCAGCAGGTGTTCGCCCGAGTGCTCGATCAACCCGAGCCGGTGCCGCAGCTTCTCGTCGTGCTGGTGCGCGCGCGTGACCCGCGTGAGGCCGAGGATGCCATGCAGCGGCGTGCGCAGCTCATGGCTCATCGCGGTGAGGAACTTCGTCTTCACCGCACTCTGGCGCTGCGCAAGCTCGAGGGCCTGCGCGCGCTCGGCGGAGATGCGGTCGGTGAGAAAGCGCAGCGCGAACATCTCGGCCAGGCGCTTCTCCGATCGGCGGGCCGTCGACAGCATCAGCCCGAGGAACAGCAGCAGCCCGACGCCGGCGAAGAGCCCGAAGCGATCGTCGCGCCAGAGCAGCGCCAGCGCCGTCGGCGCGATCATCGGCACCACGTAGGCGGCCGTCGCGCCCAAGCGCACCTGCAGACCGAACGTGGCAACCGAGGCCACGCAGCACAGGCTGGCCGCCACCACCGCCACCATGTCGGTGGCACCGCCCATCAGCCAGGCGCCGCCCAGGCCCCAGCAGGCGCCGTCGACGGCGAGCAAGCCGAGCGTCCAGCGCTGCCACGCAGCCGTGCCCGGACGGCCGCGCAGCCGATAGAGCCGGGACTGCAGGATGCGCGGCAGCGCTACGCCCACCTTGAGACCGGCCCAGCCAAGCAGCGGCCCCAGCGGCACGCGCCCATGCAGGTGGACGACCAGCATCAGCCCGAACACGGTGGCGACGAAGGTGCCGACCGTCATGTGCTCGTAGATCAGGCGCAGTTGCTCGGCCGCCACTTGGCGGTTCACGTCGGCCGGCAGGGGCGCGACCGGTCCCGAAGGCAGGCTGGGCGGCGGCGCGTCGGACATCTCAGCCCAGTTGCCGCGCCCATTCGGCCGCATCGAAGCCGACGGTGCAGCGGCCATCGGCCCACTCGACCACCGGCCGCTTGATCACGCTGGGCTGCTGCAACATCAGCGCCCGGGCGCCAACTGCATCCGACGCAGCCGCCTTGGTGGCGTCGTCGAGCTTGCGCCAGGTGGTGCCCTGCCGGTTGAGCAGCCGCTCCCAGCCCAGCGTCTTCAGCCAGACATCGAGCCGCGGCTCCGGCACGCCGGCTTTCTTGTAATCGTGGAAGCTGTGCTCGACGCCGTGTTCAGCCAGCCAGGCGCGGGCCCGCTTCACGGTGTCGCAGTTGGGAATGCCGTAGAGGGTGGTCATCCGGGCAATGTTAGGCACAAAACCGGGCGCGAACTCCCTGCCGGCCACCGGCATCCCTCGTTTCTCGGGCTCGAGATCGAGCAGGGCAAAACAAAACGGCCTGGCTGCTTGCGCAACCAGGCCGTCGATATTTGGTGGGCCCTGTAGGATTCGAACCTACGACCAACGGATTAAGAGTCCGCTGCTCTACCAACTGAGCTAAGAGCCCTATCTGTTACCAGCCTTCCATTGTAGCAATGTTTTGCTGGTGGGTTGTGCAGGATTCGAACCTGCGACCAACGGATTAAAAGTCCGCTGCTCTACCGACTGAGCTAACAACCCATCGTCTGCAGAGCCTCACATTCTAGCAGCGATTTTTTCTCTTTCGCAAGCCGTCATCAAAAAGTATTCAAACTCTGCGAGTCGTGAGGCATTGGCGGATCACATCGCCTGCCGCGACCATGCCGAAGGTCGCGGTGACGGCCACGCTGGAGCCGTAGCCGTGGCAGTTGAGACTGCCGTCGACCGAACACTCGGCATCGGCCGGCGCCATCACCGATTCACGCGAGAACACGCAGCGCAGGCCGATGCGGCCCTGGCGCGCGGCGCCGGCCTGCTTGCGCAGGCGCTGGCGCAGCGAAGCCAGCAGCGGATCGTGCGTCACCTCGGCCAGGTCGGCCATCTCGACGGCCTGCGCCTGCTGCTTGCCGCCTGCAGCACCCGCACACACGAAGGCCATCTGCTCCTGCATCGCCCAGGCTGCGAGCGCGAGCTTGGCGCGCACCTGGTCGCAGGCATCGATCACCGCATCCACCGGCGCCGGCAGCAGACCCGGCCAGTTGTCAGGCTCGACGAATTCCTCGACGCAGCGCACCTCGCAGTGCGGATGGATGTCGGCGATGCGCTGCTGCAGCGCAACCGGCTTGGCCATGCCCAGCGTGCTGCCCAGCGCCTGCACCTGCCGGTTGATGTTGGACTCGGCCACGTGGTCGAGGTCGATCAAGGTGAGGCCGGCGACGCCGCTGCGTGCCAGCGCTTCGGCAGCCCAGGAGCCCACGCCGCCCAGCCCGACGATGGCCACGCGCAGCCCGCGCAGCCGCCGATAGCCGGCTTCGCCGTAAAGGCGGCGCAGGCCGCCGAAGCGGCGCTCGAGGTCGTCCTCGGTGGCCGCAGCGAGTGCGAGAGAGGTCACTTCAGCGAGGCCAGCCGTTCCTTGGCCGCCTGGGCGGCTTCCGACTTCGGATAGGTGCGCAGCACGTCGTCGAGCGTGCGCTTGGCGGACTTGTTGTCCTTCATCTCGATCTGGCAGTTGGCAATGGCCAGCAGCGCCTCGGGCGCGCGCGGATGCTCAGGGGCGCCGGTGATGAACGCGCGGAAGCTGGCGATGGCCTCCTTGTACTCGCGCTTGCCGTATTGCGCATTGCCCAGCCAGAAGCGGGCCGAATCGACATAGCCGCTGGTGGGGTAGCGGCGCAGGAAGCCGCTGAGCGCGTTGGCCGTCACCGCGAAGTCGCCGTTGCGCAGCGGCGCGATTGCGTCTTCGTAGAGGCGTTTCTCTTCGGGGTCGGCAAGGAACTCCTTGCCGTCGACGCTGACCTTCTGTGGCTCGAGCTTCTTGATGCGGTCGTCGACGCCTTGCGCGATGTCCTTCTGCCTGCGCTGCAGGTCGGCGACATCGCGGGCCAGCTGCTCGTTCTGGCCGCGCTGCTTGGCGAGATCGGCTCGCAGCAGCTCGAGCTGGTTGTTCATCTCGAGCAGGCTGCGGCGCAGCTGTTGGATCTGGTCGAGCAGCTGCGCGTTCTGCGTAGCGATGTCGTTCTGCTTGGTCTCGTTCTGCGTCACGCGGGCGCGCAGATCGAGGATGGCCTTGCGCGCCTCGTCGTCGTCGAACAGGCCGGCATGGGCCGACACGGCGGCTGCAGCCAGCAGGGCAAGACACAGGGGGCGCAGGCTGCGCCCGGGGGCATGGAATCGCACGTCAACGGTCCTTCAGTTCGACCCGGCGGTTCTTCGCCCAGGCCGCTTCGTCGCTGCCCTGCGCCGCGGGCCGCTCCTTGCCGAAGCTCACCGCCTCGACCTGGTTGTCGGCCACGCCCAGCAGCGTGAGCGACTTGGCCACCGCCTCGGCGCGCTTCTGGCCCAGCGCCAGGTTGTATTCGCGGCCGCCGCGCTCGTCGGTGTGGCCTTCGAGGCTGAGCTTCTTCTTGCGATCGCCCGCCAGGCGCTTGGCATGGGTCTCGATCACGGGGCGGTACTCGTCCTTCACGACGTAGCTGTCGAAGTCGAAGTAGACGGTGCGCTGCAGGTCGGCCGCGCTTTCGTTCGACTTGCCGAGGTCGACCGTCTTCACCTCGGATTCGCTGGTGCGGTTGCCCTGGCCGGCATTGGCATCTTGCTGGGCGGGCTTGGGCGTGCGGTCCTCGACCTGCACCTTGTTGTCGTTCAGCGGAACGCTGCTCGAACAGGCCGAGAGCACACCGGCCACGGCCAACGCACCGAAAACACTGCGCAGTGCAAACATTGTGGATCTCTCCTTGTCGTTCGAAATGAGGTCAGCGTCCGTAAGGCCCCCACACGGGCTCGCGCACGTCCAGCCCGCTGGAGAGCAGGCGGGTCTTGATCTTGCCATCGAGGGTGGTGGTCATCAACACGTCGCGCCCGGCGGCGCGGGTGGCGTAGATCAGCAGGCGGCCGTTGGGCGCGAAGCTCGGGCTCTCGTCGTCGCTGGTGTCGGTGAGCTGCGCGGTGTTGCCGCTGGCCAGGTCGAGCGTGGTCAGCTTGAAGGCACCGCCCTGGCGTGAGATGTAGGCCAGCGTGCGGCCATCAGGGCTGATGTCGGGGCTGATGTTGTAGCTGCCGTTGAAGGTGACGCGCTCGGCCGCGCCGCCGCCGGCCGGCATGCGGTAGACCTGCGGGCCGCCGCCGCGGTCGCTGACGAAGTAGATGCTCTTGCCGTCGCGCGTGAACACCGGCTCGGTGTCGATCGCGCTGCTGGTGGTGAGGCGCCGCACGTTGCTGCCGTCGCGGTTCATCAGGTAGAGCTGCGAGATGCCATCGCGCGAGAGCGTGACCGCGAGCTGCGAGCCATCGGGGCTCCAGGCCGGCGCACTGTTGGAGCCGCGGAAGTTGGCCACCGGCTTGCGCTGGCCGCTGACCACGTCCTGCAGCCAGACCACCGCCTTCTGCGTCTCGAACGACACATAGGCCAGCTCGCGGCCATCGGGCGACCAGGCCGGCGAGATGATGGGCTCGGGGCTGGTCAGCGCCACCTGCCCGCCTTCGCCGTCGGCGTCGGTGATGCGCAGCGTGTAGCGCTTGCCGCCATGGGTGACGTAGGCGATGCGGGTGGAGAACACGCCCTTCTCCCCGGTGAGCTTCTCGTAGATGGCGTCGGCGATGCGGTGCGCGGCCAGGCGCAGGTCGGGCGCGGTGACGGCGAAGCTCTGGCCGCCCTGGTCCTGGCCCTTGACCACGTCCCACAGCTTGTAGCGCACGTCGAAGCGGCCATCGGCCAGCTTGCTGACCGAGCCGCCGGCCAGCGCATCGGCGCCGCGGGTGCGCCAGTCGGTGAAGGCCGGCGACGCCAGCTCGTCGATCACGCCGGGCGCGTCGACGCCGCGGAACACGCCGCTGCGCTCGAGGTCGGCGCGGATGATGGCCGAGATGGCCTGGCCCGACTTGTCTTCATCGCGGAAGCGCGCAATCGCGATCGGCAGCTGGGTCGCGCCGACGCCGCTGATTTCGACACGGAACTGGGCCGCGGCCGGGAGGGTGAGCACGGCCGAGGCCGCGCCGAGGAAGGCTCTTCGTTGCCACATGGGCGGTTCGGACTCCTGCAGGAACGAAATGGTTCAACGAGTGTCGCGCCGCCGCCGCACAGCACCGGCCGACGGGAGGCAGGCGGCGGGATTGTAGGCACGCCGCTTACATAATGCGTGTCCTCTCGTGTCTCTGCCATGCCGCCTCTACCTCAGCGCCTAGCCCTCCTCGCCCCATATTTCACCGTCGGCCGGCTGGGGCTGGCAATCGCAGCCCTCGGGTCGCTGGTCGGCTCGGGCACCGAGATCGCCATCGGCTGGCTGATGAAGCCGCTGGTGGACAAAGGCTTCCAAGGCAACACGATTCCATTGTGGCTGTGGCCGGTAGCCATCATCGGCTTGTTCACGCTCCGCGGCGTCACCAGCTACATCGCGGAAGGCGGCCTGGTGTGGGCCGCACAACGCGGTGTGGAAGCGATGCGCCGCGCGATGTTCAACCACCTGTTGACGGTCCAGCCGGCGCTGTTTTCCCGCTATTCGGCCAGCAGCCTGACCAACCTGGTCGTGCACGAGGTGCAGAGCGGGGTCCAGATGCTCACCGGCACCATCCTGAACCTGCTGAAGGATTCGCTCACTGTCGTCGGCATGCTTTCCTGGCTGTTGATCGTCAACTGGCAGCTGACGCTGGTGGTTGCCCTGCTAGTGCCGTCGGTGGGCCTGGCGATGCGAATGGTGGCCCCTCGCCTGCGGCGCCTCACCAAACAGAGCCAGAAGGCATTGGACGAGATGGCCTATGTGGTCGAGGAAAACGCGATGGCCTGGCGCATCGTGCGACTGCACAACGCCAGCCCCGAAGAGCAGCGGCGCTTCGAGCGCAGCGCCATCGAGTTACGCCGGCTGGTGATGAAATCGGCCGCCGCCGGCGGGGCCGTCACGCCGTTGTCGCAGATCTTCATGGCGATCGCGCTGTCGGTGGTCATCGTGGTCGCGTTGATCCAGGCACGGAACGGCGCCATGACGGTGGGAGGCTTCGTACAGTTCGTCACTGCGGTCATGGCAGTACTACAGCCGATGAAGCGGCTGTCCGACGTGAGCTCACCGCTCACCCGCGGCCTGGCAGCGCTTGAGCGGGGGATGACCATCCTGAACGAGATGCCGACCGAAAGCGGCGGCCGCCACAAGCCCGCTGAGCCTGCGCGCGGCGATATCGAACTGCAGGCCGTGTCGCTGCGCTATCGCGACGACCATGCGCCGGCGCTCGACACGCTGACCCTGCGCGTGCATCCCGGCGAAACGGTGGCGCTGGTCGGCCCATCCGGTGCCGGCAAGAGCACGCTGGTGAACCTGCTGCCGCGCTTCCTCGAGCCCACCAGCGGCCGCATCCTGCTCGACGGCCATGAGCTGAAGGAGTGGGACATCGTCGCGCTGCGCGACCAGTTCGCACTGGTCAGCCAGGACGTGGTGCTGTTCAACGACAGCATCGCCGCCAACGTCGCGCTGGGTGCCGAGATCGACCTGCCGAGGGTGCGCGATGCACTGCGCAGCGCCAACCTGCTCGAGTTCGCCGAAGGCCTGCCGCAGGGGCTGGATTCGCCGGTGGGCCACAACGGCAGCCAGCTCTCGGGCGGCCAGCGGCAGCGGCTGGCCATCGCGCGGGCCATCTACAAGAACGCCCCGATCCTGATCCTCGACGAAGCCACCTCGGCGCTCGACTCCGAATCGGAGCGCGCGGTGCAGCAAGCGCTCGACACGCTGATGCGCGGCCGCACCACGCTGGTGATCGCCCACCGGCTCTCGACCATCGAGCGCGCCGACCGCATCGTCGCGATGGAAGCCGGCCGCGTCGTCGAACAGGGCACGCATGCCGAGCTGCTCGCCGGCGGCGGCCTCTATGCGCGGCTGCATGCCATCCAGTTCCGCGGCACCTGATCGCCACGAGCGAGCGGGCTGCCATCACGTCGTCCCACCCGGAGACTCCCGATGACCCATCCGATCAGCCGCTACCCCATTCCCGACCTGAAGGACCTGCCCGACGACGTGCGCCAGCGCATGCTCGAGGTGCAGAAGAAGGCCGGCTTCATCCCCAACGTGTTCCTCGCGCTGGCGCACCGGCCCGACGAGTTCCGCGCCTTCGTGGCCTACCACGATGCGCTGCTGCTGCGCGACTCGGGCCTGAGCAAGGGCGAGAAGGAGATGATCATCGTCGCCACCTCCGGGGCCAACCGCTGCCTCTACTGCGTGGTGGCGCACGGTGCGATCCTGCGCGTCTACGAGAAGCAGCCGCTGCTGGCCGACCAGGTGGCCACCAACTACCTCAAGGCCGACATCACGCCGCGGCAGAAGGCGATGCTCGGGTTCGCGCTCAAGGTCTGCAACGACTCGGCCAACATCACCGAGGACGACTTCGGCGGGCTGAAGGCCCATGGTTTCTCGGACGAAGACATCTGGGACATCGGCGCGATCACCGCGCTGTTCGGGCTGTCCAACCGCTTGGCCAACATGATCAGCATGAGGCCCAACGACGAGTTCTACCTGATGGGCCGCATACCACGCGAGAAGCGCTGACGCGCTGTTGCACCAGAAACGCCCATGCCCCGGTCGGGCATGCCGTTTGCGCCGCTGGGCGTGCGTAGAAGTGCGCGCTATCCTGTGCCGCATCCTTCGCAGGAGAACGCCACATGGCCCAGGGTCAGGAGACGGCCGCATCGCAGATCGTCGTGCAGCGGATCGACACGCACGAGGAGCGGCAGCAGGAACTGAAGGCGGGGCTGCTGCAGACACCCGCCTGCATCGCGCCCAAGTTCTTCTACGACGCCCAGGGCTCCGCCCTCTACGGCGCCATCTGCGAGTTGCAGGAGTACTACCCGCCGCGCGCCGAAGCCGCCATCTTCGACCGGTACCAGGCCGAGATCGCCAGCGTGCTGCCGCGGCAGGCGCAGTTCGTCGACCTGGGCTGCGGCGACGGGATGAAGGCGCGGCGCTGGATCGCCGCACTGCAGGTGCGGCGCTACATCGGCGTCGACATTGCCGAAGCCTGGCTGCGCGATACGCTGCAGCGTGGCGCCCGCGAATGCCCCGGCGTGCGCTTCGACGGCGTGGTCACCGACTTCACCCGCGGGCTGCAGCTGCATGACGTGTTGCAGCGCGATGTGCCGCGCATCTTCTTCTATCCCGGCTCGTCGATCGGCAACTTCCACCCGGCCCAGGCCACCGCGCTGCTGCGTGAGGTGTGCGAGCACCTGGGGCCGGACGACCGCCTGCTGATCGGGGTCGACACGCCCAAGGACCGCGAGCGGATCGTGGCCGCCTACGACGACGCGCTGGGCGTTACCGCGGCCTTCAACCTCAACGTGCTGCGGGTGGCGAACCGCGAACTGGGCTGCGATTTCCGCCTGCAGGACTTCATGCACCGCGCAGTGTTCAACGAGGTCTACAGCCGCATCGAGATGCACCTGGTGGCGCGCCATGCGGCGACCGTGAACTTGGGCGGGCACGGCGAGCGCCGCTTCGCGGGCGGCGAGGCGATCGTCACCGAGCATTCGTACAAGTACCGGGCCGAGGTTTTCGCCCAACTGCTGGCCGATGCGGGCTTCGCCGACGTGCGCCACTGGACCGATGACGGTCGCGACTTCGGCGTGTTCGTCGCGGCGCCGAGGGGTGGACGATGAGCGCGCTGTTGCAGCACGCCAGCCCGCAGGCCGCGCAATGGCAGGCCCGGCTGCAAGAGGTGCGTGCCACGACCGAGCGGCTGTGCGAAGGGCTCACGCCCGAGGACTGCCAGCTGCAGTCGATGGACGATGCAAGCCCGGTCAAGTGGCACCTGGCCCACACCACGTGGTTCTTCGAGACCTTCATCCTCGAGCGTGCCTTTCCGGCCTACCGCCCCTTCGATCCGGCCTACCGGGTGCTGTTCAACTCCTACTACGTCGGCGTGGGCGAGCGCCATCCGCGGCCGCAACGAGGCTTGCTGTCTCGGCCCTCGCTCGAGGAGGTGTGGCGCTATCGACGGCATGTGGAGGCCCGGCTCGACGACTGGCTGGCCGGCACGCCCGACACGGAGCTGCTGGGCCTGCTGGAGCTCGGCCTGCACCATGAACAGCAGCACCAGGAGCTGATCCTCACCGACCTGAAGCATCACTTCGGCTGCAACCCGATCGCCCCTGCCTACCGTGCTCGCGAGATGCCACCGCAGGGCGATGCAGCTCCGCTGCGCTTCGTGCACTTCGAGGGCGGGCTGGTCGACATCGGCCATGCCGGGCCGGGCTTTGCGTTCGACAACGAATCGCCCCGCCATGCGGTATGGCTCGAGCCTTTCGAGCTCTCCAACCGCCTCGTGACACAGGGCGAATACCGCGCCTTCATCGCCGACGGCGGCTACGAGCGGCCCGAACTGTGGCTGTCGGAAGGCTGGGATCTGCGGCAACGCCTGCAGTGGACCGCACCGCTGTACTGGCGGCCCGACGGCTCGGGCTGGCAGCTCTTCACGCTGCAGGGCCAGCGGCCGCTGGCCCCGGCCGAGCCGGTGTGCCACCTGAGTTATTTCGAAGCCGATGCCTATGCGCGCTGGGCCGACGCGCGGCTGCCCACCGAGGCCGAATGGGAGCACGCCTGCACGCTCACCGGCGCGCGGGCACTGGCCGATGCCGGCGCGCTGCTCGACGACGAGCGATTCCATCCGGCGCCGGCGCACCCGGGCCGCGGGCTGCAGCAGTTGTTCGGCGACTGCTGGGAATGGACCGCCAGCGCCTACCTGCCCTACCCCGGCTACCGGTCGGCCGAAGGCGCGGTGGGCGAATACAACGGCAAGTTCATGATCAACCAGATGGTGCTACGCGGCGGATCGTGCGCCACGCCGCGCTCGCACCTGCGCGCAAGCTACCGCAACTTCTTTCCGGCGCAGGCCCGCTGGCAATTCAGCGGGCTGCGCCTGGCGCGCTGAGCCGGGGTGTCGTCAAGCTCGCTATTTGACTGATTTGAAGACCGTCACCCCCAGCACTAGTGCCAGCACGCACAGCGCCACGAACAGGAAGAACAGGAACTTCGCGATGCCCGCGGCGCCGGCCGCAACGCCGGTGAAGCCGAACAGGCCCGCGACCAAGGCGATCACGGCGAAGATCAAGGCCCATTTCAACATCGTCGTCTCCATGAGGAATGGTGAGGAGACCCATTTCAGCGCCAGAACGGCGTGCCCGCCACTGGATGGATGCTGATACCTGCGTCGGCCTTGTCCGACGCGCGCGACCTCTATACTCGCGCGGACTTTTCAAGCCCACCGTGCGCTACACCATCGTCATTCCGGTCCTCGACCAGTTGAAGTACACGCAGGACTGCATCGACAGCCTGACCGCGGGCGGTGTCGCGCCCGACGATTTACTCGTGATCGACAACGGCAGCAGCGACGAGACCCCCCAGTGGTTGCAGCTGCACCGCGAGATTCCAAGCTTACGCAACGCGGTGAACCTGGGCTGCGGCGGTGCATGGACACAGGGTGCGCTGCTGCGCGCGTCGGACTGGACAGTCCTGCTCAACAACGACGTCATCGCTTGCGATCATGCGATCGACCGCATGCTGGATGCCGCCGAATCCTTGGGGCTGGAGGTGGTCAGCCCAGCCCTCGTCGAAGGCCCGCTGGACTATGATTTCGAGGGCCATGCTCGGCACTTCTGTACTGCGATGGCAGGCATGGTTCGGCGCGGGTGGTTTCATGGCGTGTGCTTTGCGGTGCGCCGCAGCGTCTTCGAGCGCATCGGCTTTCCCGACACCGATCGCCAGCTCGGCGGCCGCGAGGACGTGGAGTTTCTCATCCGCTGCGAGCGCCACGGCATCTCTGTTGGCACGGTGGGCGATGCGCTGCTGCATCACTTCGGTTCGATCACCCAAAAAGCCATCAAGCTCGAGACGGGCGCGAACGACCTCGGTGACCGAGACCACTTCTACCGCAAGATGGGCATGGGCTGGTGGGACCGCAAGCGATTCAAGCACGACCGCCGCCGCGCTGCCCGCCAATGGGTGGCCGAGGAGCGCGCCTCACGCGGCTTCGCCATGCACATGCTGCGGGTCGACGGCCGCTGGACTGATGCGCTCTATCTCTAGGCTCCAGGCGCCGGCCCGGCAGCTGGCCGCAACAGCGTACGAAGCTCGGCAATCACCCGCTCCGGCGGAAGATGCACTAGACAATGGCTGGCGCTCGCACGGTGGTCTTCGCAACCCATCCGACCACACGGCACGCATTGACGATCGGGCAGATCAGGGCCTTGAAGCATCACGATGTTGCCGACCTGCTGCCGCTGCGCGCGCGGTGCCCACGGCTGAGACGCTGAATGGCCGGAAGGCCAGGGGCCGAAGACCTGCGGCCGGGTGGGCCCGTAGACCGAGACGATCGGCACACCCACCGCGGCGGCCAGATGCGTGACCGAGGTGTCGGGGCCGAAGTAGGCGTCCGCGCCCTCGAGCAGCGTGCACACCTGCGGCAGGCTGACGCGGCCCGAGACATCCAGCAATTGAGGCGCTTGGCCGAGCTCGCGCACCGGGGCGATCAGCGACTGGTCGTTCTCCGACGGGGCACCGGTGAGCACCACCTGGACACCGTCGGCCAGCAGCGCGGCGACCACCTCGCGGTAGTGCGCCACCGGCCACTGTTTGTAACGCCACATCGACGGCACATGGATGACCACCCGCGGATGCATCAAGTGCTGCTCGATCTCCGCCGGCAGAGCTTGTCCCGCCGGCGGCACCAGCGACACCGCATCCGGCATCGGGCTCCATGGCTGGATCAACTGCAGCTTCTCCACCACCTGGTGAAGATTCTTCTGCAGCTCGAACCCGTGCTGCGTCATGCGCTGTTTCCAGCGTCGCCCCCGCACGCCGCCGGAGAGCAGGCCGCTGCGAAGGCGCGCCGCGAGGAAACCATAGACATGCGCCCGGTCGTTGGGCCTCGCGACGAAGGCCAGGTCATAGCGCCGCCACAGTCTCAGCGCCTGGCGGATCTGCCGGCCCCATCCTTGCGCCCGGGAGACTTCGATGCGCTGCGAGATGTCAGGGTTGCCGGCCAGCAACTGCAGGCTGCCCGCATAGCCCAGGACATCGATCTGCGCGCCTGGCCACCGCTCTCGGGCAGCCCGGATCAGCGGTGTGCACAGCAGCACGTCGCCGATCTGCGCGGGGATGACAACGAGGATTCGCTTGAACTGCGTCATGGGCTCGATCAACGAAAGCCCCGGATTGTCCGTGAACCTGCGTTCCCGGCTGCCGGCGGAAGATCCGGCGGATGAGCGTGGGACAATGATCGCCTTTACGCCTGTACCAACCGCCTGAAGAGCGCAACAGCACTCCCGCCGGAGTCGAGATGATGACCCACTGGAAGATCGGCGATGCGGAACTCGAGGAAGTTCCCTGCCCCTTGTGCAACGGCACCGACTTTTCGACGCTTGCCGTCACCGACCGGTACGACATGGACGTGGTGACGGTCGGCTGCAAGGCCTGCGGCCTGGTGATGACCAACCCGCAGCCCACGGAAGCGTCGCTCAATGATTTCTACGAGCATCACTACCGGCGCTACTACCAGAAGACGGACGTCCCCTCGCTCGACTACATCCGCGAATACCGCAAGGACGAACGTGCGGCATACACCGCCAGCTTCCTGCAACGCCAGGGCGCGCTGCGCCCCGGCATGCGCGTGCTCGACATCGGCGCCTCCGAAGGCTGCATCCTGAAGGCCGTTCGCGACCTCGAGCCGACGGCGCAGGCCGTCGCCGTGGAGCCCAACACGCTGTTCGGCCAGTTCGCCGTCAGCCATGCCGGCTGCTCGCTCTACCCGTCGGTCGAGGCGTTGATCGCCGGTGGCGAACGCGGCTTCGACTTGATCGTCGTCAACCACGTGTACGAACACGTGAAGCAGCCAGTAGCGTTTCTCCACCAGGTGTCGGAGCTCCTGGGACCCCAGGGCCGCATCTACATCGACGTACCCGACATCACCCAGTACGAGGGGCTGGAGTCGCTGCACATCGCGCACCTCTACCACTTCGGCCCCACCACCTTGCGCCGCGCGGCACAACTGGGCGGCCTTGCGGTCGACGTGCTGGAGGCTCACGCACCCGTAATGCATCCACGTTCGCTGCGCTGCGTGCTTCGCCCGGGCAGCGAGCCGGTCACATCGCCTGCGCCGACGCGCGAAGGCTGGGACCGTATCCGCGAGGCGCAGCGCCGCGCCGCTCGCTACCATCGGCGGCGCTGGCCGCTGGGCCGCCGGTTGAGCCACTGGTGGCAGCGCGGCCTGACCACGCCCGAGCTTCGCAGGAGCGCCCTGTGAAAAACTTCTTCGAATGGTTTGCCGCCTCCGAGGAGCCGGCCACGCCCTGGGTGATGCTGGGCAAAGGGCCGAGCTTCGACCTGCGGCATTCGAAGGATCTGTCGGGCTTCCGGCTGATGAGCCTGAACCATGTGGTGCGGGAGATGCCGGTCGACGTTGCCCACATGATCGACATCGACGTCGTTGCCGCCTGTGCGGACGCTCTACCCACCAATGCCCGCCTGCTGGTCATGCCGTGGTTCCCGCACGTGAAGAACCAGGTCGGCGACAAGACACTGCAGGCCTACGTGTCCGAGATGCCGGTGCTGAAGCGGCTCAATGCCGAAGGCCGGCTGCTCTGGTACGACCTGCGCACGGCGAAAACGCGCCACGGTTCCCACCCTCCCGTCGATGCCCGCGCGTTCAGTGCCGAAGCCGCGCTCGAGCTGCTCGCCCGGGCTGGTGCGAAGACGGTGCGCTCGCTCGGCGTCGACGGCGGTGCTTCGTACGGGCAATCGTTCGACGACCTGAAGAACACCACACGGTTGAACAACGGCCACGCCAGCTACGACCTGCAGTTCGAAGGCTTTGCACGGACGATCCACAAGACCGGCGTCGACTACGCCCCGATGACCATCGAGTCGCCCATCCGCGTCTACGTGGGCAGCCAGGAAGAGCAGATGCTCTCGGTGCGCGTGCTCGAGTATTCGATCCGCCGCCACACCAGCATCACCACTCAGGTCGTGCCGCTGCACCGCGCCGGCATCACGTTCCCGATGCCGCGCGACGCGAAGAACCAGCCGCGCACGCCGTTCTCGTTCCAGCGCTTCGCCATCCCGATGCTCGCCGGCTACAAGGGCCGCGCCATCTACGTCGACTCAGACATGCAGGTGTTCCGAGACCTGCGCGAGGTTTGGACCCTGCCTTTCGACGGCGCTGACCTGCTGGCGGCCAAGGCCGCCGATGCCACCGACCGCCGGCCGCAGTTCAGCGTGATGCTGCTCGACTGCGAACGCCTGCGCTGGTCCCCCGACATGGTGGTCGACGCCCTGGACAGCGGCCGGCTGAGCTATTCACAGCTGATGTACGAGATGGCGCTCGCCAGCTCGGTACGTGCAGCGATTCCCGCCACGTGGAACTCGCTCGAGCACTACGAGCCGGGCCGTACCGGCCTGATCCACTACACGGACATGAACAGCCAGCCCTGGGTCTACCGGCGCAATCGCTGGGGTTACCTGTGGACACGCGAGTTGATCGCCGCCGTGAACGGAGGCTTCATCACGCTCGACGAGGTGCGCGAACACGTGGAGCGCGGCTGGGTGCGGCCGACCCTGCTCGATCAGGTGGAGCGCGGACGCGAGCGGCCCACGCCGGTGCCGGGGCTCGGCTGGTGGCGCGACCGGCATTTCGTGGCGCCGTACAAGAGCCTGCCGGTCACACGCTAGGTTCTTCATGCGGGTTTCGGTTGCGCTGTGCACCTACAACGGTGAAGCTCACCTGCGCGAGCAGCTGGAATCACTGCTGGCACAAGACCACCTGGACATCGAACTGGTGGCGGCCGACGATGCCTCCACCGACGGCACCTGGCAAATCCTCGAAGCCTATGCACCGCGCTTTGCCGCGGCACGCCTGATCCGCAACTCGCGCAACCTCGGCCTGAGGGCGAACTTCGAGCAGGCCTTTCGCGCCTGCAGCGGAGAGTGGATCGCTCCGTGCGACCAGGATGATGTCTGGCTCCCGCAGAAGCTGAACCGGCTGCTGGCCGAGGCCGAGGCCGGCCCGGTGCTCATCTATTGCGATTCGGCGCTGATCGACGCACACGGACGTCCATCGGGCGGCAAGGTCTCCGACCGCTATCACATGGCCAGCGGCACGGATCCGCTGGCCTTCGCGCTGATGAACTGCGTTTCCGGCCACGCGTCGATCTTCCGCCGCTCGCTGCTGGAGCGCGCGCTGCCGATTCCCGAGGGCGCCAACTACGACTGGTGGCTCGCCTTCGTGGCCGCGCAGAGCGGCGGCATCGCCTATGTCGACGAGCCCCTGGTGCGATTCCGCCAGCACGAGGCCAACGCCTCGGGCTTTGCCGGTCAGCTCAAACGCGGCGCCCCACGCTCCGCCTCGGAACGGAACTCGCTCGAGGCTCGCAACCTCGCATCGCTGGCCGCCTTCAGCGGCCCTGGCCAGGCCTTCTTCCGCCGGCTGGCGTCCCTGTGGGCGCTACGCGTGCAGCACCGATTCACGCCGCGGCTCGCATGGCTGCTGGTCCGGCACCGCCACAGCGTGTTCGCGATGAAGCGCTCTTCCCCTGCAGCGAAGTGGCGGCATGCGCTGAAGTACCTGTGGAGCCCCCGCTAGAGCAACACGATGTCGTACTGCTCCGGCGTCATCTGGTTCTCGGCCGACAGCGAGATCGGCTTGCCGATGAAATCCGACAGGCCGGCCAGGTGCTGGCTCTCTTCGTCGAGCAGCATCTCCACCACCGCCGGCGAGGCGATCACGCGGAATTCCTTGGGGTCGAACTGCCGCGCCTCGCGCAGGATCTCGCGCAGGATGTCGTAGCAGACGCTGCGCGCCGTCTTGACCTGGCCGCGCCCTTCGCACACCGGGCAGGGCTCGCAGAGCATGTGGGCCAGCGACTCGCGGGTGCGCTTGCGTGTCATCTCCACCAGGCCCAGCTGCGTGAAGCCGCTGACGGTGATCTTGGTCCGGTCGCGCGCGAGCTGTTTGCGGAACTCGGCCAGCACGGCACTCTGGTGCTCGTCGCGCGTCATGTCGATGAAGTCGACGATGATGATGCCGCCCAGGTTGCGCAGCCGCAGCTGGCGCGCGATGGCGCCGGCGGCCTCGAGGTTGGTCTTGAAGATGGTGTCGTCGAAGTTGCGCGCGCCGACATAGCCGCCGGTGTTGACGTCGATCGTCGTCAGCGCCTCGGTCTGGTCGATGATCAGGTAGCCGCCCGACTTGAGGTCGACGCGCCGCGCCAGCGCCTTCGCGATTTCGGCATCGATGTTGAAGAGGTCGAAGATCGGCCGCTCGCCGCGGTAGTGCTCCAGCTTGCTCACCGCGGTGGGCGTGTAGGCCTGGCCGAAGCCCAGCAGGTGCTCGTGCTGCAGCTTGGAGTCGATGCGGATCGACTGCGTGTCGTCGTTGGTCAGGTCGCGCAGCACGCGCTCGGCCAGGCTCAGGTCCTGGTGCAGCAGCGTGCCGGGCGGCACCGTGAAGCTGCGCTCGCGGATCGCCGTCCAGGTCTTGCGCAGGTAGGCGATGTCGTCGGCCAGCTCCTGGTCGCTCGCCTCCTCGGCATTAGTGCGCAGGATGAAACCGCCACCTCCACCACCCTCTTCCGGCTTGCCCACCAGCGCCTGCATGCGCTGGCGCAGCTGCTCGCGCAATTCGTGCGAGCCGATCTTCTGCGAGATGCCGATGTGGTTGTCCTGCGGCAGGTAGACCAGCATGCGGCCGGCGATGCTGATCTGCGAGGAGAGCCGCGCGCCCTTGGTGCCGATCGGGTCCTTGATCACCTGCACCGTCAGCGTCTGACCTTCGAACACCAGCTTCTCGATCGGCGTGGGCGGCGCGGACGATTCGCCGCGTGCGCCGCTGCCGGTGAGGTGCAGGTCGGCCACGTGCAGGAAGGCCGCGCGTTCGAGGCCGATGTCGATGAAGGCCGACTGCATGCCGGGCAGCACGCGCGCCACCTTGCCAAGGTAGATGTTGCCGACCAGCCCGCGCTCGAGGCTGCGCTCGAAGTGCAGTTCCTGCACCGCACCATTTTCGACAATGGCCACCCGCGTTTCCTGCGGGGTCCAGTTGATCAGGATATCTTGCATGAAACCATGGTAGCCGCTGGCGTCCGGCGGCCGGCTTGCGCCCAACCCTTAAAGCTGGAGCAACTGTGCCGTTTCGTACAGCGGCAAGCCCATGATCCCCGAGTAGCTGCCGTCGATGCGGCTGATCCACGCAGCCGCGGCGCTCTGGATGGCATAGGAACCGGCCTTGCCGCGCGGCTCGCCGCTGGCGACGTAAGCGCCGATCTCCTGGCGCGTGAGCGCGCGGAAATGCACCTTGGAGACGTTGAGCAGCATCGCATCGCGGCGGCCGCGGCGCACCGCCACCGCGGTGAGCACGCGATGCGTGCGGCCCGACAGCAGCGCCAGCGTGCGCGCCGCATCGTCGTCATCGGCCGGTTTGCCGAGGATGGTGCGGCCGATGGCCACGGTGGTGTCGGCGCACAGGATGGGCGCCGCCGGCAGGCCGCGGCGCTTGCAGCGCTGCACAGCGGCCTTGAGCTTGGCCAGCGTCACGCGCTGCACGTAGTCGGCCGGCAGCTCGCCGGGCAACACGGCTTCGAGCGCCTCGGCGTCTTCATCGTCGCCCGGCAGCAGCAGTTCATGCTCGACGCCGATCTGGTGCAGCAGCTGCCTGCGACGCGGGCTCTGAGAAGCGAGGTAGATCATGTTGTAGCGCCCCCTTGGCGCTGCGCGCCGTCCCCCCGAGGGGGAGCTTCGCGCTTGGGGCGGCCCGGCGCGCTCATTCTCGATGGTAGGGATGCCCCGCCATCACCGACCACGCGCGGTACAGCGCCTCGGCCAGCAGCACGCGGACGAAGGCATGGGGCAGGGTCAGGTCCGACAGGCGCAGGCTTTCGTCGGCCGTCTGCTTCAGCGCGGGATCGAGCCCGTCGGGTCCGCCGATCAGCAGCACCGCATCGCGGCCCTCGCCCATCCAGCGCTGCAGGCGGTCGGCCAGTTGCACCGAGGTGACGCGGTCGCCGCGCTCGTCGAGCACGATGCGGCGCGCGCCCTTGGGAATGGCCGCCTCGAGCCGCTGGGCCTCGGCCGCCATCAGCGCCGCGGCACTCTTCGTGCTGCGCGGCTCGGCCTTCACCGCCTTCAGCTCCAGCCGGCACTCGGGCGGAAAGCGCTTGGCGAAGTCCTCATAGGCCGTCTCGGCCCAGGCCGGCTGGCGCTGGCCCACGGCGACGATCAGCAGGCGCACGGTGGCGGACGCTAGTTCAGCGGGCCGACGTCTTCTTGGCCGGAGCCTTCTTCGCCGCCGTCTTGGCCGGGGCCTTGCGGGCCGGCGTTTTGGCAGCGGCGCTCTTCACGCCGACCGTGCGGGTGACCGCCGACTTCTTGGCGGCCGTCTTCTTCGCCGGCGCCTTGGCAGGCGCCGCAGCCTTCTTCGCGGGGGCCTTCTTGGCGGGCGCCTTGGCCGGTGCCGTCTTGGCCGCGGCGGTCTTCGTGGCGACCTTGCCGGCGGCCGTCTTTGCGGTGGCGCTCTTCTTGGCCGCCACCTTCTTCGCGGCCGGTGCCGGCTCCTCGTCGTCCTCATCGTCGGACGAAGACGCCTTGACCAGGCCCTTGGCCTCGCCGTCGAGCTTGAGCTTCACCGGCTTGCCACCCCAGATCTCCTCGAGGTGGTAGTACTCGCGGATGGCCGGCTGCATGATGTGCGCCACCGCGGCGCCGCAGTCGACGATGATCCACTCGCCGTTGTCTTCCCCTTCGGTGCGCATCACCTGCATGCCGCGTTTCTTCACCGAATCGCGCACGCTGGAGGCCAGGGCCTTGGTTTGACGGTTGGAGGTGCCCGAGGCGATGATCACGCGCTCGAAGAGCGGCGAGAGGTGCTCGGTGTTGAAGACCACGATGTTCTGGGCCTTCACGTCTTCCAGGCCATCGACGATGGCGCGTTGCAGTTTGCGGATGTCCATTCAGCTCCGATAGAGGTGTGTTCGTTCAATATAGCTCGCGACCGCGGGAGGCACCATCTCGGCGATTCCCTCGTTCCGGGCGATCCGGGCTCGCACGTCGCTTGCCGACAACGCCATCGGCGGCAGCGGCAGCGTTGCCAGCCGGTGGGGCGTTGCCGCCAGCTCGGCGCCGGGCTTCGGGGCTTCGCCTGCCCGGCCGGCCACCGCCAGCGTGACCCGGCCGATCAGCTCGCTCCAGGCATGCCAGGTGTGCAGGCCGGCGTACTGGTCCTGCCCGATCACCAGGAACCACTCGGCGCCCTGCCCGTCGGGCCGAGCCTGCAGCTCGCGCACGGTGTCGATGGTGTAGCTCGGGCCTTCGCGCCGCAGCTCGCAATCCTCGATGCGCAGGCGCGGTTCGCCGCTGAGCGCCAGCTCGAGCATCGCCACGCGATCCTCGGCCGGGGCCATGCGGCGCGATTTCTGCGGCTGCTGGCGCACCGGCACCAGCCGCAATTCGTCGAGGCCCAGGTGATCGCGCGCCAGCCTCGCCAGCGCCAGGTGCGCGTTGTGCACCGGATCGAAACTGCCGCCGTACAAGCCGATGCGGCGCGAAACAGCGTTCACTCGTCGGCCCAGTCGCGCGGGCGCAGGAAGTCGGTGTAGAGCCGCGCCTCGGGCGTGCCGGGCTCGGGCTGCCAGCTGTAGCGCCACTTCACGATCGGCGGCATCGACATCAGGATCGACTCGGTGCGCCCGCCCGACTGCAGGCCGAACAGCGTGCCGCGGTCGAACACCAGGTTGAACTCCACGTAGCGGCCGCGCCGGTAGGCCTGGAAATCGCGCTCGCGCTCGCCATAGTCCATCGCGCGGCGGCGCTGCACGATCGGCAGGTAGGCCGCCAGGAAGGCATCGCCCACCGCACGCGTCATCGCGAAGTTGCCTTCGAAGCCAAGCGCCGAGAAATCATCAAAGAACACGCCGCCGACGCCGCGCGGCTCGTTGCGGTGCTTCAGGAAGAAATACTCGTCGCACCACTGCTTGAAGCGCGGATAGAGCTCCGCACCGAAAGGCTGCAGCGCCTCGCGGCACACACGGTGGAAATGCCGCGCGTCTTCCTCGAAGCCGTAGTACGGCGTCAGGTCCATGCCGCCGCCGAACCACACCACCGGCTCGCGGCCGTCGGGTTTGGCCGCGAACATGCGCACGTTCATGTGCGCCGTCGGCACGTAGGGGTTGCGCGGGTGCATCACCAGCGAGACGCCCATGGCCTCGAAGGGCGCGCCGGCCAGCTCGGGCCGGTGCGCGGTGGCCGAGGGCGGCATCGCCGCGCCGATCACGTGCGAGAAGTTGCAGCCGCCGCGCTCGAGGACGTTGCCCTCCTCGACGAGGCGCGACAGGCCGTCGCCTTGCAACCTGCCACCGGGCTCGCGGGTCCAGCCGTCGCGCAGGAACGGTAAGCCATCTTCGGCTTCGAAGGCCGAGACGATGCGCTGCTGGAGGTCGAGCAGATAGGCACGGACGACCGCGGTGTCGACCATGCTCAGCGCTTCACCGCGCGGTGGCCGATGTCCTTGCGGAACTGCTCGCCATCGAAGTGCACGTTGGCCAGCACTTCGTAGGCCCGCTGCTGCGCCTGCTTGGCCGATTCTCCGAGCGCGGTGACGCAGAGCACGCGGCCGCCGGAGGTGACGATGCTGCCGTTCGGGCCCACGGCCGTGCCGGCGTGGAAGACCATCGCATCCGCCTCATCGTCGGACGCGCCGTCGGGCAGCCCGGTGATCACGTCGCCTTTGCGCGGCGACATCGGGTAGCCGTGCGCCGCCATCACCACGCCGAGCGCGAAGCGGCGGTCCCACTGCAGCTCGACCTGGTCGAGCATGCCATCGGTGGCATGCATCAGAACGTCCACGAGATCGGTCTTCAGCCGCATCATGATCGGCTGCGTCTCGGGGTCGCCCATGCGGGCGTTGAACTCGATGGTCTTGGGCTGGCCCTGCGCATCGATCATCAGGCCGGCGTAGAGGAAGCCGGTGAACGGGATGCCGTCCTTGGCCATGCCGGCGATCGTGGGCAGGATGATCTCGTGCATCACGCGGGCATGCACGTTGGGCGTGACCACCGGCGCCGGCGAATAGGCGCCCATGCCGCCGGTGTTGGGGCCCTGGTCGCCGTCGAGCAGGCGCTTGTGGTCCTGGCTGGTGGCCAGCGGCAGCACGTTCTTGCCGTCGCTCAGCACGATGAAGCTGGCCTCTTCGCCCTCGAGGAATTCCTCGATCACCACGCGCGCGCCGCTGGCGTTGTGCTGCACACCGAGCTTGTTGTCGAGCAGGATGAAGTCGATCGCCTCGTGCGCCTCCTGCAGCGTCATCGCGACGATCACGCCCTTGCCGGCCGCCAGGCCATCGGCCTTGATGACGATCGGCGCGCCATGCTTGTCGACGTGGGCATGCGCCTCGGCGGCATCGGTGAAGGTGGCATACAGCGCGGTGGGGATGCCGTGCCGCTGCATGAAGTCCTTGGCGAAGGCCTTGGAGCTCTCGAGCTGGGCCGCGGCCTTGGTGGGGCCGAACACCCGCAGGCCGCGGGCGCGGAATTCATCGACCACGCCGGCCGCCAGCGGCTGCTCGGGGCCGACCACCGTGAGCGCGATCTTCTCGGCCTGGGCGAAATCGGCCAGCGCCTTGACGTCGGTGATCTCCACGTTCTGCAGCCGCGGGTCGGCCGCAGTGCCGCCGTTGCCCGGGGCCACGTAGGTGCGCTGCACCTTGGGCGATTGCGCCAGCTTCCACGCCAGCGCGTGCTCGCGGCCGCCGCCGCCAATCACCAGAATTTTCATACGTCGATTTCGGCGTTGTGATAGACCTCTTGCACGTCGTCGAGGTCTTCGATCACGTCAAGCAGCTTCTGCATGCGCTGGGCGTCTTCGCCGCTGAGCGCGATGGTGTTCTCGGCGCGCATCGTCACTTCGGCCATGTCGGGCTTCAGGCCGGCCTTCTCGAGCGCCTCTTTCACGGTCTCGAATTCCGACGGGGCGCACAGCACCTCGATCGCGCCGTCGTCGTCGGTGACGACATCGTCGGCGCCGGCTTCGAGCGCCACTTCCATCACCTTGTCTTCGCTCGTGCCGGGGGCGAACACGAACTGGCCCACGTGCTTGAACTGGAAGGACACCGAGCCTTCGGTGCCGAGGTTGCCGCCGTATTTGCTGAAGGCGTGGCGCACTTCGGCCACGGTGCGCACGCGGTTGTCGGTCATGCAGTCGACGATGATCGCCGCGCCGCCGATGCCGTAGCCCTCGTAGCGGATTTCCTCGTAGTTCACGCCTTCGAGGTTGCCGGTGGCCTTGTCGATGTTGCGCTTGACGGTGTCGACCGGCAGGTTGACCGCCTTGGCCTTTTCAATCGCCAGCCGCAGGCGGGGGTTGGAGCCCGGGTCGCCGCCGCCCAGGCGCGCCGCGACCATGATCTCGCGGATCACGCGGGTCCACGCCTTGCCGCGCTTCTCGTCCTGGCGGCCCTTGCGATGCTGGATATTGGCCCATTTGGAATGTCCGGCCATGCGCTGTTCTCCTATGGCGGGAAGGGCAGAGTCGTGCCTCCCGCGCTCGTTTCTTTGGATAGACTGCCCGCGATTTTACTTGCCGCCCTCCGCGGCATCCTTCTCGAGGAGTTCTCCCCATGGCCGAGCCGATCCTGGTTGCCCAGCATGGCGACATCCAATGCCTGCTGCTGCCCGCGCTGGCCAACCGCCACGGGCTGATCACCGGCGCCACCGGCACCGGCAAGACCATCACGCTGCAGACCCTGGCCGAAAACTTCAGCCGCCAGGGCGTGCCAGTGTTCATGGCCGACGTGAAAGGCGACTTGACCGGCATCACGCAAAAGGGTTCGGTGAGCGAGAAACTCGCCGCGCTGCTGAAGGAGCGCGGCCTGCCCGCGCCCGAGGCCGCCGCCTGCCCGGCCACGCTGTGGGACGTGTTCGGCGAGCAGGGCCACCCGGTGCGCGCCACGGTCAGCGACATGGGGCCGCTGCTGCTGGCGCGCATGCTGGCGCTCAACGAAACCCAGAGCGGCGTGCTGCAGCTGGCCTTCAAGATCGCCGACGACCACGGCCTGCTGCTGCTCGACATGAAGGACCTGCGGGCGATGCTGCAGCACCTGGGCGACAACGCGGCCCAGTTCACCACCGAATACGGCAACATCAGCCCGGCCTCGATCGGCGCGATCCAGCGCGGCCTGCTGCAGATCGAGAGCCAAGGCGGCGCCCAGTTCTTCGGCGAGCCGATGCTCAACATCGCCGACTTCATGCAGACGGTGGACGGCCAGGGCGTGGTCAACATCCTGGCGGCCGACAAGCTGCTGAACGCGCCGCGCCTGTATGCCACCTTCCTGCTGTGGCTGCTGTCAGAGCTGTTCGAGACGCTGCCCGAGGTGGGCGACCTCGAGAAACCGAAGCTGGTGTTCTTCTTCGACGAGGCGCACCTGCTGTTCAAGGATGCACCCGATGCGCTGATCGAACGCATCGAGCTGGTGGTGCGGCTGGTGCGCTCCAAGGGCGTGGGCGTGTACTTCGTGACGCAGAACCCGCTCGACATCCCCGACACCGTGCTCGGCCAGTTGGGCAACCGCGTGCAGCATGCGCTGCGCGCGTTCACCCCGCGCGACCAGAAAGCCGTGAAGGCCGCGGCCGACACGATGCGGCAGAACCCGAAGCTCGACATCGCCAGTGCGATCACCGAGCTCGCGGTGGGCGAGGCGCTGCTGAGCCTGCTCGACGAGAAAGGCCGGCCCAGCATCACCGAGCGCGCCTTCGTAATGCCGCCGGGCAGCCAGATCGGCCCGATCACCCCGGCCCAGCGCCAGGCGCTGATGCAGGGCTCGCTGGTGGCCGGCGCCTACGAGCAGGCCATCGATCGCGAATCGGCCTACGAGAAGCTCAAGGGCCGCGCGGTGGCCAGCGCCCAGGCGAATGCGCCGGTGCCCATGGGCGAGCCGAGCGTGCCGGTGCGCACACCGCCCACGGCTTCGCCGGCTCCTGCACCTTCCCCGATCCGTCCCTCGGCACCAGCGCCCGCGCCGGAGCAAGGCGGCGGCGCCGGCGGCTGGCTGCGCGACGTGGCCGACGGCCTGCTGCGCGGCTCGGGCCGCAAGGATTCTGTGCTGGAGACGGTGGCCAAGTCGGCCGCGCGCTCCATCGGCTCCAGCGTCGGCCGCGAGATCGTGCGCGGCGTGCTGGGATCGCTGCTGGGCGGCGGCAGCAGCCGGCGCCGCTGAATCATCCCTTGCGCACGGTCCAGCTGACCAACTTGAGCACCAGCGGCCGCACCATCAGCACACAGACAAACGCGACCGGCATCGCCAGCGCATAGGCGCGCAGCACGCGCGCCGGCAGCTCCGGCGTGAGCCCGGCATTGACGCCGACGATCACGGTGCACATCAGTAAGGCCATGATGGCCGCCATGTAGAACGCGAACACGATCGGCTGCGCCTGCGGCGGCAGCTTCCAGCTGGATGCGGCGGAAACAGTGTGGGTGGGGTTCATCTTCGTTCTCCCGAATGCGAAAAGAGGTGTGTCGATGCAGACGCACTGTAGGCAGTGCCCTGCCCGTCCGGTAGTGCAGCAGCGCTTGCGGGATTGATAACGAAAACTTGAGAATCGGCAGCTTCAGACGGAACATTCCATGAAGCACCTCCGAGGCATCGAGATCTTCGTCAAGGCCGTGGAGCGCGGCAGCATCGCAGACGCGGCACGCCACTTCGGTGTGACAGCCGCGGCGGCCAGCCAGGCGATCGCGCGGCTCGAAGCCGCGGTGGGCCTGCGGCTGCTGACCCGCACCACCCGCTCGCTCGCGCTCACCGAGGCCGGCCAGCTCTACTTCGACAAGGTGCGCGATCTCACGCAGCAGCTCGAGTCGGCGCATGCGGCGCTCGACGAGATGCGCGGCGAGCCGCAGGGGCCGCTGCGCGTGGCCTGCACCGGGCCCTTCGGCCGGCGCATGGTGGCGCCGCTGCTACCCGCCTTCATGGCGGCCCATCCGCGCGTGCAGATCGAGCTGGTGCTGAGCGACCAGGACATCGACCACATCAAGCACGGCTTCGACATCAGCATCCGCTTCCGCGAACAGCTGGAGCCGGGCCTGGTGGCGCGCCGGCTGGCGACGGTGCCGATGGTGTTCTGTGCCGCGCCGTCGTACCTGGCGCGCGCCGGACGGCCACAGCGGCCGGAGCAGCTGAAGGAGCACGACTGCCTGGTGCACCGCATGCCGCGCGACGGCCGCATCCTGCGCTGGGCCTTCGTGCGCGACGGGGTTCGCTTCGAGCCGGAGGTGAAGCAGGCCACGGTGTGCAACGACATCGACGCGCTGGCGGCGATGGCGGTGGCCGGCGGCGGCATCACGCGGCTGGGCAGCTTCATCGCCAACGACCTGATCGCGGCCGGCCTGCTGGAGCCGCTGTTCATGCCGGGCGGGCGGCGAAACAAGGCGCAGGCCGAAGCGGAGCCGCTGGAGTTCTATGCCTGCGTGCTCGACCGGCGCGCGGTGCCGCTGAAGGTGCGGCGGCTGGTGGAGCATCTGGCCGCCGGGCTCGAGGTGCATCCGGCGTTGCGGAGCCTGTGAGCTGGCACCAAGACGTTTTGTTTCATTAATGTTGATTGCAGCTTCCTTTAAACCTAGACTCCGCACCGGCGGCGCTTGAAAGCGCTGCCAAATGGAGACAGCGGGGCCCGCAGTGCGGGCCGTGTGGAACCGCCACATCAACCCTTGCGAAAAGGAAGATCCATGCAACTTGCGAAGAGTCCGAGCCCGGTCCGCATCTGGGCCATTGCGCTGGCAGCCGCGCTCGCGGCCTGCGGCGCCGAAGCCGCCGACTACACCCAGGGGGTGGCCGTCTCCGGCAGCACCGCCACCATCTGGTTCAAGTCGAATGTCAACACCAGCTGGGTCGACGTGCACTACCAGGTGAACGGCGGCACGCAGCAGAACGTGCGGATGAACTACGCCACCGCCAACGCGCGCTATGAGCAGCCGGTGTCCGGCGTGCAGAACGGCACCACGCTGAGCTACTCGTTCACCTACAACAACGGCACCCCGGCCTACGACACACCGGTGTCCACCTACACGGTGTCGACCACCCCGCCGCCGCCCACCGGCGCGGCCTGCTTCTATGCGGACGCCAACTACGCTGGCGGCACTTTCTGCGCCGATTCTGAAAGCGCTTTCGTAGGCGCCGACTGGAACGACAAGGTGTCGTCGCTGAAGCTCCAGCCGGGCTACCAGGTCATGCTGTACGAGAACGCCAACTTCGGCGGCCGCTCGCTCACCCTCACCGCCGACACCGCCAACCTCGGCTCGCAGAACTTCAACGACCTGATGTCGTCGTTCAAGATCAGCAAGACCTCGACGCTGCCCACCTCCGACACGCCGGACTTCGGTCCGAACGTGACGATCTTCGACCCGTCGGTGCCCACCACCACCATCCAGTCGAAGCTCGACGCCGCCTTCAACTCGCAGCTGCTCAGCCCCACCGCGCAGTTCGGCGGCCAGCGCTATGCCTTCCTGTTCAAGCCGGGCACCTACAGCGTGTGGGCCAACGTGGGCTTCTATACCGCGCTGGCAGGCCTGGGACAGAACCCCGACGACGTGACCATCCGCGGCGCGATCAACGCCGACAGCGGCTGGAACTACGGCGACGAGAAGAACGCGACGCAGAACTTCTGGCGCTCGGCCGAGAACCTGGCGGTGGTGCCCAACGGCGGCACCGACCGCTGGGCGGTGTCGCAAGCCGCGCCGATGCGCCGCGTGCACATCATCGGCAACCTGCACATGGGCCCGTCCAACCAGGACAACGGCCAGGGCTACTCGAGCGGCGGCTACATCGCCGACAGCAAGATCGACGGCATCGTCAGCACCGGCTCGCAGCAGCAGTGGTACACCCGCGACAGCAGCGTCGGCCAGTGGTACGACGGCGTGTGGAACACGGTGTTCTCCGGCGTGCTCGGCGCGCCGGCGCAGTCGTTCCCCAGCCCGCCGTACACCACGCTCGCCACCACACCGGTCTCGCGCGACAAGCCCTACCTCTATGTCGACAGCACCGGCAAATACCGCGTGTTCGTGCCGGCGCTGCGCACCAATGCCTCCGGCGCCAGCTGGGCCAATGGCGCCACGGCCGGCAGCTCGATCCCGATGAGCCAGTTCTACGTCGCCAAGCCGAGCGACAGCACCGCCACGCTGAACCAGGCGCTCGCGCAGGGGCTGAACCTGTTCCTCACGCCGGGCACCTACCACCTGAGCGAGACGCTGAAGGTCACGCGCGCCAATACCGTCGTGCTGGGCATCGGCTTCCCGACGCTGGTGCCCGACAACGGCGTCAACGCGATGCAGGTGGCCGATGTGGACGGCGTGCGCATCGCCGGCCTGCTGTTCGATGCCGGCACCGTGAACAGCGCGGCGCTGCTCACCGTGGGCGTGCAGGGTGCGGCCACCAGCCATGCAGCCAATCCGACCAGCGTGCAGGACGTGTACTTCCGCATCGGCGGCGCGGTGGCGGGCAAGGCCACCACCAGCCTGATCGTCAATGCCAACGACACGATCATCGACCACATCTGGGCCTGGCGCGCCGACCATGGCAGCTCGCCCACGGGATGGACGATCAACACGGCCGACACCGGGTTGATCGTCAACGGCAACAACGTGCTGGCCACGGGCCTGTTCGTCGAGCACTACCAGAAGTACGAGGTCGTCTGGAACGGTCAGAACGGCAAGACCATCTTCTTCCAGAACGAGATGCCCTACGACGTGCCGAGCCAGTCGGCCTGGACCAGCGGCCGAGGCAACGGCTGGGCCGCCTACAAGGTGGCCGACGGCGTGACCTCGCACGAGGCCTGGGGAATGGGCAACTACTGCTTCTTCAACATCGGCGGCACCAACACCAACATCAATGCGGCTCGCGGCTTCGAGGTGCCGCAGACCGCCGGGGTGCGCCTGCACGATGTGTTCACGATCTCGCTGGGCGGCAACGGGACGATCACCAACGTGGTCAACACCACGGGGGCGACCACCCCGCTGAACACCACGCCCAGCAACGTGATCAGCTACCCCTGATCACTTCGAGGCCGCCTGGCGCTCGGCGGCTGGCACCTGCCAGCCGCCGCCCAGCGCCCTGAAGAGATCGGCCTGCGCCGCGGTGAGCGCGCGCTGGTCGTCGGCCAGTTGCGCCTGGGCGGTGAGCGCGAGGCGGTCGGCGTTGATCACGTCGAGCCGGCTCGACTCGCCGCCCTGGTAGCGCAGCTGGGTCAGCTGCGCCGCACGCAGCAGGGCCTGCACGCGCTGCTGGCTGCTCTGCACGCTGACGCGGGCCTCGGCTTGCGCGGCCAGCGCATCGCGCACCTCCTTGAAGGCCGTGGCCACGCTGTCGCGGTAGTCGAGCTCGGCCTGCACGCGGCGAGCCTTGGCCGCTTCGTTCTGCGCATCGATGCGGCCGCCGTTCCAGATCGGCTGGGTCAGCGAGGCCACCACATTCCAGATCAGCGACGGCCCATCGGTCAGCTTCGAAAGCTCCACGCTCTCTCGGCCGAACGACGCGGTGAGCGCGATGCTCGGGAAGTACGCGGCGCGTGCGGCCTCCACCCGCGCACCGGCCGCGCGCAGCCGCGCCTCGGCGGCCTGCACGTCGGGCCGGCGCAGCAGCAGGTCCGAAGGCAGGCCGTCGGGCAGGCCATCGCTGATGACCGGCGGCGTCGCGGTGCGCTGCACGCCCTGCTCCACCACGGCCTTCGGCGAACGGCCCAGCACCAGGGCCAGCGCACGCTCGGCCTCGCCGCGGGCGCGGTCGAGCTTGGGCAGCTGCGCTTCGTTGAAGATCAGCTCGGCCTCGAGCTGGCGCAGGTCGAGCTCGGCCGTCTGGCCGGCGTTGTAGCGCAGGCGCTGCAGCTTGATGCTGTCGCGCTGCGCATCGACAGCGCGACCGAACAGCACCACCTGCGCGTCGAGCGACTGCAGCGCAGCATACGACTGCACCACCTGCGCCGCCAGCGCGGTGCGCAGCGTGTCGCGGGCATAGGTCGTGGCCAGCAGTTCCTCGCGCGCGGCCGAGGTGCTGTTGCGTGCGCGGCCCCACAGGTCGACCTCGTAGGCGATGTTGATCGCTGCCTTGTAGTCGCTGCCGATCGGCGAGGCGCCGTTGAGCGGCGTGCTGCCGTTCTCGCTGACGCGGGCGCGCGCGGCCGACACGCCGGCGTTCACCGTCGGCAGCCGGTCGGCACCGGCCAGCTTCAGCGCGGCACGCGACTCATCGATGCGGGCCATCGCCCGCGCGAGGTCGTGGTTGTTGGCCAGCGCCTCGTCGACCAGCGCATCGAGCTGCGCATCGCCGAAGCGCTTCCACCAGTCGGGCGCCACCGCCGCGGCCGCAGTGGCCGACGGCAGCTCGAGTTGGGGCGTGCCCTGCGGTTGCCCGCCGGGTGCCGCGCAGGCAGCCAGCATCGCGGCCGCGGCAGCAGCGAGCACGGAGGAGCGGAAACGGTTCATGGCGCTCATGCCGGCTCTCCCTGTGCATCGGCCACGGGGCCGGACGGATGGTGGCCCGGATGGCTCAGGGTCTTGGGCCCGGCATGGCGCACATGCTCGGCCTCGGCCTGGATCTCGGCCGTGCTGCGCTTCTCGCGCAGTTTGCGGGCAGTGATGATCTTGAAGAACATGGGCACGAAGAAGATCGCAAGGAAGGTGGCGGCCAGCATGCCGCCCATCACGCCGGTACCGACCGAGCGGCGGGCGCCCGCACCGGCGCCGGACGACAGGGCCAGCGGCAGCACGCCGAGGATGAAGGCCAGCGAGGTCATGATGATCGGGCGGAAGCGCAGGCGCGCCGCCTCCAGCGCCGCGGCCGACGCGCTCATGCCCTCGTGGTGTTTCAGCGAGGCGTACTCCACGATCAGGATCGCGTTCTTGGCCGCCAGGCCGAGCAGCGTGACCAGGCCGATCTGGAAGTACACGTCGTTAGTCATGCCGCGCAGCCACACCGCCGCCAGCGCACCGAAGGTGCCGAAGGGCAGCGCGAACAGCACCGACAGCGGCAGGCTCCACTTCTCGTACTGCGCCGACAGGATCAGGAACACCATCAACGCGCCCAGCAGCAGCGCGAGGCTCGAGGTGCCGGACGAGCGCTTCTCCTGGTACGACGCACCGCCCCAGTCGAAGCTGAAGTCGGGCGGCAGCACCTCCTTGGCGATGCGCTCCACCTCGGCGATGGCCTGGCCTGAGCTGATCCCCGGCGCGCCCTGGCCGAAGAGCTTGACCGCCGGCAGGTTGTTGAAGCGGTCGAGCGTTTCGGGGCCGGACGAATACTTCACCGTCGCCAGCGCCGAGACCGGCACCATCTGCCCCGTGTTGGAGCGCACCCACATGCGGCCGATGTCGTCGGGCCGCTTGCGGTAGATGGGCTCGGCCGACATCAGCACCTGCCAGGTGCGGCCGTACTTGTTGAAGTCGTTGACGTAGTAGCTGCCCAGCGTGGACGACAGCGTGTTGAACACCTCGTCCACCGGCACGCCCAGCGCCTTGGCGCGCTCGCGGTCGACATCCACATACAGCTGCGGCGAGCTGGCGCGCCACAGCGTCTGCACACCGGCGAGCTGCTTGCTGGCACGCACCGCGGCCGAGAACTTCTCGGTCACCTCGGCCAGGCGCTTGGCGCCGCCCTCGCCGCGGTTCTGGATGTAGAACTCGAAGCCGCCCGCGGTGCCCAGGCCGAAGATCGGCGGCGGGTTCAGCGCGAACACGAAGGCCTCCTTGATGTGGGCCGTCTTCATGAACAGCTCGCCGATCAGCGCCTGCACCGGCACCGGGCGCTCGTCCCAGTGCTTCTGCGTGACGAAGATCGTGGCCGCGTTGTTGCGGTAGCCGCCGCCCAGGAAGTCGAAGCCGGTGAAGGCCACCACGTCTTCGTTGAACGGGTTGGACTTGATGATCTTGTTGACCTCGCCCACCACCTTGTCCGTGCGCTCCAGCGAAGCACCGTCGGGCAGGATCACCGCGGCGATGTAGAAGCCCTGGTCTTCATCGGGCACCAGCGAGCCCGGCGTGATGCGCCACAGGCCGGTGGCCAGTGCCACCATGCCTGCGAACAGCAGCAGGCCGATGCCGGCGCGCCGCACCATGAAGCCCACGCCCGCCACGTAGCGGCCGGTGATGCGGTGGAAGAAGTTGTTGAACCAGGTGAAGAAGCGGCCGGGCGCCTTGTGGTCGTGCTTCAGGATCATCACGCACAGGCTGGGCGTGAGCGTGAGCGCGACGATGCCCGAGATCACCACCGCGATCGCGATGGTCACCGCGAACTGGCGATACAGCTCGCCGGTGAGGCCGCCCAGGAAGGCGATCGGCACGAACACCGCGCACAGCACCAGCACGATCGCGATCACCGGGCCCGACACTTCGCGCATGGCCTTGATCGCGGCCTCGCGGGCCAGCATCTTCTCCTCGTGCATGATGCGCTCGACGTTTTCGAGCACCACGATCGCATCGTCCACCACGATGCCGATCGCCAGCACCATGCCGAACAGCGTGAGCGTGTTGATCGAGTAGCCGAGCATCAGCAGGCCGGCGAAGGTGCCGATCAGCGACACCGGCACGGCCACCACCGGAATCAGGGTGGCACGCCAGTTCTGCAGGAACAGGAACACCACGCCGATCACCAGCACCATGGCCTCGAGCAGCGTCTTCACCACCTCCTCGATCGACACCCGCACGAAGCGCGTGGTGTCGTAGGGCACCGAGTAGGTGATGCCTTGCGGGAAGCGCTGGGCCAGCTTGGCCACCGTGGTCTGCACCTCCTGCGCCACGTCGAGCGCATTGGCGCCCGGCTGCAGGAACACGCCCACCAGCGTGGCCGGCTTGCCGTTGATGCGGCCGACGAAGTCGTAGTCCTTGGAGCCGAGCTCGACGCGCGCCACGTCCTTCAGGCGCACCGCGCTGCCGTTGCCGTCGGCGCGGACGATGATCTCCTCGAACTGCTTCGGATCCGAGAGCCGGCCCTGCGTGGTGATGGTGTAGACCATCTCCTGCGCGCCGCCGGTGGGCGCCTGGCCGACCTTGCCAGCGGCGAACTGCGCGTTCTGTTCGTTGATCGCACGCGCGATGTCGCTCGTGGTCAGCTGCAGCTGGGCCAGCCGATCGGGCTTGACCCAGACCCGCATCGCGTAGTCCTTGGCGCCGAAGATCTGCACGTTGGTGGTGCCGGGCACGCGCTTGAGCGAATCGAGCACGTTCAGCGTCACGTAGTTGCTGATCGACAGGTCGTCACGGCTGTTGTCGGGCGAGAAGAAGGCCAGCACCTGCAGGAAGGCCGACGAGCCCTTCTCAACGGTGACGCCCTGGCGCCGCACTTCCTGCGGCAGCTTGGCCTCGGCCTGCTTGACGCGGTTGTTGACGATCTGCGCGGCCTGGTCGGGGTTGCTGCCGATGTCGAACGTGACCTGGATCTGCACCACGCCGTTCGACGTGGAGGTCGAGCCCATGTAGATCATGTGCTCGACGCCGTTGATCGCGTTCTCGAGCGGCGCGGCCACGGTCTGCTCGATCACCTCGGCGCTTGCGCCCGGGTACACCGCGGTCACGGTGACCACCGGCGGTGCGATCTCCGGATATTGCGCGATCGGCAGCGAGCGCATGGCCGACAGGCCCGCGATCACGATGAAGATCGACAGCACGGCCGCGAAGATCGGCCTGTCGATGAAGAAACGGGAGAACATGGATCAGGCTCCCTTCGCCGGCTTGGCCGGCTTGGCGGGATTGGCAGCGGCCACCGACGGAGCGGAGGCCGCGCCCGTGGGCGGCGGCGCCACCTGCACCGGCGCGCCGGGGAAGAAGATGCGGGCCATGCCGTCGACGATCACTTCGTCGCCGGCCGCCAGGCCCTTGCTGATGATCCAGCCGTCGGCCAGCTGGTCGCCCACCATCACCGGCTTCGGCAGCGCCTTGCCGCCAGCGGCCACGTAGACGAACTTGCCCTGCGGCCCTTCGAGCACCGCGCGGGTGGCGACCTTCACCGCATTGGGCCGGGTGGCGCCGAGCAGCCGCACGCGCACGAACTGGCCGGGCTTCAGCACGCCCTCGGGGTTGGGAATCTCGGCCTCGGCTTCCACCGTGCCGGTGTTGCCCGAGACGCGCGTGTCGGAGAACAGCAGCTTGCCCTTCACCGGATAGGTGCTGCCATCGGCCAGCTTCACCTCCACGTCGAAGGCCTCCTTGGGCGGCAGCTGCAGCTGGCCCGAAGCCACCTCGGTGCGCCAGCGCATCTGGTCGGTGTCGGCGATGCCGAAGCGCACCTTGATCGGATCGGTCTGCGTCACCGTGGTGAGCAATACCTGCGGGCCGGAGACCAGCGTGCCTTCCGACACCTGCGAACGGCTGGCCACGCCGCCGATCGGCGCCTCGACCTTGGTGTAGCTCAGGTTCAGCGCGGCCTCGGCCCGGCGGGCCTGCGCACCCTTGAGGTCGGCGCGCGCCACCTGCTCGGCGGAGGCGGCATCGTCGTATTCGCGCTGGCTCACCGCATGGGCATCCCACAGCGGCTTCAGGCGGTTGAGCGTGCGGGTGGCCTGGGCCAAGCGCGCCTCGGCAGCGGCCACGTCGGCATCGGCCCGGTTCAGCGCCGCCTGGTAGGGCGCCGCATCGAGGCTGTACAGCGACTGGCCCTTCTTGACCACCCCGCCCTCGCCGAAGTTGCGCTTCAGCAGGATGCCCGAGACCCGGGCACGCACCTCGATGTCGCGCGAGCCGGCGGTCTGGCCCACGTATTCATAGACGGCCGGCACGGTGGCCGCAGCCACCTTCTCGACCGACACCGCCGCTGGCGGCGGGCCGCCGGCGCCTGGACCATGACCTTCGGCACCCCCGGCACGGCCACAACCTGTGATGATGCCGGCGAGCGCCAGCGCGGAAACGAGCAGAACAAAGCGATACGCAGACATGCGGCAATCCTCTTCCTTCTTGATTGGCGGCGCAGTTTACATACATCTTTGAATGTATGTTTGCCAGTAGGGTGAACCGGCGGGACGATTCTGGGCTCCAAGGGTGGACAATTCCATGACCTGATGGAGAACGGCCCGATGGTCCGCCGCACGAAGGAAGAAGCCCTTGCCACCCGCCACCGCATCCTGGACGCCGCAGAAATGCTGTTCCAGCGCTGCGGCGTGTCCCGCACGTCGCTGCACGACATCGCGCAGGCCGCCGATGTCACGCGCGGCGCGATCTACTGGCACTTCAAGGACAAGGCCGACCTGTTCAACGCGATGATGGAGCGGGCCACGATGCCGCTCGAGGAATCGATGGGCAGCAGCTGCGGCTGCCCGGAAGGCGGCGACCCCATCCGCTTCATCGAGGCCAAGCTGATCGAGGCGCTGCGCCTCACCGCGACCCATCCGCAGACCCGGCGCGTGTTCGAGATCGCCACGCACAAGGTCGAATACGTCGACGAGCTGCTGGCGGTGCGCGACCGGCACCTCTCTGGCCGCAACGAATGCCTGGGCGAGGTGGAGCGCGAGCTCAAGGCCGCCATGCGCCGCGGGCTGATCCGCTCCGACGTGCCGGCCCGCTCGGTGGCGCTGGGCCTGCATGCGCTGGTCGACGGCCTGATCCAGAATTGGATGCTCGACCCCGAGGTGTTCGACCTCGTGCGGGTGGGCCGCCACGTGCTGCAGACCTACCTGGCCGGCCTGAAGCCCGAGGCCGCCGCCGAGACTGAAGCCAAGGCCGCACCGGCGCGGCGCAAGCGCACCAGCCTGCCGGCCAACCCCTCGTGAAGTGCATCACGGGATTGCACACCTGCCCGGTCAAAACGTAGCGAAACTCCCGGTCCGCAGGTGACCGGCTTAGCCTAAAGTGCTGGCTGCCGCATCGCGGCCCCGATAAAACACCGCCCACCTGGCTTCGCTCTCTTTCCGGAGGAGTCCCCTCATGTCCCTGCGCACGACCGCCGTCGCCACCCTGACCCTGGCCGCCCTCGCTGCATCGCTCGCGCTGAGCGGCTGCTCCAAGGTGGGCGACACGATCAAGATCGGCGTGGCCCAGCCGCTGTCCGGCCCCCTCGCCCCGCTGGGCAAGGACATGCTCAACGGCGTGAAGCTCGCCGTCGACGAGATGAACAAGGCCGGCGTCAAGATCGACGGCCACCCGGTCAAGCTCGAGGTGGTGTCGGCCGACGACAAGGCCAATGCCGACGAAGGCAAGAAGGCCGCGCAGACCCTGGTCGACGCCGGCGTGATCGCAGTGGTGGGCGACCTGAACTCCGGCGTCAGCATGGCGGCCGCGCCGATCTACGCCGAGCACAACATCCCGCAGCTGGCGATCTCCACCAAGCCCGACTACACCAAGCTCGGCTTCGAAACCACCTTCCGCCTTGTGGCCAACGACGCGATGCAGGCCAAGGCCATGGGCTCCTACGCCGCCGCGCAGCTGGCCGGCAATGCCTATGCGGTGCTCGACGACGGCACGCCCTACGGCAAGGGCCTGTCCGACGCGGCCGCGGCCGAGATCAAGAAGCAGAACAAGAACGTCGCGGTGCGCAAGGGCTTCGACGACAAGACCACCGACTTCGCCGCGCTGATCCCCGAGCTGAAGGCGGCCAAGGTCGACATCATCGTGACCACGCTGGCCGACTTCCAGACGCTGGCGATGATCGAGCAACTGGCCAAGGCCGGCATGACCGACATGCGCATCCTGGGCGGCGACACGATCAAGACCGACAAGCTGGTCAAGGGCGCGCTGCCGATCCGCGGTGTCTACGCCACCTCGCCGATCATCGAGGCGCGCGAGTTCAACAACGGCCGCGACTTCCTCAACCGCTTCCGCGCGGCCACCGGCGGCGAGCCGGTGTATGGCGCGCACTATGCGTACGACGCGGTGCACGTGGTGATGGCGGCGGTCAAGCGCATCGACTCCACCGATGGCAAGAAGCTCACCGCCGAGCTGAAGAAGATCGATGCGCTGGCGCCGGTGACCAATGCGATCCGCTTCAAGCCGGATGGCGAGCAGTACTACGGTGCGGTGAGCGTCTACAAGGCCCAGCCCGGCGCCTGGGAAGCCGTGATGCGCAGCGACCAATGGTGATGTGGACACCCGGCCGCTGAGTACAGCGGCCACCCTCCGAGAGGGTCTGAATCGGGCTTGGGGCGGCCCGGCGCCCGATTCAGCCCGCGCTCACGAGGCTCGTGCGTATGTGCGCGGCCAGCTCCTCCAGCATCCCCTGCAGCGCCCGCTGCAGCCGCTCGAAGCCTGCATGCGGCCGGCCAGTGGCCGCGTCCATGTAGAGCGACTTCTTCAGTTCCACCTGCACTGCATGGCAACGCCTTGCAGGGTCGCCTGAGCGGCGGATGATCTCCACGCCCTTGAACGGCTCGTTGCGCGCCACGCTGTAGCCCGCTGCGCGCAGGCTGCGCTCGAGCAAGGCCATCGTCGCCTCGTCGGCAGTGGTGCCGTCGAGATCGCCCAGCACCACGTCGGCCAGCGGCTTCTCCGGCAGGCCCAGCCTGCGGTAGCTGTCGTCGGGCATCGAATGCACGTTGAGATGCCAGCGGGCACCGAAGCGGGCATGCGCCATGTCGAGCGCCTGCCACAGCGCATCGTGATAAGGCTGCCAGCAACGCTCGATGCGGCGCTGCACCTCGGCCACGCTCAGCCGGCGGTCATAGATCGGCCGGCCTTCGTACAAGCGCCAGACGAGGCCGATGCCCAGCGCCGTCTTCACGCTGGGCGACATCGGGCCCGGCCAGGGCACGTCGAGCAGCGCCTCGTCGATGTCGTCCACCGCGCGGTTGGGGTCGATGTACACGCGCGGAAAGCGCGCTGCGAGCAGCGTCGCGCCCACGGCCGGCGCGCCGGCGTAGAGCCGGTCGACAAAGCTGTCTTCGGTGTGCCGCAGCAGCGCCCTGGGCAGCGCCGGATCGAAGTCGGCGGGCCATACGTCGCCGCTGTGCGGTGAATCGAGAACAAGGGGGAGCGGGTCGGCTGAGGGCGCCAGCAGCGAGCAGGCATCGTGAGCGGGTCGCATCGGCACGATGGTAGGTGAAGCGCAGGGAGTGCGCCGGGAACGACGATTGCCAATCAGAAACTCCTTGCCATGCCTTCCAAGCGCCGCTACCGTGGCGGACCCTCCAAGGAATGCTGTTGTCCACGACGCCTCCACCGCCCGTCGGTATCGACCCTTCGCGGATCGCGCAGGAGCTCGCCCACCTGCGCGAACAGGTCCAGGAGCGTGACGACCTGCTGGCCCTTGCGGCCCATGAGCTGCGCAATCCGTTGCATGGCCTGTCGCTGCAATTGCGGCTGGTGCGCAAGGCCTCGGAGATCAGCGACCCCGGCATGCTCGGGCGCCACCTCGACAAGGCCGAGCAGATGCTGCAGCGCTATGCAGAACGCCTGACGCTGCTGCTCGACCTGACCCGGCTCAACGACCACGCCTTCCCCGTCGACCCGCAGCGGGTCGACCTGAGCCGGCTGCTCTCGGTGCTGATCGACATGCTGACCAGCGAGGCGCAGTTCCACCGCGTGCATGTGAGGCTGGCAGCACCGCCGGTGCTCGAAGTGGTCACCGATGCGCGGGCGCTCGAGCAGATCGTCGGCAACCTGCTGCTCAACGCCTTCAAGCACGCCGCCTGCACCGAGGTGGTGGTCAGTGCGCGGCAGGCCGATGGCGGCGACCACGTCGAGATCGACGTGGCCGACGACGGCCGCGGCATCTCGCCGGAAGACCAGCAGCGCATCTTCTCGAAGTTCGCTCGAGGGGGCGCTTCCGGCGCCACGGCGGGCTCGGGCCTCGGCCTGTGGATCGTGCGTAAACTCCTGGCCGTCTTGGGCGGGAGCATCTCGCTGCGCAGCCGCCTCGGCGCAGGGAGCGTCTTCACGCTACGGATTCCCACGAACACCTGAGCCGACGAATCGAATACCCATGAACGACAGCCCTTCAGCAGCCCCGGGCCTCGAGCGCCTGCGCACCGGCATTCCGGGGGTGGATGTGGTCCTCGGTGGCGGTTTCTTCCGCTCCGGCGTGTACATCGTCCATGGCCAGCCGGGCAGCGGCAAGACCATCTTCGCCAACCAGCTGTGCTACCGGCACGTGGCCGGTGGCGGTCGGGCTGTCTACGTCACGCTGCTGGCCGAGTCGCACTCGCGCATGCTGCAGCACATCCGGCCGCTGGCCTTCTTCGACGAAAGCGCCATCCCTGACAGGCTCAGCTACATCAGCGCCTTCCACGACCTCGAGGCCGACGGCCTCAAGGGGCTGATGAGCGTGCTGCGGCGCGAGATGCGCGCGCGCAACGTCAGCGTGCTGGTGCTCGACGGGCTGGTGGCCGCGGCCGAGGCCGCCGAAACCGACCGGGAGCTGAAGAAGTTCGTGCACGAAGTACAGACCAGCGCGGTCTTCCATGGCTGCACCGTCTTCCTGCTCACCAGCGGCAGTACGCAGCGCATCAATGCCGAGCACACGATGGTCGACGGCCTGATCGAGCTCGAAGACCGGCTGTTCGACGCACGCTCCGAGCGCTCGATCCAGGTGCGCAAGTTCCGCGGCGGCGGCTCGCTGCGCGGCAAGCATGCGCTGCGCATCAGCGATGCCGGCATCGAGGTGTTTCCGCGCATCGAGGCCTTGCTGACAACCGAGCCCGACGGCGGGATGAAGCGCACCGTGACGAGCACCGGCGTCGACAGCATCGACACCCTGATCGCCGCCGGCGGCATCCCGACCGCCAGCTCCACCGTCGTCGTGGGCTCCACCGGCACCGGCAAGACCACGCTGGGGCTGCACTTCCTGTCGCGCTGCAGCGCCGACGAACCGGGCCTGATGTTCAGCTTCTTCGAGTCGCCCGACCGCCTGCGGGCCAAGGCCCGCGGCTTCGGGCTCGACCTGCAGCCGCTGGAGGCTGCAGGCCATCTGGAGCTGATGTGGTTCTCGCAGGGCGAACACATGCTCGACGAACTGGGCCACATCCTGCTCGCCGAAGTGTCGCGCCGAGGCGTGAAGCGGCTGCTGATCGACGGCCTGTCCGGCTTCTTCGAGTCGGCCATCTATCCCGAGCGCACCGGCCGTTTCTTCTCCTGCCTGACCAACGAGCTGCGCCGCCTGGGCGCCACGGTGCTGATGACGCTCGAGACGCGCGACGTGGTCAGCAGCGCCATCAGCACGCCCTACGGGGTCTCCGGCTTCGTCGACAACCTGCTGTTCCTGCGCTTCGTGCAGAACGAGGGGATGGTCAAGCGCCTGCTCACGATCACCAAGATGCGCGACAGCGATTTCGACCACGGGCTGCACGAGCTGAGGATCAGCGGCACGGGCATGCGCATTGCTGGCCTCTTCAGTTCCGGCGGCGATGTCATCCCGAGTGCGCATCCGGTGCCGGGGTCGATGCCCACATCCTCCCCCGACGACAAGGCGCAGCAATAAAGGGTTGGCGTGTGAAGACCATTCTGGTCGTAGACGACGAGCTGGCGAACGCGGAGGTCATGAGCCTGATCCTCGAGGAGGAGGGCTACCGGGTCTTCTGCGCTTCCAACGGCCGCCATGGGCTGGAGCGGGTGGCCGAGGTGCGGCCCGACCTCGTCGTGCTCGACTTCATGATGCCGATCATGAACGGCGCCGACATGGCGAAGGCGCTGCGCGCCTCGCCGCAGACCCGGCACATCCGCATCCTGATGAACAGCAGCCTCACCGAGCAGGCGGTGCGCGAGCACACCACCGACTACGACGTGTTCCTGCGCAAGCCCTACAACATCGACGCGGCGCTGCAGGCCATCGCCGAACTGCTCGCCGCCTGAAGCCTCACTGCTTCAGCCCGGAGCGGCTGAACCACTTGGCGCTCAGCTTGCGCAGCTCGCCCGAGGCCTTGGCGGCCTCGATGATCTCGTTGACCTTGTCGCGCAGCTTGTCCTCGCCCTTGGGCACGCCGATGTAGTTGCGCGAATCCTTCAGCACGAACTTGGTGTCGACCTCGAGGCTGGGGTTCTTCTGGGCCGCGGCCATCGCGGCGCTGATGCCCGCGGCCAGCAACTTGGCCCGGCCGTCGCCGTAGGCTGCCAGCGTCGCGGCGTTGTCGTCGAAGCGCTCGATCTGCACGTCGGGCCCGGCCACCTTGCTCAGCTCCTGGTCCTCGATCGAGCCCTTGGTCACCGCCACCGATTTGCCCTTGAGGTCGGCCGGCGCGGCCACCGCCATCGCCTTCGGGCCGAACACCGCGAGGTAGAACGACGAATAGTCGCTGGTGAAGTCGATCAGCTTCTCGCGCTCGGCGTTCTTGCCCAGCGTCGAGATCACGAGGTCGGCCTTGTGCTCCTGCAGCGCAGGAATGCGCTGCGCGCTGGCCACCGGCACCAGCTTCACCGCCACGTCGAGCTTGGCCGCGATCAGCCGCGCCATGTCCACGTCCAGCCCTGCCGGCTGCTGGTCGGCGCCCAGGAAGCCGAAGGGCGGCAGGTCCACCGGGATGCCGATGCGGATCTGCTTGTGCTTGTGGATGTCGTCGAGCGCGGCCTGCGACCACGCCGGAGACACCGCGGCCAGCGCCAGGCCGGACAGCGCCAGGGCCACCAGAGAACGACGGGAGAACGAAGGGATCTTCATCGGGCACCTCGGAAGTCGGTCGGTACCGTGGCTTCGGCACCGCCGCGCCGCGATTGACCGACGCCGGCCGCCGCAGGCGCCACTAATGCACGACTCCTGGCCGGGCGTGCGGGCGCTGCATCTGGCGCGCCATCCACTCCGTATACGAAGAGCAGGAGCCGCCCGCCAGCCATGATGACCCTCAGCCCCGCCCCCTCGATCGCCGCCGCGCGCCTGCGCACAATCTTCCATGGCGGCACCGGAAGCGATCTGCTAAGGTCGCGGCGCCATGCCGGCCCGATCCGCCTGCACCCCGTGAACAGCCCTTCCCTCGAGCCCGCTCCCGTCGACGACCGGCAGGTCCGCGACGAACGCCTGTGCGCGTGGCTGGAGCGTGCGGCACGCGGCGATGCGCAGGCCTTCGAGCGCTTCTACGACGCCACCGTGGGCTATGCCCAGGCGCTGGCGCGCCGCATGCTCGCGGCGCACGACCTCGACGATGCGCTGTCCGAAGCGTATTTCCAGGCCTGGCGGGAGGCGCCGCGCTTCGATGCGGGTCGCGGCAGCCCGGTCACCTGGCTGCTGACCATCGTGCGCAGCCGGGCGCTCGACCTGCTGCGCCGCCAGCGCGCCACCCATGAATGCGAGGCCTGCGAAACGCTGGAGGAACGCGCCACCGACACCCCCGGACCGCACGAGCTGCTCGCTTCGCTGCAAGCCGGCTGCGCATTGCATGCCGCGCTGTCGGCGCTGTCGGCCCAGGAGCGCTGGCTGCTCGGGCTGGCCTACTTCCGCGAGCTCACGCATGCCCAGATTGCCCTCGTCACCGGCCTGCCCTTGGGCACGGTCAAGTCCTCCATCCTGCGTGCGCAGGGCAAACTGCGGCAGCTGATGCCATGAACGACTCCCTGCCCCACCTCCCCGACGACCTCGACATCGCGCGGCTCGATGCCGATCTGCTCGAGGCCTTCTGCGCCGCCCAGGCGCCCGAGCCGGTGGATGCGCGCATGGCCCAGCGCGTCAAGCAGCGGGTGCTGCAGCGCATCGCCGAGCTGGAGGACAGCCACCTCACCGTGCAGGCCGCCGACGACACCTGGCAGCCCTTCGGCACCGGCGTGCAGATCAAGGTACTGCATGAGGCGGGCGGCATCATGAGCTACCTGCTGAAGCTGGCCCCGGGTGCCTCGATCCCGGCGCACCGCCATCCGTGCGACGAGGAATGCGTGGTGCTCGAGGGCGCGCTGCAGATCGGCGACCTCACGGTGCCGGCCGGCGGCTTCCACCTGGCGCGCCAGGGTGCGCTGCACGACCGCATCACCACGGTCGACGGCGCCACGATCTTCCTGCGCGGGGCCATCCCCAGCGTCGAACACACGCTCTGAGGCGCCGCGCGCGCGGCCCGGCTCGCGCCAGGCCGCCTGCATTTCGCGACGCCACCGCGCATTTCGTCGCAGCCGGGCTGCGGCGGCACCGGGTTCTCCCTAGGCTCACGGTCATTGCGATCACGCCTACCCAGGAGAGAGCCTCATGTACCACCCCACGCTCCGCACCGCGCTGCGCCGGCACGGCATCGCGCTGTTCGCCGCGCTCAGCCTGCACGGCGCCTATGCCGCGGTGAGCGAGCCGCAGTTCCAGGCGGCCTTCCAGCAGATGCAGCTCGCGCTCAAGGGCGACGGCGACGCCATCGATCGCGCGGCCGACCAGTTCGCCGCGCTGGTGCAGGCCGAACCCACCGACCCGGTGCTGATGGCCTATGCCGGCGCCTCGACCACGCTGAAGGCCAAGGCCGCGCTGCTGCCCTGGCGCAAGATGGGCTACGCAGAGGACGGCCTGGCCCAGATCGACAAGGCGCTGGCGCTGCTGCAGCCACAGCATGACCAGCCGCTGCACCACAACACCCCCGCCAGCCTCGAAACCCGCTTCACCGCGGCCAGCACCTTCCTCGGCCTGCCCGACATGTTCCACCGCAGCGCGCGCGGTGCCCAGCTGCTCAACGAGGTGTTGCAGAGCCCGCTGTTCGCGAAGGCGCCGCTGCCCTTCCAGGGCTCGGTGTGGATGCGCGCGGGCGCGCAGGCCGCCAAGGAGAAGCGCATCGACGACGCGAAGCGCTGGTTCAACGAGGTGGTGCAGCACAACGCGCCGCAGGCCGACGCCGCGCGCGCCCAGCTGAAGGAGCTGCAATCGTGAACACCGTCGCCCTTCACGCGACCCGCGGCCCCGTGGTAGAGCTGCGCGGCATCCACAAGACCTACCGCCTCGGCCAGCACGTGGTGCCGGCACTGCGCGGCGTGAACCTCACCGTGCAAGCCGGCGAGATGCTTGCGCTGACCGGCCCTTCGGGCAGCGGCAAGAGCACGCTGCTCAACCTGTGCGGCCTGATCGACACACCCGACCAGGGCGAGATCCTGCTGCGCGGCCAGCCGGTGCATGCACTCGACGAAACCGCCAGCACGCTGCTGCGCCGCGATGCGCTGGGCTTCGTGTTCCAGAGCTTCAACCTCGTGCCGGTGATGACCGTGACCGAGAACGTCGACTACCCGCTGTTCCTGGCCGGCGTGCCCGCCGCCGAGCGCAGGCAGCGCGTGGCCGAGGCCCTCGAGCGCGTGGGCCTGGCCGAGCATGCGAAGCACCGGCCTGATGCGCTCTCCGGCGGCCAGCGCCAGCGTGTGGCCATCGCCCGCGCGCTGATCAAGCGCCCCAGCCTCGTGATCGCCGACGAACCCACCGCCAGCCTCGATTCGCACACCGCCGACCAGGTGCTCGACCTGATGCGCGAGTGCTGCCATGCCGACGGCGCGGCCTTCGTGATCGCGACGCACGACGACCGGCTCACGCGCCGCTGCGACCGCATCGTGCGCCTGCTCGACGGCGTCATCGAAGAAACGCAAACCACGCAAAGGAACATCGCATGAAGTGGCTCAAGTTCGCGTGGCTCAACACGCTGCGCAATCGCCGGCGCTCGCTGGTCACGCTGTCGATCGCCGCGCTCGGCACGGCCGCCATCCTGCTGGCCGGCGGCTTCGCGCTGTACACCTACCAGGGGCTGGAGCAGTCGGCCGCCCGCAGCACCGGCCACCTGATCGTCGGCAACCCCGACCAGTTCACCAAGGACGAAGACGTGCCGCTGCAGCACGGCCTCGACAACGTGGGCACCCTGCGCCAGCAGCTGCTCGCCGACCCCGCCGTGCGCCATGTGCTGCCGCGCGTGGAGTTCAGCGGCCTGATCAGCAACGGCGACAAGTCCACCGTGATGGTGGCCGCCGGCATCGACCCCGACAGCGAATTCGCGGTGAAGGGCCCGTTCCTCCAGATGGTCGAGGGCAGCGAGCTCAGCGGCAAGTCGACCGCGATGGTGATGCTGGGCGAGGGCCTGGCGCGCAGCCTGAAGGCCAAGCCCGGTACCAGCCTCACGCTGCTGGCCAGCACCACGGCCGGCGCGCTCAACGCGATGGACGTCACCGTCAAGGGCGTGTTCTCCACCGGCATTCCCGAGATGGACAAGCGCCTGGTCTACACCGATATCGACACCGCGCAGAAGCTGCTCGTCACCGACCGCGTGTCGACGCTGGGCGTGTTCCTGCGCGGCATGGACGACGTGGCGCCGGCGCAGGCCCGCATCGCCGCGGCCCACGCCAAGCTCACGGTGCAGACCTGGCTCGACCAGGCCACGTTCTACAAGAGCGTGAAGGCGCTCTACAACCGCATCTTCGGCGCGCTCGGCATGATCATCGGCGTGATCGTGGTGTTCGTCGTGACCAACGCGATGGCCATGGCCATCATCGAGCGCACCCGCGAGATCGGCACGCTGCGTGCGATGGGCACGCTGCCCGCCCAGTTGCTGCGCAGCCTCGCGCTCGAAGGCATGGTGCTGGGCGGCGGCGGCGCCATCGTCGGCGGGCTGGTGGCGCTCGGGATCTCGGTGTTCCTGCTGGTGGTGCCGGTGCAGATGCCGCCGCCGCCGGGCCGCAACACCGGCTACCCGCTGCAGATCGCGATCGATCCCACGATGTACGCCGCCACGATCGCCGCGATGGTCGTGCTGGCCATGCTGGCCTCGGCCTGGATCGCCCGCAAAACCGTGCACAAGCCCATCGTCGACTCGCTCGCCCATGTTTGAAGGAAGAACAATGATGTTCCGTCTGATTCCCCTGATCGCCGCCGCGCTCGTCGCCGGCACGGCCCATGCGGCCGACGATGTGCCCGCACTGCTGAAGGCCGCCGACCACTGGCGCCTGTCCAACGACGCGATGCAGGTCGAGACCCAGGTGCAGGTCTTCAACAAGGACGGCAGCCCCGACAAGGAGCGCCGCTACACCGTGTTCAGCCAGCCCGGCCACAAGTCGCTGGTGCTGATGCGCTCGCCGGCCGAAGCGGGCCAGAAGGTGCTGATGCTGGGCGACGACTTCTGGTTGCTGATGCCCAGCAGCCAGCGGCCGCTGCGCATCACGCCGATGCAGAAGCTGCTGGGCGACGCCTCGGTGGGCGACATCGCCACGCTGAGCTGGGCCGAGGACTACACCGGCACGCTCATCGGCGAAGAGCCCTGCGAGCAGCAGACCTGCGTGCACCTCACGCTGGCCGCCTCGCGCAAGGCTGCGAGCTACCAGCGCATCGAGCTGTGGCTGGGCAAGCAGCGCCATGAACCGGTCAAGGCCGATCTCTACGTGCAGTCGGACAAGCTCGCCAAGCAGGCGCGCTTCGTCCTCGACAAGCCGCAGGCGCCCACCACGGTGACCGAGATGGTGCTGATCGACCAGCTCAGCAACCACAAGGAAACCCATGTGCGCTACCTCACGCGCCAGACGCGCAGCGTGCCCGAGGCCTGGCTGAACCCGATGTTCCTCGCGCGCAACCCGTCGCTGGAGTAGGCCGCCATGCGATCCGTGTCCAGGCTGCCGTTCGCGGCAGCGGTGCTGGCCTGCGCCTGCGTGTCAGCAGTGCAGGCCGACGAAGCCGCAAGACCGGCCTTCGAATGGAGCGGCGAGGTCCGAGCCCATCTCGATCCGCGCTCGGCCAACGCCAACGGCCCGCTGGCCGAGGCCGACCGGCTCGCGCCCGGCATCGCGCCGGCCCAGCGCAGCGGCGCCACGCTGGAGGCCGGCGTGCGCGGCCATGGCCACGGCCTCTCGGCCGACCTGCTGCTGCGCAGCCAGCGCTTCGAGGGCGGCGGCCATGACGACACCGCCCGCTTCAACGAGCTCTATGCGTCCGGCGACGTACCCCTGGCGGCAGGCTGGCAGTTCAGCGCCGGCAAGAAGATCGTCGGCTGGGACGTGGGCTACGGCTGGCGGCCCAACGACGTGGTCGAACAGGAAGAACGACGCACCCTGCTCTCCACCACGCCCGAGGGCCGGCCGCTGGTGCAGCTGGAGCACTTCAGCGCCGAGACCGCGTGGTCCGTCGTCTGGGCCAACCCCACGCACCTCAACACGCACAACCTGGGCGCCGACGAAAGTGCGCTGGCGCTGCGCTACTACCGGCGCGACGGCGCGATCGACTGGCACGGCTTCGCCCGCTTCGGCGAGCACACGCATGCCAGCGTGGGTGCCGCCGTGGCCTGGGTCGCGACCGAGTCGCTCGAGCTGCACGGCTCATGGCGCTTCACGCAGCACTCCGACGGCTGGACGATGGCGCCCGGGGTCGGCAACGCCATCGCCACAGGCAACCCGTGGCAGATCGGCCGGCTCGGCGCGGCTTCGCAATGGCTGGTCGGCCTGAGCTGGACCAACGCCGACCAGCTCAGCGTGCTGGCCGAGGCCTGGCACGATGGCACTGCGCTGTCCAACAGCCAGTGGGACGCCTGGGGCGTCCGCAGCCGGGCCCTGGTCGCCGCAAGCGCCCTGCCCGGCCTGCCCGCCGCCGCACGCACCGGCATCGCCGGCAACCTCGCCTGGCAGGCCACGCCGTGGAACGCGGCCAACCTGCGGCGCGACAACCTCTTCGTGCGACTGTCGTGGCAGCACGATGCCTGGCAGCCCGCGCTCGACATGCTCTACACCCCGGCCGACGCCGGCCGCGTGCTCACTGCCTCGCTCGCGTGGCAGGGCGACCGCCTGCGCCTTGAAGGCGGCTGGCGCCGCTACGGCGGCCCGTCGGATGCGCTGCTGGCCCAGCTGCCGCTGCGGGCGATGGGCTATCTCGCCGGCACCTGGACCTTCTGATCCGCCTTGCCTCCACGCCGCTTCGTTTACTTTTCCTGATTCCGTTACCGGTGCGGCTGCCGCACAATCCGCGACACACCGAGAGGGGTGATGTGCAGCGGCCGGCGCCGGAGAGCGGCGGCCCCTGCAGCGGCAGGAGCAAGGTTCCATGGGCTTGCGCAAGATGCGCTGGCTGGCCGTGAGCGCCGGGATGCTGGTCCTGGCGCTGGCCGGTCTTGTCATCGTCACGGCGGTGCTGGTTCAAAGCGCGAACCGGACGCTGCACGCCGTGCAGGAACAGAACGCCTACAACCTCGACCTGCCCAAGCTGCGCGCGATCGTGTTCGACCTGCTGGAGGCCGAATCCAGCCAGCGGGCCTACCTGCTCACGGGCCGCGAGCGCGACCTGCAGCCCTACCTCGACGCCGCCCGCCACCTCGAAGCGCAGGCCGCCGCGCTGCAGCTCGCCCATGGCGGCGATGCGCAGACCACTGCCTCGCTGACCCAGGTGCGCGAGCTGGTCCGCCTGAAGCTGGCTGAGATGGACGAGACCGTGCGGCTGCGCCAGCAGGGCCGGCTCGACGACGCGATGGCCCTGGTGCTGCGCGACGCCGGGCAGCCCTACACCCGGGAGCTGCGTACCCGGCTCGACGGGGTGATCGATGGCTTCCGCACCGCGCGCGATGCCCTCGGCACGCAGATCGTCAAGGAGACCGAGCAGGCGCGCCGGCTGCTGCTGGCAGCCGTGTCGCTGCTGGTGGCCTTCGTGGCCAGCGCGGTGTTCCAGGTGGTCGTCGCGCTGCGCGAGAACGCCGCCCTGCTGCGCCGGCTCGACCGCGAGGCCACGCACGATGCGCTCACCGGCCTGCCCAACCGGCGCTACCTGGCGCAATGGCTGTCGCACTGCGTGGGCATGGCCGAGCGCGGCGAGCGCGACCTCGCGGTGCTGTTCATCGACCTCGACGGCTTCAAGAACGTCAATGACGGCGCGGGCCACGAGACCGGCGACCGCGTGCTGCGCGGCATCGGCCAGGCACTGGCCCGGTCGCTGCGGCCCTCCGACTTCCTGTGCCGGCTGGGCGGCGACGAGTTCGCGGTCGTCTGCACCGAGGGCGTGGCGGCCGAGTCGCTGCGGCGCCTGGCCGAGCGGCTGATCGCCGAGGTCTCGCGCAGCGCGCGCGAGCTGGCGCAAGGCCAGGGCCAACCGCGCGTGGGCGCCAGCGTCGGCATCGCCTGCTACCCGGTCGACGGCGACAGCGCCGACGGGCTGCTCAACGCAGCCGACAGCGCGATGTACGAGGCCAAGGCCCGAGGCCGCGGACAGGCCTGCTTCGCTCGCGGCGCCGGGCCCAAGGAGTGCGCCGCTTGATCGTGCTCGGCCGTCAGTACACGTCGCGCCGGTAGCGGCCCTCGGCCGCGAGCGCCTGCACGCCTTCGTCGCCCAGCACCTGTCGCAGCACCGCATCCACCTCGCCGGCCATGCCCTTCAGGCTGCCGCAGACATACACCGCCGCGCCGTCGGCGATCCAGCCGCGCAGCCGGTCGGCCTGCCGCGCCAGCAGGTGCTGCACATAGACGCGCTCGGGCTGGTCGCGCGAGAACGCGAGGTTCAGCCGCTCGATGCAGCCGGCACGCACCCACGACTCGATGCGGTCGCGGTGATAGAAGTCGCAGGCGCGATGGCGTTCGCCGAACAGCAGCCAGTGGCGCCGCTCGCCGCCGGCGATGCGGGCCTTCAGCAGGCTCAGCAGGCCGGCGAGCCCGGTGCCGTTGCCGATCAGGATCAGCGGCCGGCCGGCGTTGTCGCCGAGGCGGAAGGTGGCGTTGGCCCGCACCCTCAGCGGCAGCGTCTCCTGCAGCGGCAGTTGCTCCGCGAGCCAGCCCGAGGCCAGGCCGGGCGAGCCGTCATCGCCTCGCTCCAGCCGCACCAGCAGGTGCAGCCGCCCGTCCTGCGGGATCGAGGCGATCGAGTATTCGCGCGGCCGCCGCTCGTCGCCGGGCACACGCACCTGCGCGAGGTCGCCCGCCTCCCAGTGCGGCAGCGGCCCATGGGCCGGCGCCAGCTCGAGGTGGAAGGTGGGGCCGCCGCTGCTGCCGCGGTTGAGCCAGTCGCGCTGCAGCAGCCGCCAGGGCTCGAAACCCGGCGTGCGCCAGCCCGCCAGCACCGCCGGCCCGGCCAGCCGGCTCAGGCCCTGCTGCCAGGCGTGGAGCGCCGCGTCGTCGTCGCCATCGGCCTCGACACGCGCGAACAGCGGCAGCGCACCCTGGGCCTGCAACCAGGCATCGAGGCGGCGGCCGAAGGCGCAGAAATCGGCGTACTGGCGGTCGCCCAGCGCCAGCAGGCCGTAGCCGAGCGAGCGCAGCGGCAGGCTCTCGCGCATCCAGCGGCGATCGAAGGCGGCGGCGTTGTCGGGCGGCTCGCCCTCGCCGTAGGTGCTGGTGATGAACAGCACCTTCCCGGTGCCCTGCAGGTCCGCGGCTTCCACGCGGCTGAGCGGCAGCACCCGAGCCTGAACGCCGGCCCCCTGCAACGCCTTGGCGGTGGCCCAGGCCAGTTGGATCGCAGCGCCCGTCTGGCTGCCGAAGGCCACCAGCACCGGCGCATCGGGCTCGGCCGCCGGCGGAGTGCGGCGTGAGAACAGCTCGTCGAGCCAGGAAGACAGCCGATCCAGCTTCATGCCCCCGGAGGAGCGATCGGTGTGCCTGCCGGGCCACGGCCCGGGCGGAAGCTCAGACGCTGGACGCGTCGTCGTCGTTGGCGGCCTGCGGCATGCCGCCTTCGAGGCGGTTGGCGAAGCCTGCCCGGCCGACCGCCGGCGTGATCGCCGCCGCCCCGGTCGCCCGGCGCAGCAGGGCATCGGCCTGCTTGCCGTCCTGCGGGTACAGGCTCACGCCGATGCCCACCGCCACGCCGACGCCATGCCCCGCCACGTTGAAGGGCTGCAGCAGCGCCGTGGACAGTTTCTGCACCACGCGCTGGGCATGGGCCGCCTCTTCGATGGCCGACAGCAGCACCGCGAACGAATCGCCGCCCAGCGAGGCCACCACGTCGCTCGCGCGCACGCCGGCGCGCAGCCGCACCGCGACCTTGCGCCGCAGCACGTTGGCCGACTCGCGGCCGAGCTGTGCCTCGGTGGTCTGCAGGCCCTCGAGCCGCAGCACCAGCAGCGCCATCGGCGCCGGCTCGCGCTCGCGCAGCGCGAGCAGGTGGCTCATGTGCTCGACCAGCTGCGTGTGGTTGGGCAGGCCGGTGGCGAGGTCGGTGGCGTAGGCCTTGCGCGCCTCGCGCTCGATGCGCTTGCGCTCCACCGCCAGCCGCAGCGTGCGGCCCAGGGTGTCTTCGTGGGTGGCCTCGAGGCCGGGCAGCACGTCCTGCACGCCGAGGCCGAGCAGGCGGGCCGCCATCTCGGGCGCCACATCCTGCGGCGCCACCAGCACCACCGCGGCATTCAGCGCCGCCTGCGACAGGCCGGGCCAGGGCGAGGCCGGCAGCGCCGCGAGCACCGCGTCGACCGGCACCTGGGCCAGGCGCTGCGCCGCGGCCTCGTAGGACGGGCAGCGCTCGACCTCGAACGGACCCCAGGGCGAATGTTCGAGGACCGCGAGCGGCGCGTCCCAATCACGGGCGTCGCCGGTCGGCAGGCACAGCACGCGCAGCGCGTGCGAAGGGTTCGATGCAGGCATTGGGCAATCCTTGTTCTCTTGCACGCGATTCTGGCTCGTTCGGCATGGCCGGCGATGCCTATAATCCGCGGCTCCAGGCGGGTGTAGTTCAATGGTAGAACGGCAGCTTCCCAAGCTTCATACGAGGGTTCGATTCCCTTCACCCGCTCCAGAACACCAATGACAAGGGCCCCAGACGGGGCCCTTTCGTTTTGGCGGCGCGGTGCAGGGTCAGCGCACCACCAGCACCGGCATCTCGCACTGAGCGATCACCCGCGTGGCCACCGAACCCAGCACCACATTGCCCAGCGCGGTGTGGCCGTGCGAGCCGATCACCACCATCTCGTACTTGCCGCTGCGTGCGGCCTCGGCGATCAGGTCGCCGGGCGAGCCGACTGCGTGCTGCGGCGTGAGCTTCCAGCCCTGCTGCGCGGCGAAGGCCACCACCGGCTTCAGCACCAGCTCGGCCTGCTCGCGGTAGTAGTCGTCGAGCGTGGCATGGTCGATGAAGCGGGTCACGTGCGGCGGCACCGGCGCCACCACGGTGAGCGCGGTGTAGTCCTGCCGCGCGCCCAGCACTTCCTCGTGTGCGGCCAGGTAGGCCAGCATGCGCTTGGTGCAGACGCTGCCATCGACAGCCAACAGGATCTTCATGGGATACCTCCGTGTTCGAGGAGCCCATGATCACGGGCCGCACTGGCATCCGGCTTGACACGCGTCAACGCAGGGACGCCTCGCCCCTCGCTCAGCCGTTTTTCGCGATCCACTCGATGAAGGCATCCAGCGCCGGCGTCGCGCGCGCTGCCTCCGGATGGTTGGCAAAGGCGGCCACGGCGTAGACGCGGCCGCTGCGGGCGCGCACGTAGCCAGCCAGCGCCCGGGTGTCGAGCAGCGTGCCGGTCTTCAGAAAGGCCTGGCCGGTGGCCTGCCCATGCTGCAGCCGGTGCATCAGCGTGCCGTCGACACCGGCGATCGGCAGCGAGTCGACGAAGGCCTGCGCCGAGCGTGCGCGCCACGCGTTGCACAGCAGCTGCACCATCGCGCGCGGCTTGCCGCGCTCGGCGCGCGACAGGCCCGAGCCGGTCTCGATCTCGATGTCACCCGCGCCCAGGCCCTGGCGGCGCAGCCAGTCCTGCACGCGCTGCTGTGCCTCGGGCAGCGTGGCCGCGCGCATCGGGAAACCGCGCGTCAGCGACAGCATCAGGTTGCGCGCCGCGACGTTGTTGCTGGTCTTGTTCATGTCGTGGATCACCTGCGGCAGCGGGTCCGACAGATGCACCAGCCACGGCAGGCGCGGCTGCCCGTCGGCATCGAGCGGGAACAGGTCCTGCCGGTCGGGCCGGGCCTTGTCGACCACGCCGCCGCCGAGGCTGCCGCCCGCCTCGCGCCACAGGCCGGCCACCGCATGCGTGGTGAACTCGCCATGCGGCAGCGGCACGAAACCGATGCGCCGCACGCCGCAGCCGGCCGACCAGGAGCCGCTGACGATCAGGCGCGGCGGCGAGGTCTTGTCGTTCATCACCGCCGAGGCGCCGCAGCCGCCGCCCATGGCCACCGCATTGACCACCTGCACGTCGGCCAGCGGCGGCGTCAGCGAGATCGACGCGCGGCCCGCGCGCGTGGCCGCCACCTCGACCTGCAGCACGCCCTCGTCGAGCGTCAGCGCATCGGGCCAGGCATGGTGCGGCCGCCCCGGTGCCGGCTTCGGCGTGTGGGCGTGGTCTTCGTCGTGCAGGCGGAACGCGAAGCGGTCGAGCACGATGCGGCCTTCGATGTCCTTCAGCCCCTGGGCCCGCATCTGCGCGAACCACTGGCGCAGATCGGCGGTGGTCAGGCGCGCATTGCCGCCGCCGACGATCAGCAGGTCGCCCTTCAGCCGGCCGCCGACGAGCGGGCCGTCGAGGAAGGCGTAGGTGCGCCAGCGGTAGTGCGGCCCCAGCAGGTCGAGCGCGGCCAGCGAGGTGACGACCTTGGCGGTGGAGGCCAGCACGTAGGGCTGCTCCTCGTTCAGCGCCGCCAGCGGCCGGCCCTCGGCCCCTTCGACCGGGCGCGCGAACAGGCCGAAGCTCTTGATCGGCAGCCCGGTGCCCTTGACGCTGCCGAGCACGGCCGGCGGCAAGGCGCCGGGCGCGGGCGGCGGACTCGCCGCGCCGGCCGTGCGCGTGAGCATCCACGCCGCCGCTGCGCCGAGCAGGCGGCGGCGCATGGGCCCGTGCGTGCAGGCAAAGGAGCGGCCAGCATGGAACATGCGCCAAGCCTAGGGCTGGCGGGCGCAGGGCAAAGCCGCGAGAACAGCGGCAACTCACCCCTCAATTCAACGGCCGGCGGGCGCGGCACAATCCCGGATTGCCCTGCGCGTTCCTGCCATGACCGAGTCTTCGTCCCCCACGCCGCCGTCCGCCCCGCCTTCCGTCGAGCATCCACGCGCCATCCGCAGCTACGTGCTGCGCGCCGGGCGCATGGGCACCGGGCAACAGCGCGCGCTGGCCGAGCTGGGGCCGCGCTTCATCCTGCCGTTCCAGGCCCAGCCGCTCGACTACGCGCAGGTCTTCGGCCGGCAGGCGCCGGTGGTGCTGGAGATCGGCTTCGGCATGGGCGACGCCACCGCGCAGATCGCCACCACGCGGCCCGACACCGACTTCATCGGCGTCGAGGTGCATGAGCCCGGCGTGGGCGCGCTGCTCAAGCGCATCGGCGAGCAGGGCCTTGGCAACCTGCGCATCGTTCAGCACGATGCCGTCGAGGTGCTGGAGCAGATGATCGCGCCGGCCTCGCTGGCGGGCGTGCACATCTTCTTTCCCGATCCGTGGCACAAGAAGAAGCACCACAAGCGCCGGCTGATCCAGCCCGCCTTCGTGAGCCGCCTCGTCACCCGCCTGGCCCCTGGCGGCTACCTGCACTGCGCCACCGACTGGCAGCCCTATGCGGAGCAGATGCTGGAGGTGCTGGGCGCCGAGCCGGGCCTGCGCAACACGGCCGAGGGCTACGCGCCGAAGCCGGCCTACCGGCCGTTGACCAAGTTCGAGAACCGTGGCCTCAAGCTGGGCCACGGGGTGTGGGATCTGGTGTTCGAGAAGACCTGACTCAGTCTGCCCAGGCCACCGTGCCGGTGAGCCAGGTGGCGATCACGATCAGGCCGAACGCGATGCGGTACCACGCGAAGGCCACGAAGGTGTGCGTCGCCACGTAGCGCAACAGCCAGCGCACGCAGACCCAGGCCGACAGGAACGACACCAGCATGCCCACGGCGAACACCGGCAGGTCGTTGGCCGACAGCAGCGCGCGCTCCTTGTAGGTGAGGTAGATGCCGGCGCCGATCAGCGTGGGGATCGCGAGGAAGAAGCTGAAATCGGTGGCAGCCTTGCGCGACAGCCCCATCAGCATGCCGCCGATGATGGTGGCGCCCGAGCGGCTGGTGCCGGGGATCAGCGCCGCCACCTGCACCAGGCCGACCTTCAGTGCGTCGATCGGCGTCATGTCGTCGACGCTCTGCACGCGCACCGCGCTCGCCGGCCGGCGTTCGGCCCACAGGATGATGAAGCCGCCGACGATGAAGGTCGTGGCCACGACCAGCGGCGTGAACAGGTGTTCGGTGATGACCTTCTTGAACAGCACGCCGAGGATCGCGGCCGGCAGGAAGCCGATCAGCACGTTGAGCACGAAGCGCTGCGCCTTGGGGCTGCGCGTGACCTCGGCCGCGGTGTCGCGCAGGCGCTGCCAGTAGACGATGATCACCGCGAAGATCGCGCCGGTCTGGATCACGATCTCGAACACCTTGCTCGCGGCGCCGGTGAAGTGCAGCAGCGAACCGGCGAGGATCAGGTGGCCGGTGGACGAGATGGGCAGGAACTCGGTCAGCCCCTCGACGATGCCCATGATCAGGGCCTTCACCAGCAACACGACATCCACTTGCAGCTCCCGCGAACAAAGCGCCGGATGATACCGGCGCGGGATGTCACAAACTGCGACGGATCAGCGGGGTTGCAACGTGATTTCCACGCCGCGCGAAGTCACAGCCACGGCGCTGGTCTGGTAGCCGGCCCGGCGCACGCGCTCGGCCTGCTCGGGCTTCAGGTGGTAGATCGGCAGGTCCTCGAGCATCTTCTCGGCCAGCAGCCCGCCGATGCGCTGGGCAGCCAACGGGATCGGCGAGTTGCCGGTGTCGAGGCGGAAGTCCTGCACCCTCACCTGCGTCAGCCGGATCGACTCGTCGCTCGGTTCGAAGCGCAGTGCGTAGTCCAGCGCCAGCTTGCCCTGCAGCGCCTTGCCCCAGAGCCGGTCGCCGGCCTGCACGTCGAACGAGGTGCCGAGCCGGTTGCGCTCGGGAATCAGCCAGACCCGCGGCGCCGACACGGTGACGTCGACCAGCTCGGCGACGCGGCGGTCCATCGGGAAGCGCTTGGCGAGCATCTCCGACAGCTCGGTGTCGCTGAAGGTCAGCGTGCGCGGCCCCATCAGGCCGGCGCAGCCGCCCAGGCCGAGCAGCGGCACGATCGCCAGGGCCGCGGCCCAATGCAGGCGCCGGCGTGCGGCGGAAACGGGAGAGAAACGGGAGGATGGCATGGTCATGGGCTCTCAACGGCCGAGGCGGCAACACGTGCACCGGCCTTGCGCTGCAGCAATCGCTGCGCCTTGACCCTCGCGGTCCCGCTTGCTACATTACTGACCAGTCAGTCAGTAAGATGATCATGCCCAGCCAAGCACCAGCCAACACGCCCGCCGAGACCCCGCCCCCCACCGCCCGCCAGCGGCGCAAGGAGGCGCGTCCGCAGGAATTGCTGGACGCGGCGCTGGCGCTGTTCGTCGAGAAGGGCTTCGCCGCCACCCGCTCCGAAGAGGTGGCGCTGCGCGCCGGCGTCTCCAAGGGCACGCTGTACCTGTACTTCCCCAGCAAGGAAGAGCTGTTCAAGGCGGTGGTGCGCCACAACCTCTCGACGCTGATCGCCGAGGGCCAGGGCATGGTCGACACCTTCGAGGGCAGCACGACGCAGCTGCTGCAGTGCCTGATGGAAGCCTGGTGGGGCCGCGTCGTCAACACCTCGGCCTCGGGCATCTTCAAGATCATGATGTCGGAGGCGCGCAACTTCCCGGAGCTGGCGCAGTTCTATGTCGACGAGGTGATCCAGCCTTGCCGCCAGCTGCTGGGCCGCACGGTGCAGCGCGGCATCGAGCGCGGCGAGTTCCGCGAGATCCCGACCGACGACGTGGTGCATTCGCTGATCGCGCCAGTGCTGTTCGTCGCGATGCACAAGCATTCGATCGGCGCCTGCGGCGTCGCCGGCGTCGAGATGAACGCCGAGAGTTTCATGCGCACCCAGATGCAGTTGCTGCTGCACGGGCTGGCGGCGAAATAAAATCGCCGGTTGCCTATTTCAGCCGCACCCCGAGGACAGCCATGAACGTCGAACAAGCCCGCTTCAACATGATCGAGCAGCAGATCCGCCCCTGGGAGGTGCTGGACGACAGCGTGTTGCAGCTGCTGGCCGTGGTCAAGCGCGAGGATTTCGTGCCGACCGCCTGCAAGGCCCTGGCGTTCGTCGACACCGAGGTGCCGCTGCCGGAAGGCGAATGCATGCTCGCGCCCAAGGTCGAGGCGCGCATGCTGCAGGAACTCAAGGTGGCCCGCCATGAGAAGGTGCTCGAGGTCGGCACCGGCTCCGGCTTCATGGCCGCGCTGCTGGCGCACAAGGCGCAGCAGGTCCACACGATGGAGATCAAGCCGGCGCTGGCCCAGCTGGCGCTGCAGAACCTGAAGCGCGCCGCGGTGTTCAACGTGCGCGTGCACGAGGCCGACGGCTCACGCGGCCTGCCCTCCGAGGCACCGTTCGACGCCATCTGCCTCTCCGGCTCGGTGGCCGAGGTGCCCGCCGCGCTGCTGCAGCAGCTGAAGATCGGCGGCCGCCTGATCGCCATCGTCGGCCAGGAACCCGTGATGCGCTGCGTGCTGGTCACGCGCGTGGGCGAAGCCGCCTTCCAACGCGTCGAGCTCTTCGATACCGTGGCCGCGCGGCTGCACGGCTTCGAGGAGCCGTCCCGCTTCAAGTTCTGAATGAACGAACTGCACGTCCACGAACTCACTCCGTTCATCGAGGCACAGGCGGGCGAGCGCCCGCTGCTGCTGGACGTGCGGGAACCCTGGGAGGTGGCGCTGGCGGCCCTGCAGCTGCCGGGCGCCGCGGCGCTGAACATCCCCCTCGGCCAGTTGCCCGGGCGCATGGCCGAACTCGACCGCTCGCAGTCTGTCGTCTGTATCTGCCATCACGGCATGCGAAGTCGGCAGGCCGTCGCATTCCTGCTGCATCACGGGTTCGAGTCCGTCTATAACCTCGCCGGCGGCATCGATGCCTGGTCCACCCAGGTCGACCCCACCGTTCCGCGCTACTGAACAACCTCCAACAAGGAAGCCTCATGTCGCTCACGAAGCGTTCCCGCCTGTTGCTCACCCCGCTGGCACTGGCCCTCGGCCTGGCCGCGCTGCAGACTGCGCGCGCAGAGGATCTGGTGGAGCTGTACAACGCGGCGCGCGCCTACGACGCCACCTACCTCGGTGCACGGGCGCAGGCCGAGTCGGCCGAATACAAGGCGGCGCAGGCCGATGCGCTGCTGCTGCCCGGCATCACCGGCTCCTCGGGCGGAAGCTACACCCGCACCGATCCGCCGGCCACCGCGCTGAACCCCTCGGGCGACAGCGTCACCGGCAAGGGCACCGAGATCAAGATCGCCGGCAAGCAGGCGCTGTTCAACCGGCCCAACACTGCCACGGTGTCGCAGGCGCGCAAGTCACTCGATGTCGCGAAGGCCGACCTCGACACCGCCGAGCAGGACCTGATCGTGCGCGTGGCCCAGGCCTACTTCGACGTGCTTGCGGCGCAAGACACGCTCGAGACCTCGCGCGCCAACAAGAAGGCGATCACCGAGCAGCTCGCCTCGGCCAAGCGCAACTTCGAAGTGGGCACCGCCACGATCACCGACACGCGCGAGGCCCAGGCCCGCTTCGACCTCGCCACCGCGCAGGAGCTGGCCGCCGAGAACGACCTGCGCACCAAGCGCATCGCGCTCGACCAGTTGGTGGGCCGCCAGGGCGTCAGCCCGAAGCCGCTGGCCCAGCCGGTGGCGCTGCCGCCAGTGACGCCCGGCGACCCCGAGCAATGGGTGGCCGCCGGCGAGAGCCAGCACCCCACCATCCGCAAGGCAACGCTGGGGCTGGACATCGCCAAGCTCGAGACCGACAAGGCCCGCGCCGGCCACCTGCCCACGGTCGACCTCGTCGGCTCGTATGCGGTGGACCACGGCTGGGGCCGCGGCAGCCAGACGCCCGGCACCTACAAGGCCGTCAGCGTCGGCGTGCAGCTCAACGTGCCGATCTTCGCCGGCTTCTCGATCCAGAACCGGGTGAAGGAAACCATCGCGCTCGAGGAGAAGAGCCGCGACGACCTCGAAGCCGCACGCCGCGGCGTCGCGCTCGGCACGCGCACCGCCTATTTCGGCGTGCAGTCGGGCCTGGCGCAGGCCAAGGCGCTCGAGGCCGCCGAAGCCTCGAGCAAGCTGGCGCTCGAGGCCACGCAGCTGGGCTACAAGGTGGGCGTGCGGGTGAACCTCGACGTGCTGAATGCGCAGACGCAGCTGTTCCAGACCCAGCGCGACCTCGCGAAGGCGCGCTACGACGTGCTGGTGGGCGAGCTGAAGCTGCGCCAGGCCTCGGGCCAGCTGAAGCCCGAAGACCTGGCCGCGATCAACCAGCTGCTGGCGAAGTAGGCGCGCAGACCTTCTCGCCCTTGTCGAAGACGATGCGCCACACGCCTGGCGCCTCGCGGCGCCAGATGCTGTTGAAGCGGGCGAACACCTGGCCCTGCGGATCGCGCACCGGGCCGGTGCTCAGGGCCAGCAGGCCCGAGTCGAGCACCTCGACCTGATCGGGGTCCCACGAGAACGGCGCCTCCGGCTTCTCGTAGAAGCGCTTCCAGAACGCCACCACCGCGGCCTTGCCATGCAGCGGCGTCGGCCCCGAGAAGAAGACGGTGTCATCGGCGAGGAAGCTTGCAAAGCCTTTGAGGTCGCGGTCGGCCATGGTCTTCGCGAAAGCACGCTCGGTCGCCATGACCTGATCCTTCGGGCTTTGCGCGTCGGCCGATTGCGCCAGGGCTTGCAGGCTCACCGTGCCGACGCCAAGCGCCAGCAGGTGTCGACGAGAAAGATGCGCGATGCTCATGTGCCCTCTCCTGTGGCGCCCTGTTCCGGGGGCCAGGGCGGCCCCTTCAGCTCCACGACGTTGCCTTCGGGATCGGTGAGGTAGACCGACGGCCCCTCGCCTTCCGCGCCGTAGCGCGACTCGACCTGGCCGGCGTCGATGCCGCAGCCCCTGAGGTAGGCGAGGATCGCCTCGCCATCGAACGGATCGACGCGCAGGCAGAAGTGGTCGAGGTTGCGCGCTTCGCGGCCCGGCGCCGCGCCGCCCATGCGGCCGAGCTTGCCGTCGACCGGGATCAGGTCGATCAGCGAGTGCCCGGCCCGCACTTGGTACAGCCCCGGCCCTTCCTGGATCTTCTCGAGCGTGCAGCCCAGCACGTCGAGGTAGAAGCGCAGCATCCTCTGCACGTCGACCACGCGCAGCACCAGATGATCGAGGCCGCGCAGCGTGAACGGGCTCAATGGCTTCTCCCGTCGTACGGAATGCGCTTGAGCGTCGTGAGTTCCACCCCTTCGAGGCAGCGCACGTTGATCGCAGCCACCGCCTTGCCCTTGGGATCCTGCCCCAGCCCGAACGGCGCGCAGCCGCAGGTGGGGCAGAAGCGGTGCTGGATCACGTGCTTGTTGAAGAGGTAGGTCGACATCTCGTCTTCCGGCGTGCGCAGCTTCAGCTGCGGCCGGTCGACGAACCAGAGCAGATAGCCCTTGCGGCTGCAATGCGAGCAGTTGCACTCGATCGCCTGCGTCAGCTCGCCATCGACCTCGTAGGCGATGCGGCCGCAATGACAGCTTCCTTGGTAGGTGGTCATCGTCGGGTCTCCCGGTGAGAAGCGAGCGCGCAGTATCGCAGCGCCCGCTGCTTGTGTGCAGGCCAGGGTCAGGGCCGCCAGCTCACCTCGAACAGGATGCCGCCGGGCGCATGGCCGTAGAACATCACGCCGCCACGCATTGCGGACACCGACGAGACATCGAGCCCCGCCATGCTGAAGCGCTCATGCAGCGCGCGCACCGCCGCCTCGTCGGGCTGCAGGAAGCCGATGTGGAACTGGCGCGGGAAGCCTTCGCCCTCCCCTGCGCGGCTGATCACGAGCACGAGGCCCGCGTCGTCCTGCAGGATGGACAGGCCATCGCGGCCCTTGGTCTCGAGATGGCGGAAGCCGAAGTGCGCTTCGAAGAAGCGCCGCGTGGCGGCGACATCGGGCACCGGCAGATCGAGATGGTTCAGATGCATTGCAGACTCCTCAAGTGACAACACCCGGGCGGCTTGCAATGCCGCGGCTCGACAGAGCCACCGACGGCAGGAACACGCGCGCCCGAAACCCGGTGCCTGACGGGCAGGCGCCGGAGCTTCGTCGCGGGTTCTCATGCAGCGCATGGAGCAGAGCTTTCTCCGAAGGCGGAGAAAGGGGTCGGGCTTACCGTCTTGAAACCGACCCTGCCTTTTTCGACCCGGCCGAGGTTAGCGGCGGGCCGATGCAAAGGTCAAGCGGCGGGCTGGCCGAAGGACCAGTTCTCGCGCGCCACTTCGACGAGGTTGATGTAGACGTTGTCGCGCTGCAGGCCGGTGGCCGCCAGCCGATCGGTCAGTGCGGCGAAAAAGCGGGCCTTCAGCTCGGGCGCGCGGCCGGTGTTGAGCGTGATCTGCACGAACACGATCTGCGACAGCCGCTCGGCCGACACCTGCCCCGGCGCATGCAGCAGCAGGCCGGGCTGGTGCAGCTGGCACACCACGTAGTTCTCGGCCGGCGGAACGCTCAAGACCTCCTGCATGACTGCGTTCACCGCTTCTGCAGCCGCGGAGGCCGAAGCGGCCTGAGCCGCCGGAAGATCGATGCGGACGATCGCCATCGCCGGCCTTACTTCTTCTGCTTCTGCATCACGACCTTCTTGCTGCCCAGCTCGCAGCTGCCCAGCACCCTGGCATCGCCGACCTTGTCGTTGGCGACGATGTCGAGCGTGTAGCCGCTCGCGTGGTTGGCGTCGAGCTTGGCGCCGATCTCCTTCTTCAGCTCTTCGCAGGGCTTGGCGGCGTGGCACAGGCCCGATGCGGCGATCAGCATGGCGGCGATGGTGATGGTCTTCATGAGAGGTCCTCCCGGAAAGGTGATGTGCGAAACGCCGCGTACTCTACCGCGGCCGCGCCGCCCGCCATTCGGGCGCCAGCAGGCCGTAGAGCGCCGAATCCGACACCTCGCCATCGACGATCCAGCGTTCGCGCAGCCGTCCCTCGAGGGAAAAACCCAGGCGCTCGAGCGTGCGGGCCGACGCCATGTTGCGCGGGTCGATGTCGGCCTCCAGCCGGTGCAGGCCCCAGTCGTCGAAGGCCATCGCCACCAGCGCCGACAGGGCCTCGTGCATCAGGCCGCGGCCCTGCGCATCGCGCGCGAGCAGGTAGCCGATCTCGGCGCGGCGTGAGGGCCGGTAGAGGTTGAACAGCGAGCAGGTGCCGACGCATCGGCCTTCGTCGCGCAGCTCGATGCCCAGGCGGAGATGGCGCCCCGTGCGCACACCCTCGGCGGCATCGGCGATCAATGCATGGGCCTGCTCGATGCGGGTCCATGGGGGCGTGCTCCAGTAACGCATCGTCTCGGCATCCGAGAACATGGCCAACAGGGCCTCGGCATCGCCCTCGGACAGCGGGCGCAATCGCAGGCGCGGGGTGTGCAGCAGCAGGTCGTCGAAGGTGGCTGGAATGTCAGGCATCCAGCGGTTGTACCCTGAGTTCGACCTCCATGCGCTCCTCGCCGCCGCCGCTGCGCACGCCGCGCACCGGCGGGCAGGCCGCGTAGTCCGGGCCGACAGCCAGCCGCACGTGGCGCTCGTCGATCAGGCCGTGGTGCGTCACGTCGATGCTGAGCCAGCGCCGGGCCTGCAGGTCGACGCAGACATCGGCCCAGGCATGGCTGGCCAGCTCGGGCGCACCGGCCGCATGGAAATAGCCGCTGACGTAGCGCGCCGGCAGGCCGAGGCTGCGGCAGGCGGCGATGAAGACATGGGCTTGGTCCTGGCAGACGCCCTTGCCGTGGTCGAAGGCCTGCGGCGCGGTGGTGTGCACGCCGGTGTGGCCCGGCGCATAGGCCACCTGGCGGCACACCGCCCCGGCCAACGCGAGCAGCGCCGCTTCATCCGACCGCTGCAGGCCCAGCGTGTCTTTCGCAAAGCGGTACAGCGGCTCGTGCGCGCAGGCCAGCGGCGTGGGCCGCAGGTAGATCCAGGGTGGCGGCATCGCGGCATCGTCGGTGAGCCACGGCGAGCCGTGGGTGGCGACGATGCCGTGCACGCTCACGCTGGCCTGCATCGCGCGCGGAGGCAGCGTGCAGGTGTGCATGCGGTTGCCGTAGCCGTCGACGCTGTCGTACAGCGGGCCGGCACCTTGCACCTGCCATTGCTCGACCGTCTGGTGGGCCGAGTCGCAGGGTGTCAGCCGCAGCGTCTGCACCGCGTGGCGCAGCGGTTCGCTGTAGTGGTAGTGCGTGGTGTGGTCGATGCGCAGGCGCACGTGAATCCAGGACCGGACGGTCAGGCGGCCACAGGCACGAGGAAATCGTGGCTGATGCCGTAGCCGAGGTCGCCCACCCGGTCGAGGAACTGCGTGAGGTAGGCATGCAGCCCGGTGGACAGGATCTCGTCGATGCGCGCGAACTGCAGGTCGGCGCACAGCCGGCCGGCCTTGCGCAGCGTTTCGCCGCTCTGCTCGTTGGCCACCATGCGCAGGTTGTTCATCACCTCGGTCATGCAGGCGGCCAGCGAGCGCGGCATGTCGGCACGCAGGATCAGCAGCTCGGCCACCTTCTCCGGCCGGATCACGTTGCGGTAGGCCTTGCGGTAGACCTCGAAGCCGGACACCGAGCGCAGGATCGCCGACCAGTGATAGAAGTCGTATTCCTGCTGGTCGCGCTGCACCGCCTGCGACTGCGATTGCGTCATGCCGTTCATGCTCTGCGTCTGGCTCATCGCGCCGACGCCGTAGAACTCCTTGGTCAGCGCATGGAACTTCACGTCGAGCAGGCGGGCGGTGTTGTCGGCCCGCTCGAGGAAGGTGCCGATGCGCAGGAAGTGCAGCGCCTCGTCCTGCAGCATCGTGCCCACCGTGACGCCGCGGCTGAGGTGCGAGCGGAACTTGACCCACTCGAACAGGTTGCCCGGATCCTTGCGGAAGGTGCCGTCGGCCAGCAGCCGGCGGAACTCGAGCCAGGTCTGGTTCTGGGTTTCCCACACCTCGGTGGTGAGGGCGCCGCGCACGGCGCGGGCGTTCTCGCGCGCCGCGCGCAGGCAGGCCACGATGCTCGACGGGTTGGACTCGTCGCGCACCATGAAGTCCATCACGTTGTCGGCGCTGACGGTGTCGTACTTCTGCTGGAAGGCGTAGGTCAGCTCCGAGATGCTCAGCAGCCCGCGCCAGCCCTGCTCGGCCATGTCGGCCGACTGCGGCAGCAGCGAGGTCTGGTAGTTCACATCGAGCATGCGCGCGGTGTTCTCGGCCCGCTCCATGTAGCGGGCCATCCAGAACAAATGGTCTGCAGTGCGTGACAGCATGATCAGGTCTCCAACACCCAGGTGTCCTTCGTTCCGCCGCCCTGGCTGCTGTTCACCACCAGGGAGCCCTCCTTCAGCGCCACGCGGGTCAGCCCGCCCGGCACCATCTGCACCGTCTTGCCCGAGAGCACGAACGGCCGCAGGTCGATGTGGCGCGGCGCGACGCCGCTTTCCACGAAGGTGGGGCAGGTGGACAGCGCCAGCGTGGGCTGCGCGATGTAGTTGCTCGGGTTGGCGAGCAGCGCGCCGCGGAATTCCTCGATCTCGGCCTTGGTCGACGCCGGCCCGACCAGCATGCCGTAGCCGCCGGCGCCGTGCACCTCCTTGACCACCAGCTCGCCCAGGTGGTCGAGCACGTACTTCAGGTCTTCGTCCTCGCGGCACAGCCACGTGGGCACGTTGTTGAGGATGGGCTTCTCGCCGAGGTAGAACTCGATCATCTTCGGCACGTACGGATAGATCGACTTGTCGTCGGCCACGCCGGTGCCGATGGCGTTGGACAGCGTCACGTTGCCGGCGCGGTACACGCTCAGCAGGCCGGCGCAGCCCAGCGTGGAATCGGGGCGGAAGGCCAGCGGGTCGAGGAAGTCGTCGTCGACCCGACGGTAGATCACGTCCACGCGCTTGGGGCCTTGCGTGGTGCGCATGTAGACGAAGTTGTCCTTCACGAACAGGTCCTGCCCCTCGACCAGCTCCACGCCCATCTGCTGCGCGAGGAAGGCATGCTCGAAGTAGGCGCTGTTGTACATGCCGGGCGTCAGCACCACCACGGTGGGCTCGTTGACGCCGGCGGGCGCCACGGCGCGCAGCGTGTCGAGCAGCAGGTCGGGATAGTGGGCCACCGGCGCGATGCGGTGCGAGCTGAACAGGTCGGGGAACAGCCGCATCATCATCTTGCGGTTCTCGAGCATGTAGCTCACGCCACTGGGCACGCGCAGGTTGTCTTCCAGCACGTAGTAGCTGCCGCTGCCGTCGGGGTTGGCGGCGCGCACGATGTCGATGCCCGAGACGTGCGAATACACGCCACCCGGCACGTCGACGCCCTGCATCTCGGGCCGGTACTGTGCGTTGCGGAAGACCTGGTCGGCCGGGACGATGCCGGCCTTGATGATCTCCTGCCCGTGGTAGACGTCGTGGATGAAGCGGTTGAGCGCAGTCACCCGCTGGCGCAGGCCCTGCTCCATCTCGCGCCATTCGGCATTGGGAATCACGCGCGGGATCAGGTCGAAGGGGATCAGGCGCTCGGTGCCGGAGCCATCTTCGTCCTTCGCGCCATACACCGCGAAGGTGATGCCGACGCGGCGGAAGATCATCTCGGCCTCTTCGCGGCGTGCCCGCATCACGTCGCGCGGCTGCTGCGAAAGCCAGCGGTCGTAGAGGCGGTAGTGGTCGCGCACCGTGGTGCTGGTGGCCTGCATCTCGTCGAAGCTCGGTCTCATATCCTTGTCATCTCCTCGTCAGGCCATAGCAACTTCCGGGCCGCTAGATCTTTTCAGTGCGAACACGCACCTCCAATGTATGCCTGCCGCCCCCGCGGATCACGCCGCGCAGCGGCGTCACGTCGCCGTAGTCGCGGCCATAGGCCAGGCGCACATGCTCGGTGGACACCACCAGGTCGTTGGTCGGGTCGAGGTCGAGCCACTGCCCCGGCACGCCGGGGCAGTACACCGAGACCCAGGCATGCGAGGCATCGGCGCCCTGCAGCGGCGCCATGCCTTCGGGCGGCGTGGTCAGCAGGTAGCCGCTGACGTAGCGGGCGGCGAGGCCGAGCGCGCGCAGCGCGCCGATCATCAGGTGCGCGAAGTCCTGGCAGACGCCGTGCCGCTCGGCCAGCACCTGCTGCAGCGGCGTGTCGATCGCGGTGCTCGCGGTCTCGTAGCGGAACTCGCGGTGGATGCGGTGCATCAGGTCGAGCGCACCCGCGGCCACGGGCGTGCCGGGCGCGAACGACGGCAGCGCGTAGTCGCGCAGCGCCGCCAGCCGCGGCACGTAGGGCGACGGCGCGCAGAACTCGGCCGCGGGCTCGAACGGTGCCGTGGCGTGGTAGCGCAGGCGGTCGACCATCGCCTCCCAGGGCGGCGTGGCTGCGGGGTCGAAGTCGGGCATCGGGCTCACGCGCACCCGGCTGGTCGCGAGCACGCACAGCGACTGGTGCGCGCTGGTGGCCGAGAAGAAGAGCCGGTGGTTGCCGAACACGTCGGCGCCGCTGGCCTGGTGCGAGGGCGCGGGCTCGATGCCGATCTCGCAGGACTCGACCTGCTGGCGCGCGTCTTCGAGCGGCCGCAGAAACGCCACGTGATGCGCCAGCTCCACCGGCGCGCCGTAGTGGTAGCGGGTTTCGTGCTCGACCTGCAGCAGCACCGGGGCACTCATGGCACGTGCTCCACGGCACCGCCGCGCACCGCCCAACGCATGCAGCCAGCGGAGCCAAGGGACGCCACGGATCCGGCTTTGCCGGGCCGTTGGGGTCGCCCCCTCGAGGGGGAAGCGCCGAAGGCGCTACGGGGGTGGTTCAGGTTCATGTCACACCCGCTGCAGCTGATCACCGCCATCGGCATGGGCGAAGTAGCGCCGGCCGATGTCGTCGGAGAGTTGGGCGCCGGCATCGCCGAGCCGGTCGGCCAGCGCGGCCAGGCGCTTGCCGAGGTCTTCGTCGCTCACGTCGCGCAGTTCCTCGAGCGTGAGGCCGGCGCCTTCGGGCGGCAGCCGCGACAGCAGCTCGTCGATCGAGGCTTCGGCGCCCGGCAGCTTGCGCAGCTCGGTGCGCAGCCGGCGCAGCACGCAGGCCCAGGCGCGCGGGTTGGAGGTGTCGAGCACCAGCAGGTCGGTGAGCGCCAGCAGGTCCTGGTGGCGCTGGTAGCGGGCGCGGAAGGTGATGGTGCTGTCGAACAGGTCGAGCAGCAGGTCGATGCCGGCGGCGCTGCCGAGCGCGCCGCCTTCGAGCAGCATGCCCAGCTGGGCCGAGACGCCGACCAGGCGCTCGATGAAGCGGCCCACGGTGAGCAGCCGCCAGCCGTGGTCGCGCGTCATGCGGTCGCTCTGCGCGCCGGTGATCGCGGCCAGCTGCACCGCCAGCCGGTCGAGCGCGGGCAGCACCTGGGCCACCGTGGGCACCACGCCGGCGGGCGTCTGGCTGCCGATCTGCAGCGAGAACGATTCGGCCATCGCGCGCACCAGTCCCCAGTGCTCGGGCGACAGCCGGTCGCGCAGCGCGCCGGCCGCATGGGACAAGGCCTGCAGGTTGAAGGCGATGCTGGTGGCGCCGCGGGCATCGCCCAGCGCTGCGAGCACCGCGCGCTCGAACACATGCGGCGAGCGCGCGAGCGAAGGCACGCCGGCCGGCGCGAGCCCGCTCCACACCGCGAGCGACGACAGCGCCTCCAGCACCGGCTCCGGCGCATCGGTGTCGGCATCGATCAGGTTCAGCGTGGCGCGTGCCAGCCGCACCAGCTGCTCGGTGCGCTCGGTGTAGCGGCCGAGCCAGAACAGGTTCTCGGCCGTGCGGCTCGAGACGGGCCGGTGGCGCGCCGCGATGTCGTCGACGCTCAGGCGCTGCGGCAGCATCGAGAAGGTGTCGACCGGGCCATCGGTCATCACCCAGGTGTCGAGGCTGGAGCCGCCGCGCTGCATCGACACGCTGTGGGCGGGGCCGGCGGCCACCCGGGTCATGCCGCCGGGCAGCACATGCCAGGCACCCTGGCCATCGGCGATGGCGTAGACGCGGAGCACCGAGGGCTTGGGCACGATGCGGCCCTGGTGCCACAGTGGCGCCTGCGCCAGCAGCAGGCGGTCCTGCACCGTCCAGGCCTCGGGATCGGCCTCGACACGCGGCACCCAGTCGGCGCCCGGCGCGCCTTCGCTGCCGTCATCGGCGCGGCGCGGGAAGGTGCGGCGCACCAGCTTGTCGGCCAGCTCGTCGCGCACGTCGTCCCATGCGGCCTGCTCACCGCACCACCACGAGGGCAGCGACGGCATGGCCAGAGGCGCCTTCAGCAGCCGCTCGGCGATGCCGGGCAGGAAGCCCTGAATGGCCGGCGACTCGAGGAAGCCGCTGCCCAGCGCATTGGCCATCACCACCGTGCCGGCGCGCACCGCCTGCAGCAGCCCCGGCACGCCGAGCGTGGAATCGGGCTTGAGCTCGAGCGGATCGCAGTAGTCGTCGTCGACGCGGCGCAGCACGCCGTGCACCGGCTCCAGGCCCTCGACGGTCTTGAGGTAGAGCCGGTCGCCCTTGACCATCAGGTCGCCGCCTTCGGCCAGCGGCAGGCCGAGGTAGCGGGCCAGGTAGGCGTGCTCGAAGTAGGTTTCGTTGTGCGGGCCCGGTGTCAACAAGACGATGCGCGGGGCCGCGCTGCTCGCCGGGTCTTCGCGGCAACCTCGTGCCAGCGTCTCCACCGTGTCGAGCAGCCGCCGGTAGCTCGACGCGATGTGCTGCACGCGCAGCTCGCGGAAGGCATCGGGGAACACGCGCGACACCAGCATGCGGTTGTGCAGCACGTAGCCCAGGCCCGAGGGGCCCTGCGTGCGCTGGGCCATCGCCCACCAGCGGCCATCGGGGCCGCGCGCAAGGTCGAAGGCGACGATGTGCAGGTGCAGCCCGCCCGGTGGCTGCACGCCGTGCAGCGGGCGCAGGTAGCCCGGATGACAGAACAGCAGCGCCGGCGGCAGCAGGCCTTCGTGCAGCAGGTGCTGCGGGCCGTACAGGTCGGCCAGCATCGCGTTGAGCAGCTCGGCGCGCTGCACCACGCCCTGCTCGATCTCGGCCCATTCGGCCGGCTCGATCAGCTGCGGCAGCAGCTCCAGCGACCAGGGCCGCGCGGCCGAAGCGCCTTCGCTGTAGACGTTGTGCGTGATGCCGTCGGCCCGGATCTGCTGCGCCAGCCAGTCGGCGCCTTCGTCGAGGCTGTGCAGGTCGTCGGCCTCCAGGCCGGGCATCCACTGGAAGAAGCGCCGCCAGCGCGCGCGCATCCGGCCCGGCCCTTCGCGCAGCTCGTCGAATGCGACGCCGTCGGCCGGTGCCGTGCGGCGCAGCAGCTCGGCGGCCAACCCTTCGAGGGTATCGGCGCCGGCATCGAAAGGCAGGGGCGAGGTCTGGGCTGACACGAAGGCGGGCAGTTAACGCTGGCGCAGGTCCAGCGTGAACGGGAACTCCAGGCTGGGCGCCACGGGTTCGACCTGCATCGTGCCCGGCGTGTGTCCCAGCTTGAAGAACCGCGCGAGGCGCCGGCTCTCCGCCTCGTAGGCGTTGACCGGGAAGACGTCGTAATTGCGGCCGCCCGGGTGCGCCACATGATAGCGACAGCCCCCGATGGAGCGCGAGAGCCAGCGGTCGACGATGTCGACGGTGAGCGGCGCATGCACGCCGATGGTGGGATGCAGCGCCGACGGCGGCTGCCATGCGCGGTAGCGCACGCCGCAGACGAACTCGCCCACGCGCCCGGTGGGCTGCAGCGGCACCGCCTGGCCGTTGACCGTGAGCACATGGCGGTTGCCGTTGAGGCCGGTGGCCTTGAGCTCCAGCCGCTCGAGCGACGAATCCACGTAGCGCACGGTGCCGCCGGGCGCGCCCTCCTCGCCCATCACGTGCCAGGGCTCCAGCGCCGAGCGCAGCGTGAGCTCGATGCCCTGCGTGGCCAGCTCGCCGATCAGCGGGAAGCGGAACTCGAAGTGCGGCGCGAACCAGGCGGGGTCGAATGCGTAGCCGGCCTCGCGCAGCTCGGTCAGCAGGTCGTCGAAATCCATCTGCACGAAGGTCGGCAGCAGGAAGCGGTCGTGCAGGCCGGTGCCCCAGCGCGTGAGGCGCGTGCTGGCCTTCGGGCGGTACGGCGTGCGCCAGAACCACGCCACCAGCGCGCGCAGCAGCAGTTGCTGCACCAGGCTCATGCGGGCATGCGGCGGCATCTCGAAGGCGCGCAGCTCCAGCAGGCCGAGGCGGCCGGTGCTGCTGTCGGGCGAGTAGAGCTTGTCGATGCAGAATTCGGCGCGGTGGGTGTTGCCGGTCACGTCGACCAGCAGGTTGCGGAACAGGCGGTCGACGAGCCAGGGCGGCGGTGCCTTGCCGCCCTGCATCTGCCGGTCGAGCTCGGCGAGTGCGATCTCCACCTCATAGACCTGGTCGTCGCGCGCCTCGTCGATGCGCGGCGCCTGGCTGGTGGGGCCGATGAACAGGCCCGAGAACAGGTAGCTCAGGCTCGGATGGTTGTGCCAGCAGGCGATCAGGCTGGCCAGCAGGTCGGGCCGGCGCAGGAAGGGGCTGTCGGCCGGCGTGGCACCGCCGAGCACGAAGTGGTTGCCGCCGCCGGTGCCGGTGTGGCGGCCGTCGAGCATGAACTTCTCGGTCGACAGCCGCGACTCGTGCGCGGCCTGGTAGAGGTATTCGGTGTGGTCGACCAGCTCGGCCCAGTCGTGCGCGGGATGGATGTTGACCTCGATGACACCGGGATCGGGCGTGACCGACAGGTGCTTCAGGCGCGGGTCGCGCGGCGGCGGGTAGCCCTCGAGCACGATCTTGACCTGCAGCTCGGCGGCCGTGGCCTCCACCGCGGCCAGCAGCGCGAGGTAGTCGTCCAGCGCGGCCAGCGGCGGCATGAAGACATAGAGCACGCCCGACTGCCCGCCGTGCTCGCGCTCGGCCTTGGGGCCGTTGGCACGCTGCGGGTCGCGCACCTCGACGCACAGGGCGGTGCGCGTGAGGTCGGTTGCCGATTCGAAGCGGCCGGGCATGCTGTCGGCGCCCGGGGCGACAGCAGCCGACATGGCCGCAGCGGGATGCTGCGCACGCAGCTCGGCCATCGACGGCAGCGGCGCACGCGGCGCGAACGGATCCTGCTCGATCACCTGCTGCCGGTCGGCGGGGGTCGACCATGGCAGCGAGTCGAGCGGCAGGCGGTAGCCCATCGGCGAATCGCCCGGGATCAGGTAAAGCCGCTCGTCGCGCAGGAACCAGGGGCCGGTCTGCCAGCGCGGCCCCTGCAGGCCGGGGCCTTCGTTGCGCTTGATCGGCAGCACGTAGCCCACCACCTGGCTCAGGCCCTGGTCGAACACGCGGCGCAGGCGGGCGCGCTCCAGCTCGTCGTCGAGCCGCGAGTCGAACGGGTCGACGTTGACCGGCAGCCGGCGCTCGCGCCACAGGTAGTACCAGGTGTCTTCGTAGCTAGGGTGGATGTACCGGGTGTCCAGCCCCAGCCGCGCGGTGAGCGACGTGATGAAGCGCTGCGCATCGGCCGAGGTGTAGCGGTGCGTCTCGCGCTCGTCGGCGAACAGCGTCGGGTCGTTCCAGCAAGGCTGGCCGTCGGCCCGCCATGCGATCGTCAACGCCCAGCGCGGCAACTGCTCGCCGGGATACCACTTGCCCTGGCCGAAGTGCAGGAAGCCGCCCTGCCCGTACTTGTCGCGCAGCTTGTGCACCAGGCTCTGCGCATAGCCGCGCTTCGTGGGGCCGAGGGCGGCGGTGTTCCATTCGTCGCCCTCGCGGTCGTCGACCGACACGAAGGTGGGCTCGCCGCCCATCGTGAGCCGCACGTCCTGCACCTGCAATTGGCGATCGACCGCGCGGCCCAGCTCCTGCACGCGCTGCCACTGCGCCTCGGTATAGGGCTTGGTGACGCGCGGCGACTCGTAGATGCGCGTGACGGCCATGTGGTGCGAGAACTCGACCTCGCATTCGTCGACCGCGCCGGTGACCGGCGCCGCACTCGAGGGCTCGGGCGTGCAGGCCACCGGGATGTGGCCCTCGCCGGCCAGCAGCCCCGAGGTGGGGTCGAGGCCGATCCAGCCGGCGCCGGGCAGGTAGACCTCGCACCAGGCATGCAGGTCGGTGAAGTCGACCTCGGTGCCCGACGGGCCGTCGAGCGCCTTCACGTCGGCCTTCAGCTGGATCAGGTAGCCCGAGACGAAGCGGGCGGCCAGACCGAGATGCCGCAAGGCCTGCACCAACAGCCAGCCCGTGTCGCGGCAGGAGCCGCTGCCGGAGGCCAGCGTTTCTTCCGGTGTCTGGACGCCGGGCTCCATGCGGATCAGGTAGCGGATGTCCTTCTGCAGCCGCTGGTTCAGCGCCACCAGGAAATCGATGGTGCGCTGCTCGCGCCGGTCGACGCTGTCGACGAAGGCCTTGAAGCGCGGTGTCAGCTCGCCCCGGGCCAGGTAGGGCGCGAGGTCGCGCTCCACTTCGGGCGCATAGCGGAACGGGAAAGTCTCGGCCTCGGGCTCGAGGAAGAAGTCGAACGGGTTGTAGACCGCCATCTCGGCGACCACGTCGACCGTGATCTTGAATTCGGTGGTCTGCTCCGGGAACACCAGCCGGGCGAGGTAGTTGGAGAACGGATCCTGCTGCCAGTTGACGAAGTGGTTCTCAGGCTCGACGCGCAGCGAGTACGAAAGGATGGGCGTGCGGCAATGGGGCGCCGGGCGCAGCCTCACGATCTGGGGCGAGAGGTTCACGCGGCGGTCGTAGCGGTAGTGCGTGACGTGGTTCAGGGCGACGTGGATGGCCACAGGCTGTGCTCCTCAAGGCGATGCGGGGGCATTGCAACTTCCAGACCCGGTGCCGCTACTGCAATCGGCGAAGTGCCAGTATCGGCGAGACGCGTCGCGCTCGCACCATGCAGCCTCGGGCGTCCAGGTCCAGGCGCCGCAGCGGTCGCTGCGCATCACCGCGATGCCGCGGTCGGCATAGCGCTGCATCACGTCGGGCGCGGGATGGCCGAAGCGGCTGCGGTAGCCGGCCTGCACGATCGCCACCTTGGGTGCCACCGCATCGAGGAAGGCCGATGACGACGAGGTGCGGCTGCCATGGTGCGGCACCAGCAGCAGCTCGGTCTTCAGCGCACTGCCTTCGGCCGCGATCATCTGCGCCTCCTGCGATGCCTCGGCATCGCCGGTGAGCAGTGCGCTGTGGCCGGCCGCATCTTCGATGCGCAGCACGCAGCTGAGCCAGTTGGGCTTGGTCGGCTTCGCGTCGGGGTCGATCACCAGCGCTTCGGCTCGCGGATGCAGCACCGAGAACCGCACGCCGTCCCACTGCCACGACTGGCCCGCCACGCACGGCCTGTGCGGTACGCCCTTGTGCAGCAGCGGATGCCCCGGCGCCAGCGAGCTGCTGACCATCTGCATCGGCCAGTTCGACAGCACCGCGTTGGCGCCACCCACATGGTCGACATCGCTGTGGCTCAGCATCAGCAGGTCGAGCGCATGCTCGCCGCGCCAGCGCAGCAGCGGCAGCAGCACGCGCTGGCCGGCGTCGCTGTCGCGCGAGTATTGCGGGCCGGTGTCGTACAGCAGCGTGTGCTCGCGCGTGCGTACCAGCACCGCGGTGCCCTGCCCGATGTCGGCCACCAGCAGCTCGAAGCGCCCTTCCGCCGGCCGCTGCACCGCGGGCCACAGCAGCGGCAAGGCCAGCGGCAGCGCGAGGCAGCGCCAGCGCCGGGGCAGCGGCATCATCAGCAGCGCACCGGCGAGCAGCCCCGCCGCCTGCGCCCACCACGGCGCGGCCGGCACCGTCCACACTGCGTTCGGCCAGACCGTCAGCCAGCCGAGCACGGCCACCAGGCCCTGCACCACCAGCGCGCCCAGCGTCCACAGCGGCGGCAGCAGCACGCCCAGCAGGGCCAGCGGCGTGATCACCAGCGTGACCAGCGGAATCGCGACCAGGTTGGCCGCAAAGCCCACCAGCGAGATCTGCTGGAAGAACACCAGCGTCAGCGGCGCGAGCCCCAGCGTGGCGATGGCTTGCGCACGAACGCCCTCGCGCACCGCGCGCAGCAGCCCTTGCCCGGCGGCCTGCCAGCGGCTGCCCGGCAGCACGGCGCGCGGCTCGGGCTGCAGCACCGGCCCCGAGACCATCAACAGCCCGACCGCCGCGAACGACAGCCAGAAGCCCACCTGCAGCAAGGCCCAGGGGTCGATCAGCGTCACCACGCCGGCCGCGGCCAGCAGCACCAGCAGCCAGGGCCAGCGCAGGCCCGAGGTCGACAGGGCAGCGGCAGTGGCCAGCATCCACACCGTGCGCTGCGACGGCACGCCTCCGCCGGAGAACATCGCATAGGCCGCCGCCGCCAGCACGCCGCCCCAACGCGCAGCCCATGGCGCGGGGTACCACAGCATCAGCCGCGTGCTGCGGCGCCAGGCCCGGCCGATCAGTGCGCCGGCGAGCCAGGCGAACATCGTGACGTGCAACCCACTGATGCTGACGAGGTGCGCGATGCCGCTGGCGCGGAACAGGTCCCAGTCCTCGCGCTCGATCGCCGCCTGGTCGCCCACCGACAGTGCCGCGAGCACGCCGGCCGCACGGGCATCGGGCACGCGGGCGAAGATCGCATCGCGCACCTGCTGGCGCAGCCGCTCCACGGGATGGCCTGCGGCCGCGTCGAGCAACTGCACGGCTGCAGGATCGGTGGCCCGCACATAGCCGCTGGCCCGCACGCCCTGCTCGAACAGCCACAGCTCATAGTCGAAGCCGCCGGGGTTCATGCTGCCGTGCGGCCGCTTCAGCCGCAGCGCCAAGCGCCAACGCTGGCCGGCGCGCAGCTCGAGCCGCGGATCGGCCAGCGCGGCTTCGTCATGCCAGTCGCGGTACCAGCCGAGTGCCAGCAGCGGCGGCAGCCGCACCGGCTGCCCGCGCCACTGCGCCTGCTCCACCTCGAACAGGAAGCGCGTGCCGGCCGGCGATGTTTGCGGCAGCGCAGCAACCACGCCGGTGGCGACGATGGTCTGTCCTTCGAGCTCGGCCGGCAGTGCATCGGCCAGGCGGCTCGCGGCGCGCAGGCCGGTGTAGCCGAAGGCGAGGCAGGCCAGGCCGATGACCGTGCAGGCCCAGAGGCGCCGCCAGCGCCACCCACCCAGCGCAAGCAGTGCGCCGGCCACCAGCAATGAACCGTAGAGCGCGGACGTCCACAGCGCCGCCTGCTGCAATTGCAGCATCACCCCTGCCAGCCAGCCCAGCAGCCCGCCGGCGATCCTCAGGCCTGTGTTCGCCCTGCCTCCCATCGGGCGGCAGTGTAGGCCGCTCCTGCAGCAACCCGCTCAGCGGGAACCGAGGCCGGGCCGCGCCAGTGCGGGCGCGGCGCCCGGGCGCGTCAGCGTCTGCTCATGGCGGCCGACCACGCGGTAGATCTCGGCGCCCAGCTTGGCCAGCATCAGCGGCTTGGTGACGAAACCATCGGCCCCGGCCTCGAAGCAGGCCGCGCGATCGGCCGGCGTGTAGAAGGCGCTGGCCACGATGATCGGAAAACGTTGCAGCCCTTCTTCGCGCTGCAGGCGACGCAGCTCGCGCGTGGCGGTGAGGCCATCCATCCGGGGCATCTGCACATCCATGAACACCGCCGCCGGCGGCTCGGCCTTGCAGGCCTCGATGGCGGCATGGCCGTCCTCCGCGATGCGTACGCCGTAGCCCAGCCGCTCGAGCATGCTGCCGATCACATGCTGCATCACCGGATCGTCCTCGACGATGAGGAACTGCATGGTTCACCGTCTCCTTGTCTGCATGATGGATCGGCTCGTGTGACATTGCCAGACCCTCGTTCATGACAGGGGCAAGCGGCGTTCTCGCTCGTGTAGCATGCCCGCTCCCCTTGTTATTGCACTGCACAAGCTCCATGACCAGCTCCGTTCAAGACCGTCTCCAAGCCCTGCGCATCACGCTGCCGCCGGTGGCCATTCCGGCCGCGGCCTACGTCCCCTTCGTGCGCACCGGCAACCTGGTGTTCCTGTCGGGCCACATCGCCAAGAAGGACGGCAAGCCCTGGGTCGGACAGCTGGGCCTGACGATGAGCACCGAAGAAGGCAAGGCCGCCGCGCGCGCCATCGCGATCGACCTGATGGGCACGCTGCAGGCCGCCGTGGGCGACCTCTCCAAGGTCACGCGCATCGTCAAGGTGATGAGCCTGGTCAACAGCACTGCCACCTTCACCGAGCAGCACCTCGTGACCAACGGCTGCTCCGAGCTGCTGGGCGAGGTGTTCGGCCCCACGGTGGGCACGCATGCGCGCAGCGCCTTCGGCGTGGCGCAGATCCCCCTGGGCGCCTGCGTCGAGATCGAGCTGATCGCGGAAGTGGCTGCATGAAGCCGGCGGCGCTCTTCGATCGCCCGGGAGCGCTGCTGGCCGTCGGCGCCGTCGTGTCGGTGGCCGCCATCGGCGCGGCCCTGGTGTCGCAGCATGTCTACGACATGCAGCCCTGCCCCTGGTGCGTGCTGCAGCGGCTGGTCTTCGCCGCGATCGCGCTGGTGTGCATCGTCGGCCTGGCCTGGCGCTCGGCGCTGGGCCGGCATGTGGTGAGCGCGCTCACGCTGCTGCTGTGCGTGGGCGGCGTGGTGGCCGCGCTGTGGCAGCACTTCGTGGCCGCCGCGTCGGCCTCGTGCAACCTCACGCTGGCCGACCGCATCCTCACCACGCTGCAGCTCGATGCGCTGCTGCCCGAGATCTTCCAGCCGCGCGCCAGCTGTGCCGACGCGGCCGTCTCGCTGGCAGGCATTCCCTACGAGTTCTACAGCCTCGCGCTGTTCGTGCTGCTCGGCGCGCTGGCCGCGCGCGTCTTCGTGCGGGCCGCCCGGCCGTGAAATAGTCGGCGGGGCCGCCCCTGCGGCCCGTTCAGAACCCGCCCCACCCCTCCGATATCTCCCAGGTATGCGCGGCGACGCGCAAGCTTTTTCATTGGCGGGGGCCGGAGATGACCACAGCGATCGAACACCTCGCAACCCTGACGGTCCACCGTGATCGGGACCTGCTCGACGTGACGCTGGTGCACTCGATGCGCGAGCTGTTCCGCCCCACGCAGGTGGCGATGTACATGCTCGTCGGCCCGCCGGGCAACCCCCAGCGCTGGCTGCTGCGCGCACGGCTCAAGGCCCGCGACGTGGCCGCCTCGTCCGATCCCACCTGGGTGCGGCTCGATGAACTGCCCGAACGCAACACCATGCCCGCGCATGCGAGCTGCGCCGAGCAGCAGAAGGTGATCCGCATCGACGACGTGCGGACGGACGACGGCGCTCCGGCCGGCTGCACCGTGCTGTTCCCGATGGCGGCGCACGGCGAGCAGGCCACGGTGCTGGAGCTGCAATGCCCCGGCCCGTTCTCCAACGAATCGCTGCAGACGGCCGACAGCGTGCTGCGGGTGTACCGCAACTTCTGCGGCCTGCTCGACTACAGCGAACGCGACACGCTGACCGGCCTGCTCAACCGCAAGACCTTCGACGAGTCGTTCTACAAGACCGTGCAGGCCGCGGCACAGCTGCCGGCCATTGGCCGGCGCCAGGGGCTGCCGGGTGCACACGACGAGCCGGCGCGCACCGGTCACTGGCTGGGCGTGCTCGACATCGACCACTTCAAGCTGGTGAACGACCGCCATGGCCACCTGATCGGCGACGAGGTGCTGCTGCTGGTGGGCCGCATCATGCGCAGCACCTTCCGCTTCCAGGACCGGCTCTACCGCTTCGGCGGCGAGGAGTTCGTGGTGCTGCTGCGCTGCCCCGGCGAGAACGATGCGCACTGCGCCTTCGAGCGCCTGCGGGCCAACATGGAGGGCTATGCCTTCCCGCAGGTGGGCCGCGTGACCGTGAGCATCGGCTTCACCGAGGTGCTGCCGGGCGACACGCCGACGCTGGCCTTCGAACGGGCCGACAAGGCCGTCTACCACGCCAAGCAGCATGGGCGGAACCAGGTGTGCAGCCATGCCGCGCTGGTCGAAGCCGGCCTGCTCGAGGCCCAGCAGCAGAGCAGCGAAGTCGAGCTGTTCTGAAGGACAGCGGCAGCGGGTCAGCCTGCGTAGAACTGCAGGTACTCGTCGAGGTGCGCCATCCAGTAGGCGCTGTCGTGCCGCCCGGCCCGCAAGGCCGATCGCACCGCGACGCCGCGCGAGCGCAGCGTCTGCGACAACGCCCGCACCGGCTCGGCAAAGCCGAAATCGTCCTGCTCGCCGCAATCGAGGTAGACCTGCAACCCGGCGAGGTCGCGCTCGGCCGCCAGGCGCTGCACGTCGCGTGAAGCGCGCGGCACCTCGGCCGGATACAGCCAGTTCCAGTCGTCCTGCACCAGCGCCGGGCTGTGCCCGCCGGCTCGGCCGAAGCGGTCGGGATGCCGGAAGGCCGCGTGCAGTGCCGCGAAGCCGCCCATCGAGATGCCGCCCACCGCGCGTGCTGCACGCTCGGCCCGCGTGGGGTAGCGCGCATCGACGAAATCGACGAGGTCGAGCACCAGGTAGTCCTCGTAGCGTCCGCCGTGGAAGGTCACCGGCCCGCCGTGAGGCATGGTCTCGGTGCGGTCGGCCGCGTTGTTGACGCCGAAGCTGTTGTCGAGCTGCGGCGTCACGATCAGCAGCGGCTGGATGAGGTGCCGCTCGATCAGCGCGGTGGCCGCATCGAACAGCCCGAGGCCACGCCAGAAGGTATGCGTCTCGCGCAGCCCATGGTAGAGGTAGAGCACCGGGTAGCGCCGCTGCGCGTCGAAGGCGGGCGGGAGGTACACCAGCGCCGGCATCGTGCGTCCCAGCGCCGCGCTCGGCACTTGCTCCTGCACCACCACCGCCTCGCGGCCCGCGCCGCCCAGTGCGCGGCCGGTACCAGCCAGCAGCCCCAGCGCCAGAAGATGCCGGCGGCGAAGCGAGGCCGGCTGCCCAACAAATGAAACAGAAACCATGGTGGCTTGCGATAGCGTGCAGCGCCATGTGGCGCGATGGCATGAGAGTCTGCCCGTCGCGTTCGCAGCCTGCCATGACGCTGCGCGCCATCGGCTTGGCAGAACACGCCACAGGACGAGAGGAGACAAGGGATGCAAGGCCAGACCCGCGCAGCGGTGATCAGGGACACCTGGCAGCGGCTCAGTTGCTTCGGCCTCGACGAGCTCCGAGTCCGGCAGGCCATCGGCCTGACCCAGGCCGACCTCGCCGACGAGGACGCCGCCTGGCCGAGTGCGCTGCGCCTGCGGCTGTGGGAACTGGCGCTGCGGGCCGGCGCCCCCGACGACGTGGGCCTGCAGGCGGCGCAGGGCGTTCGCCTCGAAGACTTGGGCATCGCCGGGCATGTGGCGCGCCACAGCCCGACGCTGGGCGTGGCCTGCGCCGCACTCGGCCGCTATGGCACGCTGATCAGCCAGGACGACGAATTCGAGCACCGGCTCGAAGGCGGGCTCTCGGTGCTGAGCTACGACATCGCCGGCCCGGCCGAGGTGCGCCGGCACATCGTCGACAACGTGCTGGCGTGCTACTGCCTGATGCTGCGGCAGCTGTGCGGACCCGACCTGCATCCGGCTGCGTTGAGCCTGCAGCGCCGCGCGTCGCAAGACCGCTCGGCGCACGCGCGGCTGTTCGGCTGCGAGGTGCGCTTCGGCTGCAGCGAAAACACGATCGCCTATCGGCGCGAGGCGTTCTCACGTCCGGTGATCGGCGCCAGCCCCTACCTGCTGCGCGTGTTGACACGCCATGCCGAGGCCTTGCTTCAACGCTCGCAGGCCGTGCTGCCATGGACCCGGCGCGTGCGTCGGGCAGTACAGGCCGGCCTGGCCGAGGGCCGCTTCTCGATCGGGCATGTGGCGCAGGCGCTGCACACGCCGCCGCGCACGCTGCAGCGCTGGCTGGCAACCGAAGGCCAGGCCTTCAGCGCCATCGTGCGTCAGGTGCAGCACGACAAGGCGATCGAGTACATGCACGAGGCCGGACTGCCGCTGTCGGAGATCGCGCTGCGGGTCGGGTTCTCGGAAGCGAGCGCCTTCCACCGCGCGTTCCGCCAGTGGACCGGCGCCACGCCGCAGGCCTACCGCAACGCGCTGCTCAAGCGAGCTGCTTGCGCATGAACACGCTGAGCGGATCGTCGCGATAGCTGCCGTAGGGGCCGCAGCGCTCATAGCCGCTGCCGGCGTAGAAGGCCAGCGCCTCCGGCTGGTAGGGGCCGGTCTCGAGCATCACCTCGGTGCAGCCCGAGGCCTGGGCCCGCTCTTCGAGCAAGGCGAGCAGCCGGCGCGCCACGCCACCGCCGCGGCTTTGCGGATGCACGTACATGCGCTTGAGCTCGCCCCAGGTGTCCTCGAGCACGATGGCGCCGCAGCCCACCGCCTGCCCATCCTCGCCGCGCGCCACGGCGAACAGCACGTTCGGCTGCTTCAGCGATGCGAGGTCGAGCGCATATCGCGCCTCGGGCGGATAGAGCGAATCCTGGTAGGCATCGAGCTCCGCGATCAGCCGGATCACGTCGGGCTGGTCGGGCGACTCGAGCGCAATCGTGGCCACCATCTCAGACGGCCACCACGCGCTGTGCTTTCGGGAAGCCCTCGAGCTTCTTGCCCTTGCGGGCACGCTTGCCGACGTGCTCGGCCAGCGCGTTGCCCTTCACGTCTTCTTCCTTCGGCTTGCCGCCGCGGCCCAGGCCCAGCACCTTGACCGCACTGCCCACCGTGGCCACCGACACCAGAGGATCCTTGGCATCCACGTCCATCAGCGTCAGCCCGCGGCCGCCGTTGCTCTGCAGCTTGAGTTCGTCGAGCGGGAAGACCAGCAGCCGCCCGCTCATCGCCAGGCAGGCGACCTGCGTGTGCCCGGCCAGGCGCACCGCCGGCGGCAGCACATGGTCCTGCGGTTCCAGCGTGAGGAAGCTCTTGCCGCCCTTCTGGCGGCTCAGCATGTCGCCCACCTTGGCCAGCAGGCCGAAGCCGCCGGTGTTGGCCAGCAGCAGCACCTGCTCCGGCGAGCCGGCGAAGTAGTGCACGACCTGCGTGCCCGATTCGAGGTCGATCAGCGTGGTGATCGGCTGGCCGTCGCCGCGGCCGCCCGGCAGGCCGCTCACCGCCACCGAGTACACGCGGCCGTTGGAGCCGAACACCAGCAGCGGATCGACGCTGCGGCACGGGAACACGCCGTACAGCGCATCGCCGCTCTTGAACTGCAGCGACGCGGCCTCGACCTCGTGGCCCTTCAGAGCACGCACCCAGCCCTTCAGGCTCACGACCACGGTGACCGGCTCGTCGACGATCTTCACCTCGGCCACGGCCTTCTTCTCGGCCTGGATCAGCGTGCGGCGGTCGTCGCCATAGGTCTTGGCATCGGCCTCGATCTCCTTGATCACCGTGCGCTTCAGCGTGGCCGGGCTGCCGAGGATGTCTTCGAGCTTGCTGCGCTCGTCGCGCAGGTTCTTCAGCTCCTGCTCGATCTTGATCGCCTCCAGCCGCGCCAGCTGCCGCAGCCGGATCTCGAGGATGTCTTCGGCCTGGCGGTCGCTCAGCTTGAAGCGATCGATCAGCGCCTGCTTGGGCTCATCCGAGTTGCGGATGATGTGGATCACCTCGTCGATGTTCAGCAGCACCAGCTGCCGGCCTTCGAGCACGTGGATGCGGTCGAGCACCTTGTCGAGCCGGTGCTGCGAGCGCCGCTGCACGGTGGCGAGGCGGAAGTCGATCCACTCGGCGATCACCTGGCGCAGGCTCTTCTGCACCGGCTTGCCGTCGCGGCCGATCATCGTCATGTTGACCGAGGCCGACGATTCGAGGCTGGTGTGCGCCAGCAGCGTGTGCGCCAGCTCCTGCTGGCTGATGCGCGAGGTCTTGGGCTCGAACACCAGGCGCACCGGCGCATCCTTGTTCGACTCGTCGCGCGCGGCATCGAGCACCGCGAGCACGGTCTGCTTGAGCTGCGTCTGCTCCTGGCTAAGCGCCTTCTTGCCGGCCTTGACCTTCGGGTTGGTGAGCTCCTCGATCTCTTCCAGCACCCGGGCCGCCGACACGCCGGGCGGCAGCTCGGTGACCACCATCTGCCACTGGCCGCGCGCGAGGTCCTCGATCTTCCAGCGGGCGCGCACCTTCAGCGAGCCGCGGCCGGTGGCATAGGCCTCGCGGATGTCGGCCGCGGCGCTGATGATCTGGCCACCGCCGGGGAAGTCGGGGCCGGGCAACAACTCGAACAGCTCGTCGTCCGAGAGCTTGTCGTTGCGGATCAGCGCCACCGTGGCCGCGGCCACCTCGCGCAGGTTGTGGCTCGGCACTTCGGTGGCCAGGCCCACCGCGATGCCCGACGCGCCGTTGAGCAGCACGAAGGGCAGGCGCGCCGGCAACTGCCTGGGCTCGGTGAACGAGCCGTCGTAGTTGGGCACGAAGTCGACCGTGCCTTCGTCGATCTCGTCGAGCAACAGGCGCGTGATCGGCGCCAGCCGCGCTTCGGTGTAGCGCATCGCCGCCGCGCCGTCGCCGTCGCGCGAGCCGAAGTTGCCCTGGCCGTCGATCAGCGGATAGCGCTGCGAAAAGTCCTGCGCCATGCGCACCAGCGCGTCGTAGGCCGCCTGGTCGCCGTGCGGGTGGAACTTGCCGAGCACGTCGCCCACCACGCGGGCGCTCTTCACCGCCTTGGGGCCGGCGGGCGGCGTGAACGCCAGGCCCATGCGCTCCATCGCGTAGAGGATGCGGCGCTGCACCGGTTTCTGGCCGTCGCACACGTCGGGCAGCGCGCGGCCCTTGACGACCGACAGCGCGTATTCGAGGTAGGCACGCTCGGCGTAATGGGCGAGCGTGATCGCGTCGCCGGGCGCTTCGGTGGGAGTGAAAAGATCCATGGGATTGACTGCGGCGGTGCCCGAGCACCAGGGAAGCGGGGGAGTTTAGCGGCCCCGCCCCGCAGCCCGTCCCAGGAGGGGCTGACTGCGTCAGTGCATGCGCACGCTGCCGCGGTCGCCCATGTCGGTCGGGCGCTGGCCGGTCACGGCCGCCTTGGCCATCTCGTACAGCTGCACCAGCTTGCTCGACTTCACGTCCCAGTAGTCGGCATGGGTGATGCGCACGCCCACCAGCGCCACGTCGGGATCGTCAGGGCCTTGCGGGAACCAGGCCTCGTTCATCTTCGACCAAAGCCGGCGCTTCTGCTGCGCATCGTCGATGACCTGCGCGGTGCCCGAGATCGACACATACGTGTCCTGGTGCGGATCGGCATAGACGATGTTGACCTGCGGGTCAAAGCCCAGGTCAGCCACCGGCCCGTGCTCGCGCGACATGAAGAAATACAGTGTGTCGTCCTCGTCCGGCGCGCGGTTCTGCGTGGTCATCGGCTGCGAGTGCAGGTGGCCGTTGGCGTGATGGGTGGTGAACATCGCATAGCGGATGTCCTTGACCATCTCCCAGAGCTTGGCGCGGCGCTCGTTGTCGTCCATGGAAAACCTCCGAGTGTCGAGACCGGAAGATCGGCAAGCGCCATTCCCGCCACCGGTGTCAGCTGAAGAACAAACAGCGACGCCGAGGCGCCATACTCGGCCCCACCACTCCCGCGCCTCGCCCCGTGAAGATCGCCACCTTCAATGTCAACGGCATCAACAGCCGCCTGCCGCGCCTGCTCGAATGGCTGGCCGAATCGCAACCCGATGTCGCCTGCCTTCAGGAGCTGAAAACTTCCGACGAGACCTTTCCCGAGGCCGCCCTGCGCGATGCCGGCTACGGCGCCGTGTGGCATGGACAGAAGGGCTTCAACGGCGTGGCGATCCTCGCGCGCGGCCAGCAGCCGAAGGAACTGCGGCGCGGCCTGCCCGGCGACCCCGACGACACGCACAGCCGCTACCTCGAGGCCGAGGTCGGCGGCCTCACCATCGCCTCGATCTACCTGCCCAACGGCAACCCCCAGCCAGGGCCGAAGTTCGACTACAAGCTCGCGTGGTTCGAACGCCTGATCGCGCATGCGGCCCAGCTGCACCGCCACAAGGGGCCGGTGATCCTGGCCGGTGACTACAACGTGGTGCCCACCGACGACGTGGCCGACATCTACTCGGCCAAGTCGTGGAAGAACGATGCGCTGCTGCAGCCCGAGAGCCGCGCAGCCTGGCAGAAGCTGCTCGCGCAGGGCTGGACCGATGCGATCCGGACGCTGCACCCGGATGAGCCGGTCTACACCTTCTGGGACTACTTCCGCCAGCGCTGGGAGCGCAACGCCGGGTTGCGCATCGACCACCTGCTGCTCAACGCGGCGGCCGCGAAGCGCCTGGCCGAGGCGGGTGTCGACAAGGCGGTGCGTGGCCGCGAGAAGCCGAGCGACCATGCGCCGGCGTGGGTGGTGCTCAAGCCGGCATAGGCTTGTAGAGCGCGCTCGCCTTGTTCAGCCGAAGGCGCACGGCCTCGGCCAGCGCCTTCGGCGCCGCCACCTTCACCTGCTCACCATGGCGCAGCACGTCCATCGCCAGCTCGGTGGCATCGGCATAGGGCACGCGCAGCGTCAGCGAACCGTCGTCGTGCAGCGTGGCCTCCTGGGCCGGATGCCACTGCTCGTGCGCCACCCACTGCGCGGCCTCGGGTGAGAACTGCAGCACGGCCCACTGCACCTTGGCGCCGCTGAAAGCGCCGTAGCCCGCATCGAGCTCGGCCTCGATGGTCTTCACCGCGACGTCCTTGGCGCGCAGGTCGAGCAGGCTGGCTTCGCGGATCGCGTCGAGCGCGAAGCGGCGCAGCGCTTCGCTGCTGTGGCACCAGGCATCGAGGTACCAGGTGTTGCGGTAGTAGACCAGCCGCTGCGGCGAGACAGTGCGCTGCGTTTCCTCCTTGCGACTGCGCACGTAGTAGCCCATCTGCACGCGCTGGCGCCGCGTGAGCGCACTGCCGATCAGCTCGAAATGGCGCGGCGCCACCGGCCGGCGCGCGGCATTCATGATCTTCACGCGCTTCATCAGCTCCTTGGACTCGCCTTCGCTGGCGCCCAGCATGCCGTGCAGCTTGTCGAGCAGCGGCTGCAGGTGGCGCGCGAGCACGCCGCCTTCGTCGAGCCCCTGGATCAGCTGGTGCATGGTCAGCAGCGCGTGGATCTCACGCTCGCTGAACCACACGCCGGGAAGCTCGTGCTTCACCTGCCGCTGGTCGCGCGGGTCGGCCTGCATCTTGTAGCCGTTGTCGAAGCGGTCGTAGACGATGGGCGCGTCCATGCGGCCGCGCAGGTATTCGAGGTCGCGCTTGAGCGTGGCGCGGCTGACGCCCAGCTCTTCCATCAGCTCCGCGAAGCTCACGCTGCCGCGGCTGCGGATCATCATCTCGATCTTGTAGAAGCGTTCGGTTCTGTCCATCGCAGCTTGTTACCCGAGGGGTGGCTCATGGCGTGAGCCTGCATCCTAAGCGAAAGGTTGTTCGGCAGGCTCATCTTGTGAGCCACTGGTCCGCCAGACTTGTCTTCGCCGGGGACGTCCCGGTGCTGCTCAGGGAAACGTTCATGGCACAGGCCGCATTGCAGTTCGACAGCGCGATCACGATGACTGGCACCCGCGAGGCGCAGGTGCAGCCCGCCGCCGACGACGCGGGACTGACCGCGCTGGCCTTCGAGATCGGCTGGGACCATGCCCACTACCGCCTCGTGCCGCCCGCCGAGCATCTGCACGAGGGCAACCCCGTGCGCCAGGGCTGGCAGGCCGCCCAGCAGGTCTTCGGCAACCGCACGCTGCGCGCCACGCCGCAGGTGCGGCTGTGGCTGCAGCTGCGCCTGCAGGCCTGGCTGCGCGGCCAGGCCTTCGAGACGGTGCAGGTCACGCCCAATTTCCTGGGCCAGATCGAGGTGGGCGTGTGCCCGGTGACACGCCGTGCGCTGACGCACGGCCTGGGCAAGCCCACCGATGCGGTGGTGGAGCGCATGTTCAATGGCGCCGGCTTCGCCGCCGGCAACCTGGCGATGTTGAGCGCCGAGGCTCGGGATGCAAAGGGAGAGCTCGCCTGGAGCGATGCGCTGGCGAATGCGCGCCGCATCGAAGCCGGCGAGGCGGAGGACATCCTGGGCCTCGGCGCCGCCGAGTGGATGCGGCTGGCGGTGATGATGTCGCTCGCCACGCCGCTGGCGCACGAGCAGGTGGCCAGCCTGCCGCTGGCGGTGCTGCCGCCCAACCGGCTGCGCGTGCTCAATCCGGTGCAGGCGCTGCAACTGCTGCTCACCCTGCAGTTCATGCGCGCCGGCTATGCCCGCCGCATGGTCGACATCGCGGTGGCCATGCCGGCGGTGGCGCGCCAGGAGTACCACGTGCTGATGCACACGCTGCTGGCGCGCCGCGTGGCGGCCGGCCCGCAGGCCGACCTGCCCACGCTGCGCCGCACGATGGAAGACGCCTGGAGCCATCCGCTGGTGGTGCGCCGCTGGCAGCGCCTGGCGCTGCGGCTGACCGAGGCCGATTGCGAGCGCATCGTGCAGCATGCCGACCGCCGCGGCCTCACCGGCACCGAATGCCGCCTGCTCGACCGCGCCGCCGCGGTCGAGGGCTGGGCCATCGCGCCGCAGGCACCAGCGCAGTCCTACGCCGCGCCTTCGGTCGCCGCCGCGTCGGCCGCTGCGGCTCCGCGCGCGCCGTCGAGGTCCAGGCTGGCGTCGAATCCGAACACCGCGCCGGCCCAGGCGAACACCACCCACACCAGCATGCCGAACGGCAGGTAACCGAAGTAGCCGAGCAGCGGCATCTCCGAGAAGACGTGGATCACGTTGACGTAGGGGATGTCGTAGACCCAGTAGTTCGGGTTGGTCGGCGTGATCGGGTACGTGGGCGACAGCGGGTTGGGATGGGCGCTGCCGTAGTTCCACATCTCCCAGAAGAAGCCATTGCACAGCGAGCCCAGCGCGACCAGCAGCGCCGGGCTCCAGTTGCCCTGCGCGATGGCGCTGAACGGCGTCCACACGTTCAGCCGCAGCAGCTGCGCGGTGATCACCGCCATCGGCCCGATCCAGATGACCCAGAACAGCGGATACGGCCAGAACACCATCGCCGCGATCGAGCCCAGCGCGCCCCACAGCATCAGCTGCGCGGGCAGCGCCAGCTTCGGCCCCTGCGAGTAGCGCACCGCCAGCGCCGGAAAGCTCTTCAGCAGCGTGTACCACTCGAAGATCACCGGCCACACCGTGGTGTAGGCCAGCAGGAACAGCACGACGATGGTGGCGTGGCTCAGCTGCGGCATGTGGCCGTTGGGATAGGTCCAGTTGCCGATCACGAAGTAGTCGTAGTACTCGAAGTAGCCCCAGCCGGCCACCGACACCAGCGCACTGAGCCACAGCGTGTGCGGCCTGGTCGCCAGCAGCGACCTGCCGCCCATGCGCCGGTAGACCCAGCCGTCGAGCACGAGGATGAAACCCCACCACAGCGGCGTGAACGCGTAGTAGACGAAGCTGCCCATCGAGGGCGGGCGCGCCCACATCAGCCACCAGAAGTACAGCGTCAGCGCCAGCCCGAGCCAGAACCACAGCGGCAGCTTGGCCGGCGCGGGCGGGGCCGGCGGCGTGGGCGGTGCCTGGAAGCCGAACCACTGCGGGAACACGTAGAACAGCGTGATCAGCAACGCGGCCGCGGCCACGAGCAGGAAGTAAGGCAGCCAGAAACCCGGCGCCGACTGCACGAACACCGGCGGAAAGATGCCGAAGCCCGGCGGCAGGTGCGCGCCCGGGTAGGCGAACCACGCGGCCACCAGCGGCACGATCAGCGTGGCCAGCACCGGCCACACCAGGCTCCATCGACTGGGTCGGGTCATCCCTCGCTCCTTGCGGGTTGTTGATGTCTTGTCGTCAGGCGAGCCGGGCGTCGGTCAGCGCCGAGCTGTCGCGGTGCGGCTTGCGGCGGCGCTTGTGCTCGTACATGCGGCTGTCGGCCAAGTGCTTGAGCTGCTCGCTCGTGCTGCACTCGTTGACATGCACGGTGCCGAAGCTGGCGCCGCTGATCTCGTAGCCCTTGAGCGTGAGCACGTCGATGCAGTCGTCGATCACGCGCTCGACGAAGTCGACCGCGCCATCGCGCGTGGTCACCGCGAACTCGTCGCCGCCATGGCGATGGGCCGTGGCGCGCTCGCCGAGCCGCTCGGCGAGCGCGGCGGCGAAGTCGCGCAGCAGCTGGTCGCCGCGCGCATGGCCGAAGCGGTCGTTGTAGTACTTGAGGCCGTCGAGATCGATGTAGGTCAGGCTGCCATGCCCCGGCAGCTCGGCCAGTTCGAGCTCGAGCGCATAGCGATTGGGCAGGCCGGTGAGCGCATCGGTGCAGGCCAGGCGCAGGCTGTGCTCGGCACGCGAGAGCGCGCGGGCCTTGTCTTCCTCGAGCAGGCCGAACTGGTGCGTGAGCACCAGCGCCAGCAGCAGCACCTCGATGGCCACCGCCATCAGGCCGATGTGCTCGATGTACAGCGTGTACACGCCCTGCATCGAGACCATCGAGATCGCCGCGATGCCGGTGATGAAGAAGCCGACATTGGCCGCGAGGTACAGCGGCGCCAGCCGATCGCGCCTGAGCGTGCGCCAGATGCCGGCAGCCAGGCCGAACAGCAGGAACAGCCCGACGCCGATGCGGTCGAGCTCCAGCGACCAGTGCGGCTTGATCGCCGCCAGCAGCACGAAGCCGGTGAACAGGGCCATCAGCACTCGGCTGGCGCGGTACAGCCACGGGTCGGTCTCGCGTTCGATGTCGAGCAGCGACACCACGAACGCGATGTAGGCGATGTTCGACAGCAGGATCGGCACGCTGATCAGGTAGAACCAGCCCACGCCGAACAGCTCGCGCAGCACCAGCAGCGCGGTGGCGTTGTAGAGCAGGTTGCCGAGGATGAAGGCCGCATACATCGCCTCGGCGCGGCGCCGGCGCACCAGCGCGAGGCAGCTGTAGTACAGGCCCAGCCCGACGAACACGCCCAGGCACAGCAGCACCAGGGCATTGCCGCGCTTGATCACCTGCCGGTAATGGTCCAGCGTGTCGAGGTAGGGCTCGGGCTGCGCAAGGTAGAACGGCGAATCGAGCCGGCTCACCAGCCGGTAGTGGCCGGGCGCCAGCGAGAGCTCGCGGCCGTGGCGCATGAAGAAGGGATTCGGCTCCTCGCTCTGGATGCCGCCACTGGCGCGCCACACGAGCGCGCCCCGGCTGTCGTACAGGCGGTGCTCGAAGCGGCCGATCACGCTCGAGTTCTTGAAGTCGATCACGTAGGCGCCGGGCTGGGCCACGTCGAACCCGCCTTCGTAGCGGAACACGCCGCCGGTGGCACGGATGCGCTCGATGGCCGCGCTGCCCTCGCCCTCATGCCAACGACCGCCGAGGTCGAGCGGCGCGGCTGTCGCGCAGGTGACGGCGAGCCCGCCACCCAGCAGCCACCCGGCCAGCATGATGGCGAGCCAGCGAAGCCAACGGTGAGCGCGTGCTGCGGTCATCGATCCCAACGGAGTCCCGGGTGGAGGTCGCCCTGGCGACCGGTCGCGGGATTGTAGGGATCTCTACCCCGCGCGGCGAAAGGTCAGGTTGACCCGGCAGCGCCCGGTGGCGGGGTGCTCGCCCTCGGCTAGCGGCGCCACGCCGTGATACGCCAGCCGCGAGGCACCGCCCCACACCACGACATCGCCGTGCGCCAGCCGCACGCGCTGCGGCCGCTGCTGCCGGCGCAGCCCGCCGAACAGGAAGATCGCGGGCAGGCCGAGCGAGACCGAGACGATGGGTGCGGAAAAGTCGCGCTCGTCGCGATCCTGGTGCAGCGACAGGCGCGCGCCCGGTTCGTAGCGGTTGATCAGGCACGCGTCGGGCTCGAAGTCCGGGTACCCCGCCTGCTCCGCGGCGCGATGGGCCAAGTCGAGAAAGCAGCCCGGCATCGGCGGCCAGCGCCGGCCGCCGAGCGGATCGACCGCGTCGTAGCGGTAACCCGTCTCGTCGGACACCCAGCCGAGCGCGCCGGCATTCGTCATCGCCACCGACATGCGGTAGCCACCGGGGGTAGTGAGGTGGCGCCAGGGCGCCGCGGCCGTCACCTCACCCACCGCCTGCAGCAACACCGGCGCCGCCGCGAGCGCGAAGCGGCGCAGGATCACCGCGCCCTCGGCCAGCGGCTCCAGCGCCGGCGGCGCATCGTCGATGGCATCGAACAGGTCGGTCATGTGGCGTCGTGGAAGATCAGCCCCAGCGTGTGCCGGTGGCCGGAGCGCACGCGGCTCACGCCGTGGCGCAGGTTCACGCGGTACGGCCCGCGCGTGCCCTGCACCGGCCGATGGTTCACCGCGAACACCACCGCATCGCCCTGCGCCAGCGGCACCACGTGCGGCCGCGTCTGCATGCGCGGGCGCTGCTCGGTGATCACGAATTCCCCGCCGGTGAAGTCGCGCCCCGGCTGAGAGAGCAGCAGCGCCACCTGCAGCGGGAACACATGCTCGCCGTACAGATCCTGGTGCAGGCAGTTGTAGTCGCCCTCGCCGTACTGCAGCAGCAGCGGCGTGGGGCGCTGCTGGCCTGCCGCATGGCAACGCTCGAGAAAGCGCTGGTGCTGCGCGGGAAAGCGCGGCGCCAGGTCCATCACCTCGTGCCAGCGGTTGGCCAGCGGCACCAGCGGCGCATAGAAGGCTTCGCGCATCTCCGCCAGCAGGGCCGGCAGCGGATACGCGAAGTACTTGTACTCACCCTGGCCGAAGCCATGGCGCTGCATCAGCACGCGGCTGCGGAACTGCGTGTCGTCAGCATAGCCCGCGGCGAGCGACTGGCAGGCACTGCGCGGCAGCAGCCCTTCGATCACCGACCAGCCCTGTGCATCCAGGTCTTCGTGGATGCGCGGCCAGTCGAGGCCGGCGATGCGCTCGGCCATCGTGGGACGCTGCATCACCGCGCTCATGCCGCAGCCCCCTCTCGCTCGAGCAGCGTGCGCTTGCGCTCCACGCCCCAGCGGTAGCCCGACAGCCCGCCGTCGCGCCGCACCACCCGGTGGCAGGGGATGGCCACGGCCAGCGCATTGGCCGCGCAGGCCTGGGCCACCGCCCTCACCGCCTGCGGCTGGCCGATGCGCTCGGCGATCTCGGCATAGCTGGCCGTCGAGCCCGGCGGAATCTCGCGCAGCGCCTGCCACACGCGCTGCTGGAAGGCCGTGCCGCGCACGTCCAGCGGCAGGTCCAGCCCGAGCTGCGGCGCCTCGACGAAGCCGACCACCTGCGCGACCCAGCGCTCGAAGTCCGCATCGCCGCCGACCAGCTCGGCCTGCGGGAAGCGGTCCTGCAGGTCGCGCACCAGCGCGTCGGGTTCGTCGTCCATCAGGATCGCGCACAGCCCCTTGGCGGTGGCCGCGACGAGGATGGCGCCGAGCGAGCACTGCCCCACCGCGAAGCGGATCGTCGTGCCGCGGCCGCCACTGCGAAACGCCTGCGGCGCCATGCCCAGCACCTCGCCGGCGTTTGCATAGAAGCGGCCGTTGGAGCCGAAGCCCGCACCGTAGATCGCCTCGGTGACGCTGGCGCTGCGCGGCAGCTCGTCGCGCACCTTGCGGTTGCGGTGCGCCGCGGCGTAGGCGCGCGGTGTCAGGCCGGTGGCGGCCTTGAACACACGGTGGAAGTGATAGGGGCTCAGGCCCGCCACCTCGGCCAGTTGCTCGAGCGTGGGCGGCTCGTCGGACGACTCGATCAGGCGGCAGGCCCGCGCCACCGCCTCGGCCTGCTGCGTGCCGGGCGCTTCATCGGGCCGGCAGCGCTTGCAGGGGCGGAAGCCCGCGCGTTCGGCGGCCTCGCGGTTCTCGTGGAAGGCCACGTTCTCGCGCCGCGGCAACCGCGCCGCGCACGAAGGCCGGCAGTACACGCCGGTGGTGCGCACCGAATAGAAGAAGGCGCCATCGGCCGCCTTGTCGCGCCGGCTCACCGCCACCCAGCGCGCATCGTCGGAAGAAAGATCAGTCATGTTCGGCCTCGCGATCAGGTTGGCAACTGCATGGCCTCACTGTCGCAGTGTGCGCCTGGCGGCGCACCTCGCGGCTTGCGGTCGAATTCGAGAAACTAGGGTTCGGCGGCCGCGTGCATGCGCAGCGCCTGCGCACGCGCCGGCAGGCTGCGCTGCAGCAGCGCCCAGTACAGCTCGAGCACCAGGTGCACATGGGCACGGGTCTCGTCGATGGGCGGCATGGCGCCGCCATGCTTGCGCACCGTGCCCTCGCCGGCGTTCCAGGCCGCCAGCGCGATGTCGATGCTGCCGAAGCGGCGTGTCAGGTCGGCCAGCATGCGCGCGCCGGTGAGGATGTTGGTGCGCGCGTCGAGCAGGCGCTCGGCGGCCGGGCGCTTGGTCTCGGCCTTGGTGGCATAGCGGTCGGCCGTCTCGGGCGTGAGCTGCATCAGCCCGATCGCGCCGCGCGGCGACACTGCCTTGGCATTGAAGCCCGACTCCACCGCGATCACCGCCTTCAGCAGCTCCATGTCGACGCCCGTCTTGGCGGCCGCCTCGCGCAGCAGGTACTGCACCGACTTGACCTCGGGGGCGATCTCCAGCCAGGTGAGCAGGCCGTTGGCACCATCGGCCTTGCCGGGAACGCGGCCGGCCTCGGGCACCGGGTCGCCCATCACGAGGCTGTAGCGCGAGTCGATCGGCTCGGTGGCCACGTGCGCCACGCCGGCGCCATCGACATAGCCCCACAGCGCGGCCTGCGCCCGCAGTGCGCCCAGCGCCAGCAGCGCGAGGACGCACAGGCGCTTCATCCCGCCTGCTCCTGCCCGAGCGCGGTGCGGGCCTGGTATTCGCGGTCGAGCATCGACATCACGATCAGCGAGTCGTAGCCGTCGCCGGCGCGCACGCTCTCGCGCAGCCGGCCCTCGACGACGAAGCCTTCGCTCTCGTAGAGCACCTGCGCGCGGGTGTTCAGCGTCTTCACGTCGAGCCAGAAGCGGTGTGCGCCGAGGTCGCGGAACGCCATCTGCTTGAGCAGTTGCACGCAGGCGCGGCCCAGCCCCTGGCCCTTGGTCTGCAGCACCAGGCGCTTGAGCTCCACGCTCTTGTGCGGGTTGCGGCAGCCCTGCAGGATCACGAAGCCGGTGCGCTCGTACTCCGGCCCGGCCTCGACGATGAAGTGGCGGAAATCGGGAAAACGCACCGCGCCTTCATGCTGGGTGCGCTCCCAGGGCGTGATGAACGGCAGGTTCTGCGCGTCGTTCTCGACCGTGATCACGTAGTCGAGGTCCGAAAGCATGGTCGGGCGGAGGCGGACGCGGGCGGGCATGGGCCGCGATTTTCGCAAAGCACCGCCCGCCCGGGGCGGCAGAAGGGATTCAATGACTACGCGAGAGCGTGCAATGCACCTCGGTCGGCCCGTCGGCGCGCAGCTGGACCCAGCCAGTGCGCCGCACAGTGTGGCCGCTGCCGCCGGACAGGTGGGCCTCCTGGGGAATCGCGTGGCCGCCGATCCATTGCGAGGGTTCGACCAGGTGCAGGTAGCCGCACAGCACCTGCACCCGGGTGCCCGACTGCAGCGGATGCAGCCGGACCTCGCCGGGCCGGAGGCGCACCGAGATGGCAGAGGTTTCAGCGGGGCTCATCGGGGGATTCCTGGGGTTCGGGACGATGCCCTCACTGTCCCGGTTTCCCTCGCTTCGCAACAGGCACAAGCTGCCCCGGCGTGCAGCGCAACAGTGCGCGCTGTGCGGGGCACTGTTGCAGTGCCCGGCCGGGGTGCTTGTATCCCTGGCCGGCGTCAGACGTCGATCTCGACCGCGTCGCCGTGGATCTCCATCAGCTCGCGGCGCGAGGCCGCCTCGCCCTTGCCCATCAGCTTGGTCAGCGAGCCTTCGGTGGCCATGAAGTCGAGCTCGCCATAGGCCACCGGCAGCAGCCGGCGCGTGTCGGGGTTCAGCGTGGTGTCCCACAGCTGCTCGGCGCTCATCTCGCCCAGGCCCTTGAAGCGGCTGATGGTCCAGCTGTTCTCGCGCGCGCCTTCCTTGCGCAGCTTGTCGAGCGTGGCGGTGAGCTCGCCTTCGTCGAGCGCGTAGATCTTGGCCGCCGGCTTCTTGCCGCGCGCCGGAGCATCGATGCGAAACAGCGGCGGCTTGGCGATGTAGACATGCCCGCGCTCGATCAGCGCCGGGAAATGGCGGAAGAACAAGGTGAGCAGCAGCACCTGGATGTGCGAGCCGTCGACGTCAGCATCGGAGAGGATGCAGATCTTGCCGTAGCGCAGCTGCGTGAGGTCGGGGTTGTCGCTGGGGCCATGCGGGTCGACGCCGATCGCCACCGAGATGTCGTGGATCTCGTTGTTGGCGAACAGGCGGTCGCGCTCGACCTCCCAGCTGTTGAGCACCTTGCCGCGCAGCGGCAGCACCGCCTGGGTTTCCTTGTCGCGGCCCATCTTGGCGCTGCCGCCGGCCGAGTCGCCCTCCACCAGGAACAGCTCGTTCAGCGAGGTGTCGCGGCTTTCGCAGTCGGTCAGCTTGCCGGGCAGCACGGCCACGCCGGAGCCCTTGCGCTTCTCGACCTTCTGGCTTGCGCGCTGGCGCGTCTGCGCCTGCTTGATCACCAGCTCGGCGAGCTTGCGGCCATGCTCCACGTGCTGGTTCAGCCACAGCTCGAGCGCCGGCTTCACGTAGGTGGTGACGAGGCGCAGCGCATCGCGCGAGTTGAGCCGCTCCTTGGTCTGGCCCTGGAACTGCGGGTCGAGCACCTTGGCGCTGAGCACGAAGCTGGCGCGCGAGAACACGTCGTCGGGCATCAGCTTCACGCCCTTGGGCAGCAGCGAATGCAGCTCGATGAAACCCTTGACCGCGCCGAACAGTCCATCTTTCAAGCCCGCCTCGTGCGTGCCGCCGGCCACCGTGGGAATCAGGTTGACGTAGCTCTCGCGCAGCGGTGCGCCGTCTTCGGTGAAGGCCACGCACCACGCGGCGCCCTCGCCTTCGGCGAAGTTCTCGGTCTCGCCCTCGGTCGCGAAGCGCTCGCCCTCGAACAGCGGGATCAGCGGATCGGCCGCCAGGCTCTGCATCAGGTAGTCGCGCAGGCCACCCTTGTAGAGCCACTGCTGCTTGTCGTTGCTCTTCTCGTTGTGCAGCGTCACGGTGACGCCCGGCATCAGCACCGCCTTGCTGCGCAGCAGGTGCGTCAGCTCGGCCTTGGGCAGCTCGGCGCTCTCGAAATACTTGGCATCGGGCCACACCCGCACGCTGGTGCCCTGCTTGCGGTCGCCCGCCACGGCCTTGCGCACCTGCAGCGGCTCGATCACGTCGCCGCCGCTGAAGGTGAGCGTCGCCACCTGGCCATCGCGGAACACCGTGACCTGCAGCCGCTTGGCCAGCGCATTGGTCACGCTGACGCCCACGCCATGCAGGCCGCCCGAGAAGCTGTAGGCGCCGCCCGAGCCCTTGTCGAACTTGCCGCCGGCATGCAGCCGGGTGAACACGATCTCGACGACCGGCACCTTCTCTTCCGGATGCAGGCCGAACGGGATGCCGCGGCCGTCGTCCTCCACGCTGACCGAGCCGTCGGCATGCTGCACCACGGCGATGCGCTTGCCGTGGCCGGCCAGCGCCTCGTCGGCGGCGTTGTCGATCACCTCCTGCACGATGTGCAGCGGGTTGTCGGTGCGGGTGTACATGCCCGGGCGCTGCTTCACAGGCTCCAGGCCCTTCAGCACGCGGATGGAGGCTTCGCCGTAACTGCCCGGCGTATTCGATTTCGTTGCCATGGCGGCGGATTGTAGAAACGTCGGTCAGAGTGATTCGTAGAGCTCGATCGGCAGGCCGTCGGGGTCGGCAAAGAAGCAGAAGCGTGCGCCGGTGTATTCGTCGACCCGCACCGGCTCCAGCGCCACGCCCTGGGCCTCGAGCCGGGCCCGGAAGGCGTTGAGGTCGTCGACCTTCAGCGCCAGGTGCCGCAGGCCGCAGGCCTCGGGGCGGCTCGGGCGCCTTGGCGGGTCGGGGAACGAGAACAGCTCCAGCTGCAGGCCGCCGGGGCCGCCCAGGTCGAGCTTCCACGACTGCCGCTCGGCCCGGTAGTGCTCGGCGAGCACGCTGAGCCCGAGCACTCGGGTGTAGAAGTCCTTCGATCGCTGGTAGTCGGAGGCGATCAGGGCGACGTGGTGGATTCCGAGCAGCATGGGTTCGCGTTCGATGAAAGCCGGCACCATAGCGCAGCCGCGAGCCTGCAGCCCTGCACAGATCGAATGCAGGCCTGCATAAACGCACTGCCACCGGGTGCATCACTTTGTCACTAGAGTCGCGGCCATGAGCACCGCCCTTGCCACCCCGCCCCGCCTGTCGCTGACCCAGGTTCTGGTCTGCGGCGCCGCCATCGTCACCCTCTCGATGGGCATCCGCCACGGCTTCGGGCTGTGGCTGCAGCCGGTCACGATGGCGCGTGGATGGACGCGCGAGACCTTCGCCTTCGCGCTGGCGATCCAGAACCTGGCCTGGGGCGCGGCCGGCCCCTTCGCCGGCATGCTGGCCGACCGCTTCGGCGCCTTCCGCGTGCTGATCGCGGGCAGCCTGCTGTATGCCCTGGGCCTGGTGCTGATGGCACTGTCGACCTCGGGCCTGGCCTTCACCGGCAGCGCGGGGCTGATGCTGGGCATGGCCCAGGCCGGCACCACCTATGCCATCGTCTACGGCGTGATCGGCCGCAACGTCGCGCCCGAGAAGCGCTCGTGGGCGATGGGCGTGGCCGCGGCGGCGGGCTCGTTCGGCCAGTTCCTGATGGTGCCGATCGAGAACGGGCTGATCGGCCATGTCGGCTGGCAGAACGCGCTGTTCCTGCTCGGCTGCGCGGCGCTGGCGATCATGCCGCTGGGCTTTGGTTTGAAGGAGCCGGCGCTCGCCTCCGGCGTGGGCAAGCCGCAGCAGAGCATCGGCGCCGCGCTGCGCGAGGCCTTCGGCTACCCGAGCTTCCAGCTGCTGATGGCCGGCTACTTCGTCTGCGGCTTCCAGGTGGTGTTCATCGGCGTGCACATGCCCAGCTACCTGAAGGACAAGGGCCTGACGCCCGACGTGGCCACCACCGCGCTCGCGCTGATCGGCCTGTTCAACGTGTTCGGCACCTATGCCGCGGGCGTGCTGGGGCAGCGGCTGGCCAAGCGCCACATCCTGTCGACCATCTACCTGCTGCGCTCGATCGCGATCGTGGTCTTCCTGTGGGTGCCGCTCACCCCGATGAGCGTTTACATCTTTTCGGCGGTGATGGGCGTGCTGTGGCTCTCGACCGTGCCGCCGACCAATGCAGTGGTGGCGCAGATCTTCGGCGTGCAATACATGAGCATGCTCGGCGGGTTCGTCTTCTTCAGCCACCAGATCGGCAGCTTCCTCGGCGTGTGGCTGGGCGGCCGGCTGTACGACACCACCGGCAGCTACGACATCGTCTGGTGGCTGGCCGTGGCGCTGGGCGTGTTCGCTGCGCTCGTGAACCTGCCGGTGCGCGAGGGCGCGATCAGCCGCGTCCAGCCCGCCGCTGTGTGAGGGTGACCATGCGGCGCAGGCGCGTGCTGTGGTGGGCGGTGAGCCTCGCCGCGCTGGCGGCCGTGTTCGCCAGCTACCTGCAGCGCGACTTCGTGTTCGACCTCGCCAATCAGGTCTGGAGCTGTTTCTAGTACCTGCGGTTCATGCGAGGATGCGCCCCTTGGATCCATCCTGGGGACGGGCATGAGCAGTACGAGGGTCATCGTCATCACCGGCGCCTCCGACGGCATCGGCGCCGAGATGGCGCGCCAGTGGGCGCAGCGCCATGGCGGCGATGCGGCGCTGGTGCTGGCCGCGCGAAGCATCGACAAGCTCGAGCAGGTGGCGGCCGAATGCCGCCAGCGCGGTGCCACCGTGCGTGCGCAGCCCTGCGATGTCGGTGAGCGGGCCGACTGCCAGGCGCTGATCGATGCCGCAGTGCGCGAGTTCGGCCGCATCGACATCCTCGTCAACAATGCCGGCATGTCGGCGCATGCGCTGTTCGAGCAGGTCGACGACCTCGCGTGGTACGAACGGCTGATGCGCATCAACCACTGGGGCAGCGTGTGGTGCACGCATGCGGCGCTGCCTCATTTGAAGGCGAGCCGCGGCCGGATCGTCGCGGTGTCCAGCCTGGCCGGCCTGATCGGCGTGCCGGGCCGCACCGCCTACAGCGGCACCAAGTTCGCGATGACCGGCTTCTTCGAGGCGCTGCGTGTCGAGCTCGCGCCGGCAGGTGTCAGCGTCACCATCGCCTACCCCGGCGTGGTCGCGACGCAGATCCGCTATCGCGGTTTCAACGCCAAAGGCGAGGCGGCCGGCAAGAGCGGCCTCGACGAACGGGGCGCCATGAGCGTCGAGGAATGCGCGCGGCTGATCGTCGAAGGCGCCGAGCAGCGCCGCCGCGACATCGTGATGACGGCCAAGGGCAGGCTCGGCCGCTGGCTCAAGCTGCTGGCGCCGGGCCTGGTGGACCGCATGGCGCTCAAGGCGCTGAAGCAGGAGGTGCGGCCGCAATGACGCATGCAGGGCCTGATATCTCCCCGTGGGTGCGGCGCTGGTCGCACCTGGTGCCGGCCGGGGCGTCGGTGCTCGACGTGGCCTGCGGCGGCGGTCGCCATCTGCGCTGGTTCGCCGCGCGCAGCGCGCGCGTCACCGGCGTCGACCGCGATGCGCAGGCGCTCGCGGCGCTCGAGGGCGTGGGCGAACTGGTCGTGGCCGACATCGAGCAGGGGCCATGGCCCTTTGCCGGCCGCCGCTTCGATGCGGTCGTCGTCACCCATTACCTCTGGCGGCCGCTGCTGCCGCTCATCGTCGGCAGCGTGGCCCCGGGCGGCGTGCTGATCTACGAGACCTTCGCGGCAGGGAACGAAACGGTCGGCCGGCCCTCGAATCCCGACTTCCTGCTGCAGCCGGGCGAGCTGTTGTGCGCGGTGCAGGGCGAGTTGCGGGTCGTGGCCTACGAAGACGGCTTCCTGCCCGACCCCGGACGCTTCGTGCAGCGCATTGCCGCGGTGCGTGAAGCGCCCGGCGGCGAGCAGCCGGCGCGCTACCCGCTCTGAACCCCTGCGCGGCCCGCCGGCCCGCCGCAGCTAAAATCCACCGATTCCCTAGAGACGGCTCCGCGGAGAGCGATATGAAACCCATTGTTGGCAGCATCGTCGCGCTCGTAACGCCGATGCACGAGGACGGCAGCGTCGACTACCCCGCGCTGCGCCGCCTGATCGACTGGCACATCGCCGAAGGCACCGATTGCATCGGCGTGGTCGGCACCACGGGCGAATCGCCCACGGTCACGGTCGACGAGCACCAGGAGATCATCCGCGTCGCGGTCGAGCATGCCGCGGGCCGGGTGCCCATCATGGCCGGCGCCGGCGCCAACTCCACGCACGAAGCGATCGAGCTGTCGAAGTTCGCCAAGAAGGTCGGCGCCGACTGCACGCTGCAGGTCGTGCCCTACTACAACAAGCCCACGCAGGAAGGCATCTACCGCCACTTCAAGGCGATCGCCGAGGCGGTGGACATTCCGATGGTGCTGTACAACGTGCCCGGCCGCACGGTGGCCGACATGCAGCCCGAGACCGCGCTGCGCCTGGCCGAGGTGCCCGGCGTCATCGGCATCAAGGAAGCCACCGGCAACCTCGACCGCGCGGCGTGGCTGATCAAGCAGGCGCCCAAGGGCTTCTCGATCTACTCCGGCGACGACCCCACCGCGGTCGCCCTGATGCTGCTGGGCGGCCACGGCAACGTGAGCGTCACCGCCAACGTCGCGCCGCGCGCGATGCATGAGCTCTGCATGGCCGCCATCAATGGCGATGCCAAGCGCGCGGTCGAGATCCACATGCAGCTGCTGCCGCTACACAAGCAGCTGTTCTGCGAACCCAACCCGATCCCGGTGAAATGGGCGCTGGCCCGCATGGGCCGCACCGGCGGCGCGCTGCGCCTGCCGCTCACCCCGCTGGGCGATGCCGGCCAGAAGGCCGTGGAGCAGGCGCTGCGCGACAGCGGCGTGCTCTGATAATCGCCCGTTTCCCGTTGACCTTCCGATCCCCGACCCCGAAGCGTGCCGCCCTTGCAAGGGCGGCCGCCTGGAGATGCGCCAAGTGAATCGATTCCCCTCCCTCAGCCCGGTGCGGGCCGCCACCCTGGCCCTGATCGCGCTGCTGAGCGGCTGCTCCACCGTCGAAAACTTCCTCTCCGGCGACAAGGTCGACTATCGCTCGGCCGCGTCCAAGACCACGCCGCTCGACGTGCCGCCCGACCTCACGCAGCTGCAGCGCGACAGCCGCTACCAGCCGCAGGGCGGCGTGATCAGCGCCAATGCACTGCAGAACGCCACACCGGGCAGCGCGTCCGCCGCCGCGGGTGGTGCCCAGACCGTGGCACCGCAACAGGTGGGCGATGTGCGCGTCGAGCGCAACGGCAACACCCGCTGGATCGTCACCTCGCAGACGCCCGAGCAGCTGTGGCCGCAGCTGCGCGCCTTCTGGCAGGAGCGCGGCTTCGAGCTCGACCGCGACGAGCCCGAGGCCGGCGTGATGGAAACCCGCTGGGCCGAAGACCGCTCGAAGCTCCCGCAGGATTTCATCCGCAACACCATCGGCAAGGTGCTCAACGGCCTGTACGACACCGGCCTGCGCGACAAATTCCGCACCCGCGTCGAGCGCACCCCGCAAGGCACCGAGGTGTACATCAGCCATCGCGGCATGGAAGAGATCGTCACCGGCGCGATGAAGGACTCGACCATCTGGCGCCAGCGCCCGACCGATCCGGCGCTCGAGGGCGAAATGCTGTCGCGTCTGATGGTCAAGCTCGGCAGCAAGGAAGCCGATGCCCGCGCAGCGGTCGCATCGACCGGCGCAGCCTCGGCTCCCGCCGCCACCGCGGCCGCCCAGCCCACCGCTCCGGCACGCGCACGTGTGCTGGCCGGCCAGCCCGCTGCCTCGCTGCAGATCGACGAAGCCTTCGACCGAGCGTGGCGCCGCGTCGGCCTGTCGCTGGACCGCAGCGGCTTCACCGTGGAAGACCGCGACCGCGCCAGCGGCGTCTACTTCGTGCGCTATGCCGACCCGAAGCTGGCAGGCCAGGAAGAACCCAACTTCTTCTCCAAGCTGTTCAGCGGCAAGAAGCAGCCCGAGGCGCTGTCGCGCTACCGCATCCAGGTGCAGCGCGGCGGCGGCGATGCCACCACCGTCTCGGTGCTCAACAACCAGGGCGCGCCCGACAACAGCGAAATCGCGCAGCGCATCGTCTCGCTGCTGGTCGACGACCTCAAGTAAGCCCCGCGTGCGTTTCTGCAGCCTCGGCAGCGGCAGCAGCGGCAACGCGACGCTGATCGAGGCGCGCAGCAGCACCGGCGAGGTGCAGCGCGTGCTGGTCGACTGTGGGCTGAGCCTGCGCGAGCTCACGCGCCGGCTCGCCGAGCGCGGCTGCTCACCCGACCAGCTCACCGCGGTGTTCATCACCCATGAGCACAGCGATCACGTCGGCTGCGTGCGGGCCTTGATGCGCAAGCACCGCGTGCCGGTGTGGATGAGCGAAGGCACCTGGCGCGCTACCAATGCCGAACATGAGCCGCCCGAGCTGGTGCGATTCGCACGCGACGGCGAACCGATCGCGCTGGGCATCCTGGCGTTGCAGCCCTACAGCGTTCCGCACGATGCACGCGAGCCGCTGCAACTGACGATCACCGATGGCCAGTACCGCCTCGGCATCCTCACCGACGCGGGCAGCAGGACAGACCCGATGGTGCAGGCGCTGCAGCAATGCACCGCGATGCTGCTCGAGTGCAACCACGATCCGCAGATGCTGGCCGAGGGCCACTATCCGGCCTTCCTGAAACGCCGCATCGGCGGGGCCCGGGGGCATCTGTCCAACCCTGCCTCTGCCGACATCCTGTCGCGCTGCATGCATGGCGGGTTGAAGCACGTGGTGGCGGCGCACCTGAGCGAGCACAACAACCGCCCGGCTCTTGCGGCCGCCACGCTTGCCGCCGTGCTCGGCAGCCATGCCGACGAGGTGGTGGTGGCCGATCCGCGCACCGGCAGCCCCTGGCTCGACCTGCACTGAGCTGACTGGACAAAAAGCCGCGGGCAAAAAAAGAGCCGCCCGAAGGCGGCTCTCTCTTTGAGCACCAGCCTCCTTGCGGAAGCCGGAGGCTCCTTCGTGCTTACTTGCTGGCAGCAGAGGCGGCGGCAGCAGCGGCAGCGGCAGCAGCGTCGGCAGCGCCCGAAGCAGCAGTAGCGGCGCCCGAAGCGGCTTCGGCGGCAGCCGGAGCAGCAGCGGAAGCGGAAGCGGCTTCAGCCGGAGCGGCGACCGGGGCGGGAGCCGGGGCCGGAGCTTCTTCCTTCTTGCCGCAGGCGGCCAGAGCCACGGAAGCAACCAGGGTAGCCAACAGGAGCGACTTGTTCATGCTTGTCCTCAAATGAAAGGTTCGACCAATTACCGGTAATTCTGGGAACCCGCCTCACCACTTTGAGGTTTCGTGCAAAGCTCCCTCTCGAAAAGACAAGGAAAGCTCGAGCATTTCCTTTGCCTAGCCCGCGATTATACGTCGACTAAGTAACTTCCCTAAAGACCTAGCTGTGTGGAAGCGAACGACGGTGCGGAACGTTGCAAAAGTGCATCAAGTCGGTCGCGATAGAAGTGCGCATCACTGGCTTCGCGCGAGATGCGGCCACGCCAGTGGACACGATCGGTCACGATGACGCCAAAAGGTGTCTTGGCGCCGCTGAGCAGCAGCGTGGGGAGTTCGGTCAGGCCGGCGTCTTCATCGGGCGAGCGCGCCTCGACGACATGGGACCACAGGCGGCGCCACTCGACGAAGCGCGGATGCCGCCGTCGCACCTCGTCGAAGTCCAATGCGACCAGCGTGAGGCACCGATGCGGCAGCGCCCAGCGCGTGAGCGCGTCGATCAGCCCTGGCTCGTTGAGCGGCCAGTCGGCGAAGTCAGTGTCGACGAAAGCCATCGACGGCCAGCCTTCCCGCTCGGCCTCCGTCACCGCATCGCGGACGGCCTGCTGGAAATCGGCACGGGTGTTGATGTCGCTCACGATCCATCCTCCATCGAGGTATCGGAATGCAGCCAGCCAGCCTCCGCCCAGTCGTCGAGCAGCGTGCGCGCATCGGCGCTGAGCCTGGACGTCTGCGACGGGGAGAGGCCACGCGCATCGGCGAGCCGGCGCATCAGCGTCGCGTCGCGCCCGCCGGCGCGGAAGGACTCGCCGTTGATGAACACATGCCGATCGTCGTACATCATGCGCGTGCGGCGGTCGAGACGCACGCCGGCGCCCTCGGCAATCGGAGCGCCTGCCTCGAACCACACCCGCGGCTTGGGCTCGGTGAGCGATTCCCCGAGAGCACAGGCCAATGTGTCGCGGTCCTTCAGCGCCAGGGCCACCGCGCGCTCGGCGAACTGCTGCAGGCCCTGCGGCACGCGGCCCGGTTCGGCCGTGGCCGGCTGGCTTGGATCACGGTACAGCGGGTCATCGCATTCCACATCCTGGCCGTCGACCACATGCTGCAGCACGTCGCGTGCAAGCCCGCGCTGCGCCGGCACGCGAAAGCCCACCGAGCAGGTCATGCAGTCGTAGCCCTCGGCGATGCCGTCGTGACCCCACAGCGGCGGCAGGTAGAGCATGTCGCCCGGCTCGAGCACCCACTCCTGCTCGGGCTCGAAATGCGCCAGCAGCTTCAGCGGCACGCCTTCCACCCATTGCGGCTGCGGCACCGGCCCGATGCGCCAGCGGCGCCGGCCCTGCACCTGCAGCAGGAACACATCGTATGAATCGAGGTGCGGACCGACACCGCCGCCATCGGTGGCATACGAGATCATCAGGTCGTCGAGCCGTGCCTCGGGCACGAAGCGAAAGCGCGACAGCATGTCGTGCGCAGCCGGCACATGCAGGTCCAGCCCCTGCACCAGCAGCGTCCATCCCGGCGTCTTCAACGGCGGCAGCGCGCGGCGCTGCAGCGGGCCGTGCCGCAGGCGCCAGCCCTGGCCCTGCTGCCGGATCAGGCGGGACTCGACATCGTCTTGTCCGGCCAGGTCGAACAGCGCGCTGCGCTCGATCGGTGGCATGACGCCAGGCCAGGCCTGACGGACGAGCAAGGGCTTCTTCTGCCAGTGGCGACGCATGAATGCCTGGGGCGACAGACCGCCCAGCAGCGGCGTAGCTTGATCGATTTCCATGCCGCGATTGTCTGTGCGATCATGAATCGATATGTTGATCCAAGCACCCTGTGTCGTCAGCCTCACCTGGCATCTCTCCGATGCCCAAGGCCAGGCGATCGACGAATTGAAGGAGCCGGTGGAGTTCTTCTACGGCGGCGACGACCTGCTGCCCAAGGTCGAGGAAGCCCTCGCGGGCCAGGAGGCCGGCTTCGAAGCCCACCTGCACCTCGAGCCGGAGCACGCCTTCGGCGACTACGACCCCGATCTCGTCTGCTATGAGGCGCGCGCGATCTTCCCCGAGGAGGTCGAGCCCGGCATGCAGTTCGAAGGCCTGCCCGAAGGCAGCGCCACACCCGACATGCCCGAGGACGCGATCTACACCGTGACCGAGGTCTACGACTCCCACGTGGTGCTCGACGGCAACCATCCGCTGGCCGGCATTGCGCTGCGGCTGCAGCTGAAGGTGCGCGATGTGCGCGAGGCCAGCGACGAGGAGATCGAGGCGGGCAGCGTCGGTGAAGGCGGCATCAGCGTGCTGGGCGCGATGCCGCCCGACGCCAACCTGCACTGAGCCACACAGCCGGCATCAGTGTTTGCCGGTGGAGCCGAAGCCGCCTTCGCCGCGGTGCGAGGCTTCGAAATCGTCGACGCGGCGGAACGCCGTCTGCACCACCGGCACGATCACCAGCTGCGCGATGCGCTCCATCGGCTGCACCGTGAAGCTGGCGGCGCCGCGGTTCCAGCAGCTCACCATCAGCGGCCCCTGGTAGTCGGAGTCGATCAGCCCGACCAGATTGCCGAGCACGATGCCGTGCTTGTGGCCCAGGCCCGAGCGCGGCAGGATCATCGCGGCCAAGCCGGGATCGCCGATGTGGATCGCGAGCCCGGTCGGAATCAGCTGGGCCTGCCCGGGCTCCAGCACCAGCGGCGCCTCCAGGCAGGCGCGCAGGTCGAGGCCGGCGCTTCCGGGCGTGGCATAGGTGGGCAGCTGCTCGGCCATGCGCGGGTCGAGCACTTTCACGTCGATCGTGGTCATCGGGTGGTCAATCGTTTCGAGATCTCGCGCACGAGCTCGCGCGCGAGGGTGAGCTTGTCGGCCGTCGGCAGCTCGCGCTGGCCCTGGGCATCGACGAGCAGCAGCGCATTGTCGTCGCGGCCGAAGGTGGCCGGGCCGAGGTTGCCGACGATCAGCGGCACGTTCTTGCGCTCGAGCTTCTCGCGCGCGTGCTTCAGCAGGTCGTGGCTCTCGGCGGCAAAGCCCACGCAATAAGGCCGGTCGGGCAGGCGCGCCACGGCCGCCAGGATGTCGGGGTTCTCGGTCAGCTCGAAGGTGGGCGCCACCTTGCTCCCGTTCTTCTTGATCTTCTGGTCCGACAATGTCGCGGGCCGCCAGTCGGCCACCGCGGCAGTGGCCACGAATACGTCGTGCGCCGCCGCCTGCGGCAGCACTGCGTCGTGCATCTGCTGGGCGCTGCGCACATCGATGCGCCTCACGCCGGCCGGCGTCGGCAGGTGCACCGGCCCGGCCACCAGCGTGACCTCGGCACCGGCCTCGGCCGCGGCGCGCGCGATCGCGAAACCCATCTTGCCGCTGGAGAGGTTGGTGATGCCGCGCACCGGGTCGATGGCCTCGAAGGTGGGCCCGGCCGTGACCAGCATGCGCCGGCCGGCCAGCACCTTGGGCTGGAAGAACGCGATCACCGCATCGCGCAGCTCCTCGGGCTCGAGCATTCGGCCATCGCCGATCTCGCCGCAGGCCTGGTCGCCGGCGGCCGGCCCGAGCACCGCGGCGCCATCGGCGCGGACCTGCGCCACGTTGCGCTGCGTGGCCGGATGGGCCCACATCTCGCGGTTCATCGCCGGGGCCAGCAGCAACGGGCAACGCTCGATCGGCCGCGCCAGGCACAGCAGGCTCAGGATCTCGTCGGCCCGGCCCTGGGCCAGCTTGGCGATGAAATCGGCGCTTGCCGGCGCGACGATCACCGCATCGGCCTCTCGCGTGAGGTTGATGTGCGCCATGTTGTTGGGCGCCCGGGCATCCCACTGGTCGAGCACGACAGGGTGGTTCGACAGCGCCTGCATCGTCACCGGCGTGATGAACTGCGCCGCCGATTCGGTCATCACCACCTGCACGTCGGCGCCGGCCTTGACCAGCTCGCGCAGCAGCTCGGCCGACTTGTAGCAGGCGATGCCACCGCTCAGGCCCAGCACCAGACGCTTGCCGGACAGGTCGCCGGCGGAGAGGGTTTCAGACATGCCGCGCACTGTAGCGTAGGGCGTCCGGGCGCTGATCGCACAGCGCACAAAGCGTTCTGACCGGGCTCAAGTTCTCAGGGTTAATACCGACAAGAGCGGGAAGACCCACCAGGAACGCCCATGACCCCTGTTCACCATCTCTCCCTCGGCCGACGCATCGGGCTGGCCTTCGCCGCGGTGCTGGCGCTGCTGGCGTGCATCACCGGCGTGGCATTGCGCCAGATGGCGGTGAGCGGTGAACAGCTGCAGAACATCGTCGAGGTGCACAACCGTCAGATCGCGCTGGCCAGCCGGGTGATCGACCAGATCAAGGAAATGGCGATCACGGTGCGCAACGCGTCGCTGCTCACCGACATCCAGGAGATCGATGCGCAGCTCAAGCAGCTCGCCACGAAGATCAAGGACTACGAAGCCACCGAGGCCCAGCTCGCGCAGGCGCTGCAAGCCCCCGGCACCACGGCGCGCGAGAAGGAACTGCTGCAGCAGATCCAGGCCGCCCGCGCCAAGACCCTGCCGCTGATCAACCAGGCCGGCAAGCTCGGCGGCGATGGCGCCAACGTGGAAGCCACGCTGCTGCTGATGCGCCAGGTGCGCCCGGCCGAGCAGCAGTGGCGCGACGTGGCCGCCGCACTGGTCGAGACCGAGACCCAGCTCAATGCCGATGCCTATGCCGCCGCGCGCAGCGGCGAGATCCGGGCGCGCTGGACGCTGCTGATCGCCGGCACCGTGGCGCTGGTGGTGGGCGCCCTGCTCGCCTGGCGGCTGACGCGCGGCGTGCTGCAACCGGTGGCCCAGGCGATCGCGGTGACCGAACGCATCGCCGAGGGCGATCTGTCGTCGCCGGTGCAGGTGCAGCGCCACGACGAGCTCGGCCGCCTGCTCGGCGCGGTGGCCGGCATGCAGCAGCGGCTGCAGACGCTGGTGGGCGACATCCGGCATTCGGTCGACTCGATCTCGGTGGCCTCCGGCGAGATCGCCAGCGGCAACCAGGACCTGAGCCGCCGCACCGAACAGCAGGCCGCCAGCCTGCAGAAGACGGCCGCCTCGATGGACGAGCTGTCGAGCACGGTGGGCAACAATGCCGAAGCCGCGATGAAGGCCGACCAGCTCGCCAACTCCGCCTCTCAGATTGCCGCACGCGGTGGCGAGGTGGTGCAGCAGGTGGTCAGCACGATGGACGAGATCAACACCAGCTCGAAGAAGATCGCCGACATCATCGGCGTGATCGACGGCATCGCGTTCCAGACCAACATCCTGGCGTTGAACGCCGCGGTGGAAGCCGCCCGTGCCGGCGAGCAGGGCCGCGGCTTCGCCGTGGTGGCCGGCGAAGTGCGCAGCCTGGCCCAGCGCTCGGCTGAAGCGGCCAAGGAAATCAAGGCGCTGATCGGCGCGTCGACCGACCGCGTGGAAGCGGGTGCCAAGCTGGTGCAGGAGGCCGGCAGCACGATGGAGGAGATCGTCGCCTCGGTGCGGCGGGTGACCGACATCATGTCGGAGATCACCGTCTCGAGCCGCGAGCAGAGCACCGGCATCGGCCAGGTCAGCGGCGAGGTGAGCCAGCTCGACCAGATGACGCAGCAGAACGCGGCGCTGGTCGAGCAATCGACCGCCGCCACCGAAAGCTTGCGCGAGCAGGCCGGGCGGCTGTCCGATGCGGTGCGGGTGTTCAAGCTGGAGACGCAGGTCTGATCCGGCTCAAACCATCGTCTTATACAGATTTCTTAGATTCTTAAAGGGCACTCCGTTTGACGGAGAATATGGGTTCGGCGCCGAAAGGCGCCTTGCCTTTGATTCAACCGCCCTCCTGCACTGCCATGTCCAACCTCGGCACCGAACGCGTCCTGCATGTCCACCACTGGAACGACACGCTGTTTTCGTTCCGCACCACGCGCGATCCGGCGCTGCGCTTCCGCAACGGCCACTTCGTGATGATCGGCCTGCAGGTCGAGGGCAAGCCGCTGCTGCGCGCCTACAGCGTGGCCAGCGCCAACCATGAAGAGCACCTCGAGTTCCTGAGCATCAAGGTGCCCAACGGCCCGCTCACCTCGCGCCTGCAGCACCTGAAGGAAGGCGACGAGATCATCGTCGGCCGCAAGCCCGTGGGCACGCTGGTGATCGACGACCTGCGCCCCGCCAAGAACCTCTACCTGCTGGCCACCGGTACCGGCTTGGCGCCCTTCATGAGCATCATCAAGGACCCGGATGTGTACGAGCGCTTCGAGAAGGTGGTGCTGGTGCACGGCGTGCGCACGGTCAGCGAACTGGCCTACTCCGACGTGATCCAGAAGGAGCTGCCGGAGCACGAGTTCCTCGGCGAGATGCTGCGCGACAAGCTGATCTACTACCCCACGGTCACGCGCGAGCCCTTCCGCAACCGCGGCCGCCTGACCGAGCTGCTCGACAGCGGCAAGCTCACCTCCGACATCGGCCTGCCGGCGCTCAACCCCGAGACCGACCGCGCGATGCTGTGCGGCAGCCCGGCGATGCTGGAAGACACCTGCAAGCTGCTGGATTCACGCGGCTTCAAGGTCAGCCCGCGCCAGGGCGAGCAAGGCGACTACGTGATCGAACGCGCCTTCGTCGAGAAGTAATTGAACCCCCGGCCGTCTGGCGGCCGCCCCCCGAGGGGGCTCGCTTCGCGGCCGGGCAACCCGTCCGCGAAGCGCTCGTCTTTCAACGCTGCCCCTGGCCACTGCGTGGCCTGTCCCAGAGGGACGCTGGCGCGTTGGCCTAGAGCGGCAGGTTGAAGCGCGACGGCTCGCTGAAGTTCACCAGCACCCGATCGGCCCGGCCGTAGACCTCTTTCATCGGCAGGAAGCCGAAGACCCGCGAGTCTGACGAGTTGTCGCGGTTGTCGCCCAGCACGAGCAGATGGCCAGCGGGCACCTTGCAGTGCCAGGCGTCCGGTGCATCCTGCGCGCAATCGGGCGAGCCGATCGACATCGGCATGCGGCCGGCGATCACCGGGTTGAGCTTGATCTCATGCTCGCGGCCGCTGCTGCGTTCGCGCAGCAGGAACTGGCCCTGGTCCTCTGGCCGTTCGCCGGCGCCGACCATCTCCGCCGACATCGGCTCGCCGTTCACCGCCACCACGTCGTGCACGAAGCGGACCTCGTCGCCCGGCAGCGCGATCACGCGCTTGACCCAGAACTCCGACGCATCGCGCCACGAGCGGAACACGACGACATCGCCGCGCTGGGGCTGCCCTATCGGAATCGCGGTGTTGGTGAACGGCAGCCGCGGCCCGTAGGCCAGGTGGTTGACCAGCAGCCTGTCGCCGACGCGGACGGTGGGCTCCATCGAGCCGGTGGGCACGACCATCCAGTCGGCCAGCGCCACACGGCAGCCGGTGACCAGCAGCAGCACCCCAAGGAATTCGGCGCCCCAGGCCACCCACCAGGGCTTGCCGGCTTGCGGGTTGCGTCGCCGGCGCAGGCGCCAGGCCAGCGCGAGCAACGCGGCCAGGGAGGTCAGCAGCACCAGGGCTTCGTTGAGGGCAAAACCGATACGCATGTCGAGCGGAACCATGAGCTGGGGATGCCAGCCAGTGTGCCGCCGCGGCAGCGCCGTCGACGGCACGCGGCCGGCAGCTCATGCGCCTATTTCAGCTGCTCGCGCAGGAAGTCGAGCAGGCGCTGGCGCGAGGCCTCGCGCGCGGCCGGGTTGCTGCCCACGTGAACACCCTCGCCAGGATGCTCGCCGTTGGGCACGTCGCGGCGCACCCGCACCGGCGCATGGCCGTCGAAGTCGTGGTACGCGTCGGGATAGACCTCGATCTGCACCGGCGGTTGCTCGGGCACCCTTGCGGCCTCGGCCGCGAGCTGTCGGCACGGCTCGGCGGGTGTCCAGTCATCCGCGGCGCCGATGAGGATGAGCAAGGGCGCGTCGGGCCGGTAGCCGCGCTCCACCTCGGTCTTGCAGCCGGGGTAGAAGGCGACGGCAGCACGCGGCTTCAGCGGCGCGGCCTGCACCTCGCGCTGCCGCGAGCTGGTGCTGGCGAGCACGGTGCTGCCGCCGTTGGACCAGCCGAGCAGCGCCAGCCGTCCGGCATCCACATCGTTTCGTGCGGCCAGCCATTGCAGCGCGCCGAGGGTGTCGCGGCGGCGCTGCGTGAGGGTCACCGCGCGGGTGCCGATGCGCTGCGTACACAGCTCGCGCTCGCCACGCGGCGTCAGCGAGTCCAGCACCAGCGCATGCCAGCCCTGCTCGTTGAGCAGCCGTGTGTATTCGCGCATCCGCGTGCCCAGTTGGCCCTTGGCGTCATACGCGCCGCCGCAACCATGGAGCAGCAGCACGGCGGGGCGGCGGCCGGGCGCGTCGGCGCCAAACCAGTAGCCCACCAGCGCCAGCGCATGCCCGTCTAGAGCATCGAGGCTGGGCACCTCCACGCGCTGCTGCGCACATGCGGGGCCGACGGCCAGCAGCACGCCGGTCCACAGCCATGAAGCCAGATGTCGCAGAGCTCTCATGGGGCGCGATGCTAGCGAGACCGCCGGCTTCGCGATGTTGCGGCCCGGTAAAGGTTTTTCAGCCCAGCGGCAGGGCCCGCATGCACTGCAGCCAGTACAGGTTGAGCCGGTAGCAGGCCAGCGCCGACGGCAGCGCGCTGCGGTCCTTCTGCGCGAAGCCATGCAGGCCGCTCTCGATTGCGCCGAGCACCTGGTCGAGGCGGCGCGCGCCCATGGTCACCGCGGCCATGCGCTGGTTGTGCACCGCGGCCACCAGCTCCTTGAAGGCAGCCTCGCTGCCCGATTGCAGCGCAGCCGCCAGGCGTTCGGCCAGCGCCTGGCCTTGCGTGACCAGTGCATCGACATAGGCGCGGAAGCGGTCTTCATCCACCCCCAGCCGCTGCATCGCCTCATGGCTGCCGTCGAGCAGGCTGCGGCGGAACTGGTCGATCACGTGGCGCACGCGGTCCACCGCATCCAGCGTCGCCGGCTTCAGCACGAAGCCCTGCACGCCGGTGCGCACCGCGTTCTGCACGGTGGAGCGATCGGCGGCCGACGAGATCAGCATCACCGGCATGTGCTCGAAGCGCCGGTCGCCGCGCAGGCGCGCCAGCAGCTCGAGGCCGTCCATGCGCGGCATGCGGATGTCGCTCAGCACCATCACCGCCGGCTCGCCGCCATCGAGCCGCTCCCAGGCGGCCTGCCCGTCTTCCGCCATGGACGGCATGTGGCCTGTGGCCACCTCCACGATCTCGGCCACGGCCTGGCGCGACACCGCTTCATCGTCCACCACGAGGATGTTCATGCCATCGTCTCCCGGTTGTGATCCACCTCATCGATCCAGCGCTGCAGCGCCCGCCCGCTGGCCAGCGCCGCCTGTACCCTGCCTTCGCGCGCATGCTGCTCGGCCTGGTCGGCCAGCTGCGTCAGCGCCGGCAGCTCGACATAGACGCTCGCACCCTTCATCGCATGCGCCACCTCGGCCAGCTCGGCGAGACGGCCCTCCTGCAGCGCGCTGCGCAGCCGGCGCGCATGGTCGGGCAGCTCGCGCATGAAGCTGTCCTGCAAGCGACGGGCCCGATCGTGCTCGAACGACGCGGCCCTTTGCGGGGCCGGAGCGCCGAGATCGAGCAGGCGCTCCAGCGCGCCGCGATCCACCCGCTCCATCGGTGCGTCGGCCGAAAGCGCCGGCGCCAGCTCGACGCCGCGCGCCAGTTGGTAGTCGATCGCGCGCTGGATCACCGCATGCAGCAACGGCGCATGGACCGGCTTGACGATGAAGGCCTGCGCGCCGGCCTGCTCGAACTTGGCGCGGTCGTCGGCCGCGGTGTTGGCGCTGATCGCGGCCACGTACACCTGCGCATCGCACACCTCGCCCGGCGGCGTCGCGCGGATGCGCTCCAGCGCCTCGGGGCCGCCCATCACCGGCATGCGGCCATCGAGCAGCAGCAGGTCGAAGCGCCGCATCGTGCAGGCCACCAGCGCCTGCGCGCCGTCTTCCACGCTCGTCACCTCGTGGCCCCAGGCGTCGAGGTATTCGGTGAAGATCAGCCGGTTGGTCGGGTTGTCGTCGGCCAGCAGCACCTGCAGGCGATGGCGATGCGGCAGCAGGTCTTCGTCGCCCGGCGCCGGTACGACCGATTGCGCCGGCTGCGCACGCAGCTTCAGCGTGAAGCAGGTGCCCTGCCCCAGCTCGCTGCTCACGCCGATGTCGCCGCCCATCAGCTGCGCCATCTGCCGGCTGATGCTCAGGCCCAGCCCGGTGCCGCCGAAGCGCTGCCCGATGCTGGCATCGGCCTGGACGAAGTTCTCGAACAGGCGGCCCAGCGCCTCGGGCGCGATGCCGATGCCGGTGTCGCCGACGGCCAGCGTCAGCTCCCAGCCCCCCTCCTCGTCGCCCTGCGCGAGCGGACGGCCGCCGACGGCCACCGCCACCGACCCCTGCTCGGTGAACTTGACCGCATTGCTCACCAGGTTGAGCAGGATCTGGCGCACGCGGGTGGCATCGACCCGCCAGGCCGACGGCAACCCGGGCTGCCACTCGACGCGGAAGGCCACGCCCTTGTCCTGCGCGCGCATGCGCAGCGGCTCCAGGCTGCGCAGCAGCACCTGCTGCAGGTCGCAGTCGGCCGGCGCGATCTCGAAGCGGCCGGCCTCGATCTTGGCGAGGTCGAGCAGGTCGTTGACCAGCGTCAGCAGCGCGTCGCCGCTGGCGGCGGCCACATCGAGCAGGTGGCGGGTGCGCGGGCTGTGGCCGTCTTCGCGGCGCAGCAAGTCGACCACGCCCAGCATGCCGGTCAGCGGCGTGCGCAGCTCATGGCTGGCGGTGGCGAAGAAGTCGCTCTTGCTGCGGTTGGCCGCCTCGGCCACTGCACGCGCAGCCTCGGCCTGATGGCGAGCCGCCTCGGCGGCGGCCTTCTCGTCGCCCAGCTGGCCCACGAGGTTCTCGTTGTGCACCTTCAGCCGGATCACGGTGTCGAAGGCATGGCGGAAGTTGCGGCCCATCAGCACCGTCATGCCGAAGATCAGCACGATGATGCCGGCCAGGCCCAGCGAGGCCGGCGTGCCTTCCATCGCAATGCGCGCCACCGCCGGCACGAAGGCGGCCGCGCAGAACGCCAGCAACAGCCGGAAACGCCTGGCCAGCAGCGGGATCGCGCCGACGCAGTAGCTGTAGAGGATCAGCAGCAGGCCGATCTGCTGCAGGCTGCCGCCATGGCCCCAGAACAGCCACGCCGCCGCCCCCCAGGCCGCGCCGGAGGCCAGCGTGCCGGCGCTCCACAGCCGATCCCAGTGGACGAATTCGTCGGCGCCAGCCGGTGATGCCGATGCGAAGCGCCGCGCCACCCCGGCCCGGAAGCTCCACACCGCGAAGAACAGCACACCCCACCCCGCCAGCACCGGCCAGGGCGCCGCCGTGCTGAACAACAGCAGCAGCACCACGGCACCCAGCAGGTTGCCGACCAGCGACGCCGGCGTGTGCGCGAACACGCTGCGCACCGCATCGGGCAGCAGCGGATCGGAACCTACCGAAGGCGTCGCGCACGGGCGACCGGGTGACTTTTCAGCCATCTCGGGGTTTTCGGCGAAAGCCCCGGCCTTCTGAAGCCCCCTTTTGGGGGAAAAGGGCGCTATTCGACCGGCACGCCCAGCTCGTGCAGCAGGAAGGCGTATTCGTCGGTGATCTGCTCGATGGTTTCCGACAGCGCGGTGCCGATGCCATGGCCGGCCTTGCCGCTGGTGCGCAGCAGGATCGGCTTGCCGGCGGGGTCGGCTGCCTGCAGGCGCGCGATCATCTTGCGCGAATGCGCCGGATTCACCCGGCCATCGTGGTCGCCGGTCATCATCAGCACGGCCGGGTAGTCGGTGCCGTCCTTCACGTGATGGAAGGGCGAATAGGCTTGCAGCGCCTCGAACTGCGCCTTGTCCTTGACGGTGCCGAACTCGGTGACGTTGAAGGCGCCGTTGGGATCGAGCTCCACCCGCAGCATGTCGTAGATGCCGACCGAGCTGGCCACGGCGCGGAACAGCTCGGGCCGCTGCGTCAGCACCGCGCCCATCAGCAGGCCACCGTTGCTGCCGCCACGGATCGCGAGCTTCCCGGGCTGGGTGTAGCCGCGCTGGATCAGGTATTCGGCCGACGCGATGAAGTCGTCGAACACCGTCTGCTTGCGCGTCAGGTTGCCCGCCAGATGCCAGGCCTCGCCGTATTCGCCGCCGCCGCGGATGTTGGCGAACACGAGCACACCGCCACGTTCCAGCCACACACGGCGCGCCGCATTGAAATACGGCGTTTCGCTCACGCCATAGCCGCCGTAGCCGTAGAGGACCGTCGGATTGCTGCCATCGAGCTTCGTGCCCTTGCGGCGCAGGATGTTCAGCGGCACCTTGGTGCCATCCTTGCTGGTCGCGAATTCACGCACCACTTCGGTATCGGCATAGTCGGCGGCCGAGGTGACCACCAGCGCGCTCTTCTTCGGCGCCTGCCCCATCGAAACGTGGTACCACGCCGGCGGCGCCACATAGCTCATCACCCGGGCCAGCACCTGGCCACGGCCGACGCGCACCAGGCCGCTGACACCGCTCACCTCGGGCAGCGGCACTTCTTCGACCTTGCGGTTCGAAAGATCGAGCACGCGCAGGCGCGACGGGCCACCCAGCAGTTCGTCGACGAAGAGCCTGCCGTCGGCCAGCTCGAAGTCCTGGATCGTGCCGTCGCTCTGCGCAAGCACGGTCTCGGCCCGGGCCATGTCCGGATGGGCCAGCGGCACGCGCACGATCTGGCCCCGCGGTGCGCCCTTGCGGGTCATCAGGTAAAGCCAGCCGTCGTTGCCGAAACGCGCCTGCTTGACTTCGGCGTCGTAAGCGGCGAGCTTGCGCCAGCCCTTGCCGGCGCGCAGGTAGAGCGAATGCTCGCCGCCGTCGCCGTTGGACACCAGCGCGGTCACCAGCCTGCCGTCGCGCGAGCTGTCGAGCAGGGTCTCGGCAATGCGCGGAAAGTCCTTGCCGGCCTCGTAGCGATCCTTCGCCGCCGGCGTGCCCAGCTTGTGGAACCACACCTGCTGGAAGAAATGGATGTCGGCCTCGGGTCGCTCGCCCGGCGCCGGATAGCGGGTGTAGTAGAAGCCGCTGCCGTCGGCATTCCAGGCCACCGAGCCGCCGCCCGTGGGGTAGGCGGCACGCGGCACTTCATCGGCCAGCTGCTTGCCGGTGGCCACGTCGAACACATGCAGCGTGCCGTCCTCGCTGCCGTTGGCTGAGAGCGAGACGGCGAGCTTCTTCCCATCCACAGAGGGCTGGTAGAAATCGATCGTGATCGAGCCGCTGGCCGACAGCGCGTTGGGGTCGACGATCACGCGCTCGGTGGCGGTGTCGTCCACCGAGCCGAGCAGCACGAGCAGCGGCTGCTGCTTGGGCGGCTGGCGCTTCAGCGCGAAGACCTTGCCGCCGCGCTCGATCAGGTCGTAGTAGGCATTCGAGGTCGACTTCATCAGCCGGTCGACCTGGTCGTGCAGCGCCTGCCGGCCGGGCACCGCATCGAGCCAGCGGCGGCTCAGCGCGTTCTCGGCATCGAGCCAGCGCCGGGTGTCGGGGTCGTCGAGCTGCTCGAGCCACTGGTAGTCGTCGGTGACCGAGACGCCGTGGTAGGTGTTGACGACCGGGCGCTTGGGCGCGGTGGGATAGTCGAGCGCGAAAGCGCCCGTGTGCCAGACCAGCAGCGCGCCGATCAGCGCGCCGATTCGTGCTTGAAACTTCATCGCCTCTCTCGACCTTTTGAGTAGGAGGCTGGCGATGGTAGGGGAAGCGGGATGGAGCGCCATCCCTTACTTCCCTAGACAAGCTGCAGCGTCAGACCCTCTCCGCCACCCAGCCCTGCACCGAGGCCAAGGCCGCCGGCAGCTTCGACGCATCGGTGCCGCCGGCCATCGCCATGTCGGGCTTGCCGCCGCCCTTGCCGCCCACCTGCTGGGCGACGAAGTTCACCAGCTCGCCGGCCTTGACCTTGCCAATGCTGTCGGCCGTGACGCCGGCAGCCAGCTGGACCTTGCCGCCGTCGACCGCCGCGAGCACGATCGCCGCGCTCTTGAGCTTGTCCTTCAGCTTGTCCATCGTCTCGCGCAGCGCCTTGGCATCAGCGCCATCGAGCGTGGCCGCCAGCACCTTCAGGCCCTTGACGTCGACCGCCTGGCCCAGCAGCTCGTCGCCTTGCGACGAGGCCAGCCGGCCCTTCAGCGCGGCCAGCTCCTTCTCGAGCGAACGAACCTGGTCGAGCACCTGGGTGAGGCGCGGCGACACATCGGCCGGGGTGGTCTTCAGCGTGCCGGCCACCGTGTTGACGGTGGATTCGAGCGACTGCAGGTAGGCCAGCGCGTTGTCGCCGGTCACCGCCTCGATGCGGCGCACGCCGGCGGCCACGCCGCCTTCGGCCACGACCTTGAACAGGCCGATGTCGCCGGTGCGCTGCACGTGGGTGCCGCCGCACAGTTCCTTGCTGGTGCCGATCTCGAGCACGCGCACCACGTCACCGTACTTTTCGCCGAACAGCATCATCGCGCCCGACTTCTGCGCCTCGTCGATCGGCATCACGCGCGCCTGGGTCGGCACGTTGGACAGGATCTCGGCATTGACGATGGCCTCGACCTTGCGGATCTGTTCGTCGGTCACGGGCGCGTTGTGCGCGAAGTCGAAGCGGGTGCGCTCGGCATTGACCAGCGAGCCCTTCTGCTGCACGTGGCCGCCCAGCACCTCGCGCAGCGCCTTGTGCATCAGGTGCGTCGCGCTGTGGTTGCGCACGGTGCGGGCGCGCTTCTCGGCATCGACCTTGGCCACGAGCGTGTCGCCGACCTTGATGCTGCCCTCGGCCACGCTGCCGTGGTGGCCGAACACGTCGGCCTGGATCTTCAGCGTGTCCTCGACGAGGAAGCGGCTGGTGTTGCTGCGCAGCTCGCCGGTGTCGCCCACCTGGCCGCCGGATTCGGCATAGAACGGCGTGTGGTCGAGCACCACCACCGCATCGTCGCCCGCGTTGGCCTGCTGCACCGGGGTGCCGTCGACGTAGATCGCCACGACCTTCGAGTTGTCGTGAGCCAGTTGCTCGTAGCCGTGGAAGGTGGTGGGCGAGCCGGAGTACTCGAGGCCCTGACCCATCGTGAACCTGTTCTTCTCCCGCGACTCGTCACGCTGACGCTTCATCGCGACATTGAACCCCGCTTCATCCACGGTCACGCCGCGCTCGCGGCACACGTCGGCCGTCAGATCGATCGGGAAGCCATAGGTGTCGTGCAGCTTGAAAGCCGTGTCGCCGTCGAGCTGCTTCGTGCCCGTGGCCAGCGCCTTCTCGAGGATCTCCATCCCGTTGGCGATGGTGCGGAAGAAGCCCTCTTCTTCCTGCTTCAGCACGTCGATCGCGCGCTGCGCGCCCTGGCGCAGCTCGGGATAGGCCTCGCCCATCTGCTCGACCAGCGCCGGCACCAGCGTGTGGAAGAAAGGCTTGCGCGCACCGAGCTTGTAGCCGTGGCGGATCGCGCGGCGGGCGATGCGGCGCAGCACGTAGCCGCGGCCGGCGTTGCTGGGGATCACGCCGTCGACCACCGTGAAGGTGCAGGCGCGCAGGTGGTCGGCGATGACCTTCAGCGAAGGCGAATCCTTGTCGCAGTCGCCACCGCCCGCAGCGGCATCCACCGCCTTCTTGGCCGCGGCCAGCAGCGCGACGAACAGGTCGATCTCATAGTTGGAATGCACGTGCTGCAGCACCGCGGTGATGCGCTCCAGGCCCATGCCGGTGTCGACGCTGGGCTTGGGGAGCTTGTGCATCACGCCCGCTTCGTCGCGGTTGAACTGCATGAACACGTTGTTCCAGATCTCGATGTAGCGGTCGCCGTCTTCATCGGGCGAGCCCGGGGGGCCGCCGGGGATCTCGGGACCGTGGTCGTAGAAGATCTCGGTGCAGGGGCCGCAGGGGCCCGTGTCGCCCATCATCCAGAAGTTGTCGGAGGCGTAGCGCGCGCCCTTGTTGTCGCCGATGCGCACGATGCGCTCGGCCGGCACGCCCACTTCCTTGTGCCAGATGTCGTAGGCCTCGTCGTCTTCGGCATACACCGTGACCCAGAGCTTGTCCTTCGGCAGCTTGAAGTGCTCGGTCAGCAGCTCCCAGGCGTAGTGGATCGCGTCCTTCTTGAAGTAGTCGCCGAAGCTGAAGTTGCCCAGCATCTCGAAGAAGGTGTGGTGCCGCGCGGTGTAGCCCACGTTCTCCAGGTCGTTGTGCTTGCCGCCGGCGCGGATGCACTTCTGGGCGGTGGTGGCGCGGGTGTAGGGCCGCTTGTCGAAGCCGAGGAACACGTCCTTGAACTGGTTCATCCCGGCGTTGGTGAACAGCAGCGTCGGGTCGTCGCCCGGGATCACCGGCGACGAGGCGACGATCTGGTGGCCTTTCGACTCGAAGAACTTCAGGAAGGTGTGGCGGATCTCGGAGGCTTTCATCCGGTTCTCTCTCGGCAGGGCCGTTGTCGGGACGACGAAACCTTCAATTATAGAAAAGCAGGTGTACAGCCCTCAGGCCGCCGCGCCCTGCGGATGCAGCGCGATCTGCTCGGAGAGAAAGCGGTAGAGCCGCTCGTCGTCGCTGAAGGCGACGTTGAAGCGCAGCCAGCCGGTGGTGTAGGGCTCGACCAGGAACAGGTGGCCCGGCCCGAGCATGATGCCCTCGACCGCCGCGCGCTGCGACAGCTCGGCGCTGTCGGTCAGGTCGGGGTGGCGCGCCCACAGGTACATGCCGGCCTTGGGCTCGTGGAACAGCTCGAAGCCCAGCTGCATCAGCCGCTGCGCCACCTTGCCGTGCGCCGCCGCGAGCCGGTCGCGCAGCGATTTCAGATGCTTGCGCCAGCGCCCCTCGGTCAGCGTGCCGAAGGCCAGGCGCTCGGTGAGGTCGCTCGAGGTCAGGCCCGACACCATCTTCAGCTGCGCCAGTTCGTCGCTCAGCTCGGGCCGGGCCACCACGTAGCCGACCCGGATGTTGGGCGAGATGGTCTTGGAGTAGCTGCCGATGTAGACCACGCGGCGCAGCTGGTCGAGGCTGGCCAGCGAGGGCCGGGGCTCCGGGTCCATGTCGGCATAGATGTCGTTCTCGACCAGCGCGATGTCGTTGGCCTCGGCCAGCTGCAGCACCCGGTACAGCTGCGCCAGCGGCGCGACCGAGTTGGTGGGGCTCTGCAGCCGCGGCTGCGTGAAGAAGGCGCGCGGCTTGTGCTCGGCGATCAGCGCCTCGAGTGCCGGCAGGTCATAGCCCTGCGCCAGCCGCGGCACGCCGACCAGCCGCGCGCCGAGGAAGCGCAGCATGAACATCAGGTTCGGGTAGCCGGGGTCGTCGACCAGCACCGCGTCGCCGGGGCGCACCAGCTTGCGCGCCACGAGGTCGAGCGCCTGGCTGGAGCCCTGCGTGAGCAGCACCTGGTCGGCATTGACCGCGATCTGGTGCTCGGCGAGGTTCTCGGCGATCAGCAGGCGCAGCGCCATGTGGCCGTGCGGCAGGCCGTAGCCGCCCAGCTCGGCGCCGTCGGCGGCCAGGTGACGCAGGCTGCGGCGCACGCCGTCCTCGAACAGCCAGTCGTGCGGCAGCCAGCCGCAGCCGGCCTTCAACGCCAGGTTGCGGCTCTCGAAGATCTGCTTCAGGTACCAGCGAGCGTCGAAGCGGAGATCAGGCTGCGCTGGGCCGGGCAGCGGCGTGTCGCCGGGGCGCCGCTTCACGAAAAAGCCGGCATGGGCCTTGGAGGCCACCCAGCCCTGGGCCACCAACCGGTCGTAGGCCTCCACGACCGTGAACACGCTCACGCCATGCGACGCGGCAAACGCGCGGATCGACGGCAGCTTGGCGCCCGGCTTCAGCGATCCCTCGGCGATGAGCCGGCGGAAGCCGTCGACGATCTGGGCGACCAGCGGCGTGGAAGAGTCGGGATTGAGCGTGAACATCCGGAAAGAAGCGCGGGACTCTATCTGTGGCGAAGCCGCACCAGATCAGGGCTTGTATGTACAGGAAATCCGGCCTGCACAGTACACCATGAGGTCCGGATGGCTGTACATGGTATCCACCGCCTCCCCTGCCTACAGTGCGCCCCATCGATTGATGTCAAGCGGAGCGAACATGCAGCGAGAAGCCCACCTCACCAATGCCGCGCTGATGGCGCGGCGCCACGCCGCCGTGGCGCGCGGCGTCGGCCAGGCCCACGAGATCTTCGTCGCCCGCGGCGAGAACGCCGAGGTGTGGGACGTGGAAGGCCGGCGCTACATCGACTTCGCCGGCGGCATCGCGGTGCTGAACACCGGCCACTGCCATCCCGAGGTCATCGCCGCGGTGAAGGCCCAGCTCGACCAGTACACCCATACCTGCTTCCAGGTGCTGGCCTACGAGCCCTACGTGGAGCTGGCCGAGCGCCTCAACGCGCTGGCGCCGGGCAAATTCCCGAAGAAGACCGTTTTCCTGTCCACCGGTGCCGAAGCCGTGGAAAACGCCGTGAAGATCGCCCGCGCCCACACCAAGCGCTCGGGCATCATCGCCTTCACCGGCGGCTACCACGGCCGCACGATGATGACGCTCGGCCTCACCGGCAAGATCGCGCCGTACAAGAGCGGCTTCGGCCCCTTCCCGGCCGAGGTGTTCCATGCGCTCTACCCCAACGAGCTGCACGGCGTGAGCGTGGACTATGCGCTGGCTTCGGTGGAGCTGCTGTTCAAGAACGACATCGAGGCCAACCGCGTGGCGGCCTTCATCCTCGAGCCGGTGCAGGGCGAAGGCGGCTTCTACGTGGCGCCGCGCGAATTCGTCGCCGGGCTGAAGGAGATCGCCGACCGCCACGGCATCCTGATCATCGCCGACGAGGTGCAGACGGGCGCAGGCCGCACCGGCACCTGGTTCGCCTGCGAGCAGTGGCCGGTCGCCCCCGACCTGATCGCCACGGCCAAGTCGCTGGCCGGCGGCTTCCCGATCTCGAGCGTGGTCGGCCGCGCCGACGTGATGGACGCCCCCGGCCCCGGCGGCCTGGGCGGCACCTACGCCGGCTCGCCGATCGGCTGCGCCGCCGCGCTGGCGGTGCTCAAGGTCTTCGAGCAGGAGCAGTTGCTGCAGCGCAGCCGCGACATGGGCGAAGCGATGGTCGCCGGCCTGAAGCGCATCGCCGCCAAGGTGCCGGCCATCGGCGACGTGCGCGGCCTGGGCGCCATGGTCGCGATCGAGCTGTTCAAGGACGGCAACCTCGCGAAGCCCGACGCCGAGCTCACCAAGCAGGTGGTGGCCGAGGCCGCGCGCCGCGGGCTGATCCTGCTCAGCTGCGGCAGCTACGGCAACGTGATCCGCATCCTGGTGCCGCTGACCGCCTCCGACACGCTGCTGGCCGAAGGCCTGCAGATCCTGGCCGACAGCTTCGCCGCCGTCCAGTGACACCGTGAACACCACCACCATGCGCGCGCCCTCGCCGATCTCCTCCCCCGACGTGATGCCCCACAGCCAACCGGCCGCCGAGCCGCTGGTGCGCTTTCGCAGCGTGCAGAAGACCTACGACGGCGTGCACCTGGTGGTGCGCCAGCTCGACCTCGACATCCGCCGCGGCGAGTTCCTCACACTGCTGGGCCCCTCGGGCTCGGGCAAGACCACCTGCCTGATGATGCTGGCCGGCTTCGAATCGCCCACCTCGGGCGAGATCGTGCTCGACGGCAAGCCCATCACCCGCACGCCGCCGCACAAGCGCGACTTCGGCATGGTGTTCCAGAACTACGCGCTGTTCCCGCACCTCACCGTAGGCCAGAACGTCGCCTACCCCTTGACCGTGCGCAAGGTGTCCAAGGCCGAACAGGCGCAACGTGTGGCCAAGGCGCTGGGCATGGTGCGGCTCGAAGGCCTGGCCGACCGCTACCCGGCCCAGCTCTCGGGCGGCCAGCAGCAGCGCGTGGCGCTGGCGCGGGCCCTGGTGTTCGAGCCGCAGCTGGTGCTGATGGACGAGCCGCTGGGGGCGCTGGACAAGCAGTTGCGCGAACACATGCAGATCGAGCTGAAGGAGCTGCACCGCCAGTTGGGCGTGACCTTCGTGTACGTGACCCACGACCAGGGCGAGGCGCTGACGATGAGCGACCGCGTGGCCGTGTTCAACGACGGCGCGATCCAGCAGATCGCACCGGTGGAGCAGATGTACGAGACGCCGGCCAACCGCTTCGTCGCGGGCTTCATCGGCGACAGCACGGTGCTCAAGGGTACGGTGCGTGCCGCCGACGACGAACGCTGCGGCATGGTGCTGCCCGATGGCCGGGTGATCACCGGCGTCAACGTGAATGCCGCGCAGGTCGGCGCGCAGGTGGAGGCCTGCATCCGGCCCGAGCGCATCGTGGCGCACCGCCATGCGCCGGCCGACCGCGCCAACGTGCTGCAGGCCACGGTGAGCGGCGTCATCTACTTCGGCGACCACCTGCGGCTGCTGTGCACCATCGGGCCCGAACAGGCCGAGGCCACCGTGAAGCTGCCGCTGGCCGGCGGCGCACCGCCCGAGGCGGGCGACAGCGTGTGGCTGGAGTTCCCGCATGAGCTGACGCGCATTTACACGCTATGAGCCAGCCCACCTCCAGAGCCCAGGCACTGCGCCACGTCGAGAACGGCGGCGTCATCGTCACCGAATGGCGCTTCGCGCCGGGTGCCGAGACGGGCCACCACGTTCACGCTTACGACTATGTGGTCATTCCCCTGACCGACGGCAGCCTGCGGATCGGCGACCACGAGGCGCACCTCGTGGCGGGCCAGGCCTATGCCAGGCCGGCCGGGGTGGCGCACAACGTCGTCAATGCCAGTTCCCACGAGTTCCGCTTCGTCGAGGTGGAACTGAAGTCACCGGTGTTTCAACCCACTCCAGAAGGAGACTCTCGATGAAGACCAAGATACTCGCCACGTCGATCTTCACGGCGGCCCTCGTGCAGGCGGTCTCGGCCCAGCAGATCACCGTCGTGAACTTCGGCGGTGCGAATGCCAACGCGCAGAAGAAGGCCTATTACGAGCCCTTCGAGAAGACGGGCACCAAGGTCGTGCCGGTGGAATACAACGGCGAGCAGGCCAAGATCAAGGCCATGGTCGAGACCAAGAAGGTCACCTGGGACGTGGTCGAGGTCGAGAGCCCCGACGTGGCGCGCGGCTGCGACGAAGGCCTGTTCGAGAAGATCGACTGGAGCAAGGTCGGCAACAAGGCCGATTTCCAGCCCGCGGCGGTGACCGACTGCGGCGTGGGCATCTTCGTGTGGTCCACGGTGATGGCCTACAACGGCGAGAAGATCAAGGATCGTCCCACCAGCTGGGCCGACTTCTGGGACCTGAAGAAATACCCCGGCAAGCGCGGCATGCGCAAGGGCGCGCGCTACAACCTCGAGTTCGCGCTGATGGCCGACGGCGTGAAGCCGGCCGACGTGTACAAGGTGCTGGCCACCAAGGAAGGCGCCGACCGCGCCTTCAAGAAGCTCACCGAGCTGAAGCCCAGCATCCAGTGGTGGGAAGCCGGCGCGCAGCCGCCGCAGTTCCTGGTGGCCGGCGACGTGGCGCTGACCACCGCCTACAACGGCCGCATCAGCGCCGCGCAGCGCGAGGGCAAGTACCTGCAGGTGGCCTGGTATGGCGGCATCTACGACCTCGACTACTGGGTGATCCCCAAGGGCACGCCGAACCGCGATGCGGCCTACAAGTTCATCCACTTCGCGAGCGAGGCCGACAACCAGGCCAAGTATGCGGAGGAGATCTCCTACGGCCCGACCAACAGCAAGGCGCTGGGCAAGCTGCATCCGAAGATCCTGGCCAACCTGCCGACCTCGCCGGCCAATGCCAAGGATGCGGTGCAGTTCAACGTGAAGTTCTGGGCCGACCAGGGCGAGGAACTGGAAAAGCGCTTCGCTTCCTGGGTCGCCCAATAACTCCAACCGCACTGAAAGACGCATGAGCACCGCCCTCGCCTCCCCTGCCATCGGCCTGCCTGAGCCCAAGGCCTTGCAACGCTCGCTGGCGCGGGCCGAGCGGCGGCGCAAGCTGCGCGCGTTCTCGCTGACCGTGCCGCTGCTGGTCTTTCTGCTGCTGACCTTCCTGGTGCCGATCGCCGCGCTGCTCAAGCGCGCGATCGAGAACCCCGAGGTAGCCAACGCGCTGCCGCGCACGGTGGCGGCGCTCGACGGCTGGAACCGCCAGGACCTGCCGTCGCCGGCGGCCTTTGCCGCCTTCTCGGCCGACTTGGCCGCGCTGCCCGATACCGCCGATGCCGGCGCACTCGCCAGGCGCCTCAACTCCGCCGTGCCCGGTGCACGCTCGCTGGTGATGGGCACCTACCGCGCACAGCCGATGAAGGGCACGCCCGCGGAGATCAAGGCGCAGATGCTGGCGCTCGACGAGCGCTGGAGCGAACTCAAGTACTGGCAGGCGATCGCGAAGAACGGTGCACGCTGGACACCCGACTACCTGCTGGCCTCGGTCGACCTGCGGCGCAACGCCAATGGCGAGATCGAGCGCATGCCGGAAGACCAGCGCGCCTTCGGCCGCATCCTGCTGCGCACCTTCCACATCAGCGCCGTCGTCACGCTGGTGTGCCTGCTGCTCGGCTACCCGCTGGCCTATTGGCTCAGCACGCTGCCGGCCCGCAAGGCCAACGTGCTGATGATCCTGGTGCTGGTGCCGTTCTGGACCTCGATCCTGGTGCGCATGGCGGCATGGATCGTGCTGCTGCAGTCGGCCGGCCTGGTCAACCGCGCACTGCAGGCCGCGGGGCTGATCGACCAGCCGCTGCAGCTGCTGTTCAACCGCACCGGCGTGATCATCGCGATGGTGCACATCCTGCTGCCCTACATGGTGCTGCCGCTGTACAGCGTGATGAAGAGCGTGCCGCCGACCTACCTGCGCGCGGCGGTGTCGCTGGGCAGCACGCCGCTGGCCGCCTTCTTCCGGGTGTATGTGCCGCAAACGTATCCCGGCATCGGCGCCGGCACGTTGCTGGTGTTCATCATGGCCATCGGCTACTACGTGACGCCGGCACTGCTGGGCGGGGCGGACGACCAGATGCTGTCGTACTACATCGCGCAGTACACCAACGTGAACATCAACTGGGGCATGGCCTGCGGCCTGGGCGCGCTGCTGCTGGCGGCCACGCTGCTGCTCTACGGCCTGTACCGCCGCGTCGTGAAGTCCGAGTTGAGCCTGGGATGAACCACATGACCGCTCTCGCCCGCCTGCTGCCGCAGTTTCCCGCCTACGCCACGCCGCTCGACAAGGCCGGCTGGTGGGCCTTCCGCGCGCTGTGCATCGGCGTGCTGGTGTTCCTGCTGCTGCCGATCCTGGTGATCATTCCGCTGTCGTTCAGCGACTCCACCTTCCTGGTCTATCCGATCCCGAAGTGGTCGCTGCGCTGGTACGACAACCTGTTCAACTCGCCGGAGTGGATCCGCGCCACGAAGAACAGCTTCATCGTCGCGCCGGCCGCCACGCTGGTGGCCACGGTGCTCGGCACCATGGCCGCGGTGGGCCTGTCGCGCACCCACTTCATGTTCAAGGGCACGCTGATGAGTCTGCTGATCGCGCCGATGGTCGTGCCCATCGTCGTGGTCGGCGTCAGCACCTACCTGTTCTTCGCCAACATCGGCCTGGCCGACAGCTACCTCGGCCTGATCATCGTGCACGCCGCGCTGGGCGCACCCTTCGTGCTCACCACCGTGCTGGCCACGCTGCAGGGCTTCAACCACAACCTGGTGCGGGCCTCGCTCAGCCTGGGCGCCAGCCCGTTGAGCACCTTCTTCCGCATCACACTGCCGGTCATCGCGCCCGGCGTGATCTCGGGGGCGCTGTTCGCGTTCGCCACCTCGTTCGACGAGGTGGTGGTCACACTGTTCCTCGCCGGGCCCGAGCAGGTGACGCTGCCGCGGCAGATGTTCACCGGCATCCGCGAGAACATCTCGCCCACCATCGCCGCGGTGGCCACGCTGCTGATCCTGTTCACCACCAGCCTGCTGCTGGTGCTGGAGTGGCTGCGCGGCCGCAGGCGCTGAGATGTTCGCCCCCACGTCGCTCCGCTCCTGCCCCCCGAGAGGGCCCTCAGCCGCCTTGAGGCGGCTCGGCGCCGGCTGAGGTCGCGATGACGAGCAGGAACCAACCTCAGAGCGGCAACGCGATGCCGCGCTTCGCCGGCCTGGCGACGATGATGCGGCTGCCCACCGCCACGTCGGCACAGGGGCTGGATGCGGCCTTCATCGGCGTGCCGCTCGACATCGGCACCTCCAACCGCGCCGGCGCCCGCTTCGGCCCGCGGCAGATCCGCGCCGAATCGGCGCTGCTGCGGCCCTACAACATGGCCACCGGCGCGGCACCGTTCGACACGCTGCAGGTGGCCGACCTGGGCGACGTGCCGATCAACACCTACTCGCTGGAGAAGTCGGTCGCGATCATCGAGCGCTTCTACGACGAGGTGCTGGCCGCCGGCTGCACGCCGCTCACGCTGGGCGGCGACCACACGATCGCGCTGCCGATCCTGCGCGCCATCGCACGCCGGCACGGGCCGGTGGCGCTGGTGCACGTGGATGCGCATGCCGACATCAACGACGAGATGTTCGGCGAGCGCATCGCGCACGGCACGCCCTTCCGCCGCGCGGTGGAAGAAGGCCTGCTCCAGTGCGACAAGGTCTGGCAGATCGGCCTGCGCGGCACCGGCTACGCGATCGACGATTTCGACTGGCCGCGCTCGCAGGGCTTCACGATCGTGCCGGCGCACGAGGTCTGGTATCAGTCGCTCAAGCCGCTGATGGCCGAGGTGCGTGCCCGCATCGGCACGAAGCAACCGGTGTACCTGAGCTTCGACATCGATGGCATCGACCCGTCGTATGCCGGCGGCACCGGCACGCCCGAGATCGGCGGCCTCACCGTGCCGCAGGCGCTGGAGATCGTGCGCGGCTGTCGCGGATTGAACCTCGTGGGGGCCGACCTGGTCGAAGTGGCACCGCCCTACGATCCTTCCGGCAACACCGCGCTGCTCGGCGCCAACCTGCTGTACGAGATGCTCTGCGTGCTGCCCGGCGTGCGCTGCCGCTGATGCCGTCGTAGATTCACCCGATTCCGAGAACGAAAGAGACGTATCGCCATGGACATGAAGACCTCCCCGCTCGCCACGCTGAACGATCCCACGCTGCTGAAGACCGATGCGCTGATCGGCGGCGAATGGCTGCGCGGCAGCGCGCGTTTCGACGTGACCGACCCCGCCACCGGTGCCAAGCTGGCCGACGTGGCCAACCTCGGCGCCGACGAAACGCGGGCTGCGCTGCAGGCCGCCAACAAGGCCTGGGGCCCGTGGGCGAAGCGCCCCGCCAAGGAGCGCGCCGCGGTGCTGATGAAGTGGTTCCACCTGCTGCATCAACATGCCGACGACCTGGCCCGCATCATGACCGCCGAGCAGGGCAAGCCGCTGGCCGAGGCCAAGGGCGAGGTCGGCTACGGGGCGAGCTTCATCGAGTGGTTTGCCGAAGAGGCCAAGCGCGTCTATGGCGAGACCATTCCGACCACCGACAACAACAAGCGCTACCTGGTGCTGAAGCAGCCGGTGGGCGTGTGCGCGGCCATCACGCCGTGGAACTTCCCGATCGCGATGATCACCCGCAAGGTCGCGCCGGCGCTGGCCGCCGGCTGCCCGGTGGTGATCAAGCCGGCCGAGCAGACGCCGCTGTCGGCGCTGGCCGTGGCCGAGCTGGCGCAGCGCGCCGGCATGCCGGCCGGCGTGCTCAACGTGATCACCGCCGATGGCGACAACTCCATCGCGGTGGGCAAGGTGCTGTGCGAGAGCGACCTCGTGCGCCACCTGTCGTTCACCGGCTCCACCGAGGTCGGCCGCATCCTGATGAAGCAGTGCGCGCCCACGATCAAGAAGCTCAGCCTCGAGCTCGGCGGCAACGCGCCCTTCATCGTGTTCGACGATGCCGACCTCGACAGCGCGGTGGAAGGCGCGCTGGCCAGCAAGTACCGCAACGCCGGCCAGACCTGCGTCTGCGCCAACCGGCTCTATGCGCAAGATGGCATCTACGACGCCTTCGTCGCCAAGCTGGCCGAGAAGGCCAAGGCCATCAAGGTGGGCAACGGCTTCGAGGCCGGCGTCACCCAGGGTCCGCTGATCGACGATGCGGCCATCGCCAAGGTCGAGCAGCACGTGGCCGATGCGCTGGCCAAGGGGGCCCAGGTCATCACCGGCGGCCACAGGATCGGCGAGCGCTTCTACGAGCCCACCGTGCTGGCCAACGCCACCAGCCAGATGCTCTGCGCCCGCGAAGAAACCTTCGGCCCGGTGGCGCCGGTGTTCCGCTTCAAGACCGAGGAAGAAGCGATCGCGCTGGCCAACGACACCGAGTTCGGGCTGGCGAGCTACTTCTACAGCCGCGACGTCGGCCGCATCTTCCGCGTGGGCGAGGCGCTCGAATACGGCATGGTCGGCATCAACACCGGGCTGATCTCCACCGCCGAGGTGCCCTTCGGTGGCGTCAAGCAGTCGGGCCTGGGCCGCGAGGGCTCGCACCACGGCATCGACGACTATGTGGAGGTGAAGTACCTCTGCCTGGGCGACATCCAGAAGTAGGGATTGCAGTTCGCGCCGCGAGGCGCGCATTTCGCGACGCGGCGGCGCAGGCCGTCGCGCATCGGTCGCCGGCTGCGCGGCGGCTGGGCACCATGAAGGCATTCGAACCCTCGCCTTCAAGGAGCCCGACATGACGATGCTGCTGCAGATCCTCGCCCACACGCCCCGCTGGGTGTTCGTGCTGTTCTTCGCGCTGCTGGTGCTTGGCATCCAGCAGCTCTCGGCCCGCCGGGCCACGATGCGCCGGGTGACGGTGCTGCCGCTGGCGATGGTGGGCCTGTCGTTCTACGGCGTGGTCTCGGCCTTTGCGTCGCAGCCGCTCGCGCTGCTGGCCTGGGCCGCCGGCGCTGCCGCCAGTGCGCTGCTGCTACTGCGCCGCCCGGTGCCTGCCGGCACCGCCTACGATGCCGCCACCCGCAGCTTCAGCCTGCCGGGCAGCCCGCTGCCGCTCGCGCTGATGATGGGCATCTTCTTCACCAGGTACGCGGTCGGTGCCAGCCTCGCGATCTCGCCGGCACTGGCCGATGTGGGCGGCTTCGCGCTCGCGGCCAGCGGTGTGTACGGCGTGTTCAGCGGCCTGTTCCTCGGCCGCGCCGCGCGGCTGTGGCAGCTGGCCGCCGGCGCCAACGTGGGCCAGCGCGCGATCGGCGCCGCCTGAGCCTCGGCCAGGGAGAACACGCCATGACACCCCGCATGCTCCGATCTCTCGTCGGCTCGCTGCTGCTGGCGGGCGCCGGCGTGGCGCAGGCCGGCGTCGGCGTCCACACGCTGCCGGCGGCCGATGCACAGCACGGCCCGGTCACGCTGTGGTACCCCAGCGCCACCGCCGACACCCACCGCAGCCTCGGCCTCTTCGAGCTCGATGGAGCCTGGGATGCCGCTCCGCAGCGCGGCAATGGCCGGCTGGTCGTGCTGTCGCACGGCTCCGCCGGCTCGGCCTGGCCGCAGCACGACCTGGCGCGGGCGCTGGTGCAGGCGGGCTTCATCGTCGCCTCGCCCGAACACCAGGGCGACAACTGGCACGACGACAGCCTGACCGGCCCGCGCGCCTGGATCCAGCGGCCGCACGAGATTTCCGACACCATCGACCGCCTGGCTGCCGATGCCAGCTTCGGCCCGCTGTTCGACGCACGGCACGTCGGCGTCTACGGCATGTCGGCCGGCGGCCTCACCGCGCTGGTGATGGCAGGGGCGCAGTGGCAGCCCTCGCGCATGGCCGAGCACTGCCGCGCGCACGCCACCGAAGACGAGGGCTTCTGCCACTACGGCCAGCGGCGCCAGATGCTGCCGCAGGCCGCGCTGACCGCACTGCAGGCCCTGCCGCCGCAGCAGCATGCCGACGCACGCGTGCATGCCGTGGTGGCGGCGGTGCCGGTGGGCGCGGTGGTGCTGCCCGCCTCGCTGGCGCAGCCCGGCGCGGCCATCGGCCTCGTCGAAGCACAGAACGACCGTGTGCTCGCACCGGCCTTCCACGTGCGCGTCCTCCAGGCTGCCTGCCCGCGCTGCGAAACACTGGCCGCGCTGCCCGGCGCCGGACACGATGCGGTGCTGTCACCGTGGCCCGCGGGCGTGGCGGCACGCGCCGGCCTCAGCGGCCCCGAGGCGGCCGGCTTCGACCGTGCGGCACAACTGCCCGCCCTCTATCGCACAATCGCGCGGTTCTTCCAGCAGCACCTGTGACCTCGACCGCTCCTCGCATACAAGCCCTGCACTTCGTCCGCCATGGCCTGCAGGTGGCCGTGTTCAACGCGGTCGTGGGCTTCGTCATCGCCTACCTCAACGAGCAGCCGTTCGCGTTGAAGCAGGTGTATTCGCAGGCCATCGGCCTGCTCACCTGGGCCTTCATCGACTTCGGCCGCTTCGCGCTGCCCCACCGCGACCCGCACAGCCATTGGCCGCGCGGCTGGCGCGGCGTGCTGCTGGTGATCAGCGGCATCGTGTTCGGCTATGTCTTCGGCACGATGATCGGCGATGCCGTCTGCGGCTGCTCGACCTGGGAGGTGTGGAGCTTCGCGCCGCGCAAGTTCCTCGGCTGGATCGCCGGCACGGTGGTGATCAGCGGCCTGGTCACGCAGTACTTCTACAACCGCGGCCGCGAGCACTACTACCGCATGGAGCGCGCCGAGATCGAGCGCAACGCCACGCTGGCCAAGCTGGCGCTGCTGCAGAGCCAGCTCGAGCCGCACATGCTGTTCAACACGCTGGCCAACCTGCGCGTGCTGATCGGGCTCGACCCGCCGCGCGCCCAGGCCATGCTCGACCGGCTGATCGCCTTCCTGCGCGCCACGCTCAGCGCCTCGCGCGCGCAGTCGCATGCGCTGGCCGCCGAGTTCGAGCGGCTCGATGACTACCTCGAGCTGATGTCGGTGCGCATGGGCCCGCGGCTGACCACGCACTTCAGCCTGCCGCAGGACCTGCGCAGCGTGGAGGTGCCGCCGCTGCTGCTGCAGCCGCTGGTGGAAAACTGCATCCAGCACGGCCTGGAGCCCAAGGTCGACGGCGGCCGCATCGAGGTGCGGGCTTCGCGCGATGGCGGCACGCTGGTGCTGGAAGTGCGCGACACCGGCGTGGGGCTGGACGAGGCCCCGCCCTCCAGCGGCACCCGCTTCGGCCTGAAGCAGGTGCGCGAACGGCTGCACACGCTCTACGGCGACCGGGCCTCGCTGACGCTGGAAGCCGCTGCCGACGAAGAAGGCGGCACACGGGCCGTGATCCGCCTGCCGATCCCGGCCTGAGCAGCTTCAGGCTCCAGCGCCGGCTCCTCGACCTCGGCCTGCGCGAACAAGCCCTCCAGCACCGCCGCCAGCGCCGGCGCATGCGGCCCGGTGATCAGGCTCTCGTGGTTGCCGGATGACGTGACCAGCCCCACGCCCTGCGGCAGGAAGGCGCCCCAGCCATAGTCCTCACGCGGATCGCGGTCCTGGTGGGTGAACAGGTCGCCGGCCTTGACCAGGCTCACGCGGCCGCGGAATGCGCCGCGCTCGCTGCCCACGTAGTAGGCGGTGACCATGCTCTCGTGGCGCTTGCGCATCTCCAGGTACTGCCGCACGAAGGCCGGGTCGGCATCGGGCGTGATCTGGTGGCGTGCCAGCTGGCCGGCCACGTGGGCCAAGCGCTCGTCGTCGCTCATCCGGCCGAGCTCGGGCACCGCCAGGCCGAGGTCCTGGCCCAGGTAGCGCTCGAAGCCCGAGAAGATGTGGTTCACGTAGTCGGCACCCAGCGAGGCCATGCGCGGCCGCTCGAGGATCCATTCGAGGTTCTGGCCTTCGAAGCTGGCAAACGAGTCGAGCAGCACCACGCCGTCGACCTCGTCGCCCTGCTGCTCCAGCATCGCCGCCAGCCGCAGCGCCACCAGGCCGCCCGACGAATGGCCGATCAGCCGGTAGGGCCCGGCGGGCTGCGCCTGCTTCAACGCCTGCAGGTAACCCTGGCACATGGCTTCCATCGACTCCAGCGGCACCAGTGCGCGCGCGCGGATGTCGATCGGCTCCAGGCAGTACAGCGCATGGTCCTTCAGCGCATGGGCCAGGTCCTTGAAGCCCAGCGCATGGCCGTTGATGCCCGGCACGCAGAAGATCGTGCGCGGCCGGCCCTGGTTGAAGCAGGTCAGCGGCGACAGCGGCTCCTGGTCGCGCTGGCGTTCGAGCAGCGCAGCCACCTCGGCCACCGTGCGGTGGCGGAACAGCTCTTCCACGCTGACTTCGGCGCCGAAGTTCTTGGCGATCAGCGCCGCCATGCGGATCAGGCCCAGCGAGGTGCCGCCCAGGTCGAAGAAGTCGTCGTGGCAGCCCAGGCGCTGCGGGTCGAGCTGCAGCGCCTGCGCCCACAGCTTATGCACGCGTGCCTCCAGCAGCGTGGAAGGCTTGACGATTGCCGAAGCGACACCGGCCAGCTCGGGTTCGGGCAGGCGGTTGAGGTCGATCTTGCCCGAGGCAGTGCGCGGAAACTCCTGCACCGGCACGAACACCGCCGGGATCATGAAGGCCGGCAGCCTGTCGGCCAGCGCCGCCCGCAGGCCCTGCGCATCAGCGCCTTCGGGCAGTTGCACATAGGCGCACAGCCGCAGGTCCTGCGCCGAGGCGCCCCAGGTCTTGACCACGGCCTGCAGCGCCGGCGTGTGCTGCAGGATCGCGCCCTCGATCTCGGAGCATTCCACGCGGCGGCCCGCGATCTTGACCTGCCGGTCGCGCCGGCCCAGGTATTCGATCTGGCCGTCTTCGCGCAGGCGGGCGAGGTCGCCGGTGCGGTACATGCGGGCGCCGGGCACGAAGGGGTTGTCGACAAACCGGCCGGCCTCGAGCGAGCAGTCGAGGTAGCCGTTGGCCACCCCGTCGCCCGACACGCAGAGCTCGCCGATCGCGCCGCGCGGCACCGGCTGCAGGCGCGCATCGAGCAGGTAGACCTGCAGGTTGTCGAACGGCCGGCCGATGGGGATCGGCCGCTGCCCGGCGAGCACGGCCCCGGCATCGACCACGCACTGCGTGGTGTAGAAGGTCTCGCTCGGCCCGTAGATGTTGACCACGGTGGCGCCCATGCGGGCATCGCGAATGCGCGCCAGCGTGGTGGGCAGGAATTTCTCGCCGGCGACGAACAGGTACTTCACCGAAGCGAGGTCGGCCGGCCGCAGCGCCGGGTGGTCGAGGAAGGCATCGAGCATCGACGGCACGAAGTTCATGTGCGTCACGCCGTGCTGCGCGATGCAGCGGCGGATGCGCTCGGGGTCGCGCTCTTCGCCGGTAGGCAGCACCGCGACGCTGCCCTGCCCCATCACGAACGAGAACAGCTCGGTGGTCGACACGTCGAACACCACGTTGGTCTTGAACAGGTAGACGTCGCCGGCCCGCACCGGGTAGTCGTTCTCCATGCTCTGCAGCGAGTTGATCAGCATGCGGTGCGAGATCACCACGCCCTTGGGCACGCCGGTGGAGCCCGAGGTGTGGATCACCACCACCGGGTCGCGCGCATCGTTCACGCGCTCGGGCGCTTCGGCGGGCAGCGCATCGAAGCGCTCCGCCGAGAGGTCGATGCAGCGGCCCTCGAAGTCCACGCTCCCGGGCAGCGGCCGGTCGACCAGCAGCGCCTTGGCGCCGGCATTGCGCAGGATCAGCGTCGTGCGCTCGTCGGGGTATTCAGGGTCCAGCGGCACGTAGGCGGCGCCGGCCTTCAGCGCCGCGAACACGCCGACCATCATGCCGAACGAACGCCCCATGCGCACCGCGACGAGGTCGCCGCGGCCCACGCCGGCGGCGCGCAGCGCATGCGCAAGCTGGTTGGAGGCGATGTCCAGCGACTGCAGCGTGTGGCGGGCTTCGCCGTCGATCACCGCCAGCGCCTGCGGCGCCTGCGCCGCGCGGCGGCTCAGCAGCTCATGGACCAGCAGGTCGCGGTCGAACGGTTTGGCCGTGCGGTTGAAGCCATGCAGCAGCCGCTCGCGCTGCTCGGCCCCCAGCACGTCGAGCTCGCCCAATTGGGCCCGCTCGGCCTGCGGCGCGGCCAGGCACACGCGGCGGAAGGTGTCGATGAAGCTGGCGATCGTCTCGATGCGGTAGAGGTCGGTGCAGTATTCGGCATCGATGCGGATGCCCTCCTCGCACAGTTCCACGTCGACCAGCATGTCGAACTTGGCGGTGGTGCGGCCCATCGGCACCGGCCGCAGCGAGAGGCCGCCGTCGGCCTCCTGCACCTGCAGCGTCTCGCGCACCACCAGCATCACGTCGAACAGCGGGTTGCGGTTGGCGTCCTTCTTCTGGCCCGACAGCTCCACGATGCGCTCGAACGGCAGGTCCGCATGGCGGAAGCAGTCGATCACGTGCTCACGCACGGCATCGAAATACGCGCCCACCGGCATCGACGGATCGGGCTGCAGGCGCACCGGCAGCGTGCCGGTGAACATGCCCACCACCTTGTCGAGCTGGCCATAGCGGCGCAGGTCGATCGGCGTGCCGATCAGCACGTCGCGGTCGCCCGAGAAGCGTTCGAGCGCGATCGCCAGTGCGCCAGCCAGGTAGGTGAAGGTCGTGAGCCCGCGGCGCTGGCACCAGGCCTGGATCTGCGCACGGTCTTCGGCGCTCCAGCGCTGCTGCAGACGCTCGCCGCGGAAGCTCTTGACCGGCGGGCGCGGATGGTCCGACGGAAAGTTCAGCCGCGGCGCATCGGCCATCGTGCGCTGCCAGAACGCCGTCGCCTCCGCATGCCCCTGCGCGGCCTGCTGCTCGCGCCACACGCAGTAGTCGACGTAGTCGAACGGCAGCGGGGCGAGCTCGCGGCCCATGCACAGGTCGCGGAAGTCGACCATCAGCATGCGCATCGACGCCATGTCCATGATCAGGTGGTGCACGTCGAGCAGCAGGTAGCTGGCGCGGGCCGTGCGCAGCACCGTCACGCGGATCGGGATCTCGCGCGCCAGGTCGAAGGGGCGCACCTGCGCGGCCACGGCCGCTTCGGTGAGCTCGGCGATCTCGACCTCGGCCACGCTGAACGGCACCTCCTCGAGGATGCTCTGGCGGGCCTCGCCGTCGACCTCGCGATGGATCGTGCGCAGCACCTTGTGGCGGCGGATCAGCGCGCGGAACACCCGCTCGAGCTCAACCACGCCCAGCCCGGCCGGCATCTCGAACACGTTGCTCACGTTGTAGGCCGTGCTGCGGTCGACCTGGCTCAAGAAGAACAGGCGCAACTGCTCGGACGACATCGGGTAGTGGTCGCTCGGCCCGGCCTTGGCCAGCGGCAGGTCGCCTGCCTCGCCCTGGCCATGCACGCGGGCCAGCAGTTCGCGCATCACCGGATGGCGGAAGACCTCGGTGATGTGCAGGCTCACGTCGAGCTGCTTCTGGATATGGGCCACCAGCCGCATCGCGCGGATGGAGTCGCCGCCCAGCGCGAAGAAATGGTCGTCGGGCCCGATCTGCTCGGGCGCCAGGCCCAGTTCCCTGGCCACGCCCTCGATCACCACGCGGTCGCGGCCGCTCCAGGCCACCGGCTCGCGCGCGGGCCGCTCGCCGAGCGACTGCTGCGCCATCGCGTCGAGCTGCTTCGCATCGATCTTGCCGTTGGTGGTGAGCGGCAGGGTCTCCACGCGCATCAGGCGGGCCGGCACCATGTAGGCCGGCAGGCGCTGCTGCAGGCTGGCGGCCAGCTCGGTCTCGAGTCGCGCATCGGCCGGCGCTTCGTAGAACAGCCACAGCGAGGCCTTGCCGCCATGCTGCACGGCCTGCGCCTTGCAGCCGGTGACGCCGGGCACGCGCACGGCCACCGCCTCGATCTCGCCGCATTCGATGCGGTTGCCGTTGATCTTGACCTGGCCATCGCGCCGGCCCAGGAAGCGCAGCGTGCCGTCGGCGTTCCAGCTCGCGAGGTCGCCGCTGCGGTAGAGGCGGCCGCGGCCGATGGGGTTGTCGATGAACTTCTGCCGCGTCAGCGCCTCGTCGTGCAGGTAGCCCGCCGCCAGGCCGGCGCCACCCAGGCACAGTTCGCCGGGCACGCCGATCGGGCACGGCTGCAGCCGGCTGTCGAGCACATAGGCCTGGGTGTTGGCGATGGGCCGGCCGATCGACACCTCGGCCGCGCCGCGCACCACCTCCCACGAGGTGCTGACCACCGCGTTCTCGGTGGGACCGTAGTTGTTCACCAGGCAGTAGCCGCGGCTGTAGCCGGTGTCGCGCAGCGTGTCGCCGCCGGTGAGCAGCACCTTCAGCGTCGCGTTGTCGCGCTTCTGGAACTGCTCGCACACCGGCGTGGGCAGGAAGGCATGCGTGATGCGCTGCTGCTCGAACCAGGCATGCAGGCCGGCGATGTCGAGCCGCAGCGCCTCGGGCACGACGTGCAGCGCGGCGCCGCAGGCCAGCGCGGGGAAGATTTCCCACACCGAGGCATCGAAGCCGGGCGAGGCGTACTTGGTGGCATGCGCCGTGGTGTCGAGGCCGAAGGCCTCCTCATGCCACAGGCACAGGTTGAGCAGGGCACCATGCGACACCGGCACGCCCTTGGGCACGCCGGTGGAACCGCTGGTGAAGATCACGTAGGCGATGTCGCCCGGCTCGACGGCCGGCGCGGGCTGCCGCGGCGCAGGGCCGGCAACGGCCTCGTGCAGCGGCAGCACCTCGAGCGCGGGCAGCGATTCGAAACGCAGGTCGGCCGGCTGCGACAGCAGCAGCCGCACGCGGGCCTGCGCCAGCACCTGCTCGAGGCGGGCCTGCGGGTTCTTCGGGTCCATCGGCAGGAAGGCCGCGCCGGCCCGCATCACGCCCAGCATCGCCGCGACCATGGCGGCGGAGTTGTCGGCCAGCACGCCCACCACCTCGCCGCGGCCGCAGCCGCGCTGCATCAGCGCGCCGCGCACCGCCTCGGCCATGCGGTCGAGCTCGCGGTACGGGATGCACCGGCCCGCCTCCACCACCGCGGTGTGCTCGGGCAGCACCTGCACGATGCCGTCGATCAGCTCCAGCACATGGGTATCGGTCGGCCACGGCCTGCGCGTGGCGTTGAAGCCCACCAGCACCTGGCGGCGCTCGTCGTCGGGCAGCACGTCGACCTGATTGGCCTGCAGGTAGGGCTGGACCGCCACGCGGGCGGCCGCGGTGCGCAGGTGCGCCTGCAGCCGGCGCACCTGGGCCTCGTCGATGCGGGCAGCGTCGAACTTCACGGCCACCTGCAGGCCATCGGCGGCCTCGGACACGACGACGTTGAGGGGATAGCTGGTGCTTTCGTGGCCCTTGAAGCCGGTGATCCGGAAGTCGCCCTGGCTGCCGCCCAGCTCGAACGGAAAGTTCTGGTAGACGAACAGGTGGTCGAACAGCGGGCCCGCGGCACCGGCCTGCTTCTGGATCTCGAGCAGCGCGAGGTGCTGGCTGGGCACCGATTCGCGGAAGAACTCGTGCACCGACCTCGCCAGCTGCTCGAAGCTGCGTCCCTCGAGGCCGCAGCGGACCGGGATGGTGTTGATGTAGGCGCCGAGCGAGGTCTCCACGCCGGCGATGTGCTCGGGCCGGCCCGAGACCACGGTGCCGAACACCACGTCGCCGCTGTCGTTGTAGCGGCCGAGCACCACGGCCCACAGTGCCTGCAGCACCGAGTTCAGCGTCACGTCCCAGGCCTTGGCGAGCTGCTTCAGGCTCTGCGTGAGCTCCGCGCCCAGCGGCTCCACCAGCGACTGCGGCTGCGCCGCGCCGCCCGCATGGCGGATGAAGGGCACCACGGTGGCCTGGTCGGGCAGCGCGGCGAGCCGCTCCTTCCAGAAAGCCATGGCCTGTGCCGGGTCCTGCCGGTCCAGCCACTTGAGGTAGTCGCAGAACGAGGCGTCACGCCGCACGTCGGACGCGATGCCGGCCTGCGCCTCGCGCGCAAAGCGGATCAGCTGGCCGAAGAACACGCCGTTGCACCAGCCGTCCATCACGATGTGGTGCGAGGTGACCAGCAGGCGCCAGGCCTGTGCCCCCATCCGGAACAACGCCATGCGCACCAGCGGACCGCGGTCGAGCCGGAAGCCGCGGCGCGCGGCCTGCAGCCGGCGGTCGGCGAAACAGGCCTCGGCTTCGGCCAGGTCCATCGCCGAGAGGTCGTGCAGGTCGAACACCGGCTCCACCTCGGCGCGCACCACCAGCTTGGGGCTGGCGAGCTTTTCGTGCAGCACCACCGCGCGCAGCACGTCGTGCTTCTGCGTCAGGCGGGCGAAGCCCTGCTTCAGCGCCTCGGGGTCGAGGCGGCCTTCGAGCGACACCTCGTTCTGCACCACATAGGGATCGTCCTGCTCGTAGAGATGGTGGAACAGGATGCCCTGCTGCAGCGGCGAGGTGTTGAGGATGTCGAGGATCTTCTTGCTGTTCATGTCAGTCTTCCAGGGCGCCCAGGATCTCGTTCAGTTCGTCGGCATCGAGCGACGAGGCGCTGAAATCAGCCGGCGTGTAGTGCGTGTCCTTCATGCCGGCGCAGTGGTCGATCAGTTCGGCCAGCCGGGCCTGGAAGCGCGCCATCAGGGCCTCGATCTCGCCGCGCGAATGCGCGAAGCGGTTGAAGCGCGCGGTGAAGCTCAGCAGCTCGCCGCGGAAGGCGCCTTCGACCAGCAGGTCGTGCGTGAGGTGGTTGGTGGCCGCGCTGGTCGCGCCCACGCTGCGCGCCGACACGGCCAAGCCGGTGGCGGCCGTCTGCGCCGGCGTGTCGAGCCGGCCCAGGTAGTTGAAGGCGATGGCCGGGGTCAGCGCCTCGAGCTGCTCGCGCTGCGCGGCCGGCAGCTCCGCCAGGTGGCGCACGATGCCGAAGCCCACGCCCTTGTTCGGCAGGCTGCGCAGCGCTTGCTTCACGCCGAGCAGGTGGTCCTTCGGCTCGCGGCCCGGCACGTCGAAGTTCACCGGGAACAGCGAGGTGAACCAGCCCACGGTGCGCGACACGTCCTGCGCGGTCTTGCCCGGGCCCACCGCCTCGCGCCCATGACCCTCGAGCGCCAGCGTCAGGCGCTCGCTGCCGCGCCAGTCCTTCACGGCGAGGTAGAAGGCGGCGAGCAGCACGTCGTTGATCTCGGTGCGGTAGGCCTGGTGCACCCGCTCGTTGAGCAGGCGGCCATGCTCCAGGCCGAGCGTGAAGCCGAGCTGCTGCGCATCGGCCTCGGTGCCCGGCACATCCTGCTTGCGGTCGGCCGCGTCGAGCGGCACCGCCAGCCAGTGGGCCAGTTCGGCCTCGGCCACCGCCGGCGCCTGGGCCTGCAGGTGATGCGCCCAGTCGCGGTACGACACCGACTTGGGCGCCAGCTTCAGCGGCGCGCCGGCCTGGGCCGCATGGTGCAACGTGAAGAAGTCTTCGAGCAGGATGCGCCACGACACCGCGTCGACGATCAGGTGGTGCGCCACGAAGAACAGGTGGTCGGCCGACGGCGTGCGGATCAGCGCCAGCTTCCACAACGGCCCGCGCCGCAGGTCGAAGCCGGCCTGCAGGGCATCGAGCAGCGCATCGAGCTCGCACTCGGCGACCTCGTGCACCGAGACCTCCACCGCGAAGGCCTCGGGCGCCGCCACCACCATGCGGGTGCGGTCGGCCGCCAGCGTGGCGCGCAGCATGTCGTGCTGGTCGGCCAGCTCGCGCATGATTGCCCGCACGCGGGCCGCATCGAGCGGCGCCTGGCTCTCGAGCAGCACCGCCTGGTTCCAGTGGTGCTCCTTCTCGAAATGCTGCGCCAGGAAGTTCTTCTGGATCGGCGTGAGCATCACCTCGCCCACCACCGGTGACTGATCGGCCTGGGCGCCATCGCGGCTGAGGTAGCGCGCGGCGTCGGCGATCGTGGGCGTGACGAAGAAGCGGTCCATCGCCAGCACGTAGCCCTGGGCACGCCAGCGCGAGGCCAGCTGGATCGCCTTGATCGAGTCGCCGCCGAGCGCGAAGAAGTTGTCGGCAGCCGACACCTCGGCCACGCCGAGCAGCTCGCACCACAGGCGCGCCGACAGCTGCGCCAGCTCGCCGTCGCTCGCGCCCACCGCCGGCTCGCCCGAGCGGGTGGGCAGCGGCAGCCGCGAGGTGTCGACCTTGCCGTTGGTGTTGCGCGGAAACGCCTCCAGCGCCATCAGGTGCGGCGGGATCATGTACTCGGGCAGCTGCTTGCGCAGGCGACCCGCGATGTAGGCGGCATCGGCCTCGCGGCCGGCCACGTACCAGCCGCACAGCGTGGTCACGCCCTCCACTTCGCGCAGCATCACCACGCTCTCCTCGACCTCGTCGATCGCGTTGATCGCGAGGCGGATCTCGTCGAGCTCGATGCGGAAGCCGCGCAGCTTCACCTGGTTGTCGGCGCGGCCGATGAAGCGCAGCCGGCCGTCGGGCAGCAGCAGCGCGCGGTCGCCGGTGGCGTACAGGCGGGCATGCGCCTCGTCGCCGGCCGCATGCGGGTTGGGCACGAAGCGCTGCTGCGTCATCGCTTCGTCGTGCAGGTAGCCCTGCGCGAGGCCCAGGCCCGACTCGTACAGGAAGCCCGGCACGCCCGCGGGCAGCGGGTTCAGGTCCTTGTCGAGCACGTAGAGGCGGCGGTTCGGCAGCGCGGTGCCAATGGTGATCTCGCGCGCGGGATCGACCAGCTCGCAGGTGCTGTCGACCGCGGCCTCGGTGATGCCGTAGACGTTGTAGAGCCGGCTGCCCGCGCCGCAGACGCGGTAGAAGGCCTTGGCCACGTCGCGCGGCAGATGCTCGCCGCCCACCAGCACGCGCTTGAGCGGCAGCGCGAGGCGGTTGTGCTCCACGTACTGCAGGATGGCCGCGAGGTGCGTGGGCGTGAAGTCGATCAGCTCCACGCCGTGGCGCCGCACCACCTCGACGAAGCGATACGGATCCTGCTTGGTCTGCTCGTCGATGATCACCAGCCGCGAGCCGAAGAACAGCGGCGCGAACAGCTGCTGGATCGAGGCATCGAACTGCACCGAGGCATTGAGCATCACCGTGGTCGGCGCCTGCCGGTACAGCAGGTCGCCCAGCCACAGCGAGAGGTTGACCAACGCACGGTGGCCGATCATCGCGCCCTTGGGCTTGCCGGTGGTGCCCGAGGTGTAGATCACGTAGGCCAGGCCCTCGTCAGCCCCCTGGCCGGGCAGGTTGCCGTCCGGCTGCGACCATGCGCCGTCGGCCTGCGTCCAGTCGAAGCCCACCAAGCCGGCGGGCAGCGCGGCCTCGGGCCGGTCGGTGATCAGGCAGCGGGCGCGCGACTCCGACAGGATCGTGAGGCAGCGCTGCTCCGGCGTCGACGGATCCATCGGCAGGTAGACCGCGCCGGCCTTCAGGATGGCCAGCATGCCGATCACGATGCGCTCCGAGCGCCGGAGCTTCTGCGCGACGATGTCGCCCGGCCTGACGCCGAGCTCGCGGAGGTGGCGGGCCAGCTGGTTGGCGCGGGCGTTGAGCTCCGCATAGCTGAGCGAGCGGTCTTCGCAGACCAGCGCCGGGGCTTCCGGCGTGCGGGCCGCCTGCGCCTCGAAGAAGCGGTGCGCCGGCTGCGGCGCGCCCAGCTCCATCACCGGGCCGTCGACCACGCTGGGCGCCACGTCGCCGCCCGCCAGGCCCAGGCGGGCCAGCGCCGCGCCGGGCTCGCTCAGGCAGCGCTCGAGCAGTTGGCGGAAGCAGCGGCCCAGCATCTCCACCGTGGCCGGCTTGTACAGCGCCGCGGCATAGCCCAGCGTGCATTCGGTGCGCTCGCCCGGCTGCGTCGCGCGGCGGATGCTCAGCAGCAGGTCCATCTTGGCGGTCGGGTTGTGCAGCGGCAGCGCATGCAGCCTGAGCCCGGGCACGTTGAGCGCGGCCGGATCGGCCACCTGCAGGTCGAGCATGCAGTCGAACACCGGGTTGCGCGACAGGTCCTTGTTGGGCAAGAGTTTGTTGGCCAAGTCCTCGAACTGGAAGTACTGGTGCTCCTGCGCCTCGACGCAGGTGGCCTTCACCTGCTGCAGGTAGTCGGCAAAGCTCAGGGCCGCCTGCGGCCGGCAGCGCAGCGGCATGGTGTTGACGAACATGCCGACGGTGCGCTGCAGCTCGGGATGCAGCCGGCCCGAGAACGGCGATCCGATCACCATGTCGTGCTGGCCGCTGAGCTTGGAGAGCATCAGCGAGAACACCGTCAGGTAGGCCATGTAGGGCGTCACCCGGTGCTCGCGGCAGAAGGCGTCGAAGCGCTGGTCGAGCGATGCGTCGAGCGCGAAGCGCACCTCGCCGCCGGCGAAGCTCTGCTTGGCCGGGCGCGGCATGTCGGTGAAGAGCTCCAGCGTGGGAGCACCCTCCAGCTGCTTCAGCCAGTAGCCGAGGTCGCGGCTCACCTCGCCGCGGCCCTGCCACCAGTGGCAGAAGTCCTTGTACTGCACCGGCATCGCGGGCAGCGCGGCGCCGGCGCACAGGCGGTTGATCTCGTCGACCATCACGTTGAGCGAGATGCCGTCGCACACCACGTGGTGGAAGTCGAACATCAGCAGGCCGCGCGAGCTGTCCATGAAGCGCACGACCTTGGCGCGGAACAGCGGCCCCTGCTTCAGGTCGAAGGGCCGCACGAACTCGCCCACGCACTGCATCTTGCCCTTGAGCACCTCTTCTTCCACCTCGAGGCGGAAGGCATCAGCGCTGCACACCACCTGCTTCAGCACGCCGTCGACCAGCTCGAAGCGGGTGCGCAGCGCCTCGTGCCGCAGCACCAGCTGCTGCAGCGCGGCGCGCCACTGGCCGATGTCGAGCGCGCCTTCGAATTCGTAGACCAGCGGCACGTTGTAGGTGATGGCCGGCGGCTGCGTGGTCTCCTCGATGAAGAAGAGGCGCCGCTGCACCGACGAGGTGTCGTGGTACGCGGCCAGCGGCGCCGGCGCGATCGCATCGAGCTGCTGGCGGCCCAGCGCCTCGATGCCCGCGGCCATGTCGGCCAGCCGGCCGTGGCCGAACACCAGCTCCAGCGGCACCTCCTTGTCGAGCCGCTTCTTCAGCGCCAGCGCCAGCTCGATCGCCAGCAGCGAATGCCCGCCGAGCGCGAAGAAGTCGTGCTCGCGACCGATGGGGCCGGCCTTGGGGAACAGCCCCTGCCAGATCTGGGCCAGCAGCGCTTCAGTGGTGCCCTGCGGCGCCACGTAGCCGGTGGCCTCGCGCGACACCTCCATCTGTGCCGCGAGCTTGCGGCGGTCGAGCTTGCCGGTGGAGGTGAGCGGGATCTCGTCGACCGCCACGATCTGCGAGGGCACCATGTACTCGGGCAGGAAGGCGCCCAGCGCCTGCTTCAGCCGCTGCGTGTCGGCCTCGCCCCAGGTGTCGGCCTGCACCGCGGCGCAGAGCTGCTTCTCGCCCTGGTCGTCGGCCTTGTCGAACACCGCCACGGCCCTGGCCTGCGTGATCTTCTGGATCTGGTGCTCGATCTCGCCGCACTCGATGCGGTGGCCGCGGATCTTGACCTGCTGGTCGGCACGGCCCAGGTAGTCGAGCTGGCCATCGGCGCCCCAGCGGGCCAGGTCGCCCGAGCGGTAGAGCCGGCGACCGGGCATGAACGGATCGGCGATGAAGCGCTGCGCGCTCAGCTCGGGCCGGTTGAGGTAGCCGCGGGCCACGCCCCAGCCGCCGACGTAAATCTCGCCCACCACGCCGGGCGGGCACAGGCGCTGGTCGGCATCGAGCAGGTAGATGTACAAGCTCTCCAGCGACACGCCGATGTTCGAGCGCTCGCCCTGCGCGATGTCGGCCGCCTGCAGGTGCTTGTAGGTGGTGTGGATCGTCGTCTCGGTGATCCCGTACATGTTGATCAGCGCGGTCTGCGGATACTTCGCAAACCAGCCCTGCAGGCGGCCGGGCGTCAGCGCCTCGCCGCCGAAGATCACGCAGCGCAGCGCCAGGCGATCGCCGGCCTGCGCATCCACCTCCACCAGCCGGTAGAAGGCCGAGGGCGTCTGGTTCAGCACGGTGACCTGCTGCTCGCGCAGCAGGCGATGGAAGGCCAGCGTGTCGCGCGCCACCTTCTTCGGCACGATCACCAGCGAGCCGCCGCTGAGCAGCGGCGCGAAGATCTCCCACACCGAGAAGTCGAAGGCATACGAGTGGAACAGCGTCCAGCGGTCGGCCTCGCCATAGGCCGGCAGCCGGTTGCCGCGCAGCAGGCCGTAGAGGCACTGGTGCTCCACCATCACGCCCTTGGGCTGGCCGGTGGTGCCCGAGGTGTAGATCACGTAGAGCAGGTCGGCCGGCTCGTTGACCACCGGCAGCGGCTCGCCCGCGGATTCGGTGTCGAGCGAGTCGATCACCGTGAGCGGCAGGCCGGCCAGCAGCGCGGCCTTGTCGCGCGCGATCGCCGGCTGGGTGATGAGATGCCGCGCGCCGCAGTCCTCGATCGTGAAGCGGATGCGGTCGTCGGGGTAGTCGGGGTCGATCGGCACATAGGCCGCGCCGGCCTGGATGACCGCGAGGATGGCCACCACCATCTCGAACGAGCGGTCCTGCAGCAGGCACACCCGGTCGTGGCGCTGCACGCCGGCGGCCCGCAGCTGCCGCGCCGCCGCCTGCACGCGGCGATGGAGCTCGCGGTAGCTGAGCGATTCGTCGCCCAGGATCAGCGCCACCCCATCGCCGCGGCGGTCAGCGGTTTCCTCGAACAGCGCCGGGATGGGCCGCAACTGCGCAGCCTCGAGCGGCGACTGCCATTGCAGCATCGCCTGCCGTTGCGCGGCGCCGAGCAGCGACAGGTCCTTGAGCAGCGCGCCCGGCGAGGCGATCACCTGGGCCACCAGCTCCAGCAGCTGGTCGCGCCAGCGGGCGATGGTCTCGGGCGTGAACAGCGCGGTGGCGTAGTCGAGCTTGAAGACGATGTCGTCGCCGCGCTCGACGGCCTCGAGCGCCAGGTCGAACTGCGCACGCTGCCGGTCGAAATGCCGCGGCTCGAAGCCGAGGTCGGTGCCGCCGAAGACATCGAGGTTGCGCACCTGCAGCACGAACAGCGTGTCGAACAGCGGGTTGCGCGAGGGGTCACGTGGCAGGGCCAGCTTGTCGACCAGCAGCGAGATGTCGACGTCCTGGTGCTGCAGGCAGTCGAGCACCGCGCCCTTCACCTGCTGCAGCAGCTCGCGGAACGAGGCCTCGGGCGGGAGGCTGGCCAGGATGGGCAGCGTGTTGCCGAACATGCCCGGCATCTGGCGCAGCGGCGCCAGGCGGCGGCCCATCACCGGCGTGCCGACCACCACCTCGCGCTGGCCCGAGAGCTTGGCGAGGAACAGCGCATACACCGACATCAGGCCGGCATACAGCGTCACGTTCTCGGCGCGGAACAGCGCCTTCAGCGGCGCGGCCAGCGCGCCCAGGCCGAACTCGATGTTCGAGCCCACCGCATCGCGCTTCTCGGGGCGCGGATGGTCGGTGGGCAGCTCCAGCAGCGGCAGCGCGCCCTGCAGCCGGCCCAGCCAGTACTGCTCCTGCCGCGTGAAATCAGGCGTGGCGCGCCACTGCTCGAACCAGCTCACGTAGTCGAGGTACTGGAACTCCGGCACCGGCAGCTCGCGGCCCTGGTAGGCCGCGGCGAGCTCGGCATTGATCAGGCCCCACGAGAAGCCGTCACCGATGATGTGGTGGCTGTCGAACACCAGGTAGTTGTGCGCACCGGCCTGCACCAGCGCACAGCGCAGCTGGCACGGCACCGACAGGTCGAAGGGCCGCACGAAGCCGCGCATCCAGTCGTCGAGCGCCTGCGACTCGACCGCCACCTGCTCCACCTTGAAGGGCACGCTGTCGTGCACCTGCTGCACCACCTGGCCATCGCGCATGTGGAACGAGCTGCGCAGGATGTCGTGCCGCGCGATCACCCGGCCCACCGCGGCCTGCACCTGCTCGCGCGACAGCGGCGCATCGAAGCGCAGCATCTCGGGCAGGTTGTAGGCCGTGTCCTTCGGGTTCAGCTGGTACAGCGCATACAGCCGGCGCTGCGCGGGCGACAGCACGCCCTGCTTCAGGCGGCGCGCCTTGAGCGCCGATGCGGCCGGCTGCGCCGCCACCGCGGCGGCGGCCGTCTTGGGCGCGGCCTTCTGCTTCTCGAGAATGCGGCGCAGGAGTTCCTTCTTGTCGGCGCTCACGTACTGCTCCTGTATCGGTGGGGGCGGGGTGGAATCAGCGGTCGGCGGCCTCGGCCAGTTCGGCCTGGGCTGCTTCGGCTGCGGGAGCGGCTGAAGGCGCGGCAGGTTCGGCCGGCGCAGCCGAAGCCGCGTCGTCGATCAGCGCCTCGAGCTGGGCCAGCACCTTGGTGGCCAGCGTCTCGATGCTCGGGCCGGCCAGCAGCTCGATCAGCGGCACGTCCACGCCCAGCTGCGCCTTCAGCGCGACCGAGATCTCGGTGGCGATCAGCGAGTCGACACCCAGCTCGATGATGCTGGCGCGGCTGTCGATCGCATCGGGCGACATGCGGAAGATCTCGCCGAAGCGCAGCTTGAGCTCGCCCTCGATGTGGGCCTTCCGCTCGTCGGTGCCGAGGTCGATGATCTGCTCCAGCACCTGCAGCAGCTTCTGCTGTTCCTCGCCCGGCGCCTGGTCCTGCAGCTCGCGGTAGAAGCCCGACTGCGACAGCGACGGGTTCGACAGCGCCCACTGCCGCCAGTCGACGATGAACACGCCCACCTGCGCATCGGCGCCCTGCAGCACGCGCTCCATGCCGCCCATGGCCTGCGCGTTGCTCAGGCCATGGATGCCGGCCATCTCCAGCACCTTGGTCAGCGCCGCATCGTTGGCCAGCACGCCGGCCTCGGCCAGCACGCCCCAGTTGATGGTGCGGGCATTGACGCCGCGGCTCATCAGGTGCGCCGCGAAGCCGTCGAGGAAGGCATTGGCCGCCACGTAGTTGGCCTGGCCCGAGTTGCCGATCAGCGACGAGATCGACGAGAACATCAGGAAGAAGTCGAGGTCGTCGCCGGCCAGCGCCTCATGCAGCGCCAGCGCGCCGGCCACCTTGGGGCCCATCACGCGGCGGAAGCGCGACTCGTCCATGCGGGCGAGGAAGTCGTCGTCCAGCACCATCGCGCTGTGGATCACGCCCTTGACCGGCGGGCACACGCCGCGCAGCCGGCGCAGCTCGGCGCCCAGTTGCGACGCATCGGCGATGTCGAGCGCGCACACCTCCACCTGCACGCCGTCGGCGCGCAGCGCTTCCACCGCTGCCACGGCGCTCGCCTCGGCGAGGCCGCTGCGGCTCATCAGCACCAGGTGCTTTGCACCCTGGCGCGCCAGCCACTGCGCGCAGCGCAGGCCGAAGCCGCGCGTGCCTCCGGTGATCACATAGGTGCCGTCGGGCGCCACGTCGTCGAGGCGGGCCTTCACCTCGAGCGGCACGGTCTCGCCCTTCATGCGCACGGCCACCGAAGCGGCGCTGCCGTCTTCGAGCAGCGCGGCGGCGTTGCCGATGTCGCGCATCGCGTATTCGGGCAAGCCGGGCAGCACCAGCTTGCCGCTGGCCAGGTCGGCCAGCGCCTTGGCCAGCAGCTCCTTCACCAGGCCGAAGTGGTCGCGGTACAGCGCGTCGATGTCGACCACATGCCAGGCGGCGTTGCAGGCCGGCACGGCCGCCTGCGCGCGGCGATCGGCCTGCGCGAAGCGGAAGTCGATCACCTTGCCGAACGGGTTGAGCATCGCCACCGAGGCGATGTCGTGGCCGCCGTCGTTGACGAACACGTCGACGCGCTGCGCGGTGGCCGCGAGCTGGTCGATCCACGCCCCCTCGTGGTCGGGCAGGTAGTGCAGGCCCGGCAGCGCGGTGGCCTGCGATTCACTGGTGGCGCCCGGCTGTTCATCGACGAACACCACGCGCAGGCCGGCATCGCGGGCCTGCTCGGCCAGCGCCAGCGCGAAGCAGCCCCACACGCCCTTGATCAGCAGCGTGCGGCCCTTGTCGAGCGAGCCGATCAGGCGCAGCGCATAGGCCGCGCGCACCAGCTCGTAGAGATCGGGCAGCGGCGCAGCGCCCAGCTCGGCCGGCAGCTTGACGGCATGCGCGGCCGGCACGGTGGCGATGTTGGTCAGGCCCAGCGGATGCAACACGGCCACGCGATCGCCCACCGCCACGTCAGCCACCGCCGCGCCCTTGCGCAGCACCGTGGCCACGCACTGCATGCCCGGCTGGTAGCGGAAGAAATGGCGGGCCGGGTCGTCGGGGTAGACCTTGAGCCGCTGGCTCGCCGCATCCCAGCGCGACAGCATCATCTGCTCGACCTCGATCTCCAGCGCCTTGTCATCTGGCTGCTCGCGCTCGGCGGTGCGGAAGGCCGCCTCATCCGACGGCAGCCCGTCGAGCACCAGCTTCTGGCCCGGCTGCGATTCGGCCGTGAACAGCTCGGCGGCCTCGGCCTCGCGGCGCACCAGCGTGTGCTCGTAGATCGCCTGGCCACGGATGGCCAGCTCGCGCACGCCCAGCTCGCGGCCCAGCACGGCCTGCTGGAACAACGTCATCTCCTGCTCGTCCGCCGCACCGAAGTCGATGCAGCTGCAGCGGATGTTCGGGTACTCGGTGTTGATGGTGCGGCCCAGGCCCCACACCGAGGCCAGCGCGAGGCCGTCGACATGGTCGGCCTCGACCACGCGCTGCGCATCGCGGGTGCACAGCAGCAGCTCCACCGTGCGGCCGGCGCGGTGCTGGTTGACCAGCTGCACCAGTTCGGCCAGGCGGGCCGACACCGCCACCGCCTGCTCGTAGGCCTGGCCGATCGCGCCGGCCTGCGGCAGCAGCACCACCAGGCGGTCGACCGATTCGTCCTGCAGCTGCTGCAGCAGCGGCTCCTGCCAGCCGGCATCGAGATCCAGCAGCGCAACGCCTGCCTCCGCCTGTGCGCGCTCGGCGAAGGCCTGCGCCTCGAAGGGCACCCACGTGGGCACGTAGGTGGCCACCGCGCCGGTGTCGGCGCTGCCCATCTGCTGCAGCGCCTGGCAAGTGACGCCGCTGATCTCGACCACCGGGTTGTCATGCTCGTCGAAGAGCATGAAGTCGGCCTTCAGCGAATGCGCCGAGATCCACAGCAGCCGGCCGAAGACCTTGCAGCGCGGCGTCACCGTGCCGTGCACGCTGAGCCGGTCGATCTTGACCGGGATGAACGGCACGCCGAAATCGTGCGCGAAGACGAACAACGTCTGGAACGCGCTGTCGAGCACCGTGGGCGAGAGGATGTAGTCGGCCTCGGCCGCCAGCGTGTTCTCGATCTCGGCATACACCAGGTCGCCCTGGCGCTTGAGCAGCTGGATGGGCCGGAAGAACGGGCCGTAGTACAGCCCGGTCTCGGCGATGGTGGCGTAGAGCGCGCCCACGTCCTGCGCAGCGAAGCTGTCGAGCGCATGGTCTTGCACATCGAGGCCGGTCTCATACGGTGCCACCGGCGCGAAGTCGCCATGCGCGTGCACGCTCCACGACTCCTCGCGGGCCGTGGTGGTGCTGTAGATGCGGAACGACTGCTGATTGCCGGTGGCGGCCGAGACCATGCGGCGCTCCTCGGCATCCATTTCTTCCGGCACCGGCAGGATGCGCTCGAACGACACGTTGCGCAGGCCGCCGGTGCGTTCGCCGGTCAGCTTGCTGCGCACCGCCAGCGCCGCCTCCACATAGAAGGCGCCCGGCACGATGGTGCGACCGCCGATGCGGTGGTCCTTGAGGTAGGGGAACAGCGAGTCGAGCAGCTCCACCTCCCAGCTCGGCTCGGGCAGCTGCAGGTTGCGCAGCAGGATGGGATGGCCCGGCTCGCCGAACTTGTCCTGGTAGAAGCGCGGCGTGCTGTTGCTGTAGTGGGCGCGCTGCCACGGATAGGCCGGCAGCGGCAGGTAGCGGTCGGTGCCCGGCAGCAGCGTGTTCCAGTCGAGCGCATGGCCCTGCGCATACAGCTGGCCCAGCGTCTGCAGCAGCGTGCCCTGCTCGGGCGGCTTGCGGTTGAGGCTGGTGTAGCACTGGCCGCTGATGCGCTTCTTGGCCAGCACCTCCTTCACCGAGCTGGTGACCACCGGATGCGGCCCCACCTCGAGGAAGCTGGTGTGCCCCTGGTCGGTGATCGAATCGATGGCCTTGGCGAACAGCACCGACTGGCGCACGTTGGCCCACCAGTAGTCGGCCCCGAAATCTCCCGCCTGCGCCAGGCGGCCGCTCACGGTGGAATAGCAGGGCACCGTGGCCGCGCGCGGCTGCAGACCCTGGAGGCTGGCCTTGAGCTCGGCCTCGATCGGGTCCATCACCGGGCTGTGATAGGCCACCTCGACCTTCAGCGCGCGGTGGAAGACACCCTTCTCCTGGAACACCTTGGCCAATGCCATCAGCGGCTCGGCATGGCCCGCCAGCGTGACGGCCTGCGGCGAGTTGACGGCCGCAATCGCCACCTGGCCTTCCAGGCCCGCGAGGTAGGCCCGCGCCTCGGCCTCGGGCAGGCCCACGGCGAGCATGGCGCCCTGCCCCGCCAGCGAACCCTGCAGACGGCTGCGGTGGAAGCTGACGCGCATGGCGTCTTCCAGGCTCAGGATGCCCGACACATACGATGAGGTGACCTCGCCCACGCTGTGGCCCACCACCACCGCCGGCTTGATGCCCCACGAGGCCCACAGGTCAGTGAGCGCGGCCTGCAGCACGAAGTTGGCCGGCTGGGCCACCTGCGTGCGGGCCATGTTGGAGGCCTCTTCGCCGGCCAACATCTCCTTGAGGATGGACCAGCCCGAGACCTTCTGGAACGCGGCGTCGTATTCCTCGACCTTGCGGCGGAACAACGGCTCGCGCGCCATCAGCTCCTGGCCCATGCCCCACCACTGCGGGCCCATGCCCGAATACACGAAGACCAGCGGCGACTCCCCATTGGCCGACTCGACCGTGGCCACGCCTTCAGAGGGTTGGCCCCGGCCGAAGGCCTGCAGCCGCTCGACCAGCTGATCGACGCTGGCGGCATGCACCAGCGCACGGCGGTCGAAGTGGTCGCGCTTGAGCGCCACGCGGCGCAGGAAGGGCATCACCGGCGCACCCGACTGCAGCACGTCGGCGTACTGCTGCGCCAGCGCCTTCAGCGATTCCTTGCTGCGGGCCGACAGCGGCAGCACCAGCGCCGAAGGCAGCTCGTCGTGCGCCGCTGCGGCTGCCTGCTGTGCCGCCCGCGGCGGCTCGCTGAGGATCACGTGGGCGTTGGTGCCGCCATAGCCGAACGAGTTGACGCCCGCATAGCGCACCTTGCCGCTGCGCGGCCAGGGCTGCACCTCGGTGGGCACCTGCAGGCACATGCGGTCGAACGGGATCTCGGGATTGGGCGTCTCGAAGTGCAGGTTGGGCACCACCTTGCCGTGCTTCAGGCTCAGCGCCGCCTTGACGAGGCCGGAGACGCCGGCCGCGGCCTCGAGGTGGCCGATGTTGGTCTTCACCGAGCCGATCACCAGCTTGTCGTGCCGGCCGGGCTGGAACACATGGTTCAGCGCCGAGGTCTCGGCCTTGTCGCCGGCCTGCGTGCCGGTGCCGTGCGCCTCCACGTAGTCGATGTCGGACGGCGTGAGGCCGGCCTTGGCGATCACCTTCTCGATCAGCGCCTTCTGCGCCTCGGGGTTGGGCAGGCTGATGCCCTTGGTGGTGCCGTCTTGATTGACGCCGGTGGCCTCGATCACCGCGTAGATGTGGTCGCCGTCGGCCTGCGCCTGCGACAGCCGCTTGAGCACCAGCACCGCCGCGCCCTCGCCGCGCGCATAGCCGTTGGCGCGCTGGTCCCAGGTGTAGCAGCGGCCATCCTTGCCGAGCAGCCGGCCCTTGCACATCTCGAGAAAGTGCTCGGGCTGCGTCATCACGTTGACGCCGCCCACCAGCGCGGTGTCGCACTCGCCGGCGCGCAGCGCCTCGACCGCCAGGTGCGCGGCCACCAGCGAAGACGAGCAGGCGGTATCGACCGTGAGGCTCGGGCCCTTGAGGTCGAAGGCATACGAGATGCGGTTCGACAGCAGCGTGGCCGTGTTGCCGGTGACCGACTGGGTGATGCCCCAGGGCCGGTTGAACAGGTGCGAGGCCTCGATCTTGGCGTCCATGCAGAAGCCGCCGATGAACACGCCGGTGTTCGAGCGGGCGCACTGCGCCTCGGTGATGCCTGCATCCTGCAGCGCACGGGCGCTCACCTCGAGCAGCAGGCGCTGCTGGAAGTCGACCACCGAGGCCTCACGCGGCGACATGCCGAAATACAGCGGGTCGAACGCGCCCACCTCGCCCTGCAGGAAACCACCCCGCTTGACGTACATCTTGCCCGGCTTCTCGGAGCCGAACGGCGAATAGAAACGACGCACGTCCCAGCGGTCGGCCGGAATATCGCAGGTGGCGTCCACCTTGTTCTCGAGCAGTTTCCAAAACGAATCGGGATCGGTCACCCCACCCGGCAGGGTGAGCCCGATGCCGACGATGGCGATGCGTTCTTGGCGGGTATGTTGGTCAGCCATGATGGGGATTCCTCTTGATTTCACGAATTTGCAAAAAGCCCAGGATCTTTTCGGTGAACATCAACAGCACGAAGGGCAGCGCACCCGCCACGTTCTCGTTGCCGCGAAATTGATAGGAAAAGACCGGGCACACCGAATACACGGCCAGCAGCAGCAACGGATACTTTCTGCTTCCCGGCTCGCCGCCGGTATTGAGCAGGCCCGAGGGATCGGACAGGAACCACACCACCGCCGAAGCCCAGATCACCGCGAACATGCCCGCCTCGCCCAGCGCGAGGAAGGCATCCTTCAGCGGCTGCAGCGGCAGCAGCAGCACCAGCGCCACGAGGGCGAAGAACACGTTGGTGCCCAGGAACAGCGAGCCCGGGCGAAGCCGCCGCGCGGCCCACAGCGCAAAGAACGGCAGTGCCGCCGCCGCGCCGATAAAAATACGCCCCTGAATATCGAAACCCCAATACCGCACTGCAACGAACAGCATGATCGGTATTTGTTCAGACAAAAACAGGCCACGCGCCAGCCATTTCATGGTGTCGCCTCGAAAATAATGAAGACGAAAACAGGCCACCCCAGCCGGAAACCGACTTTGGGGAAAACTCTGGCTTCGAAGGATTTGGCGCGGGGCGCCGGGGGTGCCTCAGGCCGACGAATCAGCCGCTCGGGCGGGAATCACGTAGAACGTGACTTCTGTGTCAAAACTGTTTCCACCATACCTGACAACTCCTGAACCGCAGCCGGAATTCTTGTCGGCAAGGCTTCCACCAGCCATCCCTAACTGACCGGAAATACCCCCCCTAATATTCACCATCGCACTCCCCTACTTTTGAGGATGCGCCGCGGGCACACGCCTTGGCTTACGATGCCGCGCCATGTCCGCCACCGCCCTGATCGCCGAAGACGAACCCCTGCTCGCGCAGGCCCTGCAAGCCGACCTCGCCCGCCTGTGGCCCGAGCTGGACATCGCCGCCACCGTGGGCGATGGGCTGAAGGCGCTGCAGCGCTCGCTGGAGCTGCAGCCTGCCGTGTGCTTCCTCGACATCCGCATGCCCGGCATGAGCGGGCTCGAAGTAGCGCAGGCGCTGGCCGAAGACTGGCCCGAGGGCGACGCGCCGTTTCCGCTGCTGGTGTTCATCACCGCCTACGACGAATACGCGGTGCAGGCCTTCCAGGCGCAGGCGGTGGACTACCTGCTCAAGCCGGTGGATGGCGCGCGGCTGGCGCAATGCGTGCAGCGCCTGCAGCGCCAGCTCGCGCAGCGCGAGGCCAATGCCGGGAGCGCACCGCAGGCCATGCAAGCCGCGCTGGAGCAGATGCGTGCGCTGCTGGGCGCACCGGCCTCATCGGCTGCGCCCGCGCCGCGGCTCGAGGTGATCCAGGCGGCCGTGGGCAACACGGTGCACATGGTGCCGGTGGATGACGTGCTGTATTTCGAGGCGGCCGACAAGTACATCCGCGTGGTCACCGCCGAGCGCGAGCACCTGATCCGCCTCTCGCTGCGCGAGCTGCTGCCGCAACTCGACACGCAGCGCTTCTGGCAGATCCACCGCGGCACCGTGGTGCAGGCGCGCTGCATTGCCAGCGCGCAGAAGGAAGAGTCGGGCAAGGTCACGCTCACGCTGCGCGGGCGCGACGACAAGCTCACCGTGAGCCGGCTCTACGCGCACCTGTTCAAGGGCATGTAGCGGAGCCTGCATTTCGCGCCGCCGAGGCGCGGTTTCGCGGCGCGATGCCGCGTCTGGTCGCAGCGCGGCTGCCTGTGGGCGATGGGATGCCTAGCATTCAACCCATCGATTCACACACCTCACAGGAGCCGACATGAAGCACTTTGAAGAACAGACGATCGAAGCCCGCGCCGCCCACCGCGTGCGCCGCAAGATGGGCTTCTTCATCCACGCCGCGGTGTACCTGATGGTCAACGGCGGCCTGTTCCTGATGAACCAGTGGATGCCCGAGCAACCCGCTCACCACCTGCCGCTGCTGGGCTGGGGCCTGGGCCTCGCGATCCACGGCGTGGTCACGCTGCTGCGGCTGCAGGGCGAAGGCCTGCAGCGCCGCATGCTGGCGCATGAGATCGAGATGCTGCGCCGCACCGCGCGCTGATCACCAGCCGCGGTGATGGTGGTGATGCCAGCCGCGGCCGTATTCCACATACACCGGCGCCGGCCTCACATACACCGGGGCCGGTGAATACACCACCGGCGCGGGCCGGGTGTACACCACCGGCGGCGGCGCATACACCACCTGCGGCGGCGGCGCCACATACACCGGCGCCGGCTGCACATACACCGGCGCGGGCTCCACATACACAGGGGCCGGGCCCGGCACGTTGATGCCGATCGACCAGCTGACATGCGCCTGGGCGGCACCGGTAGCGCCGAGCGCGGCGGCCGCCAGGGCCAGCGAAGCGACGAGTGGGCGGTTCATGCGATCTCCTCTTTCGCGATGGATGCCTGTTCGAACGCGGCACCCCGCCCTGCGGTTCACCGCCGCTTGCAACCAAGCGTGAGCAATGTGTGCCGCGGGGCGCACGCCTAGAATGACCGCAACCGGTTGATTCCAGCGGCTTTTCAAGGCCGCACAGCGCGCACACGCCATGTCTCACACGCCTACAAACAAAGACGACACCGCCGCCAAGCCCAGCAACTTCCTGCGCCAGATCATCGAGCGCGACTTGGCCCAGGGCACCTATGCAACGCGCCGCTGGGGCGGCCAGCCCGGCGATGCCGCCACCCACGAAGCCGGCGCGCCCGACCCCGCCAAGGTGCGCCTGCGCTTTCCGCCCGAGCCCAACGGCTACCTGCACGTGGGCCATGCCAAGAGCATCTGCCTCAACTTCGGCCTGGCGCAGGAATACGGCGGCGTGTGCCACCTGCGCTTCGACGACACCAACCCCGAGAAGGAAGAGCAGGAATACGTCGACAGCATCGTCGACGCCGTGCGCTGGCTCGGCTGGAACTGGACCGCCGACAACGCCGGCGTGACCACCAGCCACCTCTACTACGCCAGCAACTACTTCGACTTCATGTACCGCGCCGCCGAGGCGCTGATCGAAGCCGGCCTGGCCTATGTGGACGAGCAATCGCCCGAAGAGATGCGCGCCAACCGCGGCGACTTCAACACGCCCGGCAAAGACAGCCCCTACCGCAGCCGCACCCCGGCCGAGAACCTCGCGCGCTTTCGCGAAATGCGCGACGGCCAGCATGCCGACGGCGCGATGGTGCTGCGCGCCAAGATCGACATGGCCTCGCCCAACATCAACCTGCGCGACCCCGCCATCTACCGCATCAAGCACGCCGCGCACCACAACACCGGCGACAAGTGGTGCATCTACCCGATGTACACCTTTGCGCACCCGATCGAGGATGCGCTGGAGAACATCACCCACAGCATCTGCACGCTCGAGTTCGAAGACCAGCGCCCCTTCTACGACTGGCTGCTCGAGCGCCTGGCCGAACTGGGCCTGCTGAAGCACCCGCTGCCGCGCCAATACGAATTTGCGCGACTCAACCTCACCTACGTGATCACCAGCAAGCGCAAGCTGAAAGCGCTGGTCGATGAAAAGATCGTCGACGGCTGGGACGACCCCCGCATGCCCACCATCGTGGGCATGCGCCGCCGCGGCTACACGCCCGAGGGCATCCGCCTGTTTGCCGAACGCATCGGCGTGAGCAAGGCCCACGGCTGGATCGAATACAGCATCCTCGAAGCCGCGCTGCGCGACGACCTCGAAGGCAAGGCCGCGCGCGCGATGGCCGTGCTCGACCCGCTGAAGCTCGTGCTGACCAATTGGGACGAAGTGATCGGCCAGGGCAAGACCGAACCCTGCAGCGCCCCCGTGCACCCCGCCCACCCCGAACTCGGCAAGCGCGAATTCAGCCTCGGCCCCGAGATCTGGATCGAGCGCGACGACTTCATGGAAGAGCCGCTCAAGGGCTACCACCGCCTCTACCCGCCCCGCTACGACGGACAGGGCAACAGCACGCCCGGCAGCATGGTGCGGCTGAAATACGGCTACGTGATCCAGTGCACCGGCCTGAAGAAGAGCTTCGACGGCACCGTGACCGAGGTGCACGCCAAGCTCGTGCCCGACACCAAGAGCGGCACCCCGGGCGCCGACGCCATCAAGGTCAAGGGCGTGATCAGCTGGGTGGGCGCCCACGACGCCATCGAAGCCGAAGTGCGCCTCTACGACCGCCTGTTCACCGACCCCCAACCCGACGCCGGCGGCAAGGACTACCTGGCCGCGCTGAACCCCAACAGCAAGAAGGTGGTCACCGCCTACGTGGAGCCCTCACTGGCCACCGCCGCGCCCGACCACAAGTTCCAGTTCGAACGGCACGGGTACTTCGTGGCGGACTGCAAGGACCATCACCGCGAGGGCGGGAAGGCGGTGTTCAACAAGATCACGGGGTTAAAGGATTCGTGGGGGAAGTGACGCAACACAAGAGACGATTTGGCATGGCAAGGGATCAACGGAGTGGCAAGGGACGCGAGAAACCACTCCTCCGATTCCTGAAAGATTCAAAGGACTACGATAAGGGTGCCTAAGTACCCTCCAAGTGACAGACCACGCTGGCGCCTTCAAGGATTCAGGATATTACCCCTGATCACTTTCTACCCGGAATGAACACCGGGATGGTTCCATGCAGAGGACCACAGTCGAGATTTTCAACAGTTGGAAAATATATCTCACCGGACTCCCATTTATCCGCAAGAGCCGGATACTTTTTTCCCAACATTTCTCGAAGGCGCTCAGGGCTTTTGCCATATGAAAATCTAAGACTGTCGCCCTTGACTTCGTACTCCAAGTCGCCCACGTAAATTACCTTACCAGCAGGAGCCTCAAATGCCGCAGTCGCTCGCCCCGTGCATGCGGTATACCTAGGGGGGATTGCGAGGCCGAAATCTTTGGTTAGCACCTGGGTGACCCCGTAGCTTGCACCTTCCTTTGTCGGAGTCAACTTAAGCACGAGATATCCATCTTCCGGAAATGCGTTCGCATGAAAACCGCTAGTCGGTCTCCATGTTTGAGTAAGCCCATTACCTGCGCTCACGCCAATTCTGAACCTCGGCTGAACACCGAGAATGACGATAGAGGCTTTGTCCGATATAGTGGCCTCGTTCGGATCAAGGGTGCTCATTGCACCACACCCAGACAGCAAAATTAATGCCACGGCTACAGGTGTTTTAACTAGTTTCATGCGTACTTTTGAAGAAGTATGGAAGGTGAAGCACAAAGCTTCCCTTGGGCATTTGAGCACAAATGCACACCTACGTAGCGAGTTGTTGTTTGCTGACGATGCAACGCAATGACCCGATCATTGACCTCCCAGGGGTCCACCAACTCCTCGCGCAGCAGTTCCCGCAATGGGCCAGCCTGCCGCTGGCCGAGGTCGCAACGCCCGGCTGGTGCAACCGCGCATTCCGCCTGGGCGACGAGTTGCTGGTGCGGCTGCCACGGCATGAAGCGTATGCGGCGCAGGTCGAGAAGGAGCAGCAATGGCTTCCCCGCCTCGCGCCGCATCTGCCGCTGCCCATCCCCGCACCGGTGGGCTTGGGCCGGCCGCAAGGCCGTTATCCGTGGCACTGGTCGGTGTACCGCTGGTTGCCGGGCGACACGGCGCGGCCCGAGCGGGTGAGCGACATGCTCGGCCTCGCGTCCGACCTGGGGCGATTCCTCCAAGCCCTGCAGCGCATCGACGCCGCTGGTGGCCCGCCTCCGGGCGGCCACAACTTTCATCGAGGTGGAGAGCTCGCCGTGTACGACGCGCAGACGCGCGAAGCGATCGGGCTGCTGCAGGGCCGCATCGATACCGCGGCAGCCACCCGCTTGTGGGAGGCCGCGCTGGCCACCTCGTGGACGCGGCCACCGGTGTGGCTGCATGGCGATGTGAGCGTGGGCAATCTGCTGGTGCGCCAGGGCCGCCTCGGCGCGGTGATCGATTTCGGCAATGCCGCGGTCGGTGACCCGGCCTGTGACCTGGCGCCGGCGTGGACGGTGTTCGATCGCCATGCACGCGCCGCGCTGCGCGAAGCGCTGCCGCTCGATGAGGCCACGTGGCTGCGCGGCCGGGCCTGGGTGTTGTGGAAGGCGCTGATCCTGGTGTCGGGGCTCTCGAGCAACAACACCTACGAGGCCACGCGCGCCGAGCACATCCTCAGCGAGGTGCTCGCCGACCATCGCCACAGCGCTTAGCCGAACCGCTCAACGACGAAGTCGACAAAGCTGCGCAGCTTGGGCGATCGATACCGGTCCGGCAGGTACACCACGTGCATCGGCCGGCTCGGCAGCTCATGCTCGGGCAGCAGCCGCACCAGTCGGCCGGCCTGCACATCGGCTTCCAGCAGGATCGCGGGCTGCAGCACGATGCCCAGGCCGTGCAGCGCCGCCACGCGCAGCGCCTGCCCCTGGTTGACGCGCACGCGGCCCGACACCGGCACGCGGTACGGCCCGTCAGGCCCCTGGAAGCGCCAGTGCGTCATCGAGGCCGGCGTGAACGACAAGCAATCGTGGTGGCTCAGGTCGTCGGGCGTGCGTGGCGTGCCCTTGCGCGCCAGGTAGCCGGGCGAGGCGCAGATCATCAGCCGGTAGGGCGCGAGCGGCCGCGCCACCAGCTGCGAATCGGGCAGTTCGCCGACGCGGATGGCGGCTTCGAAGCCTTCTTCCATCAGGTCGGCCACGCGGTCGCTCAGCGTCAGGTCGACGCTCACCTCGGGGTAGCGCTCGAGGTAGGCCGACAGCGCCGGCGTCAGCGCCTCGGCGCCAAAGGTCACCGGCGCCGTAATGCGCAGCCTGCCGGCCGGCGCGAGCTGCAGGCTCTGGGCCTGCGCATCGGTCTCGGCCACGAGGCGGAGGATCTCCTTGCAGCGGGCGTAGTAGTCCTCGCCGAAGGCGGTGAGCGCCTGCCGCCGCGTGGTGCGGTTGAGCAGCCGCATGCCCAGGCGTCTTTCGAGCATGCGCAGGTGGTTGCCGGCCATGGTGGCCGAGATGCCGCATTCGGCGGCGGCCGCGCTCAGGCTGCCTTTCTCGACCGCGAGGACGTAGACCTTCATGCTGTCGAGCAAGTCCATTGGCAAGCGGCGGTTTCAGATGAATCAAGCGGGCGGCAGTTTATCGAGCCACCCTTTCTGATGAGACTGAAGGCCTTCTTCGCTTTCTCCTCGACAACATCCATGAAGGTCATCGAACTCACCGCTCCTGCCCTCTCCGCATTTCGCCGCGCCGAGCGGCCCGACCCCCAGCCCGCCCGCGGCGAAGTGCTGGTGCGCCTGCGCGGCGCCGCGCTGAACTTTCTGGACGTGGCCATTGCCAGCGGCCAGTTTCCCGGCGCGGCGTTTCCGATGGTGCCGGTGGCCGATGGCGCGGGCGAGATCGCCGCGCTCGGCGAAGGCGTGAGCGGCTGGGCCGTGGGCGACCGGGTGGTGCCGCACTTCATGCCCAACTGGCAGGGCGGCGCAATCACGCCGCACAACGTGGCGGCGATGCGCGGGCTCACGCTGCCGGGCTCGCTGGCCGACTATGTGGCGGTGCCGGCGAGCAGCCTCGTGGCGTTGCCGGCGCATCTGGATTTCGTGCAGGGCGCCACGCTGCCCATCGCGGCCACCACCGCCTGGAACGCGGTGCGTTCGGCGCCACTGCGGCCCGGCTCGGTGGTGGTGCTGCTGGGCACCGGCGGCGTCAGCCTCTTCGCGCTGCAGTTCGCCAAGGCCTCGGGCGCCACGGTGATCCTCGCGTCGTCATCCGACGAAAAGTTGGAGCGCGCGCGGCAGCTGGGTGCCGATCACCTCGTCAACTACCGCCGCACGCCCGCCTGGGACGAGGCGGTGCTCGAGATCACCAACGGCCGCGGTGCCGATCTGGTGGTGGAAACCGTGGGCGGGGCCAACTTCGCGCGTTCGCTCAACGCGGCGGCGATGGGCGGCACGGTGTTCACGGTGGGCTTCGTCAACGGCACCGCGAGCTCGATCGACCTGCTGCCGTTGATCGTGAAGGCCCTGCGCGTGGTGGGCAACAACACCGGCTCGGTGGCCGACCTGGCCGAAGCAGCGCGGGCGATCGCGGCCCACCGCATCGTGCCGGTCGTCGACCGCGTGTTCGGCATCGATGACGCAGCGGCGGCCTATGCCGAGCTGGCCGAAGGCCGGCGGCACTTCGGCAAGCTCGGCATCGCGCATTAGCCACGCTGCCCCGGGAAGCCCTTCACTCGGGCACGCACACCACGAAGATCTCGCGCTCGTCAGTGGACGGCTTGCGCAGGTGGCCATAGGCGTCGGAAGCCAGCAGCTCGATGCGCACCCGCTGGCCTGCCACGCGCTGGCACAGCATGGGGTCGAAGAAGTCGCCGAGCGGCTGGCTCGCAAGATCCCAGGCCAGAGCGGCGGCGCCACCCAGATCGACCGGCGGGCGCAGTGCGGTGCCGATATCGTCGAGCGGCGTGGCACGCCACCGGATGGCAATCGCGTCGCCCTCGGGATCGACCACCTTGGCATTCAGCTGCAGCACCTCGCCGCCGTTGATGCCCAGGCGATCGTAGCGGTCGGCCTTGCGCAGCGGCTCGATGCTGATCGAGCCGTAGGGGGCCTGGTTTCCCGTGCCACCGGGCTTCAGCCTGTCGCCGGGCGGCAGCTGCAGTGCCGAGGCCCGCGCGCCCGCGGCCGCGTCCGGCAGGGCCCCGGTGGCGTCCGGGCCCCCTCCACCGCAGGCCGAGAGGCTTGCCGCGCACAGGGCCGCCATCGTCCATTGCATCGTGAATTTCATCGTGGTCTCCTTCCAGGGCCGCGCCCGCACTGCGGCCGGTGCCAGGCCGCCGGCGCGGGCCTGGGTGAATCGCCGGCGGAGAACGCCGCTGCGGCGCTCCACCCACCACTACGGAAACCGATCGCGCACACCGCCATCGCCGTCATCGAAACTGGGGATGACCGTCGCCCGGCACCGCCTGGACACTGCGCGGCTGACGCAAGCGTCCTCAGGGAGAACGGATGGGCGACATCACCACCCTCCTCGCCGCGGCAAGGCACGGTGACGAGCAGGCGATCGGCAGTCTCTTCGAGCGGCTGTATCCCGAGCTGCGGCGCATCGCCCATGCGCGCATGCGGCAGACCGACGAGCGCGTGATGCTCGACACCACCTCGCTGGTTCACGAGTGCTACCTGCGCCTGCTGAGACTGAAGCGGCTGCTGGCCGAAGACCGTGGGCATTTCCTGTCGTATGCGGCACGCGCGATGCGCTCGGTGGTGATCGACATCGCACGCGAGCAGCAGGCCGAGCGCCGCGGCGGCGGCCGGTTGCGGGTGACGCTGGACACCGCGGCCGCCGCCGGCATGGCCGGCACGCCCGACGAGGTGCTGCAGGTGCACGAGGCGCTGCAGGCCATGGCCGAGATCGATCCGCGCCTCGTGCAGGTGGTGGAGATGCGCTACTTCGTCGGCCTCGGCAACAGCGAGGTCGCACAGGCGCTGGCAGTGAGCCTGCGCACGGTCGAGCGCGATTGGGAGCGTGCGCGCAGCTTCCTCTATGCCGCACTGCGCGAGGCGCGGAGCCCGGCATGAAGATCGCGCCGCGGCTCTGGGCACGGCTGATGCCGTTGCTCGAGTCCGCGCTGGATCAGCCGGCCGGGTCGCGCAAGGCTTGGCTCGACAGGCTGGCGCCAGGCCCCGAGGAGCACGCGGCGCTCGAGCAGTTGCTGGCCGACCGCGAGGACATCGAGCGCCGGGCCTTTCTCGAAGCACCACCTCGCCTTGCCGGACCGCGCCGCGCAGGCCTTCAGGCGGGACAGCGGCTCGGTGCCTACCGCCTGGTGCGCGAGCTGGGCCAGGGCGGCATGAGCGTGGTGTGGGCCGCCGAGCGGGATGACGGGCAGCTGCAGCGCCGGGTGGCGCTGAAGATCCCGCATGCGGGCCCGGGGCAGGCCACGCTGGCCGAGCGGCTGCGCCGCGAGCAGCGCATCCTCGCGGCGCTGGAGCATCCCCACATCGCGCGGCTGTACGACGTGGGCGTCACGGAGCAGGGGTTGCCCTTCCTGGTGCTCGAGCATGTGGAAGGGCAGAACCTGCAGGCGCATTGCAACGAGCGGCGGTTGACGGTGGCCCAGCGGCTGCAGCTGTTCCTGCAGGTGCTGGGCGCGGTGCAGCACGCGCATTCGCTGCTGGTGCTGCACCGCGACCTCAAGCCGTCGAACATCCTGGTCACGGCCGGCGGCGACGTGAAGCTGCTCGATTTCGGCATCGCCAAGCTGCTGCAGGGCGACCAGGCCTTCAGCACCGCCCTCACCCGCGAGGGAGGCCGCGCACTGACGCCCGACTATGCGGCGCCCGAGCAGATCGCCGGCGCGCCGCTGGGCACCGCCTGCGACGTGTATGCGCTGGGCGTCGTGCTGTTCGAGCTGCTCACCGGCGAGCGGCCCTACCGCCTGCCGCGCGACACGCCGGCCGCGCTGGAAGAAGCCATCCTCTCGGCCGAGCCGCGGCGACCCAGCCAGGCCTGGCTGGGCAGCGCGGCGCATGCTGGCGCGTGGCACAGCACGCCGGCCCGGCTGCGCCGCCAATTGCGCGGCGATCTCGACCTGATCGTGCTCACGGCGCTGCAGAAGGATCCGGCGCGCCGCTATGCCTCGGCCGAAGCCTTTGCGCACGACCTGCGGCGGCATCTCGCCCGGCAGCCGGTGCTGGCACGGCCCGACAGCCGCTGGTACCGCATGCACCGCTTCGTGCAGTGCCATGCACTGGCGCTCACCGCCGCCACGGTGACGGCGGCCGCCATCGGCTCCGGCTCGGCGCTGGCCCTGTGGCAGGCCCGCGAAGCGCGGCTGGAAGCCGCCAAGGCCACCGCGATCAAGGACTTCCTGATCGGGCTCTTCGAGAGCAACAGCATCGAGCAGCAGGATGCGCTGAGCAAGCGGCGGCAGAACGTACAGGACCTGCTGGAGCAGAGCGCAACCGCGCTGCAGACGGGCCTCACCGGGCAGCCGCAGGTGCGCACCGAGCTGCAGGGAGTGGTGGGCCGGCTGCTGCACGACCTGGCGCTCGATGATGCGGCCGTGCCGCTGCGCCGCCAGCGGGCCGAGCTGCTGGCACAGCACGGCGCGCCGCTGCCCGAACGCATGGCGGCCCTGCGGGAGCTGGCCGAGAGCCTGGCGCAGCAGGGCAACGACCAGGCCGCCGGCGAGGTGCTGCTGAAGGCCGCGGGGCAATGCGCAGGCGCGGGCCATGACCCGCCGCTGGCCTGCGCGATGGTGCACGTGAGCTACGGGCTCGGCGCGGCGCGTCGGCACGACATCGACACGGCGGCGCGGCACATCGAGCCGGCGGTGCAGGCCGTGATGCGGCAGGCACCGCGCAGCGCCGAGGCCGCCGAAGCGCTGGCGGCGCTGGGCGAGGTGCGCGGCATGCAGAACCATGCCGATGAGGCCTATGCGCTGTACCTCGATGCACTGAAGCTGCGCGAGGCTTTGTGGGGCCCGCACTCGGTGCGCCTGGCTCGCGAACGCTACCTGCTGGCCAACAACCTGATCGCCGAGCGGCGCTTCCCCCGCGCCGAGATCGAGCTGCGCCAGGCCCACGAGGCGCTGCTGGCGGCGCTGGGCCCGGACCATGTGAGCACCGCGATGGTGGAGCTGCTGCACGGCCGGCTGCTGTTGTGGGTGCACGGCAGCGGGCAGGACGAGGTGCGCCATGCCGGCGCGGTGATCGAACGTCAGCAAGGCCATGTGTCGCCCGATCGCGCGTTCCAGGCCCGGATGGTCGTCGGCGAGGCACTGCTGTTCGATGGCCGCATCGCCGAGGCGCTGGGCGAGATGGAGCAGGCGCAGGCCATGCCGCATTCGGCAGGCGAGATTGCCGACGTGGGCGACACCATGTTCGCGCTGGCGCTGCAGGCGGCCGGCCGCTATGCCCAGGCCCGGCAGCGCCTGCAGGCGCTGCGGGCCCGCCACGTGGCGGCGCTGGGTGAGCGCCATCCCTACGTGGCCGATGTCGATTCGCGCCTTGCACGTCTCGACCTCGCCGAAGGCCGGCTCGACGAGGCCGAGGCCGCATTCGATCGTGCCTTGCAGTCGCAGGATGAGCGAGAGAACACCTTCGGCTCGAGCAAGCACCTGGCCGCGGCCGGCCACGCCCTGGTCGACATGGAGCGCGGCCGCTTCGAGCGCGCCTGGCCGGTGGTCTCAGCCAACTATGCGACGGCCCGCCGCACACCGCGCGATGCGCAGTACCGCAATGCCTTCGTGGGCATGGAGCTGCAGATGGGACGCGTGCTCACCGGCTTGGGCCGCGCCGCCGAGGCCCGGCCGCATTTCGAGCGTGCGATCGAAGAGTTCGCTTCCGGCTATCCCTACCACCCCGACCTCGCGCAGGTCCGCGCGCGCTACGCGCAATGCCTGCTGGCACTGCACGACGTGGAGGCGGCACGGCGCCAGCTGGCGCTGGCGCAGCAGGCCCTGCAGAAGGAGCCAGGGGCCGGGCCCTACTTCCACCGCGTCGTGGCAGAGGCGGCCGCCATGCTGGCCGGCCGTCCATGACGAAACCGCATGGCGGATTCCGGCGCGGCACTGCGTATTCGGCAGTGGCGGCGCCGTGCCGCCCCATCAACCTGAAAGGATAGACCATGCCCACCCCATTCAAGATGCACTCCGCCCGGCTCGCCCTCGTGCTGGCCTTGCCGCTCGCGGCCTCGGCAGCGGAGCTGCAGGTTGCACTGCCGATATCGCGGCCAGCTTCCGCCCCGCCTCAAGCCGCGCCCAAGATGACGACAAAATCGGGGCACGGCCCGCAGCCGGTCAGAAAGATCCGGCCCGATGCGAGCAGCGACAAGCCCGGCGGACGCAGCGTGCAGGCACCCGAGTAAGCCCCCGGGGCACCTGCACTGTCCCGTTCGATCAGAACCGGTGCACGTTGGACAGCGTGCCGTCCGGGTTCTGCACCATCACCGTGATCTCCGGCTCCGATCCCCGGACGCCGGGCACATCGACCTCGAGCAGGTTCGAGTGCAGGCGGCGGGTGGTCAGCGGTGCGCCGTTGTAGAGCAGCTTCGCCCCCTCGCGGAAGCCGGTGCCTTCGATGCGCATCGTGTAGGCGCCGACGGTTCCGCGCGGCGATGGGCCAGCGTACTGGATGCGCACCGGCGTCATCAGCAGGATCGAGCCGGCGCTGGTCGGCGTGTTGCCCGCCCCGGTGATCTGCTCGCTGCGGTTGAGGTCGTAGGCCCAGCCAATCTGCCAGTGTTCGGCCGGCGAGACGAAATACTTGAGCTTGGTGCGCACGCCGTTGCGGTAGAGCGCCGCCGTGGAGCCTGCATACCAACCCACCGCGACTCCCGCCTCGTTGATCGCGACGGGGAGTTCGCTCGGCCCCAGATCCTGCACGCGGCCGGGGCTCCAGATGTAGCCGTGCGGCTCGACGATCGTGGCCGACCGGCGGATGTTCGCGCCGCCCACCGCCACGCCGGCATCGTTGATGTCGCGAGTGACCCCTGAACCGGTGTAGTCGCTGGCGACATCGAACACCGCGAGCCGGGTGCCGGTGGTGCTGCCCATGCTTGACGGCGTCCACTGGAAGCCTTGGTAGGTGCCGTAGCCCATGTTGCCGTAGCCGACGATCACGCCACGGTTGTTGATCGACAAGCCGTTGCCGTAGTCGGTGCCGGCCACTTTCACGACGCTGCCCCCGGTCCACAGCAAGGAGGTGGGTGAAGGCACGCCCGCGGCCGTGGGCGGCGCATGCGCATAGTCGCCCGCGCCGGTGACCTGGCCCAGGTCGTTGATCGCCTCGGCCGAGCTGTAGCTGCCGCCAGGATAGAGGCCCAGATCGACCAGCGATCCGGTGATCGGCGTCCTGTCGGTGAGCGGCTTCCACAGGAAGGCGCGCTGGCGCGTGTCGCTGGGGCGAGCGGTCGCGCGCATGTAGTTGGTGCCGACCAGTTGGCCGAGGTTGTTGATGCGGCCGGCCACGCTGTGCAGGTAGCCCGGCAGCATCGGGATCGGATGCAGGCTGCCGTCGATGCTGTTGGCCCGGGCCGGCTGCCACAGCATGGCCTTGATCCCGCTCTCGCCACCCACCGAGGTGCTGAGTTGCCCGTGGTCGTTGATGAAGGTCCAGTTGCCCGGCGCCGGCGCGACGGCCGTGGCCGTGTAGTACGGCTGCGGCACGCCGCTGGGTGCATAGCTCGGCAAGGAGATCACGGGAACGCCCGGGCCGCTCAGCACCACCGTGCCCGTCTCGGCGAAATCGGTGGCGTTGGTCAGCACGGTGTGGAAGTAGGTCGACTCGCCGGCCGCCACCAGGCGTGTGAGCTTGAAGCGCACCCGGCTGCCGCTGGCCTGCCGCTGCATGCTGCCGGCTCCCACGCTGCCGAGGCCATCGAGGCGATAGTCGGCATCGGTGGTGACCGGCGTCATACCGGAACGCTGCCACTCCGACACCGAGCTGGAGGCCGCCGGGATCGTGTCGATCACGATGCGCTGGTCGAAGATCAGCGTGCCGGTCTCGTTGGAACGGACCACGCGGTCCTGCAGGTGGCCCTTGAGGCGCCCGCCCGATGCCACGGTAACGTCGAAGGGGCGGATCGCATCGGCGAGCACCAGCCCGGCGAACTCGGGACGGGCGCTCACCGTGGTACCCACGGGCGAGATTTCCGCCGCAGGCATCAGCACGCCGGCCTGGGAAACCGGCGCACCGAACACGGACGCGGCTGCGGCGGCAAGCAGGCGCAATGAAAGACGAGGGGGAAGACGATGATGAGCAGGCATGGCGATTCCTTTCGGGAAGAAAAGGCCTCGCCGCGCCCGCGGCGAAGTCCTTCATCCGCGATACGGAACCGCTGCGCCGGAACCGCCAGGCACCGGCGCCGACCTGCCCGATGCCTGCCTACTGTTTGAGCTGCCAGGCCCGCACATAGTTGACGCGCAGCGAGTTGTCCGGGCCCAGCGGCGTGGTCTCGTCGACCTGGCCGCAGTCGTCGCAGTTGTATTGCATGTTCACCAGGATGTACATCTTGCGCGTCATGCTCACCTCCACGGTGTTCACCAGCTCACCGTCGAAGTAGTACGACACGCGGCCCGGCTCCCACTTGAGCGCATATTTGTGGAAGCCGGCCGAGAGGTCGGCGGTGTGCACGTCGAACTGGCTGGTGACGCCCTTGTCGGCGATGTCGCCGCCGTTGCCGTTCTGCCAGACGCTGGCCTGGTAGGCGATGGGGTGCTGGTTGTCATCGCCCCAGTAGCCGGTGGCGCCGCCCGGGTAGGCCTCCAGGATGTCGAGCTCGGGCTCGCCGTTGGGCGGATCATCCGAGTTCAGCAGCCAGAAAGCGGGCCACACGCCGCGGCCGACCGGCAGGCTGGCTTCCATCTCGAAGTAGCCGTAGGCCTGCGAGAACTTGTCCTTCGTGGTGAGGATGCGCGACTTGAACTCGCCGTTGGCATCGGCCTGCGGCCAGATCCTGAGCATGCCGTTGCTCACGCCGTAGTCGTCGGTGGTGGCCGAGTGCTCGAACCAGATGTGGTCGTTCCACTTGCTGGTGTCGAGCTGCGTGCCATTGAAGTCGTCGCGGAAGGTCAGCGTGAATTGCGTGGCGTCCTGCTTGTAGGGACTGGGCGTGCTCGAGATCCAGCAGCTCTTGGCCACGCCATACGCGGGGTCGGTGCCGAAGGCCTCGTTGGTGCAGGCGATGCCGTCGGTGGCGCTCTGGTAGGCGTAGTGGCCATCGGCCCCGTAGCGGATCAAGCGGGTGCCGCTGAAGCTGCAGGTGTCGCCCTCGGACGCGCAGCTGTGCCATGCAGTGCTGGCGGCTTGTGCGGTGGCGGTGCCGCCAAGGGCGCTGTCGTCGATGGCGGTCTTGGTGCCGTCTTCGGTGTTGCCGCCGCCACAGGCGGCAAGGAGGAGGGTGCTGGCCAGCGCCGCACACGGCAATGCGCGGCCCCGAGCCCGGGCGGGGGCTTTCTTCGTCATGTTGGTTTTCCCTGGATCGAGTTTGTTGATGTGCTTGTGCGCCTTCGCGAAGCCGGGCGCAGTGTAGGAGCCGCAAGGCTCCCACTCAGGGAGGCAAGCGTCAGCCGGCCTTGTCAGTTGGAACCGGCTGTAAGGCCCGGCGCACTGTCCACAAGGCCAGGGCCGCGATGCACGCCGGCCCCCAGATCCAGCGCAGCTCGCTGAGCATCAGCTCCAGCCCCCGTGGGCTGAACAGCCGCTGCAGCGAAAGCGGCGAGGCGATCACCGGATGCCACGGCCATTCGAGCCGCTGGCTCGAGAGCGGCCACCACAGCGCGACGCCATGCGTGCCGTTGGTGAACATGTCGAGCAGGGGATGCGACAGGGCCGAGAGTCCGACGAAGAGCGCGGCAGTGAGGCGCCGCGTCTGCAGCAGCGGCGCCATGGCCGCGGCCATCAGCGCGAGCATGAGCGCAAAGGCCAGCGAGTGGCTCGCGCCGCGGTGGCCGAAGGTGTCGGCATACGCGATGCCGAAGCGAAAGGCCAGCACATCGGCATCGGGCAGCATGCTGGCCACGATGCCGGCCAGCATCAGGCGCGTGGGGATGGCGCGCCGGCCGAGCCCGATGGCCGCTGCGAGCGGCACGGCCGCATGCGTCAGGATGGTCGGCATCGGCCGCGCCCCGCGCCTACTCCTTCAACACCATGTCGATGCACATCACCGCCGCCACGATCAGGATGCGCACCGGGTCTTCGGCCGGCACCGCGGCGTTGATCTCGAGCATGTAGTTGTCGGCGGTGGTGAACAGCTCCTTGCCGAGGCCGGCCCACTTCTTGGCCACGTGGGCCAGTTCCTTCTCGCCCTTCATGAAGCGGAAGTCCCAGCTCGTCCACTTGCCCTTGAGTGTGCAGACGGCTTGGCCCTGGGCGTTGAGCACGTCGAACTTGCCGCCGATGGAGAAGAACTTCTGCTTGAAGGTGCCGATGAGCTGGCCGCGCTCGTCCTTCACCTCGACGGTGGAGCGCAGCAGCGAGATGCCGCGCTTGATGGTCAGCACCGCCTGGCCTTCGGGCGTGCGCAGCTCGATGTGGAACGGCGTCATGCGCTTGTAGTCGGTGAAGCGCAGCAGCTTGGTGAAGATGCCGAGATTGGGCTCGCGGCATTCGACGATCTTCTGGTTGGTGGTCGGGTCGAAGATGTCGTAGTTGTTGGCGGCCTTGAAGATGCCGGTGTGTTCCTTGACGAAGAAGAGATTCTTTTTGAGTACGGGGTGCATGTCGTTGGTCCTCGCCCCTCCAGAGGGCGCGTCATTCTGACAGGCCCGGCCCCTCGAGCGTCTTCTTCATCGTGTCACCCCCTAATTCGACAAGCTGCGCGATCGCCGGCGCGATGTCGTCGGGCAGCAGGTCGGTGATCCACACCAGCCTGCATCGGCCCGGCCCCTGGTCGTCGAAGATCTGCATCGAGGCGTTGTGGTGGCTCGCGCGGCCGCCCACCGCGCTGTACGCCAAGCGGCGGCGCTCATCGTCGATGCTGACGATCAGCTCGCGCACCACCATGCCGTTGGCAAAGCTCACGATGCGGGCGGGCGGCTCGCCGGGCTCGAGGCGTGCATCGGTGAGCACGCCGGGCACCAGCCGCCGGTGCACCGCGCCCACATCGCGCACCGCGTCCCACACCCTTGAAGCGGGGGCATCGATCACGATCTCTTTGTGCAGCGTGGCCATGGGTCATCTCCTTGGTGAGTGAAGGTGAATGCAGGCCATGCTAGGCGGCTCGCCATTCGCACGCTTGGAAATTCTTGCGGTGAACGCCGAACGGGCGATTGTTGCTGCGGCACGAACGCTGTGTTGCGTTTGGGCCGTCTTTTCGCGGCGGGGGTGCGTCTCCATTGTTGGTTCACAGCCGATGCATTTCTCATCGGTCATACCCAGAAGGAGTCCACCATGTCCAAGCTCGTTATCTCCCCCGTTGCCCTGATCGCCGGCGCCCTCGTGGCTGCGGCCGCCCATGCTGCGCCCGCCGATGCGTCGTATGAAACCTATCGCCACGTCGTGCTGGGCGATTCGAACGCCCACGTCGCGCAGGCAGCCCAGCCGGCCGACAACGTGGTGCCCGGCCCGTATGCGCAATACCTGATCTACACCGGCGTCAGCAAGGAACGCGCGCTCGATGCCGCACGCGCCCGCGGCGAGACGCCCACGCTGCAGCAGGCCGCGCCGTCGGCCGCCAAGCTCAACCCGTACCAGGCCTACCAGCGCGCCACCGGCCAGGTCGTGGTGAGCACCCGCTGAGGCTTCACCGAAGGCGGCGGCCCGCAAGCCGCTGCCTGAAGCGGCTGGGCGACACGCCCGCTGCGCGGCCGAAGGTGCGCACGAAGTTCGACAGGTCGGCAAAGCCGGCCTCGAGCGCCACCTCGGTGATCGCGCGTTGCGGCTCGCGTGCCAGCAGTTTGGCGGCGCGCCGCAGCCGGCAGCGCAGCAGGTACTGGTGCGGCGTGACGCCCAGCACCGACGAGAACATGCGCAGGTAGTGGTAGAGGCTCAGGCCCGCCTCGGCGGCAAGCACCGCCAAATCGAGCGGCTCGTGAGCCCGCGCCTCGATCAGGCAGATGCCACCGCGCGTCGACGATCCATTGGCGTGGGCCGATGCGCCCTGCGCTCGAAGCCGCCGGGCAATGCCGAGAGCCGCGACACCAGCGCCTTGCCACGCGCGATCCATGCTGCTCCGCCACCGGCCGCTCGCCGGGGCCAGCGCCACAGCGGTAGTGGACGACCGACACCGGCCCATGCAAGAGGCAGCGGGTAGCGAGCATAGGGAGAGTATGCGGGTGGTGCGCGCGATATCCTTGCGGCCGTTTTCAAAACCCTGCAGGGAGGCAGCATGACGATTTCCGAGCGCACCGAGAAGTTCTTCGGCAAGACGGTCCGCGACTACCAGGGTGGCGACGTGGCGGCCGATGCCGGCATCGTGCACCGGCTGACGCTCGACTACGACGACGAGCGTTCGATGGTCGACCTGCTCGAGGAGTTTCTGTCCAAGGCCGACAAGCCGCGGCTCGAGGCGCTGATCATCGGCATGTGGTCGGAGCCGCACGACACCGGCCCCAACGATGCGCTCGAAGCCCTGGTGAAGCATGCGGCCGAGCTGCCCGCGCTGAAGGCGCTGTTCGTGGGCGACATGACCTACGAAGAGTGCGAGATCTCCTGGATCATCCAGGGCAACTATCAAGGCGTGCTCAACGCGTTTCCGCAGCTGGAGCTGCTGCGCATCCGCGGGTCCACCTCGCTGGAGCTGCCCGCCTTCAGCCATGCCAACTTGAAGCAGTTGGTGATCGAATGCGGCGGCCTGCCGCAGGAGATCACCGAAGCGCTGGCGCAATCCACCCTGCCCGCGCTCGAGCACCTGGAGCTCTGGCTGGGCACCGACGAATACGGCTTCAGCGGCGATGTCGACCTGTACCGCCGCGCCATCGACAAGCTGCGCACGCCCACGCTGCGCTACCTCGGCCTGCGCGATGCCGAGATCGCCGACCAACTGGCACCTTGGCTGGCCGGCGAAGCCTGGGTGGCCTCGCTGGCCACGCTCGACCTCTCGCTCGGCACGCTGGGCGACGAAGGCGCCGGCGCGATGCTGGCCCAGCCCGAGCACCTGGCCAAGCTGCCGCGGCTCGACCTCTCGCACCACTACATCTCCGAAGATCTGCAGGCCCAGCTGCGCGAAGCCATTCCCGGCGTGGTGCTCGACGATCCGCAGGAACCCGACGACGACTATCGCTACGTGGCCGTCGGCGAATAAGGCCAAGCGATGCTGCCCTGGGTGGTGCTCGGCGTCGGCGCGAGCAAGCGCACGCGCGGGCTGATAACGGCTGCCGCGGCCGGCGGTGCGCCGGTGCGGCTGGTGGAATGGCGCGAGTGGCTGGCCTCGGCCGATGCGCTCGAGCGCCACCTGCAGCAGCCCTGCCGCTTCAAGATCGAGCCGCCGGGCGACGATGCGCAGGCCCACCTGCGGCTGCTGCACCTGGGCTGCGAACGTCTCGGCCGGCCGCCCTGCCCCGCCCCCGAGCGCGGCGAGCTGCTGGCGGCCGATGTCTGGTTCGAAGGCTTCAGCCTGGTGATGCAGCGGCTGGCCGCGCTGCTGAGGCAGCGGCCGCACGTGAAGGCCGTGAATGCGCCCGACGAGATCGTCGCGATGACCGACAAGCTCATCTGCCAGCGCCGCCTGCAGGCACTGGCGGTGCCCACCGCGCCGCTGCTGGGCCCGGTGCACGACTTCGACCACTTCACCGCCCTGCTCGACCGCCATGGCCTGGATCGCGTGTTCCTGAAGGCGCGCTATGGCTCCTCGGCCGCCGGCGTGGTGGCCTATCGCCGCAACCGGCGCGGCCAGCAGCAGGCCACCACCTCGGCTCAACTGCACGAGGGCGACGAGCAGCATGCCGGCGGCCGGCTCTTCAACGTGAAGCGGCTGCGCAGCTACCAGCGGCCCGACGAGGTGCGCCGCGTGATCGACCTCGTGGCGGCACAAGGCGCCTATGCCGAGGCGTGGATCCCGAAGCCGCGCTGCGGCGCCGGGCATTTCGACCTGCGCATGGTCACCTTCGGCGGCCGCGCCGCGCACCGGGTGGCGCGTATCGGCCAGCGGCCGATGACCAACCTGCACCTCGACAGCGAGCGCGCCGATCCGGCGCAGCTGCTAGCCGCGCCCGACCTGCAGGCAGCCGAGGCCGCTGCCGAGCGGGGCGCGCGTGTGTTCCCCGCCAGCCACATCATCGGCTTCGACCTCGTGGTGCGCCGCGGCCAGGCCCACGTGCTCGAGGCCAATGCCTTCGGCGACCTGCTGCCCGGCCTGCTGTGGCAGGGGCGCGATACCTACGCCACCGCACTGCACGAAGGCGGGCCCCGATGAGCGGCAACATCGACATGAACCAGGTGGTGGGCACGCACGACATCGTGCTGATCACGCTCGACACGCTGCGCCACGACGTGGCGCAGGCCGCCTTCCAGCGCGGCGAGCTGCCGGTGCTGTCGCGCCACCTGCCGGCCGGCGGCTGGGAAGAACGGCACACGCCGGGCAGCTTCACCTATGCGGCGCACCATGCGTTCTTCGCCGGCTTCCTGCCCACGCCGGCGCGGCCCGGGCTGCATGCGCGGCTGTTCGCCACCGCCTTCCGCGGCAGCGAGACCACCGCCCGCACCACCTGCGTGTTCGAGCAGGAGAGCATCCCCGCCGGCCTGGCCGCGCGTGGCTACCGCACGGTGTGCATCGGCGGCGTGGGCTTCTTCAACAAGCAGACCTCGCTCGGCTCGGTGCTGCCGGCCATGTTCGACGAAAGCCACTGGAGCCCGACGCTCGGCGTGGGCCAACGCCGCTCGACCGAGCGGCAGGTGATGATGGCGCTCGAGCGGCTGCGTGCGATCGAGGGCCGCGTGTTCCTGTTCATCAACGTGTCGGCCATCCACGCGCCCAACCGCTTCTACCTGCCCGGCTGCACCGAAGACTCGATCGAGAGCCATGCCGCCGCGCTGCGCTATGTCGATGGTGCGCTGGCACCGCTGTTCGAGGCACTCAAGCGCCGCGCCCCCACCTTCGCGATCGTGTGCTCCGACCACGGCACCGCCTACGGCGACGAGGGCTACACCGGCCACCGCATCGGCCATGAGTGCGTGTGGACGGTGCCCTATGCGCACTTCTTCCTCCCCCACCGCGCGGAGGCCGCATGCTGAAGCCGCTGTCGCTGGCCGAGCTGATCCGGCAGGGGCCCTACCAGGCCTATTCCTACGGCTACCCGCACAAGAGCGCCTACCGCCCGCTCGCGCCGCCACGGCCGCTGGCGCCGCTGTGGGCCACGCAGGACCGCTCGGCGCTGTTCGCCTACGTCCACGTGCCCTTCTGCACCATGCGCTGCGGCTTCTGCAACCTGTTCGCGATGGCCCAACCGCAGGAAGCGCTGGTCGAGGCCTATGTGCAGGCAGTGGTGCGGCAGATGCGCGCAATGGATGCGGTGCTCGGCGAGCGCCGCTTCGCGCGGCTGGCGCTGGGCGGCGGCACGCCGAGCTACCTGTCGGCCGCGCAGCTCGAAACGCTGTACGACGCGGCAGCCCGCATCCTCGGCATCGACCTGCAAGCCACGCCCTCGGGCATCGAGGTGTCGCCCGAGACGGTCACGCCAGAGCGGCTGGCGGTGTGCCGCGCGATGGGCGTGCAGCGGGTGAGCATGGGCATCCAGAGCTTTGCCGAGCACGAGGTGTGCGCACTGGTGCGGCCGCAGCAGAACGAGGTGGTCACCCGCGCGATCGGGCTGATCCGCCGGGCCGGCTTCGCGGTGATGAACCTCGACCTGATCTACGGCATCGAGGGCCAGACGGTGCAGAGCTGGCTGCACTCGGTGGAGAGCGCGCTGGCCTTCGCGCCCGAGGAGCTCTACCTCTACCCACTCTATGTGCGCGAGCACACCGGCCTGGGCCGCATCGCGCTGCGCCAGGCCGGCGCGCCCACGGCCGACACGCGCCACGCGCTGTATGCCGCCGCGCGCGACCGGCTGCAGGCCGCCGGCTACACGCAGGTGTCGATGCGGATGTTCCGCGCGCCGCATGCGCCGCGCGACGACGGCCCGGTGTACTGCTGCCAGAACGATGGCATGGTCGGCCTCGGCGCCGGCGCCCGCTCGTACACCAGCACGCTGCACTATTCGAGCGGCTATGCGGTGGAGCGTGCCGCCACGCGGCAGATCGTCGAAGACTTCATCGCGCACGACGAGGCGCGCTTCATGCAGGCCGAGCACGGCCACGCGCTCGATGCCGAAGACCAGCGCCGGCGCTTCGCGATCCAGTCGCTGCTCACCGAGCCGGGCCTGTCGCATGCGGCTTACCTGCAGCGCTTCGGCACGCATTGCCTGGCCGACCTGCCCCAGCTGCAGGAACTCACCGCGCTCGATCTCGCGCACGACGATGGCGAGCTGCTGCGGCTCAATGCGCGCGGCGTGTCGTATGCCGACACCATCGGACCCTGGCTGGTCTCGGCGCGCGTGCGGCAGCTGATGGCGGGCGGCGGCGGCACATGCTGACGCTGCTGTACCGCGGCAGCCTGTCGGGCTGCAACTACAGCTGCAGCTATTGCCCGTTTGCCAAGCGGCGCGACACGCGGGCCACGCTGGCGCGCGATGCCGCCGAGGTGGCGCGCTTCGTCGCCTGGGTCGGCGCGCAGCCGCGGCCGATGCGCGTGCTGTTCACGCCCTGGGGCGAGGCGCTGGTGCGGCGCCACTACCGCGAGGCGATGCTGGCGCTGGCCGCGCTGCCGCAGGTGTCGCAGGTCGCGATCCAGACCAACCTGGCCGGCCCGCTGGGCTGGCTGGCCGAGGCGCCGGCGGGCAAGGTCTCGCTGTGGTGCACCTACCACCCGGATCAAACGACGCTCGAACGCTTCGTCGAGCGCTGCCGGCGGCTGCAGTCGCTGGGCGTGAGGTATTCGGTGGGCGTGGTGGCGCGCCGCGAGCACTACGAGGCGATCCATGCGCTGCGGGCGGCGCTGCCAGCGGATGCGTCCATGTGGCTCAACGCCTACGACCGGCGCGGCCCGGGCTACTACACACCGGACGACCTGGCCTGGATGGAGGCGCTCGACCCCTGGTTCCACCACAACCATTCGCCCGGCCCCTCGCGCGGGGCCGCCTGCCGGGCCGGCATCGAGGCCATCTCGGTCGATGGCACCGGCGAGGTGCAACGCTGCCACTTCATCCCGCAGCGGCTGGGCAACCTCTACACCGACGCGCTCGACACGATGCTGAAGGAGCGGCCCTGCAGCCGCATCAGGTGCGACTGCTACATCGGCTATGCACACCGTCGCGACCTCGGCTTCTACGAAGCCTTCGGCGACGGGGTGCTGGCCCGCATTCCGCTGCGCGCCGGCGCCGCGGATCAATAGCGCTTCACGATCGCCGAGCCGAACGGCAGCTCGCCGTTCTCCTTGGCTTCGTAGTACTCCACCAGCGTCATCTCGCCGACGGCGTAGTCGATGTCCCTGCGCTGGCCCTTCTTGCCGCTCTTGCGGATGTTCTCGCTGGCAGGCAGCACCGCGGCATTGAAGTAGTAGTCGGTGCCGCCTTCGGCCTTGGCGGTGATGTGATCGACATGCGGCACGCGGGTGCTGTCGATGTTGCCGAGCCGGGTGGTGCCGTCGATGTCGCTGCGCACCTCGCCGTAGTGCGAGCTGTTGGCGTCGAGGATGGCCTTGCGCTGCTCGCTGGTGAACTCGCGGTGTTTGCCCACCTTCTCCGGCCTGAAGGCCGAGTCGAGCGCCAGCATCGCGTAGGGCGCGAGCGGCTTGTCCGGCTCTTCGTCGATCTCGAGCTTGTTGCTCTTCTTCATGTTGGTCTGCCCCGGGATCACCGCCGCATTGGTGTAGTGGTTGGTGCCCCCGCGCGACTTGGGATAGCGGTGGTCGATGTGCGCCACGGTCTTGGTGTCGGTCTTCACCAGCGAGGTGGCGCCGTCGCCGTCCGACGTGATGTGGTCGTTGCCGTAGTGGCTCTTGTTGACGCGGTAGATCTCGGAGATCTCCTGCGAACCGAAAGGCTGCTGGAAGTGGCTGCTGATCCGGTCGTCCTTCTGCTCGTCCAGCAGTTCCTGCGCATAGATGGTCGCGCCCTTCGCATCGTCGTAGGTGTCGAAGTCCTCGAAGCTGTTGCGCTGCACCACCAGGCCCGACGCAGCGAGCTGCCGGCGCTGCGCCACCTGGCGCGGGCTGTCGTGCAAGGCGTCGGCGGCCGCCGACGCCTGCTGCCGTTGCGCAGGCGCGGAGGCCGGCTCATGCGATGCAGGTTGCTGAGCGCGAGGCGGGCGATGCTTCATGCCCGCCGACGATACGCGGCGCACCGTCGGCAGGCCATCGGCAAAGCGCCGATTTCGGGCTTCCGCAAAACGGAGAGGGGCTCGCTCACACCGCCGGCGGATCCGTCTCGCGCTCGTAGTGCCGGTGCCGTGCCACCGCCTCGATGAACCACTGCGTGGCCGCCTCGAGATCGGCCGCCTCGGCCACGCGCAGCCCGTCGTCGCCGGCATCGAGCGGCACGCCGGCCTGCACCAGCAGCGCGCTCGAGGCGCCCAGCGCCAGCAGCGTCTTGCAGTGGCGGTAGGTCAGCTGCACGTACTCGGTGGTGTGGCCATCGGCCGCCAGGCGCTGCACGGCATCCTTGCCGTCGGGCAGCACCAGCGCATCGAACAGCACGGCCGGCGAGTTCTCCATCGATGCATCGGCCTCGATCGCCTCGCCTGAGGCTGTCTCGACGCGGCCCACGTGGATGCCCACCAGCCGCGGCACCGCGCCCTGCGCAACCAGGGCCGATTGCAGCGCGGCCAGCGACTCGCCGTCGACCCCGTCGGCCACCAGGATCGCGATCTTGCGCGTGCGGATGCCGCCCTCGCCGGGCCGCGCCATCAGCGAGAGCAGCGGCGATTCGTCGACCTCGGGCTCGGCCGGTTCGGCCAACACGGGCGGCAGCGGATCGGGTACTTCCATGCCCAGCCCGCTGGCCACGGTTTCGGCCAGCGCCTCGGAGGCATTGCGCAGCATCGCGATCGTGCGGCGGCGGATCGCCGGCACCGTCACCTTGCTCAGCTCGAAGCGGAAGGCCGCGGCGATGTGGGCCTGCTCCACCGGCGTCTGGCTCTCGTAGAACAGGCGGGCCTGGGTGTAGTGGTCTGCAAACTTTTCAGGCTTGCCGCGCAGCTTGTCTTCCCGCACCGGCTGCGGAAACGACACGAAGCCGCGCGCGCCGGCCTGGAACGGGCAGCCGCCGGCCAGCGAGTTGGGCTCGTACGACACGCGGCCGCGGTGGATGGTCTGGCGGTGGAAGCCGTCGCGCTGGTTGTTGTGCGCCTGCGCGATCGGCGCGTTGATCGGGATCTCGTGGAAGTTGGGGCCGCCCAGGCGCGTGATCTGCGTGTCGACGTACGAGTGGATGCGCCCGGCCAGCAGCGGGTCGTTGCTGAAGTCGATGCCGGGGATCACGTGCGCCGTGCAGAAGGCCACCTGCTCGGTCTCGGCGAAGAAGTTGTCGGGGTTGCGGTCGAGCACCATGCGGCCCACGATGGTCACCGGCACCAGCTCTTCCGGAATGACCTTGGTGGCATCGAGCACGTCGAAGCTGAACGCTTCAGCCTGCTCCTCGGTGAACACCTGCAGGCCCAGCTCCCACTCCGGGTATTCGCCGGCCTCGATGGCTTCCCACAGGTCGCGGCGGTGGTAGTCGGGGTCGGCGCCGCTGATGCGCACCGCCTCGTCCCACACCAGCGAATGCGTGCCCAGCTTGGGCTTCCAGTGGAACTTGACGAACACCGATTCGCCCTGTGCGTTGACCAGGCGGAAGGTGTGCACGCCGAAGCCTTCCATCATCCGGTAGCTGCGCGGGATCGCGCGGTCGGACATCACCCACATCAGCATGTGGGTCGACTCCGGCATCAGCGACACGAAATCCCAGAAGGTGTCGTGCGCTGAGGCGGCCTGCGGCATCGCGTGGTGCGGCTCGGGCTTGAGCGCATGCACGAGGTCGGGGAACTTCATCGCATCCTGGATGAAGAACACCGGGATGTTGTTGCCCACCAGGTCCCAGTTGCCTTCGTCGGTGTAGAACTTCACCGCGAAGCCGCGCACATCGCGCGCGGTGTCGAACGAGCCGCGCTCGCCGGCCACGGTGGAGAAGCGCACGAACACCGGCGTCTTCTTGCCCACTTCCTGAAACGGCGCGGCACGCGTGAGCTCGGGGATGGCCTGCGTGCACTCGAAGAAACCATGCGCCGCCGAGCCGCGCGCATGCACCACCCGCTCGGGAATGCGCTCATGGTCGAAGTGCGTGATCTTCTCGCGCAGGATGAAGTCCTCGAGCAGCGCCGGCCCACGCAGGCCGGCCTTCAGCGAGTTCTGGTTGTCGGCCACCGGCACGCCCTGGTTGGTCGTGAGCATGCGGCCGCTCGAATCGGCGCGCACGCGGTCGAGCGGCGCGTTGGTGGCGTTCGTGCCCTGCGGCGGCTGGCCCTCGCCGACCTTGGGCGACGGGTTGGCTTCGGTCAACGTGCTCGCGCCGGGCAAGGCCGACGGCGACACCGCATGCTCGCCCTCCAGCGGCGCGATCGCATGCGCGCGGCCGATCTCGAACGGCTTGTTCTCGTTGTTGGGCAGGGCCGCGGCCAGCGCCTCGGTCTCGGCGGCCTTCTTCGAAGGCAGGTCGCCGCGCGGGCCGGCCGCAGGATGGGACGGGCCGCTGGTCGTGTTGCGCGACGCGGCCTTGGCTGAATCAGTCTTCTTCATCGACACCTCGTGGGATTGAGCCGGCGCCACGCCGGGCACGAGGTGTGAAGGGCAAGCAGTGATCCCGCCCGGTCAGAACACGGCGCGCAGCCGGTCGAGGTCGCGTGCCGCCGCGCTCAGCCGCTCGTCGGTCCAGCCGTCGCCGAGGAAGAAGGTGGCCATCACCTCGCAGCCGTCGCCGTGCGGCACCGCGCGCAGCGCGACGAAGGTGGCGCGGTCTTCGCCCTCGACCAGGCAATGGTCGGCCACGCCGTAGGCATTGCGCTCGGTGAAGCGCACCTTGGCGCGCCGCCCGCCGGGCCGGCGCGCGATCCAGTCGCCGTGCGCGTCGCGCCGCAGCTCGGGCCCCAGCCAGGAGGCCCAGCGCGGGTAGTTGCACGGCTCGGCGAGAAAGTCGCAGACCTCGCGCCAGGGCTTGCCGATCGAGACGTGGACCGTGCGGGCCTCCATGCCGGGCTCCCGTGTTCAGCAGCCGGGCCCGCCCTGGGCCAGCATCTTCTGGAAGCGCTGCGTCAGCTCCTCGGGCGTGGGATCTTCCTTGTGGGTGGAGACCATCCACTTGTGGCCGAACGGATCGACGAAGCCGCCGCTGCGGTCGCCCCAGAACTGGTCGGCGATCGGCATCGTCACCTTGGCGCCGGCCGCCAGCGCGCGCTCGAACACCGCATCGGCATCGGGCACGTACAGCACCGCCATCGAGCCCGAGCCGCCGAGCGACGCGGGGCTGTGGGCGTTGTACTGCGGCATCTCCTCGGTGAGCATGAAGCTGGCCGGGCCGACCTTCAGCTCGCAGTGCACCACCGCGCCGTTGGGCGCGTCGAGCCGGGCCACGGTCTCGGCGCCGAACACGCGCTGGTAGTAGGCGATCGCATCGGCCGCGCCCTTGATCGTGAGGTAGGGAATCGCGCCGCGCGCGGGCGGCACGGCGGCGGGGCGGGAAGAGGGAGTGGTGGTGGGCATCGTCGTCTCTCCTTTGGATGGGTGGGCGGAAGCATCGGGCCTCCTCTCGGTATGACGAACGGGTGCGTGCGGTTTCGACAAATGGGCGCCGGTTTTTTGTAACAAACGCACCGCCCTAACGTTGGGGATCGACTCGGCCCGCACGCGATCCGGCGCCCTGCCCGCTGCCTACACTGAAGCCTCGGCTGCCCTTTGGCGGCCGATTGTCATCAGGGAGAAAACAATTGATGGAACCGAATCAACCGTACCCTTTCGCCGGCGATCTGATCGAGCACAAGCTGTTCTTCCGGCGCGCCCTGTCGTGCTTCACCGAAGAAGATGCCGACTTCCAGCCGCGGCCGGACATGCTCAGCGTGGTGGGCCAGATCCACCACGTGACTGCCGCGGTCGAATTGATGCTGTCGGGCCTTCACCGCGAGTTCGACCGCTTCGCGGGGTGCGAGCACCGCAGCCGCCGCGCCGGCGGCACCTGGCTCGAATGGGGCATGGACTGGGCGCTGGACGCCAACCACGATCTCGAGTCCACCGATCGCTCACTGGCCGGCGCGCTGCAGGCCTTCGACGAAACGATGGACCTGGCCTACGACGCGTTCTCGCAGCTCACGACCGCCGAGATGCTGCGGCCGCTGGCGCCCAACCCCATGCATCTGGCCACGCCGCGGGCCGTGCTGCAGTCCGGCATCCTCGACCACACGGCCCACCACCGCGGTTCGCTCGCGCAATACGCGCGCTTGCTCGGCCGTGACCCGCAGATTCCGTATTTCGAGATGTCGGAGGCACTGCACGAAGCCCACATGAGCGCGGCGGCCTGAGCGCGGAGCGGCGCACAATCGCCGCTCCTGCCACAAGGAGGCCCCGATGATCGAGCTGGTGATCGACGCGCGCCGCCGCGACCTGGGCGGCTTCGAGGTCGGGCGCGTGCTGCCCTGGGCGAAGCACCGCACCGTCGGGCCCTTCGTGTTCTTCGATCACATGGGGCCGGTGGATTTCGCGCCCGGCCTGCCGCGCAGCGTCGACGTGCGGCCGCATCCGCACATCGGGCTGTCGACCGTGACCTACCTGTTCGACGGCGAGATCATGCACCGCGACAGCGTCGGCTCGCAGCAGGCCATCCGGCCGGGCGAGGTCAACTGGATGACCGCGGGCCGCGGCATCACGCACTCCGAGCGCTTCGAGCGCGCCCGCGCCGAAGGCGGCCGGCTGCACGGCATCCAGGCCTGGGTCGCGCTGCCGGCCGAAGACGAGGAGACCGAGCCGCGCTTCGACCACTACGGCCCGGCCGAGCTGCCCACCTACGAATCGGGCGGGCTGTGGGCGCGGCTGGTGGCCGGCGAGGCCTTCGGCGCCAAGACCGGCGTGAAGACGCATTCGCCGATGTTCTACGTGCACTGGCAGCTCGCGCCCGGCACCCAGGCCCAGCTGCCGGCCGAATACCCCGAGCGCGCGGCCTACATCGCGCAGGGCGCGGTCGAGATCGGCGGGCGCCGCTTCGAGGCGGGGCAGATGCCGGTGTTCAGCACGGGGCAGCCGGTGCTCTTTACCGCGCTGGAGCCGGCGATCGTGATGCTGCTCGGCGGCGAACCGCTGGGGCCGCGCTTCATCGACTGGAATTTCGTGTCGTCGCGCAAGGAGCGCATCGAGCAGGCCAAGGCCGACTGGCGCGCGGGCCGCATGAAGCTGCCCGACCTCGACCACGACGAGTTCATTCCGCTGCCCGGCGACCCCGCCGCGCCGGCCAACCCGATGTCCTGAGCCGGTCGAGCCGCTGCATCAGCCAGCGCAGGCCCAGCGCCGCCAGCGCCAGCACCACGAGGCTGCCGACGAAGGTGAAGCTCAGCACGTCGGCCATGCGCTCCAGATTGCCCAGGTGGCTGCCGGCGTTCACATAGATCAGGTTGATCGGCAGCATGCCGAGCTGGCTGGCCCACCAGAAGCGCCACAGCGTGATCGGCGTCAGCGCCGCCAGCAGGTTGACCACCAGGTACGGCAGGTGCGCGAGCCGCATCGTCATCAGGTACCAGGCGCCGTCGCGTTCCACCCCGGCGTTGAAGGCGTCGAGCCGGTGGCCCCAGCGCGCCTGCACCGCATCGCGCAGCAGGTAGCGCGCGACGAGGAAGGTGACGGTGGCGCCCAGCGTCGATGCGAACGACACGATCACCGTGCCGGTGGCCAACCCGAACACCGCGCCGGCCGCCAGCATCAGCACGCCCGCGCCCGGCAGGTTGAGCAGCGCCACCAGCAGGTAGAACGCGAAGCCGATCGCCGTCATGCCGACGGGATACTGCGCATAGATCGCCTGCCATTCGGCGCGGCGCAGCTTCAGCGTCTGCAGGCTCAGCAGCTTGTCGAGCTCGAACCCGCGGTACAGCGCCACCGCGGCGATCAGCATCGCCAGCAACACCAGCCAGCGCCACCAGGGCACGCGGCGAGCCTCAGCGTCGGTCGTCGCTTTCATCGTCAGGGCATTCTCGCTGCACGCGCCGCTGCTGCCAGCGCAGCATCCACCGCGCCAGCATCGCCATCACGCCCAGCAGCGCGAGGCTGCCGACGAAGGCGGGCGACATCACGTCGGAGAGCTGGTCGAGATGGCCCAGCTGCGTGCCGGCGTTCACGTAGACGATGTTCACCGGCAGCATGCCGAGCTGGCTCGACCAGAAGAAGCGCCAGGCCGACATGTTGGTCAGGCTGGCCAGCATGTTGGGCACGAAGAACGGAATCGGCATCAGCCGCAGTGCAGTGAGGTACCACACGCCATCGCGCTCGATGCCGGCATTGAACTCGGCCAGGCGGTCGCCCCAGCGGGCCTGCACCTTGTCGTGCAGCAGGTGGCGCGCGATCAGGAACGACAGGGTGGCGCCCAGCGTCGATGCCAGCGACACCAGCACCGTGCCGGTGAGCAGCCCGAACACCGCGCCCGCCGCCAGCGTCAGGATGCCGCCGCCCGGGATGTTGAGCACCGCCACCAGCAGGTAGAACACGAAGGCCCCCGCCAGCATCCGCAGCGGCGACTGCGCATAGAGCGCGCGCCATTCGGTGCGGCGCGTCCGCAGCGTCTCGAGCGTGAAGAACTGGTCGAGGTCGAAGTGCTCGTAGAGCCCCACCGCCGCCAGCAGCAGCAGCGCGACCACGAGGCAGCGCACCGCCCCGTTGGGGGAGGTGCTGCGCGCGCGGCGCGAGGCGGCAGTGGTGGTGTCCATCCACTGCCTGAGGCAAGCGCCATGCGCGGGCCGGCGCTACGACACCAGCGCCTTCAGCCGCTCCTCGGTGGGCTTGCGCACCCGCCCCGCCATCGCGATCGACGGCCGCGCAGCCAGCATGCGCTCGAAGGCCGCCCTCGCCTGCGCGGCGCTCACGGCGTGCAGCTTCTCCATCAGCTCGGCGCGGGGACGCACGCGGCCGTGCACGAACAGGTCCTGCACCGATTCCTCGATGCGGCGGAAAGGCCGCTCCTCGGCGCCCAGGCTGCGCACCGCGAGCTGGTTGCGGGCGCGCTCGAGGTGCAGCGGATCGATGGATCCGGCATGCGCGCGCAGCAGGCGCATCACCTCGTCGACGTATTCGTCGACATGCTCCGGCGCCATCGAGGCCTCGACGACGAACTGGCCCGCGAGGTCGCTCACGTCGGCCGAGCAGGCGGCGTAGTACACCAGCCCGCGGCGCTCGCGGATCTCGTCCATCAGCGGCGAGCTCATGCCCTCGCCGAACAGCGCCGCGGCCACCTGGCTGGCGTGGTGCTCTTCGCTGTGCAGCGTGGGCAGCGGAAAGCCCAGCACCACGTGCGTCTGGCTCACGCCCGGATGGCGGCGTGCCGCGAAGCCGCCGCCATAGCCGGGCGCCGGCACCATGTGCTCCGCGCCGGCCGGCATGTCGCCGAAGGCTGCCTCGGCCTCGCGCATCACCGCATACGGATCGATGCGGCCCGCCACAGCGACCACCACGTTGGCGCCGGTGTACTGGCGCTGCACGTAGCCCATCAGCTCGTCGCGCGTGAAGCGCTCGATGTTGCGGCGCACGCCGATCACCGGCTGCGCCAGCGGATGCGTGCCGAAGCACAGCCGGTCGAACAGCTTGAAGGCGGTGGAGAAGGCGTCGTCCTCGTCCTCGGCGTATTCCTGCAGGATCACCTGGCGCTCGCGCTCCAGCTCCGCCTCGGGGAAGGTGCTGTGGCGCACGATGTCGGCCAGCATGTGCAGGAAGCGGCCGGCATGCGGCGCGAGGCCGCGCATGTGATAGGCGGTGTGGTCCTTGTCGGTGTGGGCATTGACCTCGGCGCCCAGGCGCTCTGCATCGAGGTTGATCTGCTGGCAGCTGCGCTTGCGCGTGCCCTTGAAGGCCATGTGCTCGGCGAAGTGGCTGATGCCGTTGAGCCGCGCGCTCTCGTGCCGGCTGCCGGTGCGCACGAACACGCTGGCGCTCACGCTGTCGAAATGCGGCAGCGCGATCGCGACCACGCGCACGCCGTTGGGCAAGGTGTGAAGCTTTGTCATTTCTTCCTAGGTGCTGCCCCCAGGTGTGCGGTTTCTCACGGGGCTCTAGATTCGCGATTCTCGTCAACCCAGGGAGTTTCCTTCATGTCTCATTTCGCCAAAGGGGCGGTGGCCGCCGTCATCCTGTCTGCCACCGCCTGCGTGTACGCCGCCCCGCACAACGGAGTCGCCGTGCAGCTGTCGGCGCCCAGCCCGGTGTTGCGCGGCGATGTCGACGTCACGGTCAACGTCACCGTCACCAACACCCAGCGCCATCCGGTCGTGCTGCTGAAATGGCAGCTGCCTTCCGACGACATGGAAGCGCCGCTGTTCCACATCACGCGCGACGACCACCAGCCGGTGCGCTACCTCGGCGCGATCGTCAAGCGCGCCGCGCCCGATGCGTCCGAGCTCGTGAGGCTCGAGCCCGGCGCCTCGCTGACCTACCAGGTGGAGCTGACCGGCAACTACGACCTCTCGCGCAACGGCCGCTACAGCATCGAGTACGTCAGCCGCGGCAAGAATGGCCTGGGCACCACGCTGGCCTCGGCGCCGCTGTACCTCTGGCTCGAGGGCCGCAGCGGCATCGCCGCACAGCCCGAGGCGCAGGCCGCGCCGCTGGCGACCACCGCGTCGCCCACGCTGAGCTTCACCGGTCGCTGCACCGCCTCGCAGCAGAACACGCTGGCCAGCGCGGTCTCCGCCGCCACCACCTATGCCACCCAGGCCAACAGCTACCTGAGCGGCTCGCCTTCGGCCACGCAGCGCTACGTCAAGTGGTTCGGCGCGTTCTCCACCTCGGGCTGGAACACCGCGCACACGCACTACGCCAACGAGCAGAGCGCGTTCAGCACGCAGTCGCTCACGCTCGATTGCAGCTGCAAGAAGAAGAACGTCTATGCCTACGTCTACCCGAACCAGCCATACAAGATCTACGTGTGCGGCGCGTTCTGGAGCGCGCCGATGACCGGCACCGACTCCAAGGGCGGCACGCTGGTGCACGAGATGTCGCACTTCACCGTGGTGGCCGGCACCGACGACTGGGCCTACGGGCAGGCCGATGCCGCGGCGCTGGCGGCGTCGGACCCGGCGAAGGCGCTCGACAATGCCGACAACCATGAGTACTTCGCGGAGAACAGCCCGTTCCTGCCGTGACCTTCCCGTGCGGCTCGCGGCCGGCGTGCTGGCGCTGATGTGCGCGCTGCCGGCGGCCGCGCATGAAGGCCTGCGCTGCGTGCTGCAGGCCCCGGCGCGGGCCGCGCCGGGGCAGCCGGTGCTGCTGCGCTTCACGGTCACCAACCAGGGCCGCGCACCGCTGCACCTGCTGACCTGGAACACGCCGTTCGAAGGCTGGTTCGGCGCCTACGTGTCGGTGTCGCGCGATGGCGTGCCGCTGCCCTACGGCGGGCCGATGGCCAAGCGCGCCGACCCGGCGCGCGACGACTACCTGCGCCTCGCGCCGGGCCGCTCGCGCAGCGCCGAGGTCGACCTGGCGCTGCCTTTCGACCTCTCGCAGCCGGGGCGCTACCGCATCGAGCCGCGACTGCACCTGCATGACGTGGTGCCGGGCAGCCGGCTGCACCTGCCGCGGCCGCGCGGGCACTGGGCGCCCGCCGACCTGGGCTGCAATGCGGTCGATGTGGACATTGCCGCCGGCTGAACCGCGGCCCAGGCGCAGAATCAAACGCACCCGCTCGTTGGAGGATGTGTCATGGCCTCACCGATCCGCTTCATCGCAGCCGTCGCGCTCGCGGCGGCCGCCCCGGCCTTCGCCGGCAGCGTCGACGTCTCGTTCACCGACGCCGACCACTATCTCGATGCCGGCAACTCGCCGGTGCAGCAGCAGAGCTACCTGAACACGCTCTCGGGCTACCTGCAGTCGCTCGGCCGCCGCTACCTGCCGCCCGGCCAGACGCTGAAGCTCGAGGTGCTCGATGTCGACCTGGCCGGCTACTCGCGCCCCACCTCGCGCGGGCAGGACCTGCGCATCCTGCGCAACGGCGCCGACTGGCCGCGCATCCTCGTGCGCTACACGCTGCAGGAGCAGGGCCGCGTGCTGAGCCAGGGCGAAGAGGCCATCACCGACATGGACTACCTGCACCACATCACCGACCGGCGCACCGACACCTCGCTCGGCCACGAAAAGCGCATGCTCGACGAGTGGTTCCGCGTGCGATTCGCCCACGGGCGCCGCGCCGATTGATGCGCAACCCGCGGCAGGCGTGCGCGCCTGCTCGATCCGCCTATCGCGCAGCGCCCGGTTCCACCATCTTCGTGGCAGGATCGGCCCTGTATCCTGCCTCGACCAGGGAGGGCTTGAGATGGCGTGCCGACGAACCGTGGGCGGCTGGGCTTGCATGATCACCAGCTGGGCGCTCGGCCTGCTGTTGCTCGGCCCCGCTGCGTCCCTTCTTTCTCCCGCGCAGGCCGAGGAAGCCCCGGCTCCGCAGCGCCTGCGCATCGTCGGCGGGCTCGCCGGCATCAACCAGTACACGCGGCATGAAGAGCCCTTCTGGACCAAGGATCTGCCGCGCCTGAGTGGCGGCCGGCTGAACGCCGAGATCGTGCCCTACGATCGCGCCGGCATCCGCGGGCAGGAGGTGCTGCGCCTTGTGCACCTGGGCGCCGTGCCCTTCGGCACCGCGCTGCTGAGCATCGCCGCGGCCGAGGATCCCGAACTCGGCGCGCCCGATCTGGCCGGGCTCAATGCCGACATGCCGGCCCTGCGCCGCACCACCGCGGCCTTCCGGCCCTACCTGGAGAAGCTGCTGCGCGAGCGCTACGGCGTCGAGCTGCTGGCGGTGTACACCTATCCCGCGCAGGTGGTGTTCTGCAACAAGCCCTTCAGCGGCCTGTCCGACCTGGCCGGGCGCCGCGTGCGCACCTCCAGCCCCACGCAGTCCGACCTCGTCGAGGCGCTGGGCGGTGTGCCGGTGCAGACGGGCTTCGCCGAGATGCTGACCAACCTGAAGAGCGGCAACATCGAGTGCGCGATCACCGGCACGATGTCGGGCAACACGATCGGGCTGCACGAGCTGACCACCCACATCCACCCGATGGCCATCACCTGGGGCCTGTCGGTCTTCGTCGCCAATGCGGCGGCCTGGCAGGGCCTGGGGCCGGAGATGCAGGGCCTGCTCCGGCGCGAGCTGCCCAAGCTGGAGCAGGCCATCTGGGCCGAATCCGAGCGCGAGACCGGCGAAGGCCTGGCCTGCAACATCGGCGCGGGCGCCTGCAGCCGCGGCCGCGTCGGCCACATGCTCGAGGTGCGCTCCACGCCGGCCGACGAGAAGCGGCGCCGCGAGATCCTGGCCTCCACCGTGCTGCCGCGATGGGTTCAGCGCTGCGGCCCCGGATGCGCGGCGATCTGGAACCAGACCATCGGCCCGACGGCTGGCCTGGAGGCCCGCGCCCGTTGAAGCACGCCATGCCGAGCCGCACCGTCGCCGTCGTCTGGAGCATCGTCGCGATGCTGGTGCTGGCGATCGGCCTGGCCGCGGCCGGGCTGGTGTGGCGCGGCCAGCGCGAGGCGCTGGCCGACAGCGAAAACCGCGTCAGCCGCTTCGTCAGCGGCGCCGAGACCGCCGTCAACCGCGCGCTGCTCGGCATCGACGTGCTGCTGGCCGGCATCGACGAGCTGATGGCCGGCGCCGCGCGACCCGACGGCTCGCTCGACGAGCGCGTCGCCAGCCGGCTGCTGCGCGGCGTGGAGCACCGCAACCTGATGGTGCGCAACATCGTCGTGCTGGCGAGCGACGGCCGCGTGCTGGCGGCGGCGCAGCCCGACATCCAGCGCGTGGGCCTGCCGATCCCGCAGGAGTTCGAGCAGAGCGTGCGCGGGCAGAAGGTGCCGCAGATGGCGATCAGCCCGCCGGTGCTGAATTTCTCCACCTCCGAGCGCTCGCTGTATTTCGCGCGGCCGATCCTGCTGCCTGACCGCAGCCGCGGCGTGGTGGTGGCCGAGGTGCCGGTCTCGCTGCTGAGCGCGCTGCTGTCGTACGCCAGCGAGATCCGCGGCCTGGTGGTCACGCTCGAGCGCGACGACGGGCAGCTGCTCGCCGCGGTGCCGGCCAACGAGCTGCGCATGGGCCAACAGCTCGGCGCGCCGTTGTCGGCCGAGGCGCTGGGGGGTCACCCGTTCCGCGCGCAGGGGCGGCTGGAGGCCGTGCCGTCGATCGTCGTCGCGCGGCCGGCGCTCTACCGCAGCGTGAACATCGTGGCCACCATGCCGGTGGCCACCGCGCTCGAAGACTGGCAGCGCGACGGCTGGCTGATCGCCAGCGTGGCCGCCACCTTCGCGCTGCTGGTGATCGGCATCGGCTCGCTCACCCACTGGCGGCTCGCCGGCATCGAGCGCGCCAAGGTGGAGATCGCGCATTCGAAGGCGCTGCTCGATGAAGCCCTGGCCTCGATGGCCGACGGCTTCCTGCTGTGCGATGCGCAGGACCGCGTCGTGGTGTGGAACCGGCGCTACCTCGAGCTGTTTCCGTGGCTGGACGGCGTGATCGGCCCGGGCGTGCCCTTTCGCGCGCTGGCCGAGGCCGGCGCCCGCGCGCTGCTGCCCGAGGGCACCGACGCCGAGCGCGAAGCCTGGATCGCGATGCGCCAGGCCATCCGCGAAAAAGGCCGCGGGATGTACGAGCTCGACTGGGGGCCGCAGCTGGTGATCGACGCGATCGAGCGCCGCACGCCCGATGGGGGCATCGTCAGCGTGATCCGCGACATCACCGCGGCCGAGCGCGAGCTCAAGCGTGCCAAGGCCGCGGCCGAGGCCGCCAACGAGGCCAAGTCGCGCTTCCTGGCCGCGGTGAGCCACGAGATGCGCACGCCGCTCAATGCGGTGCTCGGCATGAACCGCATGCTGCTGAAGACCTCGCTCGACGACGAGCAGCGCCGCTATGCCACGATGATCCGCAACTCGGGCCAGGCGCTGCTCGACCTGATCAACGACATCCTCGACCTCTCGAAGATCGAGGCCGGCCGCATGGAGATCGAGACGGTGCATTTCAGCCCCGCCGCCACGGTCGACGGCGTGGTGTCGCTGCTGAGCCAGCGCGCACAGTCCAAGGGCCTGCGGCTGGAGATGAAGCTCGCGCCCGGCCTGCCGCTGGCGCTGCAGGGCGACCCGCGGCGGCTGCGCCAGGTGCTGTTCAACCTGATCGGCAATGCGGTCAAGTTCACCGAGAAAGGCAGCGTGTCGGTCACGGCCTCGCACCGCGCGCTGCCCGATGGCCGCATCGAGCTGCAGCTGGGCGTGCACGACACCGGCATCGGCATTCCGCCGGAGACGCTGCCCAAGCTGTTCGAACGCTTCGTGCAGGCCGACAGCACCACCTCGCGGCGCTACGGCGGCACCGGCCTGGGGCTGGCGATCACCGCCGAGATCGTCACGCTGATGGGCGGCCGCATCCACGTGCGCAGCGAGGCCGGCCAGGGCAGCCACTTCGAGGTCACGATCCCGATGGACGCCGGCGACGCGAGCCAGCTCACCAGCCTGGGCGCCAGCCGCGACACCACGCCCGATGTGCTGCTCGGCGCCGGCCTGCGCATCCTGGTGGCCGAGGACAACGAGGTGAACCAGCTGCTGATCCAGGCCCTGCTGCGCGAGATGGGGCACCACTGCGACGTGGTCGACAACGGCGCGGCCGCGCTGCGCCAGTTGCAGGCGGCGCCCTACGACGTGGTGCTGATGGACATCCAGATGCCCGAGATGGACGGCGAGGCCGCCACGCGCGCCATCCGCGCGCTGCCCGGGCCGCTGTCCCAGATCCCGGTGATCGCGCTCACCGCCAACGCAATGGTCGAGGACCGCGAGGCCTACCTGCGCGCCGGCATGGACGACTACGTGCTCAAGCCGGTGATCCCGCGCCAGTTGGCCGCCGCGATCGCGCGGGTGATGGCCGAGGCCGAGGCGCGTTAAGGTTTGGCGTCGGCCTTGATTTGGGCTTGCAGCGCGGCCCAGCCTTCGGGCCCCAGCTTCTCCAGCGTCTCGATGTTGGCCTCGTAGATGCGTTCCGCCTCGGGAAACGCATCCACCGCACGGTCGACGCTGTCCTCGCGCAGCAGGTGCAGCGTGGGATACGGCGAGCGGTTGCTGGCGTTGCTCACGTCGTCGGGCTCGGTGCCCTCGAACTGGTACTGCGGGTGGAAGCTGGCCACCTGCACCACGCCCTCCAGGCCCATGTCTTCCACCGCGGCATCGGCCATCTCGAGGAAGTCGTTGTAGTCGAGAAAATCCGTCAGCACCTGCGGATGGATGATCAGCGTGGTGTCGACCTCGGCCGGGTCGGTCTCGACCAGGCGCTTGAGCTCGCTGCACAGCGTGTTCAGCAGGTCTTCAGGGTCGGTGTCGTCACTGACAACATAGCGGACCTGGTTCTTGGCCTGCACCGCCTTCGCGAAGGGGCACAGGTTGAGCCCGATCACCGCACGATCGACCCAGGCACGGGTCTCGGCGATGGCCTGCTCGGGGGTGGGAATGGCGGCACTCATCATCGGCTCCTCAGCGCTGGCTGCGGCCCTTGCGGCCATCGACCTCGGCCAGCTGCTGCTTCAGCAGCAGGAACAGCACCCGGGCGTTCTCCACCGTCATCGTCAGCACGGTGGTGGGCTCGCGGTCGTCGCGCGGCGCCGGCTGGTTCTGCACGCTGGCGTCGATGGCCGCCTCGATCAGGTTGTGGCCGTTGCGCATCGCCTTGATGCGCTGGATCTCGATGTTGTAGGTCTTCATAGGTTCAGCCCCGGGACAGAGGCCGTCAGCGTACCGCAAGCAGCGTGGCCACCCGTTGCTTCAGCGCAGGCAGCAGCTCCGCGTCGAACCACGGGTTGGCCTGGAACCACGCGATGTTGCGCGGCGATGGGTGCGGCAGCGGCAGGTAGCGCGGTGCCTGCGTGCGCCACTGGCGCACCACCTCGGTGACGGAGCCGGCCCGCGCGCCGAGGAAATGCCTCTGCGCATACTGGCCCACCAGCAGCGTCAGCTCGATGCGCGGCATCTGCGCCAGCAGCCGGGCCAGCCACAGCTCGGCGCACTCGCGCCGCGGCGGCAGGTCGCCGCTGGCGCCGCGGCCGGGGTAGCAGTAGCCCATCGGCACGATCGCGATGCGGCGCTCGTCGTAGAAGGTCGCGGCATCCACGCCCATCCAGCTACGCAGCCGCTCGCCGCTGCGGTCGTCCCACGGCACGCCGCTGGCGTGCACCTTGGCGCCCGGCGCCTGGCCGACGATCAGGATGCGGGCCGTGGCGCTCGCGCGCAGCACCGGCCGAGGGCCCAGCGGCAGGTGCGCCTCGCAGGCGCGGCAGGCGCGCACCTCGGCCAGCAGTTGCGGCAGGGTTTCCTTGCGAGCCACCGGTCACGCGGCCTGGGCGACGCCGAACAGCCGCTCGCCGACAAGCCGCGAATCATTGATCGTGCGCACCTCGTCGTACGCGGCCTGTGCTTCAGGGTAGCGCCGGCGCAGGTAGTTGAGCCACTGCTTCAGGCGGCCGGCGCGATGCCGAGCCTCGACGCGCGCGCACACAAGATCCCAGAAGCCCTGCATCAGCGGCAGCAGCCGCGGCCAGGGCAGGTGGCCCTCCTCGCCCCGGATCGCGAGCGCGAGCCCGGGGTCGGCCACCATGCCGCGGCCGAGCATCAGTGCATCGCAGCCCGAGGCCTCGCGGCAGCGGCGCGCATCCTCGATCGTCCAGATCTCGCCGTTGGCGACCACCGGCAGGCTCACCACCTCGCGGATCGCGCGGATGCGGTCCCAGTAGGCCGGCGGGCGGTAGCCATGCGCCTTGGTGCGGGCATGCACCACCAGCTCCTCGGCGCCACCCTCGGCAATGGCCAGCGCGCATTCTTCGGCCCGCGTGTCGTCGTGGTAGCCGAGCCGCATCTTGGCCGACACCGGCACGCCCGCGGGCACCGCACGCCGCACCGTCGCCACGATGCGGCCCACCAGCTCGGGGTCCTGCAGCAGCATCGCGCCGCCGCCGTGGCGGTTGACCACCTTGGCCGGGCAGCCGAAGTTCAGGTCGATGCCGGCCGGCCCCAGCGCCGCGAGCTTGGCGGCGTTCTCGGCCAGGCAGGCCGGGTCGGAGCCGAGCAACTGCGCACGCACCGGCACGCCGGCACGCGTGCGGCCGCCCTGTTTCAGCTCCGGCACGATGCGGATGAAGGCCCGGTCGGGCAGCAGCGTGCCGGTGACACGGATGAATTCGGACACGCAGCGGTCGATGCCGCCCACGCGGGTGAGCACGTCACGCAGGGTGTAGTCGAGCAGCCCCTCCATCGGGGCGAGCAGCAGGGTCATGGGGCGAGATGGTACGCATCCCCGGATTGGGGGGTGTCTCCCCCCAAATTCGAGGATGTGTTTCCGAATGCAGGCGCCTAGTCTTGAGGGGCAGGCTCGGCCCAGGCCGCGCCTGATGCAGTACAGAAAACACTGCGTTCATCGGAGGACCGTCCATGAAACAGCCTGACTCGACGGGGGGAAGCTTTGTGCTTCGCTTCCAGGCCCTGCAGCAGCAGGGCCAGTCGTACGCCTTTCCCTGCGACGCGCAGGGCCATGTCGACCTCGACGCGCTGAGCGAGCAGGCGCGCGAGGCCTACCTCTACGCCCGCGTCGTCATCGGCCGCGAGCTGGCGCCCCCGGCCGTGCGTGAAGTGCAGATGGGCTGAGGGCGCTCAGCCCTTGGCCTGCGGTTCGCTGAGGAAGATCTCGACGCGGCGGTTCTTCGCGCGGCCCGCCTCGCTGGTGTTGTCGGCAATCGGCTCATGCTCGCCGCGGCCCACCGCGTCGATGCGGCTGCCCGACACGCCGCGATCCTCGAGATAGCGCTTCACCGAGGCCGCGCGCTCGCGCGACAGCGGATCGTTGATCGCATCGCTGCCGGTGCTGTCGGTGTGGCCGACGATGCGCACCCGCATCGTGGGATCGAGGCCATGCGCGAACTGGTCGAGCACCGGTCGCAGCTCGGGCTTGATGTCGGCCTTACCCACGTCGAACGAGATGTCGCTCGGCACGTTGACCTTCAGCTGGTTGTCCTGCGTGCGCGCCACCTCGATGCCGGTGCCCTGCGTGGCCCGCTCCATCGCGGCGCGCTTTTCTTCCATGCGCTTGGACCACAGGTTGCCCGCGACCGCGCCTACGGCCCCGCCCAGCACCGCGCCGGTGCCGGCCTTGCCACCGGTGGCCGAGCTGATGACCGCGCCGGCCACGGCACCGATGCCGGCGCCGGTGGCGGTGCCTTTCTGGCGCTCGCTCATGTCGGCACAGGCGGTGGCGCCGAGCGCGACGCTGACGACGAGCAGGGATGCGGCGGAACGGGGGGAACGGAAGCGATGAACCATCGACGTCTCCAGTGTTGAGGACATGTATATCCACGCGGCAACGGCCGCGCGCGCCGACAGTCTCCCGGGGCGGAGTTGTACCTGTCTGTAGTCGGCAGCCGGCGTCAGGTGTAGTCGCCGGCCGACACGGGCCGCTATTCGAGCGTGAAGCCGGCCTTGATGGTGACCTGCCAGTGCGCCACCTTGCCGTCGACCACATGGCCGCGGGTTTCGGTGACCTCGAACCAGCGGATGTTGCGCACCGTGTCGCTCGCCTTCGCGAGGGCCACCTGCACCGCCTCTTCGATGCCGTTGCTCGACGAGCCGGTGAGTTCGATCAGCTTGTAGACATGGTCGGTCATGGCACTCTCCTGTGTGGATCGTCACCGGCAAGCCTAGCGCCGGCCCGCGAGAACGCCAGAGGCCCGACCCTCAGCCGGCTGCGGCCTCGGCCATCACGCCGCCTTCGGCCGCCAGCCAGTGACGCACTGCCTCCGGCAAGGCGCCGGGCTCGAACGGCAGCCCCAGGCTGGCGAACGACCGGGCGTTGGGCACCAGCCCCTGCCGCCCCACCGCGGCCCCCTTCATGTAGCCGGCGGCGCAGAGCGCACCGTCCGCCGCACGCAGGAACTCGAAACGCATGTAGTTCCAGTGCTGGTCGGCCCCTGCATGCCAGAAGCGCAGCCGGTAGCGCTGCAGCGGCTTCAGCCCCTTGCGATAGGTGATCAGCGCGCCGCCGGACATCGGCCGCCAGCCCTGGCGCAGCATCACCCGCGCGAAGCCGCTGCGCACGAAGAACTCCATCAGCATCAGGTCGACCACCGTCATGTAGCGGCCGTTGTTCATGTGGCCGTTGATGTCGAGGTCGTTGGGCAGCACGCGCAGGCTGCGCTCCAGCACCTCGCCGAAGGCGATCGGCGGCAGCCGCCACGAGCGCAGCAGGGTCCAGAGCAGGCGGAGGTAGAGGTTCATGGCGCCGTAGAATTGGTTCGTTTCCGAACATTATGGTTCGTTATCGAACCAATTTCCAGCCCATGGGCAATTCCGATCCCGCCGCCAACCACGTGCGCTCCTGGCTCTCGGTGGTGCGCGCCTACCACCTGTGCGATGCGGTGATGGTCTCGCGCCTCAATGCGCTGGGCGTCAAGCTCGCCGAGCACGAGGTGCTGGCCAACCTGCTCGCCCGGCCCGGCATCACCCAGCAGACGCTCGCCGCGCGCTGCTTCAGCGCCAAGAGCCACATCAGCGCGCTGCTCGCGCAGATGGAGGCGCGCGGCTGGGTGCGGCGCGAGCCCGACCCCACCGATGCGCGGGCCAAGCAGCTCTTCCTCACCCGCAGCGGCGAGGCGGTGGCCCGGCGCACGGGCAAGGTGCAGGCGACGGTGGTCGATGCGATGGCCTCGGCGGTGAGCGAGGAGGACATGGCCCGCACCGAACGGATCATGAATGCGGTGAGCCAGGCGCTCGAGCAGCTGCTGAACGAAAAGCCCCGCTGACGACGGGAATTTTCACGTCCGCTGGAGGCCCGGCTTCGTATGTCCGGATGACGCTTCCGGCGCGCATGTCAGCCAAATTCGTACACGACGGACCATCGTTATCCGACATGCGGCATCGGCGGTCTCCCATGGCGCCGACCTGGGGAGCACGCCTACGCTTACAGCAAGTGAACGTCACGACGCAAAGGAGTACGCATCATGGACGCTTCGCAAATGACGCAAGGCCAGGCACAGCCCCAGGGACAGTACGTGCTGCGCTTCCAGTCGCTGTTCAACGAAGGGCGGGCCTATGCCTTCCCCTGCGATGCCTCGGGCAACGTCGACATGGATTCGTTGAGCGATCGGGCGCGCGACAACTACCTCTACGCCCGCGCGGTCATCGGCCGTGAAGTGGCGGTGCCGGCGGTCCACGCGGCGCATTGAATGACCCACCCCCGGAGCGCCTCCGGCGCCTCCCCCTCAAGGGGGCGCGCCCAGCGGCCCGGCAAAGCCGGATCCGCGGCCGCTGCTTGGCTGCAGCGGTTCAGGCGTCGAGGGTGTCGCTGAGGCCCCAAGCCGCTGTAGCGTTCAGCGGCGCCCGCGCCCAGGCCAGCCTAGCAGGCTGCGCATGAGGCCCGGCTCTTCGCGTGCTGCTGGATGCGTACGCGTGACCATCAGGCTGGAACACAGGTACAGGCCATTGAGCATGCGGCTCGCCCGCTCGGTGCTCAGGCCCGGCCAGGCTGCGATCTCGCGCAGCGAGGCCGATTGGCGCTGCAGCCGCTGCAGCGCGGGCCCCAGCGCCCCCGGCGCGGTGGGCCGCTCGCCAGTCGTGCGGTTGGGAATCAGCCGGTAGGCCGCCCGGCCGCCGATCTCGCTGAGCAGCGTGTTGCGCGGCCCCTGCATCGCTAGGATCCACAGCAGCGGCTCCAGCGGCCGGTATTGCTGCGCCAGGCCCACCCGCTCATGCATCCAGTGCCCGGGCGGCCGCAGGCCCGGCGGCTCGGTGGAGATGACCGACATCGAGGCCAGGCCGGACGTACTGGCCTCGGCAAAGTCGCGCGGCGAGTGGTAGAGCATCTGCGCCGGAAACAGCGTCACCGGCCACACCAGCTGCTCATGCTGCAGGCACAGCAGCGCCGATTCGCGATGGCGCATGCAGGCGGCCACCACCTCGAGCACGTCGTCGGTGGACGCATCGCGCCTCAGGCGGCGCAGGTCGGCCAGCAGCGTGGTCGGCAGCTCGGTGCTGCGGTCGAGCCGGGCGAAGCCGCTGCTGCCGGTATCGCGGCGGTTGCGTTCGAAGGCGCTGATGCGCCAGAGCGTGGATTCTTCAAAGTCGCGCACGGCCTCATCATCGCGAGCCGGCGCCGCCGCAGGGGTTGCGGCGGTGTAAGTGGCTCCGGACGCTGGTAACGCCGGATGCCGTGCGCGGGCCGGTCAGCCGGCCGGCCGCATGCCGCGGGCGGCATTGCCGATCGCCTCGCGCGCCAGCAGCTCGGCCGCCAGCGACGCCTCCAGCGATGAACGGCACAGCCCGGCGTGCTCGTAGTTCAGGTTCTCGTACAGCTCGGCGGCATCGGGAAACAGCGTGAGGATCGCCTGCAGGCCTTCGTCCATCGGCGCCTCGCGCAGGGCCTGCTGGAGGCGTTCGACCACGACACGGTACTGCTCCGGGGCGACCGGCTCCGTGCTGCGCTCCAGCCTGTGCAACAGGCGAGCGAGCGCCAACACCACCGCGAGATGCTCAGGTATGCGAACGGCTTGGCTCGTGTTCATTGAATACTCCTTGACCGATCACTTGGGGCTGCCGCCGCGCAGTTCAAGCAATGACCTCTTCGAACTCTCCGTTGCGCTGGGGCCTGCTCGGCACCGGCGGCATCTGCCGCTCGCTGGCCGAGGCGATCGCGCTGGTGCCCGAGGCCCGGCTGGTGGCCGTGGGTTCCCGCAACGAAGCGCGCGCCGAGGCGTTCGCGCTGGCACACGCGCCGCACCATCCCGGGCTGCGCGCCCACGGCAGCTACGAGGCGCTGGTGCAGGACCCGGAGATCGACGTGGTCTACGTCGGCACGCCGCACACCGACCATGCCGCGTCGGCCGAGCTGGCGCTGCGCGCCGGCAAGGCGGTGCTGTGCGAGAAGCCGTTCACGCTGAACCGGCCGCAGGCCGAGGCGGTGGTGGCGCTGGCGCGCGAGAAGCGCTGCTTCCTGATGGAGGCGATGTGGACGCGCTTCATCCCCGCGATCACCGAGCTGCGCCGGCTGATCGCCGACGGCGCCATCGGCGAGCCGCTGTCGGTGCTGGCCGAGTTCGGCTTCGATGCCTCGGCGCTGCCGCCCGAACACCGCGCGCTCAACCCGGCGCTGGGCGGCGGCGCGCTGCTCGACCTGGGCATCTACCCGCTCTCGCTCGCGAGCTTCCTGCTCGGGCCGGTCGAGAGCGTCCAGGCACAGGCGCAGCGGGGCGCCACCGGCGTCGACCTGCACACCGCGTTCACGCTGCGCCACCAGCGCGGGGGCCTGAGCCAGGGGTTGTGCTCGCTGCGCACCACCACGCCGTGGGCCGCCCAGGTGCTGGGCACGCACGGCCGCATCGAGCTGCACCCGCCCTTCTTCCACGCCGAGCGCTTCACGCTGGTCCGCGCCGGCCAGGCACCGCAGGATCATCACCTGCCGCACCTGGGCAACGGCTATGCGCACCAGGTGCTGGAGGTCGACCGCTGCCTGCGCGCCGGGCTCACCGAAAGCCCGACGATGCCGCTCGACGAAAGCCTGGCGCTGATGGGTTGGCTGGATGCGATGCGGGCGCAGATCGGGCTGCGGTATCCGGGCGAATAACGCCCCCAGACACCGCGTTCACGGGGGGCGACAGCGCTCATTTGCCCGTCGGGGATTTGTATCATTTCGCGCCTTATTTAACTGAACGTAGGGAGCGAGAGTGAGAATGATCCGGTCGCATGTGGCTGGGCTGAGCAGCCTTTGCCTTTTCCTCAGTGCTTGCGGAGGTGGAGGAGACAGCACGACACCTGTCACTGAATTGCCCGCCTCGATCGCCATTTCTTCGGCGACAAAGATCGACGCCGACACTGCCACCGAATTCAGCAGTGACGTAAGCGCCGCAAACGGCGGATTGAAGCTTCGTTGGGATTTCGGCGATGGCAGCAGCAGCACGGACACCAAGCCGACTCACCAGTTCAGCGCAGCAGGCTCCTACACCGTGACCTTGACGGTGACGAATGAGGCCGGCGCAACCCGCAGTACGACCTTCAACGTCACAGTCGGCCATTACGGCATGCTGAAGGACGCCATCTGCAGCACGGGCGCCGGCACCGGCTGGTGCTGGCAACGTCCTCGCCCGACAGGCAACGCCACCTCCGACATCTTCTTCATCGATGCCAGCAACGGCTGGGCGGTCGGCGATGCAGGGCAGATCCTGAAGACATCCGATGGCGGCGTCACCTGGACAGCGCAGACCTCGAACGTGACCACGCCACTCACGCAGGTGAAATTCGCCGACGCCCAATCGGGCTGGGCAGTCGGCTCGGACGGGACTGTCGTGAAGACGGTCGATGGCGGAGCCACCTGGACACCTCTGGCACTCAACCCCTTCTACTACGGCTACAACCCCAGCTACACCCTCACGCTGCTCGACGCGTCGCGAGTCATGCTGTCGACCCCCTACAGCAGCGGGCAATACACGCTCGACGGGGGGAACACGTGGACGAGCACCTCGGTCACCCCCACACAGGTCACCTCCGACGGAACGCTATGGCATCTGGACTCGTTCTCGGTGACAAAGGCGACGCTGGGCAGCCCTGGCGTGACAGTTCCGTTCCAGTCCGGCTCTTACAGCGTCTACCTGCAGCAGTTCTCGATGGGCGACGCGCAGCACGGCATGGTCAGCGGATACGATTGGAATACCAGCACCCCGCTCTACTGGCGCACGACTGATGCTGGAGCAACATGGCAGCCGCTGACGCCGAATGGCCTGCCGGCGGCATACAACGGTCCGTCGTACCTCAAGCTCTTCGGTGCCGACATCGGATGGGCCGTGTCCGGAGGGGCGCTTTTTCGCAGCACCGATGGTGGCCTCAACTGGAGCCCGGTCGTACTGCCGTCGAACCTGTACTACTACTACGTCTCGCCAGTAGCGGTGGATAGCCAGACGCTTTGGATCAACACAGGGGTGGGCGTCTATGTCACACGCGATGGCGGCAGCAGTTGGACCCAATTGAGCGTTGCGAGCGAAGGCGGGTCACCCACCCGGCTGCAAATCGTCGGCAGCACCTACCTGTTGCAATACGCCGATCGCCTCTATCGCTCCAGCGACAACGGCGGCACCTGGAAACAAGTGCTCGGTGCATTGCAAAGCGAGAGCACCGGCAACCTGGGCGCAGTGTGGTTCTTCGATGGCAAGAATGGACTGGCCACTAGCAACGGCGGCTGGCTGCTGAGCACCCAGGACGGCGGACTCACCTGGAACAACAAGGCGCTGACCGGCCAGTCGAGCTTCGTTCGCAACCGTTTGCAGTTCACATCGAACAGCACGGGGTGGTTGTCGGGTTCCTCGGGCATCAGCAAGACCACGGATGGCGGCCAGACTTGGTGGCTGCCGCTGACCAGTCCGGACTTCACCAACGTGCTCGACTTCCATTTCGTGGATGCGGACCACGGTTGGGCGATCGGCGGCATGAACGCCATCTACCAGACGGCGGATGGCGGCAGCAGTTGGACCAAGGTATCCAACCTGCCAGGGACCAGCTTCGCTCTGCGATTCATCAATTCGTCCACGGGCGTAGTGGTTGGCGCCAATGGCGGCATCTACCGCACCACGGACGGCGGAGCTACCTGGAGCCTGCGGCCCACCGGGGTTTCCAGTGACCTGCGCCGTGTGGTTTTCGTTGACGCGAACATCGGATGGGCAGTTGGGACGAACGGAACCGTCGTGAAGACGACGAACGCCGGGCTCACCTGGGCGCGGGTACCGGTGCCCAGCAGCATCGGACTTCTCGATGTCGTGTTCACCGATGCGAACCACGGCTGGATCGTCGGCGAGAGCGGCACGGTACTGATGACCGCCGACGGAGGGCGCAGCTGGGGCGCGCAGGCGAGCGGCACTGCGCGTGGCCTCTATGGAGCGTTCTTCCTCGATGCCCACACCGGGTGGGTCGTCGGCGAAGGCAGCACGGTACTCGCAACCGCCACCGGCGGGAACTGACGGCAAAGGTCAGTGCTTGAACAGATCGAGGATGCTCTTGCGCTCCTCGTCCGGTGACGCCGGGGCCGGCTTGTCGTCGAGCCCCAGCGTGCTCACGCCGTTGGCCAGCGTATATTCGTCGTAGTACCACTCGCCGCGCACGTTGACCACGCCGTCGGGCGGCGCCACCTCGGCCACCGGCACGCCCTTGAGCGCATGGCCCATGTAGTCGAGCCAGATCGGCAGCGCGAGGCCGCCGCCGCTTTCGCGGTCGCCGAGCTTGCGCGGGTTGTCGTAGCCGATCCACACCACCGCCACCACGCCGGGCTGGAAGCCGGCAAACCAGGCGTCGACCGCATCGTTGGTGGTGCCGGTCTTGCCGTAGATGTCGGGCCGCTTGAGCCGGGCCTGCGCCTGCGCCGCGGTGCCCGAGCGGGTGACCTCCTGCAGCAGGCTGTCGATCAGGAAGGCGTTGCGCGGCTCGATGCCGCGGTCGTCCTCCGTCAGCTCCGGCGGCTGGTAGGTGCCCAGCACCTTGCCGCGGCCGTCGGTGAGCCTGGTGATCAGGAAAGGCGTGCGGCGGTAGCCGCCGTTGGCCAGCTCCGCATAGCCCAGCGCCATCTGCATCGGCGTGACGCTGCCCGCGCCCAGCGCCATCGTGAGGTTCTGCGGATGCTTGTCGACATCGAAGCCGAAGCGGCCCAGCCACTCCTGCGCATACGGCACGCCGATGCTCTGCAGGATGCGGATCGATACCATGTTCTTCGATTTGGCCAGCGCGGTGCGCAGCGACATCGGGCCGTCGTAGCGGCCGTCGGAGTTCTTCGGCTCCCAGGGCTGGCCGCCGGTGGCTTCAGCATCGAAGCTCACCGGCGCATCGTTGACCACGGTCGACGGCGTGAAGCCCTTCTCGAGCGCGGCCGAGTAGATGAAAGGCTTGAGCGTGGAGCCTGGCTGGCGCCAGGCCTGGGTGACGTGGTTGAACTTGTTCTCGGAGTAGTCGAAGCCGCCGACCAGCGCGCGCACCGCGCCGGTCTTGGGGTCGAGCGACACGAAGGCACCTTGGACCTCCGGCTGCTGCGTGATGGTCCAGTTGCCGTCTTCGCCCTGCACCAGGCGCACCACCGAGCCGGTGCGGATCTGCACCTTGGGGCCGGCACGGTCGCTCAGCGCCGAGGCCACCGGCTTCAGGCCGTCGCCGGTGACGGTGATCCAGTCGCCGTTCTGCAGCGCGGCCACCACCTTGCCGCGGCTGGCCTCGAGCACGACGCCGGCCTTCAGCTCGTCGTTGTCAGGATGGTCGACCAGCGCCTCGGCGATGGCCGAATCCCACTCGTTGCGGTCGGCCGGCAGGTCGACGTAGTCTTCCGGGCCGCGGTAGGGCTGCTTGCGCACGTAGTCGAGGATGCCCTTGCGCAGCGCGCGATAGGCCACCTGCTGCTCGGCCGCGTTGACGGTGAGGTACACGTCGAGCCCGCGGCGGTAGGCATCGTCGCCGTACTGTGCGTAGATCAGCTGGCGCGCGAGCTCGGCCACGTATTCGGCATGCACCGGCACGTCGGAAGGTGCCCGGAACTTCAGCACCTGCTTCCCCGCCGCGTCGCGCTGCTCGGCCGTGATGATGCCGCGCGCCAGCATGCGGTCGAGCACGTGGTGCTGGCGCTCGTAGGCGCGCTTGGGGTTGACGATCGGGTTGTGCGTGACCGGTGCCTGCGGCAGGCCGGCGAGCATCGCGGTCTCGGCGATGTTGAGGTCGGCCAGCGGCTTGCCGAAGTAGATCTCGCTGGCCGATGCGAAGCCATAGGCGCGCTGGCCGAGGAAGATCTGGTTCATGTAGACCTCGAGGATCTGCTCCTTGCTCAGCTGGCTCTCGATCTTGAAGGCCAGCAGCGCCTCGTAGATCTTGCGCACGTAGCTCTTCTTCGTGGAGAGATAGAAGTTGCGCGCCACCTGCATCGTGATGGTGCCGCCGCCCTGCCCGCGCGAGCCGCGCAGCAGGTTGGACACCACCGCGCGCACCACGCCCTTGAGGTGCACGCCGCGGTGCTCGTAGAACTGCGCATCCTCGGTGGCCACCACGGCATCGCGCAGCAGCCTGGGCATCTGCGCGATCGGCGTGTAGTTGCGCCGCTCCTCGCCGTATTCGCCCAGCAGCACGCCGTCGGCCGAGTAGATGCGCATCGGCAGCTTGGGCCGGTAGTCGGTCAGCGCGCCGATCTCGGGCAGGTTGGGATAGCCGAGCGCATAGATCACGCCGGCCACCAGGGCCAGGCTCAGCACCGCCGCGACCATCAGGCCGAGCAGCACGGCGCCCAGGCGCACGAAGCGCCGGCGCAGCAGGGGATTGGAGAACACGGAAGAAATCGCGAGGAGTCCCTGAGAATCAGCGGCGGAGCATAGCGTGCCCGCCGGGGCGATCTCCCCCCAGTGCAAGGGGCTTGAAATTCACGCCTGCAGGTCGAGCAGCGAGCCCAGCGTCTGCCGTTCGGTCTTGAGCGTGAGCACGTTGGCCTGCAGCACATAGCTGCTGACCATTTGCCCGACGATGTCGTCGGCCAGCGATTCGCCTTCGAATGGCGAACGCGTGAGCGTGGCGCTCACGCCGCCGCCGGCCTGCTCGGCCTGCGCCACCTGCTGGCGGTGGAAGCCCGGTGTCTGCGCATTGGCGATGTTGTGCGCCGACGCGCCCAGCGACAGCTGCGCGGCATTGATACCCGACAGTGCGATGGAGGAGATGCTGTTCATGGCCGGCACAATCGAAGTATCGGCAGGCCCGCCCGCGCCGTGAACCACCCGGCCGCCCCCACGCAGGCCACACCGAGAACTACGTCACGCGCGATGGACCGCACCCATGAGCTGCTGATCGAGCCCGCCGGCTGGCGCATCGACGCGCCGGCCTCGGCCACGCTGCTGCAGGCCGCGCTGCAGGCGGGCATCCGCCTGCCCAGTTCATGCCGCAACGGCACCTGCCGCACCTGCATGTGCCGGCTGACGCAAGGGCGGGTGAGCTACCGCATCGAATGGCCGGGCCTGAGCGCCGAGGAAAAGCAGGAAGGCTGGATCCTGCCCTGCGTGGCCCATCCCGAGACCGACGTGGCGATCGAGGTGCCGTGGGCCGAGCGCATCGGTTAGGGCCGAGACCAAGAGACCCACGAGGAGGAATCCTTCATGAGCCGACTGCTCATCATCGCCGGCAGCCTCGCCGGTGCCTGGCTCGCGATGCAGCTGATCATCCTGATCAGCGTGCTGGTGCAGATCCTCAGGCTGCCGCTGCGGCCCACGCGCATGCTGCGCGATCAGCCGGCTCCGCCGCTGTCGCCCGACCAGCAGGCCACGCTCGACGAGCTGCGGGGGCTGGGCTTCGAGCTGCACTGGCTGGGCGTGCAGCAGGTGGGCGACGACCGCTCGTATGCCGCCGCGGTGCTGCGCCACCGCGAACGGCCGGCGTTCGCCTCGGTCGGGTTCATCTCGTCGGCCTTCGGCGGCTACAGCATCGCGTTCCACAGCTTCGATGCGCAGGGCCGCCGGCTGGTCACCACCAACCGCATCGCCTGGCTGTCGTTCATCGACGAGGAGGCCAGCGTCCTGCAGGCCGATCCATGTGCCGATTCGCTGGCGGCGCACTGGCAGGCCCATGAGGCGCGGCTCGGTGCAGCCTGCCCGATGGCGCCCGAAGCGGCCTTCGATCGCATCTGCCGCGACTCCGACCGGTCCTTCGAGCGGTTGCGCCAAGCCGACGCACTCGTGCAGGACGGCAATGCCTGGCATCCGCGCCTGCGCACCGCGCTGCGCATCACGCGCCGTTGGTTCGCGCAGCGGCGCCGCCTGATGCGTCCCTTCGCCTGCGCGGCCACCTCGCCCGAGCACAAGGCCGCCTACCTCGCCCATTGCCACGAGCAGAACGACATCGAGCTGGAGCGCCGGCCGCCGCGCCACAACCTGAAGGCGACGCTGCTGATCGGATCGCTGGCGATCTCGCTCGCGGTCTGGAGCGCGGTGTTCGACTGGCGGCAGGCACTGGCGCTGGTGGCGGTGCTGCTGGTGCACGAGATGGGGCATGCGATCGCGATGCGTGCCTTCGGCTGGAAGGACATGAGCATGTTCTTCATCCCCTTCATGGGCGCCATCGTGACCGGCCAGCCGCGCGAGACCGCCGCATGGAAACAGGTGGTGTCGCTGCTTGCAGGCCCGCTGCCCGGGCTGATCGCCGGCGTGGCGGCGCTGACCTGGGCGAGCCATGCACCTGATCGCGCGTTCGTCAGCAATGTCGCGCTGATGGCGATCACGATCAACCTCTTCAACCTGCTGCCGATCACGCCGCTCGACGGCGGCCAGCTGGTCGACATCGCGCTGTTCAGCCGCTGGCCCCAGCTGCGCGCGGCCTTTGCGGTGGCCAGCGTCGTCGGCTTCGCGCTGCTGGCCTACAAGCTCGACAGCCCCAACGTGCTGGTGATCCTGTTCTTCATCGTGATCTCGATGCAGAGCCAGTGGCGCATTGCACAGGTGCAGCAGCACTGGCAGCCCGGGCTCGCACCGCGCGAGCAGTTGCGGCATCTCTACGTGCAGGTGCTGCAGCGCTGGCCCAAGCTGGCGCCTGCGCGCCAGCTCGTGATCGTGCGGGCGGCGCTGAAGCAGCGCCTGTTCCAGTTGCCGCGCTGGTGGGAAAGCCTGATCGTCGTGGCCGTGCTCGCTGCGGTGTGGGGCACGGCCGCACCCTACGCCATCGCGGCCTTCTGGCCCGAGAAGAGCGCCGCTCGCGCCCAGCGCGACGAGCGCACCACCGAACAACGCACCTTCGACCAGGCCTGGGCGACCTACGAAGACAAGGAAGAGCCCGAGGAGATCGCGGCCGCACTGGCGGTGCTCGATCAGCAGGCGGCCACGCTCGCACAGGACGACCCGCGGCGCTTCGACCTCGAGGTGGCCCACGCCGAGGCGGCGGAGCCCGACGAGCGCCGGCGCAGGATCGGTGCACTGGTGGGCGGCGAGCGCGACGGGCACGAGTGGAAGCGCAGCCATGTGCTCAGCCACGAGTTGCGGCGCATGGTCGTCAACAGCTTCGAGCTCGATGCGCCGAGCCGCATCGAGCGCTACCAGGCCGGCATCGCCTGGGCCGAGCAGGTGGCGCCCGCGGCACTCGCGCCCACCATCGACCTGCGGCTGCGGTTGGTCGAGGCCATCGACGATGCTGGCAACACCGACAAGGCGCGCCCGATGCTGGTCGACCTGCAGCGCCGTGCCGAAACTGCCGACGACCGCCAATGCGAGCTGCAGACGGTCGTCCGCGCCCGCACCTGGTTCCACCTCAGCCACCGCGAGAGCGCGCAGGCACTGGCGCTGCTGGAGCAGTCGGCCTTCGCCGGCAAGATCCGCGAGGGCAAGGGCGGCCTGGCCGTCGACCAGGCCTGGGCGCTGCTGCTCGACGGGCAGGCGGCGCGTGGCAGCGCGCAGATGCGCAAGGCCTTGTCATCGCCTCGAGGCGATGGACATGTCCGCGATCCGCTGGACATGGCGCATGCGCTGCTGCGCAACGGGCAGACCGACGAGGCGCGTGCGCTGATCAGCCAATCGCCCTGGCAATGCCGCCTGGCGCTGGAGGGTTGGCAACAACACGAGCGCATGGAACCGTGGCAGCGCCTGCGCGACAAGGCGCTGCAGGACAGCGCCCGCGCGATCTGCCCGCCGCCGGCACCGAAGCCTGAGGCATGATGCCCGCCATGGACCTCATCGACTTCGAACTCCGCGGCGACCACATCACGCTCGACGCCCTGCTCAAGGCCACCGGCCTGGCCGACAGCGGCGGCGCCGCCAAGGCGATGGTGGCCGACGGCAAGGTGCAGGTCGATGGGCAGCAGGAGCTGCGCAAGACCTGCAAGATCCGCGCGGGCCAGGTGGTGGCGCTGGCCGGCGTGCGCATCAAGGTGCGCAGCGCTGCCTGAGGCTCAAGGGGAGCCTTCCTCGCGGAACAGCACCGCGCGGCTGCGGCTGGTCTCGATCGAGCCGCGGCCGTGGCGCAGCTCCACCGCATAGCGGCCATCGGCGAGGCGGCGCGCACAGGCCACGCCGTGCAGGTTGACGATCGCGTTGCGGTGCACCTGCACGAACACACGCGGATCGAGCTGCGGCAACAGGTCGCGCAGCGGCGTGCGGATCAGCGCCTCGGCATCGGCGGTGAGCACCTGCGTGTAGCCGGGCACGGCCTTGAAGGCCAGCACATCGGCCACGTTGAGCAGCCGCACCGTCGTGCCCACCGTGGCCTTGATCCAGTCGAGCCGGGGCGTCTCGGCCACGCCGGCGCCGGCCCGCATCGCCTGGGCCACCTCTTCCAGCCGCTGCGCCACCTGCTCGCCCTGCCGGCGCTCGCGCAGCCGCATGCGCAGCCGCGCCACCGTCTCGGCCAGCCGCTCGGCCTCGAGCGGCTTGAGCAGATAGTCGGCCGCGCGCTGCTCGAAGGCCGACACCGCGTACTGGTCGTAGGCGGTGAGGAAGACGATCTCGACCTGGCCCTTGAGCTGCGCGGCCGCCTCCAGCCCGGTCATGCGCGGCATCTGCACGTCGAGGAACACGACGTCGGGCGCATGGCTGCGCACCGCCTGCACCGCCTCGTGGCCGTTGGCGGCCTCGGCCAGGATCGCGAGCTCGGGCCAGCACAGCGCCAGTTGCTCGCGCAGGTCGGCACGCAGCCAGGGTTCGTCGTCGGCGATCACGGCCGTGTACCGCGGGTCGCTCAGGCTCATGGCAGGTCTCCTGGCTGGAACGGCAGCGTGAGCTGCGCGCAGCAGCCGCCACCGGGGATCGAGAGCATGTCGAAGCGGGCGTTGTCGCCGTGCACGGCGCGCAGCCGCTGCCGCAGCCACTGCAGCCCATGGCCGCTGCCGGGCTGCGGCGGCGTGGGCTTGAGGCCGGGGCCGTTGTCGGTCACGCGCAGCAGCAGGTTGGCGCCTTCGCGGCGCGCGCCGATGCTCACACGCGGGGTCGAGCCGTCTTCGGGATCGGCGTGCTTGAAGGCGTTTTCCAGCAGCGTGAGCAGCATGGCCGGCGGCAGCCGTGCCGCGCGCAGCTCGGGCGCCACGTCGATCTCGAACACCAGGCGCCCATCGACCCGCACCGACTGGATCGCCGCGAAGGCCTCGCACAGCTCGAGCTCGTGCGCGAGGCTGACCTCGGCCTGGCGCAGGCTGGGGAGGGCGGCGCGGAAGTAGCGGATCAGCTGATCGATCAGGTGCTGCGCCAGGTCGGCATCGCGGCGCACGAGGTAGCGCAGGTTGGCCAGCGCGTTGTAGAGGAAATGCGGCTCCACCTGGGCCTGCAGCAGCTGCAGCGCGATGCGCGCGCGCTCGGCATCGGCCTCGGCCGCACCGGCCTGGCTGCGCAGGGCCTCGGCCTGCAGGCCGAACAGCCGGCGCTGCTGCTCGCGATCACGATCGCGCAGATGGCCCAGCCACCACAGCGCGGTGCCGATCAGCGCACCGAGCACGATGCCCCCGCCGATCGAATGCCAGCCCACCGGCTGGCCCAGCATCAGCGCGAGGGTGGCGTGGTGGCGCAGCATTGCGCTGAAGCCCAGGCCCAGCACGCTGCCCGCCGCACCGCCGGCCATGCAGACGGCCGGATACGCCCAAGGGCGCGATGCCCAGCCCTGCGGCACCAGCGCGGCCGCCCCGAGCACACCGGCCAGCGACAGCGCCAGCACCGGCAGCAGCACGCGCCAGAACATCGCCGGCGCGCGCGGCCCTTCGAGCAGCACCAGCGCACAGAGCCCCACCGCCAGCACCGCCACCACCACGGCATGCTGCCGCAGCAGCGCATCCTCGGAACTCGCGGGCGGGGACACGTCGGACTTCATCATCATCGCGCGGCGATTATCGGGAGGATCGCCTGCTCGGCGGCGCCGCGCGCGCCCTCGAACCGGCGGACGGCTGATCGATGCTGCTGAACTGCCGATGCGCAGCGGCGAACGGCAGTGCACGCCGGCGCCCGCCTCGCTTATGATCGGCGCCGGCCGTGCATCAGCGCGGTCACGTCGCTCGGACGGTTCCGGGCGCTCACGTGAAAGACAATCCATGTCCTCTGCATCGGGCAAGCGCCGCTTCGCGCGCATCGACCGCCTCCCCCCCTACGTCTTCAACATCACGGCCGAGCTCAAGCTCGCGGCCCGCCGGCGCGGCGAAGACATCATCGACATGAGCATGGGCAACCCCGACGGGGCCACGCCGCCGCACATCGTCGCCAAGCTCACCGAAGCCGCGCAGCGCCCCGACACCCACGGCTACTCGGCCTCCAAGGGCATTCCGCGCCTGCGCCGCGCGATCTCGCACTGGTACCACGACCGCTACGGCGTGAGCATCGATCCCGACACCGAAGCCATCGTCACCATCGGCTCGAAGGAAGGCCTGGCGCACCTGATGCTCGCCACGCTCGACCGCGGCGACACGGTGCTGGTGCCCGACCCGAGCTACCCGATCCACATCTACGGCGCGGTGATCGCCGGGGCCGACATCCGCTCGGTGCCCAACACGCCCGAGGTCGACTTCTTCGCCGAGCTCGAGCGCGCGATCAAGGGCAGCTACCCCAAGCCCAAGATGATCGTGATCGGCTTTCCGTCGAACCCCACCGCGCAGTGCGTGGAGCTGGAGTTCTTCGAGCGCGTGATCGCGCTGGCCAAGCGGCACGACATCTTCGTGGTGCACGACCTCGCCTATGCCGACATCGTGTTCGACGGCTGGAAGGCGCCCAGCATCATGCAGGTGCCCGGCGCGAAGGACATCGCGGTCGAGTTCTTCACGATGAGCAAGAGCTACAACATGGCGGGCTGGCGCGTGGGCTTCATGGTGGGCAACCCCGAGCTGGTGGCCGCGCTGGCGCGCATCAAGAGCTACCACGACTACGGCACCTTCACGCCGGTGCAGGTGGCGGCCATTGCCGCGCTCGAGGGCGACCAGCAGTGCGTGAAGGAGATCGCGGCCAGATACCAGAGCCGGCGCGACGTGCTGGTGAAAGGGCTGCGCGAGGCCGGTTGGGATGTGGATTGCCCCAAGGCCTCGATGTACATCTGGGCGCGCATTCCGGAGCCCTATCGCGAGCTGGGATCGCTGGAGTTCGCAAAGCAGCTGCTGGCCAAGGCCAAGGTCTCGGTCTCGCCGGGCATCGGCTTCGGCGACTACGGCGACGGGCACGTGCGCTTCGCGCTGATCGAGAACGAATCGCGCATCCGGCAGGCGATCCGCGGGATCAAGGCGATGTTCAGGGCCGATGGGCTGCTGAAGCCTGCGGCCGCATCGAGCGCCGCTTGATCGGTTGAGGTGGGAGCGGGATCGAACCGTCGGCCCGCCTCACGACCCGGAAGCACGAGACCGCGTTCTCCCCGCGCTGCGCTGCTTCAGCCTGTGCCCCACGTCGACGATCGCCTTGATCGCCGGCGTCAGCTCGCGGCCCAGCTCGGTGAGCGAATACTCGACCGTCGGCGGCGAGGTCTTCATCACGCGGCGGGACACCACGCCCGCGTCTTCCAGCGTCTTCAGCCGCGTCGACAAGACCTTGGCCGAGATGCCCTTCACGTCGCCCTTCAGCTCGCTGAAACGGCGCGGCGCCTCGCTCAGGTACCAGATCACATGCGGCGTCCATGCGCCGCCGAGCAGGCCCATGCATTCGCTCAGCGGGCAGCCCTCGGGCAGCGGCGCGACCCGGTTCTTGCGCACGGGGACCATGTTTCTCGCTCCTCACCTGGTTACCGCCAGGAAACGCATCAATTTTAGGTTACCTCACGCCACCTGATATCCAACGGTAACTCCCACCGTATAGTGGCCCCGCGCATTCACGCAGGCCTGCACACCCTCACTTTCGGGAGTTGATCCATGTGGCATGACAACGAAGCCGCCCGTCGGCTGGGGCTTCGCTATCCGTTGATACAGGGGCCGTTCGGCGGCGGGCTGTCGTCGGTGGAGCTGACGGCCGCCGTCGCAGAGGCCGGTGGGCTGGGCTCGTTCGGCGTCCACCATCTGGCGCCGGCACAGATCCTCGAGGTCGGGCGGCAGATCCGGGCCCGCACGCACAAGCCGTTCGCGCTGAACCTCTGGGTCTCGAACCATGACACCGGAGGCGAGACGCTCACCCGCGAGCAGTTCGCCGAAGGCATCGCGCGCTTCAAGCCCTATTACGACGAGCTGCGCGTCGAGCCGCCGCCGCAGCCCGAGCGCTTCGGCCATCGGTTCGAGGAGCAGGTGCAGGCGGTGCTCGAGCTGCGGCCGCCGGCCTTCAGCTTCGTGTTCGGCATTCCGTCACCCGAGATCGTGGCCGAGTGCCGGCAGCGCGGCATCGTGACGCTCGGCACCATCACCACGCTCGACGAAGCGCTGGCGATGGAGGCCGCCGGCATCGACCTGATCGTGGCCACCGGCATGGAAGCCGGCGGTCATCGCGTGTCGTTCCTGCAGTCGCCCGAGGAGTCGTTGACCGGCACGTTCGCCCTCGTCCGCGTGGTCAGCGCGAAGGTCAGGACGCCGGTGATCGCCGCCGGCGGCATCGTCGACGGCCGAGGCGTGGCCGCGGCGCTGATGCTGGGCGCGCAAGCCGTGCAGATCGGCACTGCGTTCCTCGCCTGCGAGGAGTCGAACGCGGCCGCCATCCACAAGGCCGCACTGTTCGGCGAGCAGGCCCGGCACACCGCGCTGACCCGCGCCTTCAGCGGCCGCCTCGCGCGCGGCCTGCGCAACCGCTTCGTCGACGAAGCCGCCGCCGGCGGCACGCCGCCGCTGCCCTACCCGATCCAGAGCTGGTTCACCGGCAGCTTCCGCACGGCGGCGATCGCGCAGAACCGGCCGGAGCTGATGTCGCTGTGGGCCGGCCAGGCCGCGCCGCTGCTGCGCCATCGCCACGCCACCGCCCTGTTCAACGCGCTCGTCGCGGAAACGACGGCCGCCTTCCAAGGATTCAACGCATGAAGCTCTTCTACAGCCCGGGCGCCTGCTCGCTCGCCTCGCACATCACGCTGCACGAACTCGGCCTGCCCTTCGAGGCCGTCAAGGTCGACCTGAAGAAGCGCACCACCAGCATCGGTGCCCACTTCGACGCCACCAACGCCAAGGGCTACGTGCCCGCGCTGCAGTTCGACGATGGCGAGCTGCTCACCGAAGGCCCGGCCATCCTGCAATACCTGGCCGACCTGCAACCCGGCCGCGCGCTCGCGCCGGCCGCCGGCACGCTGGCCCGCTACCGGCTGCAGGAATGGCTGGGGTTCATCAACTCCGAGGTGCACAAGGCGCATGCGCCGTTCTTCCATGGCGGCAGCGCCACCGAGCAGCAGGCGTCGCGGCTCGTGCTGAGCAAGCGCTACGCCTTCATCGAAGCGGCACTGCAGGACCGGCCTTTCCTGACCGGCGACGGCTTCACGGTGGCCGATGCCTACCTCTTCACGGTGCTGAGCTGGATCGGCCACACCGGGCTCGACATCGCAGGATGGCCGCGGCTGCAGGCCTACCGCGAGCGCATCGCCGCGCGGCCGGCAGTGCGCGCCGCTCAGCGCGCCGAAGAGCTCGGCTGACGCTCGGGCGGGTCGGCGAGGAAGCGCGCCTTCACCCGCTTGCCCTTGACCTTGCCGGCATTCAGCTTGGCCAGGGCTTCGCGGGCGATCGCACGCTCCACCGCCACGTAGGTGGAGAACTCGGTGACGTTGATCTTGCCGATCTGCGCCGCCTGAAGGCCCGCCTCGCCCGTCAATGCGCCCAGCACGTCGCCGGGGCGGATCTTCTCCTTGCGGCCGCCGAGGATCTGCAGCGTCACCATCGGCGGCTGCAGCGGGCCGCTGCCGGTGGGCACCAGTTCGGCCAGCGGATGCCATTGCGTCTCGGCGCCCTGCAGTTGCTCGATGCGACCCACGCGGCCCATCTCGTCCATGCTGGCCAGGCTGAAGGCCCAGCCTTCCTGGTCGGCACGGCCGGTGCGGCCGATGCGGTGCACATGCACCTCGGCCTCGGCCGCGATGTCGACGTTGATCACCGCCTCCAGCCTGTCGATGTCGAGGCCGCGCGCCGCCACGTCGGTGGCCACCAGCACCGAGCAGCTGCGGTTGGCGAACTGGATCAGCACCTGGTCGCGGTCGCGCTGCTCCAGGTCACCGTGCAGCGCCAGCGCCGAGAAGCCCTGCGCGGTCAACACATCGACGAGATCGCGGCACTGCTGCTTCGTATTGCAGAAGGCCAGCGTACTCACGGGCCGGTAGTGCGCGAGCAGCAGCGACACCGCGTGCAGCCGCTCGTCGTCTCGCACCTCGTACCAGCGCTGGCGGATCTTGGCCGCCGCATGCTGCTCCTGCAGCTTCACTTCCTTGGGCTGCTTGAGGAACTGCTGGCTCAGCTTGGCGATGCCCTCGGGATAGGTGGCCGAGAACAGCAAGGTCTGCCGCGCCTTGGGACATTGCTTCGCCACCGCGGCGATGTCGTCGAAGAAGCCCATGTCGAGCATGCGGTCGGCTTCGTCGAGCACCAGCGTGTTCAATGCATCGAGCTGCAGGCTGCCACGCTGCAGGTGGTCGAGGATGCGGCCCGGCGTGCCGACGACGATGTGCGCGCCGTGCTCCAGGCTCGCGAGCTGCGGCCGCATCGTGGCGCCGCCGCACAGCGTGAGGGTCTTGATGTTCTCGTCGGCGCGCGCGAGGCGGCGGATCTCCTGCGTGACCTGGTCGGCCAGCTCGCGCGTGGGGCACAGCACCAGCGCCTGCACCGCAAAGCGTCTGGGGTCGAGCCGGTGCAGCAGCGCGAGCGCGAAGGCGGCCGTCTTGCCGCTGCCGGTCTTGGCCTGCGCGATCAGGTCGTCGCCGGCCAGCGCAATGGGCAGGGCCGCGGCCTGGATCGGCGTCATGCCGATGTAGCCCAGCTGTTCGAGGGTGGCCAGCCGCTGCGCGGAAAGCGGCAGGCGGCTGAAGGGCTGGGCGGGGGTGTCGTTCATCGGCGGATTATCGGTACCTCCTCAAAGGGGGCAGGCGATGGGCACCAGCGATTCCTGCGCCTCATGCTCGCGGACCAGGGCGCCATGGGCGGCATCGAAGAGGTAGTGCATCCAGCTGGGTTGCCCGCAGCGGCTGCCGCGTACCTTCACAAGCCAGGCCAGCTTCGGGGTCGTGTCCAGGCCGTTCACTGCACTGATCACCAGCTCGGCCTGCACCGAGCCACCCTGCCCGCTTCGATGGAACCGCTCGAGCGCCTTCTGCTCCACGGCTCCACGCTCCACGCCAGGCTTGACCGAGGTGATCTGCAGCGGCGCGTTCAGCGTGGTGGTCACCCCGTCGAGCGAACCGTCGGGCCTGAGGTGGACGATGATGTCGCCGCCGTCGACCGGCACGCTTTGATGGGTGCGGTCGAAGCGCAGGTGATACATGCCCGCCGCGTCGGCCTGCAGCGGCCCGCTCTGGCGGCGCACGAAGTCGTCCTGCGGCGTGGCATGGGCCTGTACCGCCGCCGGCTGGCCGGGCGCCAACAGGGCACGGGCCGCGGCCTCTGCCTGGGCAGGCGCGAGCGTCGCGGAGTGTGCCGCGCAGGCCATGGCCAAGCCGGCGACGCAGGTTGTCAGGATCCGGCGCCAGTGCAGCATCGGTCAGTCCGCCAGCGCGTCGTGCAGCGCCACGAATTCCTGCGTCAGCTTGTGCCGCGCATCGAGGTGGATCATCGGCTTGGCCTGGTCGTGCGATTCCTTGATCTTGACCGAGGCGCTGAGGTAGGGCTCGAGCACCGGCAGGCCTTCGTCGACCAGCTCCTGCACCAGCCGCTGCGGCAGGTTGGCGCGCGGCTGGAACTGGTTGACCACGATGCCGCTGACCTTGAGGCCCTTGTTGTGGTCGGCCTGGATCTCCTGCACGTTCTCGAGCAGCGCATACAGCGCGCGGCGCGAGAAGTCGTCGCAGTCGAACGGGATCAGGCAGCCCTGCGCCGCGATCAGCGCCGAGCGGGTGTAGAAGTTCAGCGCCGGCGGCGTGTCGATGTAGATGCGGTCGTAGCTGTCGGCCAGCTCGAGCAGCGCATCGCGCAGCTTGTAGATCTTGTAGCGCGATTCCAGCTTCGAATGCAGCTCCTCCAGCTGCGGATGCGAGGGCATCAGGTGCAGGTTCTCCCAGGGCGTCTCGGTGATGAACTCCTGCGTGGTCTTCGCGCGCAGCGTGAACTTCAGCGTCTGGTCGAAGAATTCGGCCAGCGTGTCCATCGGCGCCTCGGCCGCATCGCCGAGCAGGTAGCGTGTGGTATTGCCCTGGGGATCGAGGTCGACGACCAGCGTGCTCAGGCCCTGGTGGGCACTGATCGCCGCGAGATTGCAGGTGATGGTGGACTTGCCGACTCCACCCTTCTGGTTGAACACGACGTGGCGCATGCGCGGACTTCCTTCACTGCTGGTTGACGTTGGGGCAGCGCCCATTGTGCAACGCAGCAAAGACGAAGAAAACCGTCGTGCGCGCCTAGCTTGCGCTGGCTCGAAGCGCCGGCGCCGCTCGCGCCTTCATCAGCGCCTCGGCCAGCCCCGGCGCCAGAGGCACCTTGCCCAGCAGCCCGCGCTGCGTGCCGCTGAGCACGCGCAGCATGTGCCCGCGCCCGAGCGGCAGCCGGCCCAGCGGCACGAAGCTCCAGTCGCGCAGCTGCGCGATGCGGTCGCGCTCCGACTGGAACAGCGGCGTCAGCCAGCGGCTCCAGAAGTGATAGATGCCGACATGACAGCGCCGCCGCTGCTCGTAGGCCGCCAGTGCCTCGGCCACGCTGCCGTGCGTGCGCAGCGCCTCGCGCAGCGCCCACGCATCGAGCAGTGCCATGTTGACGCCCTGCCCCAGCTGCGGGCTCATCGAATGCGCGGCATCGCCGATGGCCACCAGGCGCCCACGGTGCCAGTGCTTCAACACCGCGTCGCGGTAGCTCGCGCGCGCAAAGCCCTCGGGCCGGTCGGGCAGCTGAGCGAACACGTCCGCGGCCTCGGGCCACAACGCCCGCAGCTCGCGGCGGAACGCGTCGAAGCCCGAGGGCGTCTCCCACTCGCCGAACTGCGCGACCGGCAGGCTCCAGAAGAAGCTCAACCGTGGCACCGGGTCGCCCGGCCGCGTGCCCACCGGCAGCAGGCCGATCATGCGGCGCGCGCCCCGATAGCGTTGGCGCAGCTCGGTGACGTGGGGCCATGCGCCCGCAGCCACCAGGCACCAGCGCGCGCCCCACGGATAGGGCCGGTCGAGCGACGGCGGGCCCATCAGCTGGCGCAGGCCCGAGGCGGCGCCGTCAGCGGCGATCACGAGATCGAACGGGCCGTGCGCGCGGCCATCGCCGGTGTGCAGGCGGCCGCTGTCGGTGTCGACACTCGCCACCGGCAGGCCGGTGTGCAACTGGCCCTGCCCTTCCCAGGCGGCGCGCAGCAGCTCGAACAACGCGCCACGCTGCAGGCCCAGGCCGTGCAGGCGGGGGTCGAGGTCGGCATAGCCCATGTCCATCACGCGGCGGCCGGCGGGGTTCTCGCCCTGCAGGCGATGCACCGGGGCGCCATGCGCCAGCACCTGCGGCAGCAGGCCCAGTTCGTGGAGCACGCCCAGGCCGGTGGGCTGCAGCAGGAAGCCGGCGCCCGCCGGGCCGGGCGCGGCCGCGCGTTCGAACACTTCGACCCGATGCCCGTCGGTCGAGAGCATCAGCGCGGCCGCCTGGCCGGCGCTGCCATAGCCGGCGATCGCGATGTGGAGATGGGTTTTCAGCACGGGCGCGATTATCGGCACGCCCTACACTGCCGCGCACTTCAGCGATGCAGGAGCTCATGCATGCAGACACGCGCCTGGCTTGCCCTCGCCTTCGCCCTCGCCGCGATGCCGGCGCTTGCCGGCCCGCCACGCACGGCCGCCCAGGTGCTCGAAGCATCGCGGCCCTCCGACTGGCGGCCGCTCGACCCCGACAACACGCTGCTGATGGACCTGCCGCAGGGCCAGGTGATCATCGAGCTCGCACCCCGCTTCGCGCCGCGCCACGTGGCCAACCTGCGCACGCTGGCGCACGAGGGCTACTTCGACGGCCTCGCGATCCTGCGCGCGCAGGACAACTACGTCGTGCAATGGGGCGACCCCGAGGCCGAATCACCCGAGCGCGCCCGCCCGCTGGGCAGTGCGGCGCGCAAGTTGCCGGCCGAGTTCTCGGTGCCGCTGAAAGGCCTGCCGCTGCAGAAGCTGCCCGACGCAGACGGCTGGGCGCCGCTCACCGGCTTCGTCGACGGGCTGCCGGTGGCGGCCGATCCGCGCAGCGGCCGCGCCTGGCTCGCGCACTGCTACGGCATGGTCGGCGCGGGCCGCGACATGGCGCCCGACAGCAGCAACGGCAGCGAGCTGTATGCGGTGATCGGCCAGGCGCCGCGCGGGCTGGACCTCAACATCACGGTGGTGGGCCGGGTGCTGCAAGGCATGCAGTGGCTGGCGGCGATGCCGCGCGGCACGGCCGAGATGGGCTTCTATGCCCAGCCCGAACAGCGCACCATGCTCCGCAGCGTGAAGCTGCTGGCCGACGTGCCCGAAGCGGAGCGGCCGGCGCTCGAGGTGTTGCGCACCGACACGCCGACCTGGGCCGCGCTGCTGGAAGCACGGCGCGTGCGGCGCGAAGAATGGTTCGTGCACAGCCCGCACCACATCAACCTGTGCAACGCGGTGGTGCCGACGCGGGCCAGGCCTGCCGCGGAAAGCAAGCCCTGAGCGATCTCAGGCGCGCCGCCGGCGCCAGGCGGCCAGCAGCGCCAGGCCGCCGGCCAGGCTCATCCACGTGGCAGGTTCCGGCACCGCGGTGACAAGCACGTTCGCCGCGGTCACCGGCGGCAGGAAGTTGACGCTCCCCGGCGCCAGCGGCATCAGCCCCTCCGTGTAGAAGAAGCTCAGGTCGTCGGCCGACAGGCTGATCGAGGCCGGGCCGGTGGCCAGCGCATTGAGCCGCAGCGTGCCCAGCAGCACGTTGGTGCCCGAGACCGCCGGGCCGGTGAGCAGGTCGCCGCCCGACGCCCCGCGGATGCTATCGGCATCGCTGAAAGGCGCCAGGTAGGTCGGATCGTCGGCAAAGCCCGGCCCGGCGGTGAAGCCGGCGAGCCCGATCGACAGCGGCGCGCTGAGGTCGAAGCCGAAGCCGATGATCTCGTCGGCGGCATCGATGTCGGCCACGACGCGCACGTCGAACTGGCTGCCCACCAGCACGCTGGTGCCGCTGGTCTCCAGGCGGATCGAGGTGGCGGCCTGTGCGCCGGCGGCCAGCAGCGCCGCGCAAAGTCCGGCAAGGATGCGGGTCGTCATCATCGTTTTCATCAGGAGCCTTTCGTGGATCTGTGGGTCAGCGACGCAGGAAGCTGCGGAAGATGCGCAGGTCGTTCAGCGTCACGCGGCCATCGTGGTCGAAGTCGGCGAAGCTGTTGTAGGCAGGATCGCCGAGGCTGGAGCCGAGCGCACGGTTGAAGGCCTCGACGTCGGCCGCGTCGACCACGCCGTCGCCGTTGATGTCGCCCGGCAGCCGCGCGGTGTAGCCCTCGAACTGCCGCGCCAGCAGCGCCGAGGTCTCGCCGGCGAAGGTGCTCACGAGGTTGGCGCCGCCGGGGCCGGCCATCAGCAGGCTGCGGATCGAGTACGGCCCGTCGACGCCGTTCTGTCCGATCGGCCGGCCGTCGAACAGCAGGTTGATCGAGGTGTTGCCTGCCGACAGCGAGCCGCGGCCGGTGGCGAAGCCGATCTCCTTGCCGGCCTTGTCGACCAGGCGGGCGCTCCATTCGTAGAAGCCGGCATTGGCCAGGGTGACGCCGAGGTCGACCGAGAGCTGGTCGAACAGCGTGTTGCCGTTGGTGTCGATGCCGCGGTCGCTGCGCGTGCCATTGAGCGCGATCGCACGCGGCACCTCGCTGGAGTCGAACTGGGTGTAGACATAAACGCCGCGCAGCGGGACGCGCGCCGCATCGATCTCGGCCAAGGTGGTCGGGTCGCGGAACGAGAGTTCCAGCGTGTACTGCGAGTCCATCTGCAGCTTGCGGATCTGCGGGCCGAGGAACTCGAAGTCCAGGCGCTGCGTGCCGGTGTTGAGCGAGGCCACCGCCTCGGCCTGGACCGCGGCGCCGTTGATGCCCACCAGCCGCGCCACCACCGCCACGTTGCGCGGCGCGCGGGCGGTGACGTCGGCCGACACGCGCAGCAGGTCGTAGAGGCTGTTGGCATTGCTGTCGATCACCTGTTCGACCAGCGAGGTCGACACGCCGAGCACGCCTTCGAACTGCACGGCCAGCAGCGCCGCGGTGTTCACCTGCGCGGTGTCGAGCGTGCTGCCTGCGGCATCGATCAGGCTGAGCGTCACCTCGTACGGCCCGTTGATGCCCGAACGGGCGATCAAGTTGGCGGGCAGGCTCAGGCTGATCGGCTGCGTGCCGGCATCGAGGTGCAGGGCCCGCGTGGTGCCGCCCAGGTCGACACCGCCGCCGGTGATGGCCGCGCGCAGCTGGTAGTTGCCGGCCACCGCCACCTCGGCGCTCGCGTCGAGCCGCAGCGATTCGTACTTGCCCGAGCCGTCGGCATCCACCGGCGTGGGAATCAGCGAGCGCAGCAGCGCCTTGCTCTCGCCGAACGCGTTGTGGTTGTAGGCGGGCGTGACGAGGCTGGCCGTGCCGGCGCCGCCGGTGTCGCTGTTGGCCGCGATCGAGAGCGTGTACGGACCGTCGAGGTTGGAGCGCCGGATCTGCTCGCCCGAGAAGCGCAGCGTCACCGTGCGGCGGCCGGGGGCACCGCTCACGTCGGCACGCGTGATCAGCATCGATTCGAAGGCCGGGCGGTTGGCCACCAGCAGGCCGCCGCGGTCGAGGCGGCCGAAGACCACGTAGTCGCCCGCGCTGAGGATGTCGAGGTCGACATCGGCCTCCAGCGCCTCGAAGCGCCCGTCGCCATCGGCATCCACGGTGCGGAAGCGTGCCGAGCCGGGGAAGCCGATCATGGTCGGCCCGGCGATCGATGTGGCGGCGAGCAGCGGGGTGCCCAGGCTGGCCAGCAGGCCGTACGGCGACGAGGTGAGGAAGGCGTATTCATTCTTGCCCCAGGAGTCGTACACGCTGCCGGCGCGCACATAGACGCGCTTGCCCTCGTCGGTGCCCTGCCAGGTGCCTTGCGCATCGGTACCGCTGGTGCCGTTGAGGTGGAACGAGATGAACTGCTGCTGCGTCGCGTACTGGCCGTTGAAGGTGGCATCGTAGTAGGTGCCGCCGCGCAGCCGCAGGCTGTGCGAGCTGAACAGGTAGCGGTTGTAGGCCACGGTGCCGATCTGCCGCGTGTTGCCGCGGAAGGCCGGGTCGAGCGAGGGCGAGCCGTTGGTGATGAAGCCGATGCTGTTGCGGCCCAACTCCTGGATCGCCGTCATGCCGCCGACGCCCAGCACGCCCGAGATGTTTTCGAGCACGTCGCTGAACACATAGCAATCGGAGTAGTTGCAGGTGATCGGCGAATCCACCAGCTGCTGCCAGTTGCACTTGCCCGGGAAGTAGCCGTAGCGCCAGTTCGCGGTGCCGAAGGCATACACCCCGGCCAGCACGCGCTGCACGATCACAGTGTCGTCGGACTGGCCGCTGGCCCAGGAAGTGCCGCGCTCATACCAGTTGATGCGCGGGTCGGCGACCAGCGGGGCCCGCTTGGTGACGAAGAGCTTGCGCGACGCGCTGACGGTCTGGCCGTTGTCGAGCGTGAGCTTCAGGTCGGCCGTGTAGGCGCCCACGTTGGCCGGCATGCGGTATTCGACCGTGCCTTCCAGGCCGGTCCAGCTGACCGTGCCCTTCTGTGCGGTGCCGGCCACCGACCAGTCGGCATCGACCTTGGGCGGCTGGATGCTGTCGGCCGGGCAGACCTTGAGCTTGGCGCGCAGCCTCGCGCTGCCGGCGCCGCCGCCCGAGGTGGCCGGGCCGGAGAACGGGTACTGGTCGAAGGGCCCGATGGTGGTGCTGACGTTGCACGCGGCATCGAAGGTCTGCTCCTGGATCCTGGTGATGGCGGTACCGGCCAGGCTGCGGATCGGGTTGCCGGCGACCACTTCGAGGTCCAGCGCCAGCTTGGGCCGCACCGGGATCACCAGCGCCACCCAGTCGATCGAGGTGCACCAGCGTTCGGAGCTCAGCGTGTCGATGCGGATCTGCACGCGGTTGCTCACCGGCGTGGGCGCGGCGCCGGGTGCGGGCCGCTGCGGGAACTTGACCTTGCGGATATCGATCCGGAAGGTGTTGAGCTTCCAGATGTTGTTGTCGCCGGTGAGGAAGCCGAGCGACTGGCCGTTGAACAGCAGCTCGTCGCGCTCGGGCGGCGCGGCGCCGTTGTAGTCGACGTCGTAGGCCGGCAGGATGATGTCGACGCCCGCCGGCAGGATGCCCGCCGAGATCAGCGGCGCCGGGTTGACGAGGTAGCCGTTGGCATCCACGTCGCCGACGAAGCGGTCGATCACCACGTCGATCGTCAGCGGGTTGAGCGGGCTCGAGTTGAAGGTGCAGCCGGTGTCCAGCCCGGGGCTGGCATCGGTGAGGAAGATGTCCTTGTCGGGCGGATTGAACGGCGAGGTGCGAGGTGCGCCGAGTGCCGACACCGTCATGCGGTTGAGCGGCCTCGTGCCTTTGGCATCCTGGGCCTGCGCCATGTGCATGCCGGACAGGCAGAACACGGCAGCCAGCACCCATGCCGGCATGGAAAGTCTCATGATTCGCCCCCTGTCAGTCCGGCTCGTTCCACGCCCGAAGGCGCGTGCCGCTCAACATTGGGCGGCGCCGGTTTGTCCCTGCAAGGTAGGCGGAGGCAAGGGCAGCGTCAATGCGCCGGCATGCTGACCAAAGTCACTTTCAGGCCGGAATCGCGTAGTCGCGCTCGGTCATCAGGTCGATGCCGCAATGGAAATCACTGGCCCAGTCGATGAACTGGCGCACCGCGGCGCCCTTCAGCGGCGCGCCGTGCTGCGGCACGATCATCTCGATCGGCAGGCGTTTGACCATCTGCGCCCACAGCCGGAGGATCTTGTTGCTCACCATGTAGCGGCGGTGGAAAGGCTCCATCTGCGGCAGGTGCGCCTCGAGCGAGGTGATCCATTCCTTCGGGTCGCCGCCCAGCGACACGCCGAGGTCGCCCGAGAACAGGATGCGGCTCACCGGATCCCAGAACTGGAAGTTGCCCTCGGAGTGCATGAAGTGCGCCGGCAGCGCGACCAGCTCGCTGCGGCCCACGCGGATGCGCATGCCGTTGTCGGGAATGCCGACGATGCGCCCTTCCGTCTTGCCGGCCTTGCAGAAGTGCGGCGCGAAGCGCTCCCACAGCGTGCTGATGTACACCTTGGCCGGCGTGGCGGTCATCCAGCGGTCGAGCGACGCGATGATGTCCGGGTCGGCATGCGAGGCGATGATGGAGCTCAGCCGCTGCGGCGCGAAGTGCTGCGTCATGCCGAGGTAGAGCTCGTGGTAGGCGATGTTGCCTCCCGGGTCGAGGATCGCGCCGGTGTCGTCGTCGACGATCAGGAACTGGTTGGCCTGCACCACATCGTTGCCCTGACCGCTCAGGTCGGTGAACATCAGGCACTGGTGGCCATTGCGGTTGTACAGCTCAACGGGCATCGGGTTCTCCCTCGGACAAGGCTGCCACTGTAGGGAGGGCGACCGGCCCGCCGATTGAGATTGGTCAAGCTTGATGCACACCAAGACGCACACCGTGGATTCCGTTGTCGCCATGCTGCGCCAGCAGGCCCGCCCTGCCGAGCTGGCCGGCATGGCACGCTTCGGCATGGCCACCGAGGGCCGGCTCGGCCTCGGCATTCCCGCGCTGCGGGCGCTGGGCAAACAGCTGGGCCGCGACCATGCACTGGCGCTGCAGCTGTGGGACACCGGCATTCCCGATGCGCAGATCCTCGCGGCACTGATCGCCGAGCCGGCCTGCTTCACCTCGGCCGAGATGGACCGCTGGACGAAGACCATGCGCTCATGGGACGTGTGCGACCAGGCCTGCAACAACGCCTTCGGTGCCTCGCCGCTGGCGTGGAAGAAGGTCGGCCAATGGGCCGGCCGGCGCGACGAGTTCGTGCGCCGCAGCGCCTTCTCGCTGCTGGCCACGCTGGCCACGCACGACAGGCAGGCGCCGGACCAGCGCTTCGTCGATGCACTGGCGCTGATCGAGGCGGCGGCCGACGACGAGCGCAACTTCGTGAAGAAGGCGGTCAACTGGGCGCTGCGCGGCATCGGCAAGCGCAATGCGGCGCTGAACGCCGCGGCGATCGAATACGCGAGGCGGCTGCAGCAAAGAGGCGCCCGCTCCGCGCGCTGGATCGCGGCCGACGCATTACGCGAACTGCAGAGCGACGCGGTGAAAGCCAGACTCAGCCGAATCTGACAACGCCTCGCGGCGGCGGACTACAGCGGCCGCGCCGCCGCAATGCGAGAGTCGGGCCCATGAGCCTCCTTTCCCGAACGCTCGGCGCGGCGCTGTTCGCGCTCGCGATGGCCGCCTGTGCCGAGACCGCCTCGACCTCCGCTCCGGGCATCGGCCCCAATCCGGTGCTGCCCGCGCCGGAGAAGCAGCTGATCCCCACGGTGCACGTGGCCACCGCGCGCGGCTGGCCCGAGGGCGGCAAGCCCAACGCAGCGGCTGGCCTCGCAGTCGGTGCCTTCGCCGCGGGCCTGGACCATCCGCGCTGGCTCTATGTGCTGCCCAACGGCGATGTGCTGGTGGCCGAGACCAACGCCCCGCCCAAGCCCGAGGATGGCAAGGGCGTGAAGGGCTGGTTCATGAAGCAGACGATGAAGAAGGCCGGCGCCGGCGTCGCCAGCCCCAACCGCATCACGCTGCTGCGCGACACCGATGGCGACGGCGTACCCGAGACACGCACCGTGTTCCTCGATAACCTCAACTCGCCCTTCGGCATGGCGCTGGTCGGCAACGACTTCTACGTGGCCAACAGCGATGCGGTGCTGCGCTTTGCGTACACGCCCGGCGAAACGCACATCACGGCCCCCGGCACCAAGGTGGTCGACCTGCCCGGCGGACCGATCAACCACCACTGGACCAAGAACCTGATCGCCAGCCGCGACGGCAGCAAGCTCTACGTGACCGTGGGCTCCAACAGCAACGTCGCCGAACGCGGCATGGCGGCGGAAGCCGGCCGCGCCGCGATCTGGGAGGTCGACGTGAAGACCGGCAAGCACCGCGTGTTCGCGAGCGGCCTGCGCAACCCCAACGGCCTGGCCTGGGAGCCACAGGGCGGCGCACTGTGGACGGTGGTGAACGAGCGCGACGAGCTGGGCAACGACCTCGTGCCCGACTACCTGACCTCGGTGACCGAAGGCGGCTTCTACGGCTGGCCCTACAGCTACTACGGCCCGCACGTGGACGCGCGCGTGAAACCGCAGCGCCCCGACCTCGTCGCCAAGGCGCTGAAGCCCGACTATGCGCTCGGCTCGCACGTGGCGGCGCTGGGGCTCGCCTTCGCCGAAGGCAGCCGGCTGCCTGCGCCGTTCACACGGGGTGCCTTCATCGGCGAGCACGGCTCATGGAACCGCAAGCCCTTCAGCGGCTACAAGGTGGTGTTCGTGCCCTTCGCCAACGGCAAGCCCTCGGGCGACCCGGTCGACGTGCTCACCGGCTTTCTGAACGACAACGACGAAGCGCAGGGCCGGCCCGTGGGCGTGGCCATCGACAAGCGCGGCGCGCTGCTGGTGGCCGACGACGTGGGCAACGTCGTGTGGCGGGTCACCGCGGCGCCCTGAGCGCTGCCCGTTCAGCGGCGGCGCCGCCCCGCACCCCAGCCCAGTGCCGCAAGGCCCGCGCCCATCAGCAGCCAGGTCGACGGCTCGGGCACCGGCGGCGGCACGTCGATGCGGTTGAACGCCGCCATCGCATCCAGTTCCGGATCGGCCGTGCTGGCCTGCATCGCGATGCTGCTGCCGCGGATCGCGAAGTAGTCGTAGCTGTCGGCCAGCGTGTAGTCCTGCACGTAGGCATTGACGAGGTGGAACTCGCTGCTGCCGCCGCGGTAGATCACCGCGGCCTCGGTGCCGTTGAAGTGGTAGATCGGGTTGCCGTCGGCATTGAGGGTCCACGACACCGGGTCGGACAGCAGCGACCATCCCGCGGCCGACTTGCAGTCGCCGCTCACGCTGCTCTTGCAGCCCCACACGCTGTATTCGAGCACCTCGGGCGCCAGCGCATTGCCCACCGCGCCGCCGCCATAGTGGTCCTGGTGGGTGTAGAGGCGCACGGTGTCCTTGGGCGCCGAGAAATGCCACACCAGCAGGTTGAAGTTGGCGGTGGCCGAGGCGCCCATCACCCCGGCCGGGTCGTCCACGTCGTAGAAGTAGACGCGGGTGCCGTCCAGCGCGGTGCCGTTGCCTTCGGTGACCGTCGGCCCGATGTAGTTGGGCAGGTGGGTGCCCAGGTCGAAGGTGCCGGCCGGATAGCCCGACAGCAGCGGCGATTCGCCGTCGACGTAGATGGTGGCGGCGGCATGCGGGGCATGCAGCAGGGCCAGGCCGGCAACGGCGGCAGCGCCGGCGATGCGGCGGTACGACAAGCTCGCGGACATGGAGGCTCCTCGTTGTGATGCCCCCGCTCGAAACGGCAGGGGCTGTCTTCACTCTAGGAGGCCCGGTAGCGGAGTCAAACCACCGCCGCCCCTTGAACGAGGGGGCTGCCGCCGCGGCGGGTTACAGCTTCATCTCCAGTCGCAGCTGCCAGTTGACGTACGAGCGCACCACCGTGTCGGCGGCCTCGGTGCCGCCGGTCTGCGGATCGAGCACCCGCGTGCCGGTCTCGTAATCGAGCGGGCCGAGGTTGCTGGCCGAGAGCCGCAGTTGCACCGCGGGGCTGAAGGCCCACAGCGCATAGGCATCGACCACGCGCTTGCGGCCGGTGAAGGCCCACTGGTTGTCGAGCAGCCGGGTGGTGTAGCCCGGCGTCCAGTTGAGGTTGCCGCCGATCGTGAGCGGCGTGCCGCGCCAGCGGTAGTCGGCACCGAGGTTGGCCGTGCCGCCGGGCTGCTGGTCGAGCCGGTTGTCGGGGCCGGGCACGCTCTTCACCCGCGAGCGGAACAGGCTCAGGTTGCTGCGCACGTCGACCGCCGGCGCATCGCTCCACACCTCGCTGAGGCGGAACTTGGCCTCCAGCTCCACGCCGGCGGTGTCGGCATCGCCGATGTTGCGCGGCCGCGAGACATAGCGCGTCTCCGTGCCCACCGTCTCGGCCGCGGTGACGACGCGGATGTAGTCCTGGATACGGCGGTAGAACACGTTGGCGCTCAGCACGCCGCCGCCGAGGTAGCGCTCCAGCGCCACGTCGAGGCCGGTGGCGAGCTCGGGCTTCAGGTCGGGGTTGCCGCCGCGGTCGGGGCGGGTCAGCGAGTTGTCGGGCGAGCGGCGCGGCTGGCCGATCAGGCTGCCGAGCGAGGGCGAGCGGTAGCTGCGCGTGAGGCTGATGCGCACCTGGTCGCGGCCCTTGGGGTCGGGCTTCCATACCGCATGCAGCAGCGGCGACCACACGCTGCTGCGGTTGCGCTGCAGCGGGCCGCCCTGGGCCTCGCCTTCGGTGCGGATGCCTTCCCAGCGCAGGCCGGCATGCGCGGCCCAGTGCGGATTGACGTTCCATTCGTCCTGCGCATAGAGCGCCAGGCGCGTGCTGCGGGCCTCCAGGTTGTCGCCCAGGTCATCGGCCAGCGGCGCGCCGTTCCAGGCCTGCTGGCTGGTTTCGGTGCGGCGGCCGGTCTCGGCCTCGGCGCCGGCGACGAGGCTGTGGTCGTTGTCGAGCAGGCGCGAGGCCTTGAGGTTCAGCGTCGCGCTGCGGTCATGGCTGGCAGTGCTGTCGTCGAAGCTGCGCAGCACGCCATCGGCGGCATCGAGCTCCTGCTTCAGCGTGTGGCTGCGGCTGCGCGAGTCGCCCAGGCTGCCCTGCAGCTCCAGCCGCGTGCCCCCGGCCAGGCGCTGGCGCCACTGGCCGTTGAGGCGCGCCATCGTGAAGCTGCTGCTGCCGTCGCTGCGCGCGTGGTCGTACACCTCGGTGCTGGGAGACGGCGTGCCGCTGGCATCGATGCGGCTGTCGCGGTGCGAATCGCCGAACGAACGCACGAGAAACGGCGACAGCACCAGCGCATCGCCCTCGTCGTCGAGCTTCCATTGCAGCCGCGAGCTCAGATGCAGGCCCTTGCGGCGATCGTGGCTGGTGCCGCTGTCGCGCTGGGTGTAGGTGGGCAGGCCGCCGGCATCGATGTCGGTGGTGGTGGTCACGCTGTCGCCGAGGCGGTCCTGCTCGAAGCCCGAGACGGACAGGGTGAACGCGAACGGCCCGCTGCCGCCGTTGCGCGTCCACGAAAGGCCCGGCTGCAGGCGGCCGTTCTCGTAGGCGCTGCCGATGCGCAGGTCATTGAGCCGGCGGTTGAAGCCTTCACGCGTGACGATGTTGATCGTGCCGGCGATGGCGCGCGCGCCGGTCTCGGCGGTGGGTGCGCGCAGCACCTCGATGCGCTCGATCTGCTCGGGGTTCAGCGAGTCGAGCGAGAAGCCCGGCGGCACGCGCTGCCCGTCGAGCAGGATCTGCGTGTAGCCGCTGCCCAGCCCGCGCATGCGGATGTTGCCGCCGCGTCCCGGCGCGCCCTGCACGGTGACGCCGGGCAGGCGCTTGAGGATCTCGCCGACGGTGCTGTCACCCATGCGCTCGATCTCGTCGCGGCCGATGACGATCTTGGCGGCGGTGGACTGGCGGCGCTGCTCGGTATCCGAGGCGCGGCCGCCGGTGATCTCGACGCGTTGCGGCGCGGCGGGTTCGGTGGCGGGAACGGGGGCGGGAGTGGTCTGGGCCGAGGCGATGCCGGCCAGCGCGAGAGAAACGGCCGCGGCCAACGGGGCGCGGCGCAGAAGAAGGTGGGACACGTGAGGGTTCTTTGAGGATCAGGACGTTGCCGCACGCCGGCGCAGGTTGTCGGTGGTGTCGCCTCGGCCGTCGGGCTGCCAGCCGGGGGGCATGAACAGGTGGCCGAGCACCGCCCGCAGGCTGCGCGCGCGGCGCAGGTCGTGCCACAGCCCGCGCCAGGGATCGAACTCCACCCGCAGCGGGTTGTAGCTGGTCTGCGGATGCACCAGGCCGTAGCGGCACGGCAGCTCGGGCCGCTCAGCCACATAGGTGCCGAACAGGCGATCGAACACGATCAGCACGCCGCCGTAGTTGGCATCGAGGTATTCGAGGTTGGCGCCGTGGTGCACCCGGTGCGCCGACGGCGTGTTCAGCACGTATTCGAGCCAGCCCAGCCTGGGGATCCAGGTGGTGTGCAGCCAGAACTGGTACAGCAGGTTGAGCGCCAGCGTGGCGCCCACCGCCTTGGGCGGAAAGCCCAGCCAGATCAGCGGCACGAAGAACAGCGCGGTGCCGGTGAGCTTGCCGAAGATCGACGTGCGGTAGGCGGCCGAGAGGTTCAGCGTGTTGGGCGTGTGGTGCACCTGGTGGTTGAGCCAGAACCAGCGGATGCGGTGCGAGGCGCGGTGGTACCAGTAGTAGCAGAACTCCTGGCCGATGAAGAGCGCGAGAAAGGCCTGCCAGGTGGTCAGCGGAATCTCGAACAGCCGGTGCCGCTCGGCCAGGTGCACCAGCGGATCGGCCACCGACACCGGCAGCAGGATCAGCAGCGCGTTGCGCACGACCAGGTCGACGAGCGAGACGCCCATCGCCTTCCAGTCGTACGAATCGCGCCACGACATCACCGCCGCTTCGATCAGCGAGGCGACGACGACGAGCGCGAGCAGGATCGGCAGCAGCAGCGTTTTCATGGCTGCAGATAATAAGACACGTCTTATCAAATCACAAGCCGGCCTCGGCCTGCTGTGCTGCCAGCTGCTCGGCCACCTTGTCGAGCAGCGCGCAGGCCTGCAGCAGCACGGCCTGCTCGCGCGGGCCGAGGCTGGCCTCGATCGCCTGCGCCAGCGACGCCTCGGCCGAGCGCACGCTGGCGCCCAGCTTCTCGGCCCCCTGCCGCGTGAGCGACAGCAGCGTCTGCCGGCCGTCTGCGGGATGCGGCTTGCGGCTGACGAGGCGCTCGGCCTCCAGGTCGGCGAGCAGCCGTGTGAGCGACTGCAGCTTCACGCCTTCGTGCGTGGCCAGCTCCGATGGCGTGGCCGAGCCGAGGCGGTAGAGGTGGCCCAGCACCGACAGCTTGGCCATGCCCAGGCCTTCGGTCGCGTTGCCGGCGCGCAGGCGGCGCCCCAGCTGCGAGATGGCCATGCGCAGCCGCACGGCGGTGTGGGTGATGTCGTCGTGGGCCTTGCTCATGCAGAAGATGATAAGGCGCGTCTTAGGGCAGAAGTTTCCAGCGCTTACTTCGCGACCAGGCCTTCGGCCCAGGGTGGTGTGGAATGATTTGAGACCATGCCCTCCCCGATCCACACCCCTGAATCCGCCCGCCATCTGTCGGCCGACCGAATGACGCGCCTGGCTGCGCTGATCGCGAGCTGCGCCACGCTCGGCATGTTGTCCGCCTGTGGTGGCGGCAGTGACGGAACACCCAATGCCGACGGTGCCGGGGCAGCGCAGGCACACGGCCGGCGCACCATCCAGGCCGCAGCCGCCCTGCCCGCCACCCGCACGCCGATGGTCTCGGCGCCTCTCAATGCCTGTGTTCAAGCCGTCAGCTCGAGCTGGGACCTCAAGCTCGTCGCGTGCAGCGGCAGCGGCTCGCAGCAGTTCAGCTTCAACCCGGTGGCCGGCAGCTCCAGCGTGTACACGATCGCGAGCGCTTCGGTGGCCGGGGCATGCATCAAGCCGGAAGGCACGGGCACCGGCGCCTATGTCGACCTCAACGACTGCGACGGCAGCACGCGCCAGCAATTCCAGCTGGTCGCCCAGGCCGACGGCACGCACATGCAGCTGCGCAACATCGCCAGCGGCCTTTGCCTGGTGGCCAATGCACAGCTGAACGCACTCGGCTTTTCGATGGCCGCCTGCAACAGCGCAAGCGCCGCCCAGCTCTTCAGCCTCCCTGGCGCTGCAGCGCCCACGCCGGCTCCGGCACCAGCCCCGGCACCAGCCCCGGCACCATCGCCCGCACCGGCGCCAGCTCCCTCGCCAGCCCCCGCACCGGCACCGGCCCCCGGCACGTGGTGGAAGCCCACGGCCAGCACCACCTGGCAATGGCAGTTGAGCGGAACGATCAACACCTCGGTGAGTGCAACCGTCTACGACATCGACCTGTTCAACACCGACGCCACGACCATCGCCCAGCTCAAGTCGGCAGGCCACAAGGTGGTGTGCTACTTCTCGGCCGGCAGCTCGGAGAACTGGCGCTCCGACTACGCGAGGTTCCTGCCTGCGGACAAGGGCCTGGCGCTCGACGGCTGGCCCGGCGAGAACTGGCTCGACATCCGCTCGGCCAATGTGCGCACCATCATGGCCACGCGCCTCGACCTCGCGCAGGCCAAGGGCTGCGATGGGGTGGAGCCGGACAACGTCGACGGCTATGCCAACAGCACCGGCTTCGCGCTCACCGCCACCGACCAGCTCGACTACAACCGCTACCTGGCCACGCAGGCCCACGCGCGCGGCCTGGCGGTGGCGCTGAAGAACGACGTCGACCAGCTGGCCGCGCTGGAGCCGTCGTTCGATTTCGCCATCAACGAGCAATGCCACCAGTACGCGGAGTGCGGCGGCTACAGCCTGTTCACCTCGAAGAACAAGCCGGTGTTCAATGCCGAGTACGCCGGCAAGTACGTCAACAACACCAGCGGCGCCCGCGACCAGCTCTGCAGCGCGGCCCGCGCCGCCAACATGCGCACCCTGGTGCTGCCGCTGCAGCTGAACGGCAGCTTCCGCTACAGCTGCGACTGACCCCGCCCGCGGCGGCTGCGGCCGCTCAGGCGCCGATCGGCTCGCCCTTGGCAGGCGGCAGGTGCACGCTCACCTCCAGCCCCGGCGCCGCGTTGCGGAAATCCATGCGCCCGCCGTGCGCCTGCGCCACCAGGCGGCACAGGTACAGCCCCAGCCCCACGCCTCCGGTGGCGCGCAGCCGGGCCGCATCGGCGCGGTAGAACGCATTGCTCAATTGCGAGAGATGTTCCTCCGCCACGCCGGGCCCGAAGTCGCGCACCGTGAGGCACAGCCCGCCACCGCCGTTGAGCGCACTGCTCACCACCGGCGGCCGCGTGGCGCCGGCGCTGTGGCGCAGCGCGTTGTCCACCAGGTTGCGCAGCAGCAGCTTCAGGCGCACGCGGTCGACCAACCAGCGCGGCAACCCGGGGTCGAGCTCGGCCGCCACCTCCCGGCCGGGGAAGTGCTGGTCCAGCGTTTCGGCGATCAGCGCGTTCACGTCGGTCAGTTCGCATTGCAGCGCGGGATGGCCGGCGGTGAGGCGCTCGCTTTCGAGCAGGTCGCTGACCATGTCGCGCATCACGCCCAGGTCGCGCAGCAGCGCCTGGCGTGCCTCGCTCTCGTCGACGAGCTCAGCGTTGACGCGGGCACGGGTGAGCGGCGAACGCAGCTCGTGGCTGATGGCCAGCAGCAGCGCGCGCTTGGCATCGAGCATGTGCTGGATCTCGCCGGCCATGGTGTTGATCTGGTAGGCCAGGTCGCCCAGTTCATCGGGCCGGCGCAGCGGGATGCGGTAGGCGAAGTCGCCCTGGCCGAACTGCACCGCGCCTTCGCGGATGTCGTCGAGCGGACGGAACAGCTTGCGCACGTAGGCATAGGCCAGCCAGGTGATCAGCAGCAGCGCGCTCAGCGTGGCCCACGCGAGGTAGTGCATGCGCCGCGTGGGCGCCGGGTCGGCCAGGCCGAAGATGATGCGGTGGCCATCGGGCAGGTCGCGGATGTGCAGCCATTCGCGGCGCTCGCCGGAGACGATCTGGTGCGCGGCCTGCCACGGGTGCACGCGGTTGGGGTGCGAGTTCCAGTTGACCGTGGGGCCCTGGATGATGATGGAGATCGGCAGCCGCTGCACCAGCGCCTTGGCCTTGTTCACGTCGGGCGGCGTGCCGATCTCGGCGCTCAGCATGTCGACGTAGTTGTTGAGCAGCGGCCGGCCATAGCCTTCCCAGCCGCTGTGCAGCAGCACGTCGAACGCCACCACGCAGGTGACGGTGGTGGACAGCGCGAGCATCAGGAACAGGCTGACGAGGCGCCACTTCAGCGAATGCTTGAAGCGGCGGATGCTGCCCTTCCAGCCCGGTGGCCAGGGCTGGTGCTGGTAGGGGGTGTCGCATCGCCAGCGATGGAAGCTGCGGTGCATGGGATCACCGCCCCGCGGCAAACGCATAGCCCACGTTGCGCAGCGTCTTGATGCAGTCCAGCGGCTCGAGCTTCTTGCGCATGCGGCTCACGAGGATGTCGACCGCCCGGGTGTAGAGGTCTTCGGCCGCCTGCCCGCGCAGGCGCTCCAGGATCTCGTCGCGCGAGAACACCTTGCTCGGCTCGCGCGCCAGCAGCACCAGCAGCTCGAACTCGGTGCCGGTCAGCTCGACCGGCTCGCCGTGGCGCAGCACCTCGCGCCGGTCGAGGTCGATCTCCAGGCCATCGAAGCTGAGGCGCCGGGTCACCGCTGCAGGCGCCGGCGCGGGCGTGCGTGCGCGTCTCAGGATGGTCTGCAGGCGCGCCAGCAGCTCGCGCGGCTCGAAGGGCTTGGGCAGGTAGTCGTCGGCCCCCAGCTCCAGCCCCACCACGCGGTCCATCACGTCGCCGCGCGCCGTGAGCATCACGATCGGGATGTCGCTCTCGCGGCGGATCGTGCGGCAGAGCTCGAAGCCGTCCATCTCCGGCAGCATCACGTCGAGGATCGCCGCGTCGTACGCTTGGCTGCGCAGCTTGGCCAGGCCGGCGCTGGGCCGCACCGCCGAATCGAGCTCGAACTCGAAGCGGCGGAAATAGGTGGCGAGCGGGGCGGCGAGGTGTTCGTCGTCGTCGATCAGCAGGAGGCGGCGCATCGCGGGATTGTCAGGCGTTCCAGCCCCAGGCGGCCGGCTTGCGGGCCAGCAGATCGCGCACTTTCTGCTGTTGCGCCGGCCGCAGTGCATCGTAGAACTCGGCCATCGCCGAGATCACCAGCGGGCTCTTGTCGCGCAGGGCCTGGATGCGCGCGTTGACCAGGTCCTGCGCATACCAGCGGTCGAAGGCGCCGTCCTGCACCAGCGAGCCGATGTCCTTGCGCAGGTCGCTGCGGCCGCGCAGGGCCTGGCGCAGCTCCCGCAGGCGTTCGTACAGCAGGCCGAAGCGCTCGCGCTGCTCGTCGTCCAGGCCGAGCCGGTGCGCCACACGGTCGACCACGCGCTCGCGCCAGCGGTCGGGGGCGTCGTCATCGGTGCGCTCCCAGCCGCTTCGGCCGGCATGCCAGCCGTGGGGGGCGTAGGGAAAGGCAGCCGAACCGCCGTGCGCGGCGGCGCCGGCGAGGGTGCGTTTGAACCAGAGTCGCATCACGGGCTCCTTGTCGTGGCGTGTCGAGGGTGAAGACGTCAGCGGCGGGCGAGCGTGATCGCGCGCTCGGGGCAGGCGGTCACGCACTGGCCGCAGGCCTGGCAGGCGTGCGCATTCAGCGCGAAGGCCTGGTTCCAGTCGTGCGCATAGCCCTTGATCTTGCCGATGAAGCTCAAGCCCCGGCGCTCGTCGGTGGGCACCTTGCGCAGGATGAACACATCGTGCGGACACACGGCCAGGCAGTCGGCCTTGCCCTCGCAGCGGTTGCGGTCGATCACCGGCCCGAACAGGCCGGGCGGGTGCTTGCAGTCGGCATCGATCACGGTATCGGGCGTCATGGCGGGCATCGTCGGACAAGGCCGGCGCGGCGTCGTCTCGCCGCCGTATCGTCGTGTTTCGTTTCTTTGCAAGCAGGGAGCGTGACGGGTTGCGCAATCGCCGCGGCCCGCCCGGCCCGGATCCGGCCGATAAACAGCCCATGCCCGGGCTCCTGATCCAATTCCTGCTGCGCGCCGCCCTGCTGGCCGCGCTGCTGCTGCCCACCCTCGGCGCGCAGGCGCAGGGCGAGCGCGAGGTGCAGCTGGCCGCCGGCGCCTTCACCCGCGGCGAACCGCTGCCGGCCTGGGCCCTGCCCTTCGCCGAGATGCCGGCCACCACGCGGCCCGATCCGGTGGTGATCCGCGTGGCCGAGACGCAGATCCACCTCGACGACACGGTGCGCTACCTGGTCAACCGCGCGCTGCAGGTCAACGATGCAGGCGCGCTGTCGCAGATCGGCCAGTACGCGCTGTACTTCGTGCCGCAGTACCAGCGCATCCGGCTGCACCATGTGGGCCTGGTGCGCAACGGCCGCGAGCTCGACCGCAGCGCGCAGGTGAGCGTGCGCTTCCTCGAGCGCGAAAGCGGGCTCGAGAGCGGCATTTACAGCGGCATGGTCACCGCGGTGCTGCTGCTCGAAGACGTGCGCGTCGGCGACACGCTGCACCTGGTCTACACGCTCGAGGGCCAGAACCCGGTGTTCGGCCGCCTCTACAGCCACACGCTGCCCTGGGACCATGCCGAGCCGGTGGAGCTGCGCCGCGCGACGCTGATCGCGCCGGCGGCGCGCCGCATCGCGTGGCGCCTGCAGGGCGACCACCGGCCCACGCGGATCACGCCCGTGGACCTGTCGCCCGCCGGCAGCGCGCTGCGCGTGCTGCGCTTCGAAGAGCGCGGCATCGACGGGCTCGACGACGAACCCAACACGCCCGACGACTTCGTCGCTGCCCGCGCGCTGCAGCTGACCGAGTTTGCCGACTGGCATGCGGTGGCCGACTGGGCCACCACGCTGTTCCCCACCGACGACGCGCTGCCGCCGGAGCTGCAGCCGCTGATCGAGCGCTGGCGCGCGCTGCCCACGTCCGAGCAGCGCGCGGTCGCGGCGCTGCAATGGGTGCAGGAGGAGATCCGCTACTTCAGCGTCTCGATGGGCGAGAGCTCGCACCGCCCTTCCGCACCTGCCGTGGTGGTGCAGCGCCGCTACGGCGACTGCAAGGACAAGAGCCTGCTGCTGGCCACGCTGCTGCGCGCGCTCGGCATCGACGCTTCGCCGGTGCTGGTGTCGTTGACCTCGCCCAAGGCGCCGGCGCGCTTCCTGCCCAACCCCGACGTGTTCGACCACGTGGTGGTGCAGGCGCGCATCGGTGGCCGGCCGCACTACCTCGACGGCACGCGGCTCGGCCAGCGCGGCACGCTGGAGCGCCTGGGGCCCACGCTCGAAGGTGCCAGCGGCCTGGTGGTGGACGGCGGCACGCAAGCCCTCGTCACCTTGCAGGCGGCCGATGGCCAGGCCCTGGCTACCCACGAGCTGCGCGAGCATTTCACGCTGCCGGCGCTCGACGCCGACGGCCGGCTCGAGATGCGCCGCACCTGGAACGGCACCGATGCCGAGCTGATGCGCCTGGCCTACCAGCGCATGACGCCCGACCAGCGCCGCAAGCAGGTGCTCGCCCCCTACGAGCGCCGCTATCCTGGCGTGTCGCTGGTGGGCGAACCGCGCGTGATCGACGACACCGAGCGCAACACCCTGGCCGTCGAGGCCGAGTTCAGCGTGCCCCGGCTCGCCAAGGAAGCCGGCGGCGACTGGGCGATGCGCTTCTTCCCCGACAACCTGGTGGGCGCGGTGCACCTGCCCGAGAAGTTCAACCGCAGCTTCCCGGCCGAGGTGATGCGCATGCCCTCGCAGGTGCGCTACCACCTCGCGGTGCGCTGGCCCGACGCGGTGAGCGTGTTGCAGCCGGCGCACACCGCGCGCATCGACAGCCGCTTCTTCCGCGCCGAGGTGCAGCGCAGCTTCCGCGGCAACCTGGCCACGCTGGACCTGCAGTACGCGCCCCGCGTCGCGGTCGTCGCGCCACGGGACCTGTCGCCGCTGATGGAAGACCTGAAGAAGCTGGAGCGCAGCCTGGGCGGCACCGTGTCGATCGAACAGGCGGCCATCAAGCAAGGCGGCTTCCTGGGGCTGGGCCGCACCACGCTGCAGGACCAGATCCGCGCCCGCCTCGACCGCGAGATCGCACGCGCCGGCCAGGCGATCGACAGCGGCCAGCTCGGCGGCGAAGACCTGGCCGACGCGCTGTGCACCCGGGCCGAGGCGCTGGCCGAGCGGGGCCGCGCGGCCGAGGGCCTGAATGACGCGCAGGAGGCCGTGCGCCTCGCGCCCGCCTTTGGCCGCGCGTTCCAGTGCCGTGCCGACCTGCTGCTGGCCAGTGGCGAATTCGCGCAGGCGGTGCCCGACTACACCCGCGCGCTGAGCCTCGGGCAGGAAGCCTACGGCGTGCTCTACCGGCGCGGCCATGCCCGTTTCTACGCCGGCCAGCCGGCGGCGGCCGCCGCCGATTTCGCGAAGGCCGCCGCGCTCAAGGCGCCCGGCAACGAAGGGCCCGACGGCACCTATGCGCTGCTGTGGCAGCTGTGGTCGCTGCAGAGCGCCGGGTTGCCGGTGCCCACCGAGCTGCAGGCGCTGGCGCACGATTCGGCCGAGGGCCGCTGGCCCCGCCCCGCGCTGGCGATGCTGGCGGGCGCCCTGAGCCCGGAGCAGGTGCTGGCCGGCATCTCGCGCACGCAGCAGGGCGACGCGCTGGCGCTGACGCTGTCGGAGGCGTGGTTCTACGTCGGCGAGTACTACCAAGCGCAAGGCCTGGCCGGCAAGGCACGCGAGGCCTTCGAGAAAAGCCGTGCCCAGGGCGTGACGCCCCATGTCGAGCACTGGGCCGCCGGCGTCGAGCTCGCGCGCACGCTCAGGTAGCGAGGTAGCGCGGCCCGTCCTGGGCCGGCTGCACTTCTTGCCGCAATCTACGGCCGGAGCCAGGGTCGCACCGCGGCCGCTGCGCCGCACCACGAAGAAGCGCACGCTGCAACGTTTTGATGCGTGAACGGCACACCCATTGCCTGTGTCTGCAACGCCGAGACTCAGGCGCGCCGGTCATGCACGGACACGGCGGCGGCACTGACGCGCGGCCCCCGTCCATCCGCAACAGGAGACCGAAATGAACGTACGCACGCAACGCTTGACCCTCATCGCCGCCTGCCTCGTCGCACTCGCCGGCGTCGGCTGCGCCCACCGCAACAGCGACAGCTACAGCAGCAACAGCAGCAGTACCGACACGACGGCCAGCAGCAGCTCCGCGCAGAACAGCAGCCCGGCCGTGCCCGACCAGAGCACCGCCAACGCCGGCACCACCGCCAACAGCGGCGTCAGCACCGACACCACCGCGACCAGCAGCAACAACGTGGGCTACGCCGGCACGCCGATGCCCGACAACACCACCACCGCCAGCAGCAGCGGCACCACCTCCAGCCCGAGCAGCGGCATGAGCAGCAGCACCACCACCGACAACACGAGCACGAGCACCACCGCGAGCAGCAGCAGCTCGTCGACCAGCAGCGACACCAGCACCGCCAGCAGCACCAGCCTGCCGAGCGAGCCCACCGCTGCCGGCACGCGCCGCGCCCGCGCCGACCGCAACTGAGGGTCGGCTCACCCGCGGACGGGGGCTGCTCCGGCAGGCCCCCTTTGTGCTTGAATGCGCGCCATGCTCAAGCACTGCCTGCGGCGCTTTGGCCTGTGGCCCGTGGTGGCCGGGGCCACGCTGATCTCGATCCTGGTCTCGATGGCGATCGTCGCCGCGGTGCACCGGTTCATCCTCGGCGAGCCGCTCTCACCGGCCGCGGTGTGGCTGGGCATCGTCTGCCCGCTGGTGCTGGCGCCCACGATGTCGACCGGCAGCTTCGCGCTGCTGCTCAAGCTCGACCAGGCGCACGAGCGGCTGCGCGAGCTGGCCGAGACCGACTACCTCACCGGCGCCCACAACCGGCGCTACTTCATGGAGCGGCTGCAGGAAGAGGCCGAGCGCATGGCGCGCGGCGGCCTCGCCTTCACGGTCGCGCTGATCGACGTCGACAACTTCAAGGCGGTGAACGACCGCCATGGCCACGCCGCCGGCGACGAGGTGCTGTGCCGCCTCGCGCGCCTGTGCCGGGCGGAGCTGCGCAGCCTCGACACCTTCGCGCGCTTCGGCGGCGAGGAGTTTGCGGTGCTGCTGCCGCAGACCGACATGGAGCAGGCGCGCCAGTGGCTGGACCGCATGCGCCAGCAGATCGCGCAGCTGCGCATCGAGCTGCCGCCCGACACCCAGCTGCACATCACCGTCAGCATCGGCGCGGCCTGCCCGCGCAGCCCCAGCGCGCTGGCCGCGGCCCAGGTGGCCTCGGTGCTGCGGCTGGCCGACGAGGCGCTCTACCGCGCCAAGCGCGAAGGCAAGAACCGGGTGGCGCTGCCGCTGCCCGCGGTGGCGTGAGCGCGCCGATATCCGCGCTGCACTGCCTGCACGCCGACGACGCGCTGCTGGTGTTCGACAAACCCGCCGGCCTGCCCGCCGTGCCCGGCCGGCCCGAGCACCTGCACGACTGCCTCGCGTCGCGCGCCCAGGCGCGCTGGCCCGACGCGCTGGTGGTGCACCGGCTCGACATGGCCACCTCCGGGCTGATCGTGATGGCACGCGGCCTCGAGGCCCAACGGCAGCTCAGCGCCGCTTTCGCGAGCCGGCAGGTGCACAAGCGCTACGTCGCGCTGGTCGACGGCCGGATCGAAAGCGCCGAGGGCGAGATCGACCTGCCGCTGATCGCCGACTGGCCCAACCGGCCGAAGCAGAAGGTCGATCACGCAGCCGGCAAACCCTCGCTCACGCGCTACCGGGTGCTGGCGCATGAGGCGCAGGGCACGCGCGTGGCGCTCGAGCCGGTGACCGGCCGCTCGCACCAGCTGCGCGTGCACCTGCAGGCCATCGGCCATCCGATTCTCGGCGACACGCTGTATGCCGACGCCTCCGCCCAGGCGAGGTCGGACCGCCTGTGCCTGCATGCCTGCGAGCTGCGCCTGGCGCATCCGGCGAGCGGCGAAGCGCTGGTGTTCAGCAGCCCCGCCCCGTTCTGAACGCCGAGCCGTGACCGATGCCTCGCGCCCGGCCCCCGGGGCCGGGAGAGCGAGCGGTTATGCTGCGGGCACCGCCGCATGCCGGCGCTCCCATCCTGCTGGAGGTCCTCCTTGGCAACACCCAACTATTCCTACGAGAAGCGCCAGCGCGAGCTGGCCAAGAAGCGCAAGGCGGAAGAAAAGCGCCAGAAGAAGCTCAACCGCGGCAGCGACGACAGCAGCACCGGCGAAACCCCGCTGACCGGCACCGAGGGCGAAGACAGCGGCGTGCAGCCGCCCCCGCCCGACGGCGGCAGCGCCGGGTGAGCGCAACGCGACGGCCGGTCCCGCTGGCCAAGAGCTACCGCCTGCTGAACCACGGCCCCACCGTGCTGGTCAGCAGCGCGCACGGCGGGCGCCGCAACGTGATGGCCGCCGCCTGGAACATGGCGCTGGATTTCGATCCGCCCAAGGTGTGCGTGGTGATCGACAAGACCACCTTCACGCGCGGCCTCGTCGAAGCTTCGGGCGAATTCGCGCTCAACGTGCCGATGCGCGGCATCGCGCAGCAGACCCTCGCGGTGGGCAACCTGTCGGGCCGCGAGACCGACAAGTTCGAACAGCTCGGCCTTGCGAGCTTTGCCGCCGAACGCATCGCGGCACCGCTGCTCGAAGGCTGCGCCGCCTGGCTCGAATGCCGGGTGATTCCCGAGCCGCACAACCAGCAGCGCTACGACCTCTTCATCGGCGAAGTGGTCGCGGCCTGGGCCGACGAACGCGTGTTCGCCGGCGACCACTGGCAGTACACGCCCGACAGCGATCCGCAGCTGCGCACGCTGCACTACATCGCCGGCGGCCATTTCTTCGCCACCGGCGAGCCGTTCGAAGTCAAGGCCCCATGAAAAAACGCGGCCCGGGGCCGCGTTTTTCGTTGGAGGCAGTCCGCGGCTTACAGCGCGCGGATGTTGGAGGCCTGCGGGCCCTTCTGGCCCTGCTTCACCTCGAACTCGACCTTCTGGTTCTCCTTCAGGCTGCGGAAGCCGCCTTCGCTGCGGATTTCGCTGAAGTGGGCGAAGAGGTCCTTGCCGCCTTCTTCAGGGGTGATGAAGCCGTAGCCTTTTGCGTCGTCGAACCATTTGACGATGCCGGTCTGGGTGCTCATGGATGATGTCCTTTGAGGGTTGAAGAAAAAACACAAACACTCAAGAGACGTCAAACCCGGGAAGTTCGGTGAGAAAGACCTTGAAGAAACGGTCTTGCGCTTTGTGCGGAGCGCAGTGTAACCCTGGCGGCGACCTCAACGATCGACGGAGAAGGCATGCCGTTTGCCTGCTCCAGCCCGGGCGGTTCTCGGCGTCACCATCTTCACGCTTGGCTACGGTTTGCCCGCACACTGCGCGGCACAGGCGCGCGACAGTCCGGGAGTCTGCCGATGGATCACCACATGAGTCTTGCTTCTTCCGTTCCGCGCGGCGATGCCGCTCCCGCCGCGCCCGTGCATGGTGCACTGCCCGCCGGCACCCGGCTGGGCGACTACCGCATCGAGCGCACGCTGGGCCAGGGCGGCTACGGCATCGTCTACCTCGCCACCGACCTCGCGCTGCAGCGGCCGGTCGCGATCAAGGAATACCTGCCGATCGCGCTGGCCGGACGCGCCGACGACGGCGGCATCGGGCTGCGCGAGGCGCAGCACAAGGATGCCTTCATGCGCGGGCTGCAGTCGTTCCTGCGCGAAGCGCGGCTGCTGGCGCAGTTCGACCATCCCTCGCTGGTGCGCGTGTACCGCTTCTGGGAAGAGAAGCACACCGCCTACATGGCGATGTCGTATTGCGACGGCCCCACGCTGAAGGTCGCACGCCAGCAGATGGACCGCCCGCCCGATGAGGACTGGGTGCGCGAAAAGCTGCTGCTGCCGCTGCTGGGCGCGCTGGAGACGCTGCATCGCGCGCAATGCGTGCACCGCGACGTGTCGCCGTCGAACATCCTGCTCGGCAGCGACGGCCGGCCGATGCTGCTCGATTTCGGCTCCGCGCGCCGCGTGGTCAGCGACATGACGCAGCCGCTCACCGCGGTGCTCAACCCGTCGTATGCGGCGATCGAGCAGTTCGCCGAAAGCCCGGTGCTCACCCAGGGCCCGTGGACCGACCTCTACAGCCTGGCCGCGGTGGCCTACTACGCGGTGACCGGCCGCGAGCCGGTGCCCGCCACCGTGCGCGCCGTCAACGAAACGGCGCTGATGCCGATGGCCGAGGTCGCGCAGCTGATCGGCCACAGCTTCCCCGCGCTGCGCTACGGCGCGCCCTTCGTGTCGGCGATCGACCATGCGCTGGCGGTGCGCCCGGCCGACCGGCCGCAGGATACGCAGGCCTTCCGTCGCGAGCTGCTGAGCGAGCATGTGCAGCCCGATGTCACGCTGGAAGGGCCGGGCCTGCGCGCAGTGCCGTCGCCGGACCAGATCACGCTGTTCGACGACGAAGCTGCCGGGGCACCCGGCGCCGAGCCCGAGCTCGACGAGGCGAGCGAGCAGGCGATCCGCCTGGCGATCAACACGGCCCTGGGCGACATCGCGCAGTGGCCCTCGGTGACCAGCGGCAAGGGACAGGCGCCGCGCGTCGAACCGGTGATCGACCCGCCTGCACCTGCGCCGCAGGCCGGACAGGCCGATGCGGCGATCAAGGCGGCGGTGTCGGGCTTCCCGACGCGGCAGTCGCCCCCGCCGCCGCAGCGCATGACGCTGTCGGTGGTGCACCCGGCACCGTCCACCGCGGCGGCCCCCATGCCAGCTCCCGCGCCGGCGGCCACGCCCGAGCCTGCAGCCCCGCCGACGGCCGAAGTGCCATCCGCCACGGCCCCCGCGACTGAAGCGGCGACACCTGTCGAACCCGCTTCCCAGGCCACCTACGCACACGAGGCCCCTGCCGCCGACACCGCGCCGCTCGAGACCACGCCGCTCTTCGACGCCGACGAAGGCCTCAGCACCTACGACGAGGCGCCGCCATTGCAGCCGGCCAGGCGCCGGACGGTGCTGCGCTGGGCCGCGGCTGCGGCGGTGCTCGCCGCGCTGGGCGGCACCGCCGCCTGGCAGTGGCAGCAGGAGCGCAACAGCCAGACGCTCGCCGACATGCTGAGCCGCGCGCCGACCGCAGCCGGACCCGCCGCGCAGACGCGGCCGGCTCCGGCCGCGGTGCCAGAAGCCCCGGAGGTCGCGCTGGCAGCGCCGCCCTCGCCCCCGCCTGCCGTGGCGCCAACGCCGGTAGAGACACTGCCAGCCGCTGCCCCCGCAGCACCTGCAGCCAGCACCGCGCTGGCGGCGGAGCACCCGGCGCCGCAGCCCACGTCGACACCCCCTGAGGCGGCCACCAAGCCCGCAGCGACCGAGGCAGCGGCGCAACCCACCGCGGAGCCGCCGGCAGCCGCTCCTGCGGAACCGGCACCGCGCCCTGCCAACACCACGCGCACCAAGCGAAACAGCACCGCCCACAAGGACAAGAGCGACAAGGCCGACAAGCCGGCCCGCACCGCCACGCGCACGGCAGCCAGCACCGCCAAGCCCGCAGCCACCAGCGACAGCCCGCGCGCCCAATGCAGCGGTCGCAGCAACTTCTCGCTCTACTACTGCATGCAGACGCAGTGCAAGCAGGCCCGCTTCACCGCCCATCCGCAATGCCAGCGGCTGCGCGAGCATGACGAGGTGTCGTGAAGCACAGCAGTGCTGACATTCCAGTGCAGTGACGCCCCCCGAGGGGGCGGATCCCGGTACCCCGGGATCGAGGGCCGACATCAGTTCAGGAACTGGAAGTCCACCTCAGGCCGGCGCCCGCTGACGATCTCGGCCAGCGCCTGGCCCGAGCCGCAGGCATGCGTCCAGCCCAGCGTGCCGTGGCCGGTGTTGAGGAACAGCCCGCGCCAGCGCGTGCGGCCGATCAGCGGCACGTTACCCGGCGTGGCCGGCCGCAGCCCGGCCCAGTAGGTCGCGAGCTCGGGCCGGCTGGCCCCCGGAAACACCTCGAGCGTGCGCTTGACGATGGCTTCGCAGCGCGTGCGGTTCAGCGCCAGGCCGAAGCCGTTGAGCTCGGCGGTGCCGGCGATGCGCAGGCGGTCGCCGAAGCGCGAGAACACCAGCTTGTACTCGTCGTCGGTCAATGACACGGTGGGCGCGGCCGATTCGTCCAGCACCGGCAGCGTGGCCGAATAGCCCTTGGCCGGATAGACCGGCAGCCGCAGGCCCAGCGGTGCGAGCAGCGCGGTACTGTGCGAGCCCATCGCCACGACCACCGCATCGGCCTTCAGCGTCTCGTAGCCGCCGTGCTCGGCCGCCAGCTCCACGCCGCTGACCGCGCCGCCCTCGGTGTGCAGCGCCTGCACGCGCGCGCCGAAGCGGAAGGCCACGCCGGCCTGCTGCGCACGCGCAGCCAGCGCGGTGGTGAAGCGCTGCACGTCGCCCGATTCGTCGGCGCTGGTGTAGGTGGCGCCGACGATGCGCGACGCGATGGCCTTCATCGCCGGCTCGATGCGCAGCACCTCGTCGCGGTCGATCACGCGGCGCTCGCAGCCCAGCTCGCGCATCACCCGCGCCGGTTCGATCGCCGCGTCGAACTCGCGCGCATCGGTGTAGAAGTGGAGGATGCCGCGCGTGCGCTGGTCGTACTGCAGGCCCAGCTCGTCGCGCAGCTGCTGCAGGCAGCTGCGGCTGTGGGTGCCGAGCTTCAGCAGCTGGATCATGTTGGCACGCGAGCGGCCGGGCGCGCATTCGCGCAGGAAGCGCAGCACCCAGCGCCATTGCGCGCTGTCGGCCCGCAGGCGGAACAGCAGCGGCGCATCGTCGCGCCACAGCCATTTGAGCACCTTGAACGGCGCAGACGGGTTGGCCCAGGGTTCGGCATGGCTGACCGAAATCTGCCCGCCGTTGGCGAAGCTGGTCTCGCAGGCCGGGGCCGCATTGCGCTCGATCACGGTGACCTGGTGGCCTGCGCGCTGCAGGTACCAGGCCGAGGTCACGCCGATCACGCCGGCGCCGAGGACGATGACATTCATCTTCAGGTTCCCAAAAGGCAAAGGGCCCGGCACACCGCATTGGGTGTGCCGGGCCCCGCTGTCCTTTTGCCTGAGAGATTCGACCCTCACGCACCCGCGTGTGGGCTTGCCCCTTCGGCGGCCGTCTGTTGCAACGGCGCTCTCCAGCTATCGATTCGAGGTGTCAGTACAAGGGACCTGAGCGTTTCGGGGTTGCGCCTTCGGTAGCGGCGTCAAACCGCTTCTCCTGACCGGGCGGAGTGTAGACGATGGCGGCGGCGCCACGCCACCAGGCCCAGGCCGGCGATCGAGAGCGCCAGCGTCGACGGCTCGGGCACCGCGCTGAGCGTGAACTCGGCCGACGCCCGCCCCGAATTGCTGAGGCTTCCCTCGACATAGCTGAAGGCATGCAGCGACGCGGTGAGCGTGTAGGCACCGGCACCAAGCAGCAGGCCCTGCGAGAAGCTGGACTGCGGATCGCCGTTGGCATCGATCGCGAAGGTATCGGCCCACACCGTGCTGCCGTCCGCCCGTGCGAGCAGGAAGCGGTAGTCGTCGCTGAAGGGCGAGGCGTTCGTGCTGCTCATCGTCAGTAGCACCGAAGTGTCGTGCGCCACGCTGAAGCGGTATTCGAAGTTCAGGTGCGAAGTACCGTGGGCCGTGACCTCGAACGGATAGTCGGCACCGCCGCTCGCATTCACGTCGACCTGGCCTTCGAAGCTGATGCGGTCAGGACCCAGGGTGGACGCGAGGTGGGTGTGGCCGTCGTCGTAGACACCGCCGCCCGGGCTGTCGACGTGCAGGGCCATGCCCACGTCCAGCGTGCTGGGGCCGAAGTCGCCGACAGCAGTGCTGCGGCTGTCGTTGAAGGTGTCGGCCCACGTGGCGCCGCCATCGGTATTGACGACCAACGCGTCGCCGCCGATGCTGACCTGCCGCTGCTGGGCAATCGGGGTGAACGTGGCGGCTTGCGCCAGCGAAGCGCCGCAGCACAGTGCGGCCGCGGCCAGGGCCGTGGAAAGGCGAAGCATGAATCCTCCTGTGTTGTGATGGGCCGGGATTGTGCAGCGCACTGCCTCCGTCTTTCCATCCCTATGGAAACAGTTCGCATCCCGCTGTCCGACAATGCGGCATGGCCACTCACAACAGACCGGTCGCCGTGAGCGAACGCCGCGGCTTCGACGAGATCATCGACGCGCGCTCGCCCTCCGAATACGCGCTCGACCACCTGCCGGGCGCGATCAACTGCCCGGTGCTCGACGATGAAGAGCGCCGCATCGTCGGCACCCTCTACAAGCAGCAGGGCGCCTTCGAGGCGCGGCGCGTCGGCGGCGCGATGGTGGCGGCCAACCTGGCGCGCCATCTGCGCGAGCGCTTCGCCGACAAGCCCAAGGGCTGGAAGCCGCTGGTGTACTGCTGGCGCGGCGGCATGCGCAGCGGCTCGATGGTCACGTGGCTGCGCCTGGTCGGCTGGGAGGCCCAGCAGCTCGCGGGCGGCTACAAGAGCTGGCGCCGGCATGTGATCGAGCTGATCGATGCGATCGCGCCGCAGATCCGCTTCCGCGTACTGTGCGGCGCCACCGGCAGCGCGAAGACGCGCGTGCTGCAGGCGCTGGGCGAGCTCGGCGCGCAGGTGCTCGACCTCGAGGGCCTGGCGCGCCACAAGGGCTCGGTGCTCGGCAACCTGCCGGGCATCGAACAGCCCTCGCAGAAGGCCTTCGAGACGGCCATCGCCGATACGCTGGAGACCATGGATCTCAGCCGCCCGGTGTACGTGGAAGCCGAGAGCCGCAAGATCGGCCGCCTCGCGGTGCCGCTGAGCCTGCTGGAGCACCTGCGCGGCAGCCCCTGCATCGAGGTCGATGCCACGCCCCGGGCGCGGCTGGCCTACCTGCTGAGCGACTACGCCTACCTCGGCGACGACCGCGCGGCGCTGAGCCAGAAGATCGGCCTGCTCCATGGCCTGCAATCGAACGAGACACTTGCGCGCTGGCAGGCCTGGGCCGAGGCCGGCGAGCTCGCGCCGCTGTTCGAGGAGCTGATGACGCTGCACTACGACCCGCTCTATGCCCGATCGCAGCACAGCCACCTGCTGCAGCTGAAGCAGGCGCTGAAGCTGCCCACCGACGACCTCTCGCCCGAAGGCGTGCGAGCGCTGGCGCAAGCGGTGCTCGCGCGCGAAGGCGAGCTCACCGAAAGCCCCGCGACATGACGACCGACACCCTCTTCATCCTCACCGGCGCCTCGCGCGGCATGGGCCGCGCGGTCGCACAGCAACTGCTGCGTCCCGGCCGCACGCTGCTGTGCATCTCGCGCCATGCCAACGACGCGCTCGCCGCCGAAGCCCGAGCCAAGGGTGCCGCGCTGACGCAATGGACTGCCGACCTCGCCGACCCGGTGCCGGTGGCCGAACGCGTCCAGGCCTGGCTGCAGCAGCAGGACGCGCAGCGCTTCGCGAGCGCGGTGCTGATCAACAACGCCGGCGTGGTTTCGGCGCCGGGCCCGTTGCAGGACACGCCGCTGGCCGAGGCCTCGCGCGCATTGCGCGTCGGCGTCGAGGCGGCACTGCTGCTGACCACGGCCTTTCTCCATGCCACCGAGGGCTGGGCGACCGACCGGCGCGTGCTCAACATCTCGTCGGGCCTGGGCCGCCGTGCGATGGCCGGCAGCGCCGCCTATTGCGCCGCCAAGGCCGGCATGGACCACTTCTCGCGCGCGGTGGCGCTGGAGCAGACCGAGCGGCCACGCGGCGCCCGCATCGTTTCGCTCGCGCCGGGTGTGATCGACACCGAGATGCAGCAGCAGCTGCGCGGCGCCGATGCCTCACGCTTCCCCGAACGCGAGCGTTTCGCGCAGTTGAAGGCGCAGGGCCTGCTGGACAGCCCGGCGGAGGCGGCGGCCAAGGTGCTCGCCTACCTCGAGCGGCCCGATTTCGGCGCGCAGCCGGTGGCCGATGTGCGCGACTGACGAGGCCGCGGGGATGCCGCGTCAGGTCACCCTGACAGAAGATCGCAGCATGGGCTGACTGCACTGGAACGCGACGGCGACTAGGGTATGGGCATGTTCCGGAGCGCGCTCCGGCCGTGCCACACACCACCGTTGGAGAGTTCAGATGAACGCCTTGACCCGCATTGCAGTGATCGTCTCCGCCGCCGCTGCCGGCTTCGCTTCCACCGCCTGTTCCGACATGACCACGCGCCAGAAGGACACCGCCATCGGCGCCGCCGTGGGCGGCGTGGCGGGTTCGGTGCTCACGGGCGGCAGCGCCGTCGGTACCGTGGGCGGTGCCGCGGTGGGTGGCGTGATCGGCAACGAAGTCGGCAAGAAGAAGTAAGCCCCATCGCCGCATCAGGCCCATGAAGGCGCCGGGCGCGGCGATGCTGCGGCGCACCGCCCTGCAGCAATTCCGCGCCCTCCTTAGAATGCCCTGAAGCGCCGGCGCAAGAACGGCGCATCGTTCCGTCCCTCGGCATTCACCCCTCGCATTCCGTCGCGCATCCGCCTCACGAGGGCGGCGGCTCGGCCGTTCTTCATGAGCCTGTACCGCCTGATCGGCCAGTTCCTGCGGCGCCACTGGGCGTCGTACCTTTCCGCCGCGCTGATGCTCGCAGGCATCGCCTGCCTGACCGTCTGGATACCGCGGCAGATCGGCCATGTGGTCGACGCGCTGGTTGCACGCCAGCTCGCCGGCTGGGCGCTGGCGCAGCAGCTCGGGCTGCTGGTGGCCGCCGGGCTGGTGATCTACTTCCTGCGCGTGGGCTGGCGGTTGAAGCTGTTCGCCGCGGCCTACCGGCTCGGCGTGGAGTTGCGCCAGAAGCTGTATGCCCGCCTCTCGCTGCAGGGCCCGCACTTTTATCAGGGGCAGCGCACCGGCGACCTGATGGCGCTGGCCACCAACGACATCGATGCGGTCGAGATGGCCGCGGGCGAAGCCATGCTGGCCGGCTTCGACGGCTCGCTGACGCTGGTGCTCGTGGTCGCCACGATGACGCTGGGCGTCGACTGGCGCCTGGCCGCGATGGCACTGCTGCCCTTCCCTTTGATGGGGCTGGGTTTCTGGTGGATCTCGCGCCACGTGCATGAAGCCTGGCGGCTGTCGCTCGAACGCTTCGGCACGCTCAACGACCACGTGCAGGAAACGCTCTCGGGCGTGCGCACGCTGCGCGCACTGGGGCTGGAGGCGCACAGCGCGCGGCAGTTCTCGGCGCTGGCCACGCAGGCCTCGGATGCCAGCTTCGTCGCGCAGCGCTGGGAAGCCGGCTACGAGCCGGTGGTGGGGGCCACGCTGAGTTTCGCCACCGTGCTGACGCTGGGCTTCGGCGGCTGGCTGGTGTGGCAGCAGCAGCTCACGGTGGGCCAGCTCACCAGCTTCAGCCTCTACCTCGGCCAGCTGATCTGGCCGATGTTCGCAGCCGGCTGGGTGCTCTCGCTGATGGAGCGCGGCAAGGCGGCCTGGGGCCGGCTGCAGCCGGTGCTCGACGAAGCGCTGACGGTCGACGACCATGGCCGCATCGATGCGGTGTCGCCCGGCCCGCTGCAGGGCGAAGGCCTGCGCTTCCACTACCCGGGCCAGGCGAGGCCGGCGCTCGACGGCGTGTCGTTCACGCTGCCCGCGGGCCGCACGCTGGGCCTCGTCGGCCCCACCGGTGCCGGCAAGTCCACGCTGCTGCGCCTGCTGCTGCGCCACCATGCGCCCAGCGCCGGCACGCTGCGCTGGAACGGCATTGCGCTGCCCGACTACACGCTGGCCGCGCTGCGCGGCGCGATCGCCTGGGTGCCGCAGGAGGCCTTCCTGTTCTCGGCCTCGGTGGCCGAGAACATCGCGCTCGCGCGCCCCGGTGCCACGCGCGAGCAGATCGAGCAGGCCGCGCGGCTGGCCGCGGTGCACGACGACCTGCTGCGCCTGCCGCAGGGCTACGACACGCCGGTGGGCGAGCGCGGCGTCACGCTCTCGGGCGGACAGCGCCAGCGCGTGGCCATCGCCCGCGCGCTGCTGGCCGATGCGCCGCTGCTGCTGCTCGACGACGCGCTGTCGGCTGTGGATACCGACACCGAGGCGCGCATCCTGAAGCACCTGCGCGAAGCCCGCGTGGGAAGGACGGTGATCATCGTCAGCCATCGCCTGAGCGCGGTGGCCGATGCCGACCACACGCTGGTGCTGCGCGACGGCCACGTGGCCGAGCAAGGCACGCATGCCGAGCTGCTCGCGCACGACGGCTGGTATGCGCGGCAGTGGCGGTACCAACAATTGGAGGCCAGTCTCGATGCAGCCTGATGCCCTGGCCTCTCCGGCCACCGCTGCAGAAACCAGGCAGCAGCGCCGCCGCACGCTCAACGATGCCGCGGCCCTGCTGCTGCGCGCCGCCGCGCCCGAGCGCCGCCACCTCGTGTGGGGCCTGGTGTGGCTGCTCGCCGCCGCCGGCCTCGAAGCCCTGGGGCCGTTGATCGGCAAGGCCTTCATCGACAACTACCTGCTGCCGCGCCATGCCGACCTGCCCGCGATCGTCGGGCTGTTGGTCGGCGCGGTGACGGCCGGCTGCGTGGCCACCGTGCTGCGCTACCTGCAGCTGGTGCGCCTGGCCGGCCTGGCGATGCGCTCGGTACAGCGCATCCGCGAGCAGGTCTATGGCCATGTGCTGCGGCTGCCGATGAGCTTCTTCGACCGCGCGATCACCGGCCAGCTGGTCAGCCGCGTGACCAACGACACCGAAGCAGTGAAGACGCTGTACGTGCAGGTGCTGTTCGTGATGCTCGACAGCGTGATCGTGCTGCTGGGCGCGCTGGCCGCGATGCTGTGGCTGGACTGGCGGCTGATGCTGATCGTCGCGCTGCTGGTGCCCGCCGTGTTCGCCATCGTGTTCGGCTACCAGCGCCTGTCGGCCCCGGCCGTCACGCGCACGCGCGAGCTGCGCAGCGACCTCAACGCCCAGGTCAGCGAGTCGATCGCCGGCATGGCGGTGCTGCAGGCGAGCAATGCGACGCCGCGCTTCGGCGAGCGTTTCGCGGCCACCAACGAGGCGCACTACCAGTCGCGCCAGCGCGAGCTGCGAGCCAACGCCTGGCTATTGCGCCCGGCACTCGACCTGCTGAACGTGCTGCTGCTGGCCGTGGTGATCGGCGTGTTCGGCTGGCGCAGCCACGGCGCGGCGCTGAGCGCGCTCGAGGTCGGCGTGCTGTATGCCTTCATCAACTACATCTCGCGCGTGATCGAGCCGCTGATCCAGATCACGATGCAGTTCTCGCAGCTGCAGCAGGCGATGGTGGGCGCGGCCCGCGTGCATGCGCTGCTCAAGGAAGCCGAGGCGCCGCCGCCCACGGCGCAGGGCGCGGTGGCGGCTGGCGCGGTGGGCATCGAGCACCTGAGCTTCGGCTACCTGCCGGGGCAGACCGTGCTGCACGACCTCCACCTGCAGATCGAGGCCGGCAGCTTCCATGGCATCGTCGGCCACACCGGCAGCGGCAAGAGCACGCTGCTGTCGCTGCTGCTGCGCTTCTACCCCGCGCCGGCCGGCGCGATCCGCATCGACGGCACGCCGATCGAGGCGATTGCCGACGACGACTTCCGCCGCGCGATCGGCCTCGTGCCGCAGGAGCCCTTCCTGCTCGCAGCGAGCGCGCGCGAGAACATCGCGATGGGCCGCGAGATAGGCGAGGCGCAGGTGATCGCGGCCGCCAAGGCCGCCCATGCGCACGACTTCATCATGGCGCTGGAGCGCGGCTACGACACGCCGCTGGGTGAAGGCGGCGCGCGCCTGTCGGTGGGGCAGAAGCAGCTGATCGCGATCGCACGTGCACTGGCCGGCGAGCCGCGCATCCTGTTCCTCGACGAGGCCACCTCGCACATCGATTCCGAAACCGAGCAGATCGTGCAGCGTGCGCTGTCGGCGCTGCGCGGCCGCGTGACCATCGTGGCCATCGCGCACCGGCTGTCGACCATCCGCGAGGCCGACCGCATCGTGGTGCTCAACCACGGCCGGCTCGCCGAACTGGGCTCGCACGAGGCGCTGATGGCGCTGCCCGACGGCATCTACCAGCGCCTGTACCTGCTGCAACAGCTCGAGGAAGCCGACGAATAGCGGTCAGCTTGGCTACTCGGTGATCGGCATCGGGTTGGCCGAGAGCTCGGGCGCACGCGCCAGCGCCGCCACCAGCTCGCGGTTGAAGGCCGGCAGGTCATCGGGCTTGCGGCTGGAGACCCAATTGGTGTCGACCACCACCTCGCGGTCGACCCAGCTGCCGCCGGCGTTGCGGATGTCGTCCTGCAGCGAAGGCCAGCTGGTCAGCGTGCGGCCCGGCACCAGGCCGGCCGACACCAGCAGCCACGGCCCATGGCAGATCACGCCGATCGGCTTGCCCGCGGCCTGGAAGGCCTGCACGAAGCGCTGCGCCGGCTCCACCATGCGCAGCGCATCGGCATTGAGCGTGCCGCCGGGCAGCACCAGGCCGTCGTAGTCCTCGGGGTTGGCGCGCTTCAGGTCGACGTCGACCTTGAAGGCATCGCCGCGCTTGTCGTGGTGCATGCCGTGGACCATCGGCCCCTTGTTGGAGATGATCGCGGTGCGTGCGCCGGCGGCCTCGAGCGCACGCTTCGGCTCTTCGAGCTCGGCCTGTTCGAAGAGGTCGGACACGAGGATGGCCACGCGGAGGCCATCGAGCTGCTTGTCTTGCTGTGCCATGGCTGCTGCTCCTTCAGGATTGAACGAGCCAGGGGCGGCACATGGCGTGCCCAGCAGAGCAACGCGTTCAGACTTTCGCGTGCATCAGGTGCGCCGCGCCGCCCACCTGCAGCCCATCGGCGCGGCCGGCGAAGTAGCGCTGGTTGAGCGCCTGGTGGTCCAGGTCTTCCACCTCGCTGAAGCCCCAGGCCTTGAGCGCGACCGAGAGCGAGCGCGGCGCGAAGAAGGTCTTCCACGGCTCGCACACGGTGCGCACATAGTCGGCCACCTTCTCGAAGCCGGCACGCTGTTCGGGCGTCATCAGGTCGGGCGCGAGCGCGTAGTCGAACACGATGCTGCTGCCGCGCGGCATCGAGGTGGCGATGAAGCCGAGCATGGCCATCACCGCGTCGTGCGTGAGGTAGGGCACCACGCCCAGCCACGAGAAGAACGTGGGCTGGTCGGAGCGGAAGCCCGCGGCGCGCAGGCCCTGCGCCAGCATCTGCCGTTCGAAGTCGATCGGCACGTAGGTCAGCGTGGCCGGCGCGGCGACGCCCGCGGCCGACAGGCGCGCACGCTTCCAGGCCTGCGTGCTCGGATGGTCGACCTCGAACACGCGCAGATTCTCGTCGCGCTGGCGATAGGCCGAGGTGTCGAGCCCGGCGCCGAGCACCACGTACTGCCGCACACCAGCCTCGACGGCCCGCGCGAGCTGGTCTTCGGCGAAACGGCTGCGCACCGCGAAGAAGGCGCGCAGCGCGCGGCCGAGCCGGTCGTGCCGGTGCTGGTCGGCCGCACCGTGCAGCGACTGCAGCGCGCCGTCGTCGAGCAGGCGCAGCGCCAGCGGATCGTCGAACACGCAGGGCTGGTCGAACAGCTGGTGCGCTGCGCGGTGCGTCGCCACGCGCAGCGCGGTGCGACTGGGGCTGCCTGCTTCCATCAGTGCGCTCCGCCGCCATCGGCCGGCGCATTGGCGCGCACGGGCCTGGCAAACCAGATCAGACCGATCAGGCCGAGGAACATCACCGACGAGAACAGGAACACGTCGTCCGCCGAGCGGGTGAAGGCCTGCTGGTCGATCAGGCGCACGATCTGGGCCGACGCCTGGTCGAGGCCCAAGCCGCCGCTGCCCAGCTTGCCGAGTGCATCGGTGAGCGCCGGCGAACCCATGTTGCCGAGCTGCTCGACCAAGTGCGCATGGTGCATGGTCGCGCGGTCGTCCCACACCGTGGTGGCGATCGAGGTGCCGAACGCGCCGGCGGTGATGCGCGCGAAGTTCGACAGGCCCGAGGCGGCCGGGATGCGGTCGGGCGTCAGGCCCGACAGCGTGATGCCCATCAGCGGGATGAAGAAGCACGCCACCGCGATGCCCTGGATGATGGTGGGCACCAGCACGGTCCACTGGTCTGTCTGCGTCGTGAAGTTGGCGCGCATCCACAGCACCAGCGAGAACACCAGGAAGGCGATCGTGGTGAGCCAGCGCGGATCCATGCGCGACATCTGCCGGCCGACCACCGGCGACAGGATGATCGCGAACAGGCCCACCGGCGCCAGCGCCATGCCGGCCGCGGTGGCGGTGTAGCCCATGAACTGCTGCAGCCACAGCGGCAGCAGCACCACGTTGCCGAAGAACAGGCCGTAGGCGATGGCCAGCGTGGCCGAGCCGAGGCTGAAGTTGCGCCGCGCGAACAGCCGCAGGTCGACCACCGGATGCTCTTCGGTAAGCTCCCAGATCAGGAACACGACGAAGCCGATGGCGGCGGCCAGCGCCAGCGTGATGATCTGCCCGGAGTGGAACCAGTCGAGCTCCTTGCCCTTGTCGAGCATGATCTGCAGCGAGCCCACCCACAGCACCAGCAGGCCCAGGCCCACGCTGTCGATCGGCAGCTTGCGCGTCGGCGTCTCGCGGTGGCGGTAGATGCTCCAGGTGACCGCCGCGGCCGCCAGGCCCACCGGCACGTTGATGTAGAAGATCCACGGCCAGGCCATGTTGTCGGTGATCCAGCCGCCCAGCAGCGGCCCGGCCACCGGCGCCACCAGCGTGGTCATCGACCACATCGCCAGCGCCATGCCGACCTTGGCCTTCGGGTAGCTCGACATCAGCAGCGTCTGCGACAGCGGGATCATCGGCCCGGCCACCAGGCCTTGCAGCACGCGGAAGAAGATCAGCATCTCGAGCGAGGGCGCGAAGCCGCACAGCCACGAGGTGAGCACGAACAGCAGCACGCTCATCGTGAACAGCTTCACCGCGCCGAAGCGCTGGGTCAGCCAGCCGGTCAGCGGCACCGAGATCGCGTTGGCGACGCCGAAGCTGGTGATGACCCAGGTGCCCTGGTTGGGGCTCACGCCGAGGTCGCCGGCGATCGCGGGCAACGACACGTTGGCGATCGACGTGTCGAGCACGTTCATGAAGGTGGCCAGCGAGAGCGCCACGGTGCCGAGCACCAGCGTGCCGCCCTTCAGCGGCGGCAGCTCGGCCGGGCGGGCAGGCGCCGCGGCCGGTGCCGGCGCGGGCGCCGATGCGGCAGCCCCGCCCGCGCCCTCCGGGGCGGCGGTGGTTGAGGAACTCATCGGAAACGCCCCTTTGCTTACTTGGCCACCGTGCTGGCCTGGCCGCGCGCGGCCAGGTGCGTCGGCGCGGAGGCCGCGGCGAACGTGGCACCGGCCTCGGGCGCCGTTTTCGCCTCGCTCTTGGCGCCGGCGGCGCGGGCCACCGCGGTGCCGCGGCCGAGGTTGGCGGAGATGATCTTGCGCACCTCGCCGTCGGCATCGCGGTTGACCTGGTCGAACACCGCCGTCTGCGCCACCGTCTGCGTGCGCGGCGCGTCGGCCAGCGTCTTGCCGTCGGTGTTGCTCACGTCGACCTTGGCTTCCATCGACAGGCCCACGCGCAGCGGATGCGCGGCCAGCTCCTCGGGGTTGAGCGCGATGCGCACCGGCACGCGCTGCACCACCTTGATCCAGTTGCCGGTGGCGTTCTGCGCCGGCAGCAGCGCAAAGGCCGCGCCGGTGCCGGCGCCCAGGCCGGCGATCGCGCCGTGGTACTCCACCTTCTTGCCGTACACGTCGGCCACCAGCGTGGCAGGCTGGCCGATGCGCAGCTTCTGCAGCTGGCTTTCCTTGAAGTTGGCATCGACCCAGACCTGGTCGAGCGCCACCACCGTCATCAGCGGCGCGCCGGGCTGCACGCGCTGGCCGACCTGCACGTTGCGCTTGGCCACGTAGCCGCTCACCGGCGCCGGCAGATCGGCGCGCTTGAGCGCGAGGTAGGCCTCGCGCACGCGGGCCGCGGCACGCTGCACGTTGGGATGCTGGTCGACGCTGGTGTTGTCGGTCAGCGACTGGTTGGCCGCGAGCTGCTCGCGCGCGGCGACTACAGCCGATTGCGCCGCGGTGAGCGCGCTCTTGGCCGCGGTGAGCTGGGCGTTGGCATGGTTGAACTCTTCCTTGCCGACGGCGCCGGTGGCCACCAGCGGAGCGCGGCGGTTCACGTCGTCTTGCGCGCGAGTGACGTCGGCCTGCGCCTTGGCCACATCGGCCTCGCGCAGCGCGATCTGCGCCTTCAGCGTGTCGTTGTTGACGAACAGCGTGCGCACCTCGCGCACCGTCTGCGCCAGCTGGGCCTCGGCCTGGTCGAGCGCCACCTGCGCATCGGCCGGGTCGAGCCTGACCAGCGGCTGGCCGGCCTTGACGAAATCGGTGTCGTCGGCGCCGATGGCCAGCACCGTGCCGCCGATCTGCGGCGTGATCTGCACGACGTTGCCCTGCACGTAGGCGTTGTCGGTGTTTTCGAAGTGGTTGAGCACCAGCGCGTAGTAGGCGCCATAGGCGGCGCCGCCCACGAGCACCGCGGCGGCCACGGCCGTCAGCGCCTTCTTGCGGGTGGGGTTGCCGGCAGGGGCTGCGGCGGCGGTTTGCGGAGCGTTCATGCGAGTCTGCCTTCCAGGTTCTGTTCGTTCGTGTTCGGTTCGTCTTGCGGTCAACGGGCCTGCGCGGTGCGCACCGACTGCTCGGCGGCATAGCCGCCGCCGAGGGCGCGCATCAGCGCCACCTGGCTGTCGAGCGCGCGGGCCTTGAGGTCGGCGGCCTGGCGGCGCTGGGCCAGCACGTTGGTCTCGGCGGTGAGCACGGTGAGATAGGTGCCGAGGCCGGCCTTGTAGCGCTGCACCGCGAGGTCGTAGGCGCTCTCGGCCGCGGCCTGCGCCGCCTCCTGCTCGCGCTGCTGGCGCTCGACCGACTGCAGCGAGGCGATCTGGTCGGCCACGTCGCGCACCGCCTCGATCACCGCGCCGTTGTAGGCCTCCACCGCGGCATCGAGGTCAGCCGTCCTGCCCTTGTAGTTGGCGCGCAGGCGGCCGGCATCGAAGATCGGCAGGTGGATGGCGGGGCCGATGCCGTACTGGCGGCTGCCGGCCTCGAGCAGCTTGTCGAGGCTGAGCGAGCTGAAGCCCGCAAACGCCACGAGATTCACGCTCGGGTAGAACTGCGCGCGGGCGGAAGCGACATCGCCGGTGGCGGCCTCGATGCGCAGCCGCGCGGCCTCCACGTCGGCGCGTCGGCCGAGCAGGTCGGCCGGCACCTGGGCCGGCAGCGGCACCGCCTGCACCGGCTGCAGATGCGGGGTGAGGTTGTCGAGCGCGTTCGGCGCCTGCACCGTCAGCGCGGCCAGCGCATGCCGGGTCAGCGCGATCTGCTCGTTCAGCGCCTCGATCTGCTGGCGGATCTCGGGCAGCGCGCCTTCGCCCTGGCGCAGCTCGACGTTGGTGTCCAAGCCCGCCTGCACGCGCTGGCGGATCAGCGACAGCAGCTCGTTGCGCTGCGCGAGCGAGCGCTCGGCCACCGCACGCTGCTCGACCAGGCGGGCGAGCTGGAAGTAGCTGCGCGACACATTGGCCGCCAGCAGCACGCGCGCGGCCTGGGCATCGGCCTGCGCGGCACGTTCAGCACCCAGGGTGGCATCGAGCGCCGCGCGGTTGCGACCGAAGAAATCCAGCTCCCACGACAGGCCCGCCTGCAGCGTGCTGTCGGTCTTGAAGGAGCCGCCCAGCGGCGGCGGGACCAGGCCATGTTCTGTGTAGCGCTGACGGGTGGACTGGAACGAGCCGTTCACCTGCGGCAGGTCGGTGCCGCGCACGGCGTCGACCTGCGCCTGGGCGCGCTGCACGCGGGCCGCGGCGGCCTTCAGGTTGGGGCTGTCGGCCAGCGCGCGCTGCACCAGCTGGTCGAGCTGGCTGTCGTTGAAACCCTGCCACCAGGCCGCGCTGACGGCGGGCGCTGCGGCACCGGCCTGCAGGCCGATGGCCGCCGGATCGACGCGCTGGGCGACGGGATGCACATTGCCGGGGGAGGCGCAGCCGGTGAGCAGCAGCGCCGCGGCAGTGGCGATGGCGCCCAGCGCCGTCAGTGCGGTCAGGGCCAGGCCAGACGGCCGGGGCGGGATGAGGGGGAGCTGCAACTTGTCCATAAATTTGTTAGGGCTTTATCTGCTTAGGCAAGTATTTGATTCAAAAACGCGGCATGCCGCGCTCATTCGTCCTGTTGCGAGCGCATGGCCTCGCCGTTGTCGACCATGCGGCGCAGGTAGGTCATCAGCGCCTGCCACTCGGTCTTGGAAAAGCCGGCCAGATGGGCATTGAGCACGTCGGTGAGCACGCCCGGCACCAGCCCAGCGGCGGCCTCGCCTTCGGGCGTGAGTTCCACGTTGACGACACGGCGGTCTTCGGTGGAGCGCACCCGCTTGCACAGGCCTTTTTTCTCCAGGCGATCGAGCAGGCGGGTGGTGGCGCCGGTGTCGGTGTTCATCTCGCGCGCCAGCTCGGCCACGGCCATGCTCTTGCGCTGGCGCAGCTTGAACAGCGGCATCCACTGCGCATGCGTGAGGTCGTGCGGCTCGAGCCGGATCTCGGCCTGCTGGATGAAGGAGGCGAGCACGCGCTTCATCAGGTAGGCGACGCTGTCTTCGGCGCAGTAGGCGCCGGGCGTGTAGAAATCGGCAGGGGCAGGAGTACGGGCCATGGACGCAAATATACTTGCCCAAGCAAACAATGTCAAAGCATCAAATGCCGAGGCACCGTTTGTTGTGGCAAAGACACGGCCAGGCCTCGCCAGGCGGCGATCCTCGAAGACAGGAACGGGAAAGGGAGAAAGCCGCGCTCAGCGCGGCGAGGTCATGCGCTGGGCTTCGCGGCGCGGCTGGATCGGCGCGGCGCGCACGCAGTTGCGGCCCGCCTCCTTGGCGGCGAACAGCGCGGCATCGGCGTCGTGGATCAGCGCGTCGATCGACGCATGCGTGGCATCGAGCGAGGCCACGCCGATGCTGACGGTGGTCTGCACCTCGCCGCCCTGCCACTGCATGCGCAGTTGCGCCACGCGCTCGCGGATGCGCTCGGCCACGTCGAGCGCGCCCAGCGGGTCGGTGTGGGGCAGGAACACGATCAATTCCTCGCCGCCGAAGCGCGCCAGCATGTCGGGCTGGCGCAGCGATTCGGCGGTGAGGCGGGTGATCTCGCGCAGCAGCGCATCGCCGCACAGATGGCCGTGCCGGTCGTTGATGCGCTTGAAATGATCGGCATCGATCAGCAGCAGCGCCGCGCTGGTGTCATAGCGCCGGGCGCGCGCCCATTCGCGCTCGGCCAGTTCCATGAAATGGCGGCGGTTGTGGATGCCGGTGAGCTCGTCGCGGTGCGCCTGAGCGCTCAGCTCGCCGCGCGCCTGCGCCAGCTCCACGACCAGCCGTGTCACGAAGGCGGCGATCAAGGGCGTGACGATCAGCCCGCACAGGCCGGCGCTCAGGCCCGCCTCTGCCGGCTGCGGCCGGCCCAACGCCATGGCCACCGCCTGCGCCACGCCGGCGGCCAGCAGCGCGACTGCCAGCGTGAAGGCAAGCGTGGCCCAGCCCCGGCCGACGCGCAGCACGAAGCGGCTGCACCAGCGGAACCACAGCGGCGTAGAGGAGGTAGAAGTCATGCCTATGACAGCCTGTCGCTCGATTCGACCACAAAAGCCCATTTCTGCAGAAGCCGCGGCACACAGCCTTCACCGCGAGCGTGGGAAAAATCGCGGCGCCGATCCACAAAGATGCTGATCGACTTCGCAACACAAGGTTCACAGGCCGCGGTCTAGACTGCGCCATGCCCCCCTCGTCCCCCACTTCTTCGGCCACCTCGGCCGCCCTGGCCGCCCCGTCGCCCCTGGCTGCCGCCGCCCCTGCCGGCAAGGCATCGCCGCGCGCGCTCTCCGGCCTGCTGCCCTTTCTCAGGCCCTACCGCGGCCGCATCGCGCTCGCGCTGCTGTTCCTGGTGGGCGCGGCGGTGAGCACGCTGGTGCTCCCGGCCGCCCTGCGTTCGCTGATCGACCACGGCCTCGTCGCGGCCGATCCCGGCCAGCGGGTGATGGCTTTGCGCGAGCACTTCTTCGCGCTGTTCCTGGTCGGCGCCGCGCTCGGCGTGTTCTCGGCGGCGCGCTTCTACATGGTCACCTGGCTGGGCGAACGCATCACCGCCGACCTGCGCAGCGCCGTCTATGCGCACGTGGTCGAGCAGAGCCCCGAGTTCTTCGAGACCACGCAGACCGGCGAGGTGCTGTCCCGCCTGACCACCGACACCACGCTGGTGCAGACGGTCGTCGGCTCCAGCCTGTCGATGGGCCTGCGCAACACGGTGATGGGCCTGGGCGCGCTGGCGATGCTGATCATCACCAACCCTTACGTGATGACACAGGTGCTGGGCATCCTGGTGCTGGTGGTGCTGCCGTCGCTGTTCTTCGGCCGCCGCGTGCGGCGCCTCAGCCGCGCCAGCCAGGACCGGGTGGCCGACTCCAGCGCGATCGCGGCCGAGGTGCTCAACGCCATTCCGGTGGTGCAGAGCTACGTGCAGGAGCGGCGCGAGGCCGATCGTTTCGCGGCCGCCACCGAGGCCGCCTTCGACACCGCTCGGCGGCGCACCCGCGTGCGCTCGATGCTCGTGGCCTTCATCATCACCGCGTCGTTCGGCGCGCTGCTGTGGGGCCTGTACCAGGGCACGCAGGCGGTGATGCGCGGCGCGATCACCGCGGGGCACCTGGGCGAAACGGTCGTCTACGTGGCGCTGCTGGTCAGCTCGATCGCGGTGCTGTCGGAGGTGTATGGCGACGTGTTGCGCGCCGCGGGCGCCACCGAGCGGCTGATGGAGCTGCTCTCGGCCCGCTCGCCGGTGGCCTCGCCGGCGCAGCCGAGGGCGCTGTCGGCCACGCACGGCGGCTCGGCCGTGGCGCTCGAGGGCGTCAGCTTCCACTATCCATCGCGGCCGCAGCATGCCGCGCTGCGGGATTTCACGCTGCAGGTGAAGCCGGGCGAGACGGTGGCGCTGGTGGGCCCCAGCGGCGCCGGCAAGAGCACGGTGTTCCACCTGCTGCTGCGCTTCTACGACGTGCAGGCCGGCCGCGTGGTGGTCGACGGCCTGCCGGTGCGCGAGCTGGCGCTGGCCGACTTGCGGCAGCGCATCGGCATCGTGCCGCAGGAGAGCGTGATCTTCTCGACCAGCGCGCTGGAGAACATCCGCTACGGCCGGCCCGATGCCAGCGATGAAGAGGTGTTCGCTGCCGCACGCGCCGCCTTCGCGCACGACTTCATCACCGCCCTGCCCGAGGGCTACGGCACCTTTCTCGGCGAGCGCGGCGTGCGCCTCTCGGGCGGGCAGCGGCAGCGCATCAGCATCGCCCGCGCGATCCTGAAGAACCCGCCGCTGCTGCTGCTCGACGAAGCGACGAGTGCGCTGGATGCCGAGAGCGAGCGCATGGTGCAGGCCGCGCTCGAATCGGCCATGAAGGACCGCACGACGCTGGTGATCGCGCACCGGCTCGCCACGGTGCAGAAGGCCGACCGCATCGTGGTGATGGAAGCCGGCCAGATCATCGAACAGGGCACGCATGCGCAATTGCAGGCAGCCGGCGGGCTCTATGCACGGCTGGCGGCGCTGCAGTTCGACGCCTGAACCGATAATCCGCCCCCATGAGCCGCCCCGTCCGCACCCAGTACGAAGATTTCATGCGCCATGTGTTCGAGCATGGCGTCTCCAAGACCGACCGCACCGGCACCGGCACGCGCAGCGTGTTCGGCCACCAGATGCGCTTCGACCTGCGCGAGGGCTTTCCGCTGGTCACCACGAAGAAGGTGCATCTCAAGTCCATCATCCTCGAGCTGCTGTGGTTCCTGCGCGGCGACGCCAACGTCAAGTGGCTGCAGGAGCGCGGCGTGACGATCTGGAACGAGTGGGCCAACCCCGAGACCGGCGACCTCGGCCCGGTGTACGGCGTGCAATGGCGCAGCTGGCCCACGCCGGATGGTGGCCACATCGACCAGATCGCCGACGTGGTGCGGCAGCTCAAGACCAACCCCGATTCGCGCCGCATCATCGTCAGCGCCTGGAACGTGGCCGATCTGCCGAAGATGGCGCTGATGCCCTGCCATGCGTTCTTCCAGTTCTATGTGGCCGAAGGGCGCCTGAGCTGCCAGCTCTACCAGCGCAGCGCCGACATCTTCCTCGGCGTGCCATTCAACATTGCGAGCTATGCGCTGCTCACGCACATGCTGGCTCAGCAATGCGACCTCGAGGTGGGCGACTTCATCTGGACCGGCGGCGACTGCCACATCTACAACAACCACTTCGAACAGGTGCAGACGCAGCTCGCGCGGGCGCCCTACCCTTATCCGCTGTTGAACATCAAGCGCAAGCCGGCCTCGATCTTCGACTACGAGTACGAGGACTTCGAGGTGCTCGAGTACGAATGCCATCCGGCCATCAAGGCACCGGTGGCGGTCTGATGAGCTCGGTCATCCTCATCGCCGCCGTTGCGCGCAACGGCACCATCGGCCGCGACAACGGCCTGCTCGTGCGCCTGCCCGAGGACCTCAAGCGCTTCAAGCGCCTGACGCTGGGGCATCCGGTGATCATGGGCCGCAAGACCTACGAATCGATCGGGCGGCCGCTGCCAGGTCGGCGCAACATCGTGATCACGCGCAACGCTGCGTGGCAAGCAGAAGGCATCGAAACCGCGCAGTCGCTGGCCGAAGCGCTGCAGCGCGTGGCCGAGGCACCGCAGGTCTTCGTGATCGGCGGCGGCGAGATCTACGCGCAGGCGCTGCCCCATGCCGACGTGCTCGAGCTCACCGAGCTCGACCGCGATTTCGAAGGCGACACTTTCTTTCCTGCGTGGCCGCGCGAGCAGTTCGACGAGACCGCGCGCGAAACGCATCAGGCCCCCGAGGGGTGGGCCTATCACTTCGTCACCTACCAACGACAGCACTGAGGGAATGCCATGTCAGGTCACGGTTTTCACGTCCACGGCCCGCACGACCATGAGCTCGAGCATGCCGCCCACCACGGCGAGAAGGACAGCTTCGCCGGCATGATCGCGGTGATGACCGCGATCCTCGCGACCATCGGCGCGCTGTTCTCGTACATGGGCGGCGCGACGCAGGCCAACGCGGCGCTGTACAAGAACAACGCGGCGATCAAGAAGACCGAGGCCTCGAACCAGTGGAACTACTACCAGGCCAAGAGCGGCAAGCAGAACCTGGCCGAGCTGGCGATCGCACTGGTGGCCGACGACAGGAAGACCCAGTACCAGAAGGAAGTCGAGCGCTACAAGCAGGAGAAGAACGACATCAAGGCCGCCGCCGACAAGCTCGAGGCCGAGTCGAAGGCGTGGGATGAGCAGTCGGAGGCGCAGATGCACCTGCACCACCGCTGGGCCCAGGCCACCACGGCGCTGCAGATCTCGATCGCGCTGGCCGCCATCGCGCTGCTGACGCGGCGCAAATGGCTCGAATGGGGCATGTTCGGCGTGGCCGGCATCGGCGTGGTGCTGGGCATCGCGGCACTGCTGCACTACTGACGCGGTCCCCATGAAGATCGCCACCTGGAACATCAACTCACTCGGCGTGCGACTGGAGCAGGTGTTGGCCTGGCTGGCCTCGGCGCAGCCCGATGTGCTCGCGCTGCAGGAGCTCAAGCTCACCGACGACAAGTTTCCGGTGATGGAGCTGCAGGCGGCCGGCTATCACGCGGTGTTCCATGGCCAGAAGACCTACAACGGCGTCGCGCTGCTCACGCGGCAGCCGGTGACCGACGTGGTCAAGAACATGCCCACCTTCGCCGATGAACATGCCCGCGCGATCGCCGGCAGCATCGGCGAGCTGCGCTTCATCGGTGGCTATTTCCCCAACGGGCAGGCACCGGGCAGCGACAAGTTCGCCTACAAGATGCAGTGGCTCGATGGCCTGCGCGCATGGATCGCCGATGAGCTCAAGCGCCATCCGAAGCTGGTGCTGATGGGCGACTTCAACATCGCACCCGAGGATGCCGATGTCTGCGACCCCGTGGCTTGGGCCGGGCAGATCCACTGCACCGACGAGGAACGGGGCCACTTCAAGGCGCTGCTGGACCTGGGCCTGCACGATGCCTTCCGCCTCTTCGAGCAGCCGCCCAAGGTCTACAGCTGGTGGGACTACCGCATGCTCGCGTTCCGCAAGAACCAGGGCCTGCGCATCGACCACATCCTCGTGAGCGACGCGCTCAAGGGCCAGGTGCGCAGCTGCACGATCGACAAGGCGCCGCGCAAGAACGAGCGCCCCAGCGACCACGCGCCGGTGCTGATCGAGCTCGACGCCTGAAGCGCCGCAGCGTCGGGCCGATACGCACGGCCCGACTCCCAACGATCAATCGTCGAGCCCCAGCTCCTGGATCTTTCGGGTGATGGTGTTGCGGCCGATGCCCAGCTTCTGCGCCGCCTCGATGCGGCGTCCGCGGGTGATATCGAGTGCGGTGTGGATCAGCTGGCCCTCGAACTTGCGGGTCAGCGTGTCCCACACTTCCGGCGCGCCGGCTTCGAGCAGCGTGCGAGCCTCCCGCTCGAGGTCGAGCAGCCATTGGCCACCACCGCTGCCGAGCAGGCTCACCGGGGCCACCGGCTGCATCGGCGGCGGAGAGACGATCGATGCGGGCGTGGGCGATGGCGTCGACAGCAAGGCGGGGAGCGCCAGCGAGTCGCCACCGCTCTGCAATGCCGCCGGCAGCTCGCTGCGCGCACCGCCGCCCAGGAATTCGGGCGGCAGGTCCTTGGGCTCGACGACCTGGGCCGGCGCCATCACCGTGAGCCAATGGCACACGTTCTCGAGCTGGCGCACGTTGCCCGGGAAATCGAAGTTCATCAGCCGGTCGAGCGCCGCATCGGTGATGCGCTTGGCCTCCACGCCCAGCTCCTTGGCGCTCTTCTGCAGGAAGAAGCGCGCCAGTGCCGGGATGTCCTCGCGGCGCTCGCGCAGCGCCGGCAGTCGCAGGCGGATCACGTTGAGGCGGTGGAACAGGTCTTCGCGGAACACGCCCTGGCGCACGCGCTCCTCGAGGTTCTGGTGCGTGGCCGCGATGACGCGGACGTTGCTCTTCAGCGGCTGGTGGCCGCCCACGCGATAGAACTGCCCGTCGCTCAGCACGCGCAGCAGGCGCGTCTGCAGGTCGAAGGGCATGTCGCCGATTTCGTCGAGGAACAGCGTGCCGCCATCGGCCTGCTCGAAGCGGCCGCGCCGCATCGTCTGCGCGCCGGTGAACGCGCCGCGCTCATGGCCGAAGAGCTCCGACTCCAGCAGGTCCTTCGGGATCGCGGCGGTGTTGATCGCCACGAAGGGCCCGCTGCCGCGCGGGCTGTGCTTGTGCAGCGCACGCGCCACGAGCTCCTTGCCCGAGCCGCTCTCGCCGGTGATCAGCACCGTGACGTTGCTCTGCGACAGCCGGCCGATCGCGCGGAACACGTCCTGCATCGCAGGCGCCTGGCCGAGCATCTCGGGCACATCGGACTGCGAGACGTCCCGCACCTCCTCGCGCAGGCTCTCCTCGACCGCGCGGCGGATCAGCTCCACCGCCTTGGTCACGTCGAAGGGCTTGGGCAGGTACTCGAAGGCGCCGCCCTGGAACGCGGCGACGGCACTGTCGAGGTCGGAGTAGGCCGTCATGATGATGACGGGCAGGCCCGGCAGCCGCGCCTTCACGCGCGCCAGCAGCTCGGTACCCGAGCCGCCCGGCATGCGGATGTCGCTCACGAGCACCTGCGGCTCGTCCTCGTCGAGCGCTTGCAGCACGTCGCGCGGGCTGGAGAAGCTGCGCACCGCGAACTGCTCGCGCGCCAGCGCCTTCTCGAGCACGAAGCGGATGGATTGGTCGTCGTCAACGATCCAGATGGGTTTCATGCAGAGGCCTGAGGTCCTTGTCTGGCATACCCATCGTACTTGTGGTCGTCAGGGCAGCGGAATCACGATCTTGAACACGGTGCGGCCCGGTTCGCTCTCGCATTCGATCGTGCCTTGATGTTGTTGCACGAAGGTCTGCGCCAGCGTGAGCCCCAGACCCGACCCGCCTTCGCGTCCCGATACCAGAGGGTAGAAGATGCGATCGCGGATCGACTCGGGGATGCCCGGGCCGTTGTCCTGAATATGCAATTCCAATGCCAATCGCCAGCGCTGCTTGCCGAGCGTGACCTGGCGTGCGATGCGCGTACGCAGGATCAGCTTCGCGTCGCCGGCCGCGATGCGCTCGCCCAAGGCCTGCGCAGCGTTGTGGGCCATGTTGAGCACCGCCTGGATCAGTTGCTCGCGGTCGCCGCGGAACTCGGGGATGGAGGTGTCGTAGTCGCGCACGACGGTGAGGCCGCGCGGGAACTCCGCGATGATCAGCGAGCGCACCCGCTCGCACACCTCGTGGATGTTGACGTCGCTCACCACATGCGGCCGGCGGTGCGGCGCCAGCAGCCGGTCGACCAGGGCCTGCAGCCGGTCGGCCTCCTGCACGATCACGTTGGTGTACTCGGTGAGCTCGCGCGAGTTGCCGAGCTCCATGCCCAGCAGCTGCGCCGCCCCGCGGATGCCGCCCAGCGGGTTCTTGATCTCGTGCGCGAGGTTGCGGATCAGCTCCTTGGTGGCCTGCACCTGGCCCAGCGTGCGCTCCTCGCGGTCCTGCCGGGTCTGCTGCTCGATCTCGATCAGCTCGACGATCACGCGCTCGGGCGAATCGGTCTGGTTGATGATCACGTGCACCGGCAGCACCTCCGGGTGCGAGCCCGGCGGCCGGCGCAGCTGGGTGTCGAAGCGGCCGGTGGCGAAGTCGTTGCGGGCCACCGCAGCCAGCGTCTCGTGCAGCTTCTGCGGCTCGACGATCCAGTCGCCCAGCCGGCTCTTGAGGATGGTGCGGCGCGACAGGCCCAGGATGTTCTCGAAGGTGGTGTTGGCGAACAGGCATTCGCCGCCCGGGCGCACCACGGCCACCATCGTCGCCAGCAGATCGAAGGCTTCGTAGGCCGCCTGCGACCGTCCGCCGAGCAGGGACACCATCATCTCGCCGCTCACTGCGGCAGCTTGCCGAGTTCGCGCTTCAGCGCGGCGATGTCGGCTTCCTTGCGCGTGATCGCCGCCTTCATCGACGCCACGCGCTCCTGGTATTTCGCGAAGTTGCGCTCGTCGCCACGGCGCTCGGGCTCGCCGTTGTTGTATTCCTTCTGCAGCGCGGCAAGGTTCTCTTCTTCCTTGCGCAACTCGGCCTCGAGGATGCGCCGCGCCTCACTGTCGCGTGAGCGCTGCTCATCCGGATTGATCCGCTCGCTGGGAGAGCGGGCGGCACCCGACGCGGCCGGGTTGGCCGCCTTGGGCCGGGGCGCCGACTGCATCACGGTAATGGGCGCGCCCTCGATCGTGCGGCAGCCCTTCTCCTTGGCTTCCTGCGCCGACAGCGTATCGGTGTAGAGCACCGGCGGCCCCGGGCAGCGGTAGACCGTTGCCGAGGCAGCCGTGGCCTGGCCGAAGGCCGACAGGCATCCGCCCAGGCACAACAGGAATGCTCCGACACTCTTCATGCATTGACTCCCAGCACCCAACGATCAGGGCATTGTCGCGCAGGCCCAAACAAAAAGGGACGGCTGTTGCCGTCCCTCGTGCTGGATCGGAAGACCGATCACAGGCTGTAGTACATGTCGAATTCCAGCGGGTGGGTCGTCATGCGGAAGCGGGTCACCTCTTGCATCTTCAGCTCGATGTACGCATCGAGGTAAGAGTCGGTGAACACGCCGCCCTTCGTGAGGAATGCACGGTCCTTGTCCAGGTACTCGAGCGCCTGGTCGAGGCTGTGGCAGACGGTCGGGATCTTCGCGTCTTCTTCCGGCGGCAGGTGGTACAGGTCCTTCGTGGCGGCTTCGCCCGGGTGGATCTTGTTCTCCACGCCATCGAGGCCGGCCATCATCAGCGCCGAGAAGCCCAGGTACGGGTTCATCAGCGGATCCGGGAAACGCGCCTCGATGCGGCGGCCCTTGGGGTTGGCCACGTACGGGATGCGGATCGAGGCCGAGCGGTTGCGGGCCGAGTAGGCCAGCTTCACCGGGGCTTCGAAGCCGGGGACCAGGCGCTTGTAGCTGTTGGTGCCGGGGTTGGTGATCGCGTTCAGAGCGCGGGCATGCTTGATGATGCCGCCGATGTAGTACAGCGCGAATTCGCTCAGGCCGGCATAGCCGTCACCGGCGAACAGGTTCTTGCCGTCCTTCCAGATCGACTGGTGCACGTGCATGCCGGAGCCGTTGTCGCCGACGATGGGCTTGGGCATGAAGGTCGCGGTCTTGCCGTAGGCGTGCGCGACGTTGTGGATCACGTACTTCTGCAGCTGCAGCCAGTCGGCGCGCTCGACCAGCGTGCTGAACTTGGTGCCGATCTCGTTCTGGCCGGGGGCCGCCACTTCGTGGTGATGCACTTCGACCGGGATGCCCAGCGATTCGAGGATCAGGCACATCTCGGAGCGCATGTCCTGGAAGCTGTCGACCGGGGGCACGGGGAAGTAGCCGCCCTTGACCGCCGGACGGTGGCCCATGTTGCCGCCTTCGAAGTCCTTGCCGGTGCTCCACGGGGCTTCTTCGGAAGACACCTTCACGAAGCAGCCCGACATGTCGACGTTCCACTGGACCTGGTCGAAGATGAAGAACTCGGGCTCGGGGCCGAAGAAAGCGGCATCACCGATGCCGGAAGCCTTGAGGTAGGCCTCGGCGCGCTTGGCCAGCGAGCGGGGATCGCGCTCGTAGGGCTTGCCGTCGCCCGGCTCCAGAACGTCGCAGCTGAGCATCAGCGTCGGCTCTTCGAAGAACGGGTCGATGTTGGCCGTGTTCGGGTCCGGCATCAGCAGCATGTCGGAGGCCTCGATGCCCTTCCAGCCGGCGATCGAGGAACCGTCGAAGGCGTGGCCCGACGTGAACTTGTCTTCATCGAAGTGAGAGATCGGCACGGTCACGTGCTGCTCTTTGCCGCGGGTGTCGGTGAAGCGGAAGTCCACGAACTTGACTTCGTTCTCCTTCACCAGGCTCATCACGTCGGCGACGGTCTTGGCCATCAAAAATCTCCTAGCGGGACGCTTGTGTGGGATGGGTGGGATTCGAGTGGATGTGGCCCTTGCCAGGGCCGCGGCGGGCCCCGAAAAAGCGCACTGGAATGTAGCAGAAAGCGTACCAGCGACAAGGGTTTGCACCGACCTCTGGCGCGGCCTTAGGAGAGCACGTTTGCGTTGTGACAAGCGCCTTGTTTCGGCACCACTTTGGCGCACCAGAATGCACCAAAGTGGTTCCACAAAACACCCGTGTTGTGCACCACTTTGGGCGCTTCACACGGGCAGGTCGATGACAAGCGCAGGAACAGGCGAAGTGGGTTGACGCAGCCGCTGCAGCGCAGCGAGCGCGTAATGCGCGAACCACAGCCCGGAAAAGGCGAACACCAGCGTGTACATCCAGACCGCGACCACGATCAGCAGCGGCGCCAGGATCAGCGCCGTCGCGCTGAAGGCCCACAGCAGCGACGGGGCCGCGCCGATGTAGCCGGTGACGATGCCGATGCCGAACAGCGGCCAGCGGTGCTCGCGCAGGATCTGCCGGCGCTCCTGAGTGCTGGCGTGGTCGCCCAGCACGTCGAAGGTCATCACGCGGTAGGTCAGCCAGCCCCAGATTAGCGGCGGCACCACGACCACCAGCGGCGGCACGAACCACAGCGGGATGCTGAAGGCCAGCGCCAGCAGCGCGAGCAGCGTGCAGCCGATCGACCATGCGACGCTGGCCCACCAGCCGCCACCATGCTTCTGCTCGAGCTGCGGGAAGCGCCGCACCGCGACCAGGCGGGTCAGCGCAGGCGTCATCAGGGTGGCCACCAGCAGCAGCGACACCACCAGCACCACCGGCACCGTGAGCGCCACCACGATCAACGGCGCGAACACGCTGCGGAAGCTGGAGGCGCCGATCGCATCGAGCCAGCGGAAGAAGGTCTCGACAAGCGCCCAGCTCTCGAGCGTGTTGCGCACGGCATCGACGGCCGGCTCCCAGAAGAAGTAGCCGAGCAGGAAGATGCCCCCGGCCGCGATCAGCAGCGGCAGCAGCGAGAGCAGGATCACGCGGGGGTGCAGGCAATAGGCGGCGGCGCGCCAAAAGGCGTCTAGCAGTTCCTTCATGGCGCGAAGGATAACGGCGCGGGGGCGGAGATCAGCCGCGGCCGAACAGCCGCTTCACGCCCAGCCACTGCTGGGTCCAGAAGCCGCGGCCATAGTCGCGCCCGCCCTCTTCCGCCAGTTGGTCGCGGATGCCGGTGGCGTCGTAGCGGTCGGCGAAGCTCGCGGTGCCGAAGAGCATGTCCCACACCGGGAACAGCACCGCGAAGTTGTGGCCGCCCAGCGTGCCCCGGCCATTGGATTCGTGGCCGATGCCGATGCTGTGGTGCAGCCGGTGGAAGCGCGGGCTGACGAACAGCCGCTCGAGCGGCCCGAACGACAGCCGCACGTTGGCATGCGCGAGGCTCTGCAGTAGCTGCGTACAGGCGACCACGGCCACGAACTGCCCCGGCGGGATGCCGATCAGCAGCGCGACGATGACCATCACGCTGTCCATGATCAGGTCGTCGAGCAGGTGGTTGCGGTTGTCGCTCCACAGCGTCATCTGGCGCTGGCTGTGGTGCAGCGCATGCAGCTGCCACCACCAGTTGAACTGGTGCTGCGCGCGGTGCAGCCAGTAGCCGAGCAGGTCGAACATGACGAGGTACAGCACGAAGCTGACCGCCGCGTTGTCGGTGACGCCGGGCCATAGCTGATCGAGCTGGAAGGTGGGCAGGCCCTGCACGCGCAAGCGCCCGATCATTTCGTCCCACAGCGGATCGACGGTGAAGAACAGCGCCAGCCTGAACAGGCCGAGGCGATGGATCAGCGTGTAGACGATGTCGACACGGATCGCCGCGCGGTCGGTCACCGCCTCGACCGGGCGCCAGCGTTCCAGCGCGCGGAACAGCGTGAGCATCACCACGATCTCGATCACGCCCACCATCAGCCAGCCGGTGGCGACGTAGCCGTCTTCGAGCAGGCTGGCCAGGCCCAGCCAGTACATCAGCGGCTGCACCACGCCCTCGTAGAGGTGCTGCTGCAGCTGGTCGAACAGGTCGATGAACGCTTGCATGCTGGCTCAACGCACGCTGGGCAGCCCGGTGTACTGCGGATGCTCCTTCAGCGTCGCGAAGCAGAAGCCGTGCTGCTTGAGGCCGACGATCAGCGGCTCGAGGTCGGCCGGCGCCCAGGGATCCTTGCGCGACCAGATGCCCAGGTGCGCGACGAGGACGTCGCCCGGACGGATGTCGCGCAGCGCATTGCGCAGCAACAGCTCATTGGGGAAGCGCTCGCTGGGCAATTCGTCGCCGAGGAAACCTGCCGGCGCCCAGCCCACATGCGTCCACCCGCATTGCTCCGCCGCAGCCAGCAGGGCCGGCGAGGTCTTGCCGGCCGGCGCGCGGAACAGCGGCAGCATCGCCTGCCCCGTCATCGCCTTGAAGCGCTCGGCCGGCTTGCGGATCTGCTCACAATACTGCGCCGGCGACAGCGTGGACACCGGCGAGCCCGCGAGCGCAGTAGCCTTCATGCGGAAGCCGCCGTCGCGATCGGCCAGCCACACGTCGTGGTCCCAGGTGTGGGAGCCGAACGCGTGGCCTTCGGCAGCGCGGGCGCGCCACCAGGGCGCCCATTCGTCGTCGAGGCTGGTGCCGCCGGTCTTGGTCGGCTCGTTGGCGAGGAAGAAGGTCACCTTCACCTGCTGCCGCTGAAGCACCTCGGCGATCAGCGGCGCCACGGCCATGTGGCCGGTGTCGAAGGTGAGGTAGACCGGCTTGTCGCAGGCCGCCTGGGCAGGGCCCGCGACCAGCAGCGCGATCAGCAGCGCATCAGCGCGGCGCATGGTCGAGCGTCCACACGCCGTGCGGCGAGCGGCCCACGGCGACCTGGCGCACGACCCGCTTCTGCTCGGTGTCGATGACGGTCAGCTTGCGAGCCCAGCGCGAAGTGACCAGCAGCGTCTTGCCGTCGCTCATCAGGTCCATGCAGTCAGGGCCACCGGGCGCGGGGTAGTTGGCCACGACCGACATCGTCTTCATGTCGACCTGGCTGATGGTGTTGGCCACGCGGTTGCTGACGAAGAAATGCTGACGGTCGCCCAGGGTGCGGAAGGCATGCGCGCCGGCGCCGGTCTTGATGCGCGTCTGGAACTTGGGCATCGGACCGCTGACGTCATAGACCTCGACGTACTCGTCGCCGGTGAGGCCGACGAAGAGGTAGTGGTCGTCCGGCGTGAGCAGCACGTCGGCCGGCATCTTCCCGGTGCGGATGGTCCAGCGCGGCGTCTGCGTCGCGATGTCGATCGCGATGAGCTCGTCGCTGTCCTGCAGCGACGAATAGATCACGCTGCTCTTGCTGTCGATCGTCAGGTGGCTGGGAGTCTTGCCAGCGGGGATGCGCTTGACCAGCTGGAGCGGCTGTTCCGCGTTGGACGGCACCCAGCGGTAGATGTCGATGTGGTTGAGCCGGTTGGCCGTGGTGGCGAACCACTTCATGTCCGGCGAGAAGCGCAGCTGGTATGGATCGACGATGTTCTTCAGCGTGCGCTGCACCTGCCCTGTCGCCGGATCGATGAACAGCAGCGAGTCGCTCAGCGCATTGGCCACCAGCAGCGACTTCTCGTCCGGCGTGAGGTACAGGTGGTGCGGCTCCTTGCCCGTGGGAATGCGCCGCAGCTCGCTGAAGCTCTGGGGATCGATGACGCTGACACTCGCATCGAGCGAGTTCAGCACGAACACCGGACGCTGCGGCTTGTCGGCTGCCTCCGCAGGCAACGAGAGCAACGCGCCCAGGCAGGCGGACAGAGACAGGGCGAGGAGAGACTTCAAGGCAGGCACCGGAAAGACAGGGCCGTAATTTTAGTCGGCCGGCCCCATTTCAAGCCGGTGAAACCCTGATTCAGGTCAATTCCGCCCGGTCATTCTTCGTCGCCGCCCAGGATGCCGCCCAAGATGCCACCGCCGAAGCCTCCCAGCACCGAGCCCTCTTCCTTGTGACCGCCCATCTGCGGCGCGGCCGCGAAGACGCGCGACGCCAGGCGCGAGAACGGCAGGCTCTGCAGCCACACGGTGCCCGGGCCGGTGACCTTGGCGAAGAACAGGCCTTCGCCGCCGAACAGCGCGGTCTTGATCTTGCCGACGTACTGGATCTCGAAGTTGACGTTCGGTGTCATCGCGACGATGCAGCCGGTGTCGATCAGCAGGGTCTGGCCCGGCTGCAGCTCGCGCTTCACCACGGTGCCGCCGGCATGCACGAAGGCGAGGCCGTCGCCCTCGAGCTTCTGCATGATGAAGCCCTCGCCGCCGAAGAAGCCGACCGACAGCTTCTGCTGGAAATAGATGCCGAGCGACACGCCGCGCGCGGCGCAGAGAAACGCATCCTTCTGGCAGATCAGCATGCCGCCCAACTGGCGCAGATCCATCGGCAGGATCTTGCCCGGATACGGCGCTGCGAACGCCACGCGCTTCTTGCCGGCCGCCTGGTTGGTGTAGACGGTGGTGAACAGCGATTCACCCGTGAGCAGGCGCTTGCCGGCGCCGAGCAGCTTGCCGAACAGTCCGCCCTGGTTCTGGGAGCCATCGCCGAACACCGTGTCCATCGTGATGCCCGCATCCATGAACATCAGGCTGCCGGCTTCGCCCACGGCCGCTTCGCCCGGATCCAGTTCGACCTCGACGAACTGCATTTCCGAGCCCTTGATCTCGAAGTCGACGACATCCATACCCATCGCAAATGCTCCCAAGCAGGTTTGAAATCGCGGCGATGGTAACGAAACCCCGTTGCTGATGCGCTGCTGACGCGTCGGCCCAGAAACGTAACAACTCAATACACACCCGCCTATCCGCAATCATTTGTTGCAAACACCACCCCATCGCGGGGGAGTGCGGCGCTGGGGCCAGCCCGGAGAATCCGGGTTCTCCCTGAAGCGCCATGGCCCTGCACCTTCCGACCCTGCTGCTGCTCAGTGCCGGATTCATGGTGCTGGCCTCCGCCGTTCTCACCTTTTTCGGCCTGACACAGCGTATTCACCGCGGCTTCTGGTGGTGGGCGGCGGCGCACTGGCTGGTCACCCTCGGTATCGCCCTGCAGTCGGGACTGCTGCCCACCTCGGCGCAAGGCGTGGCCGCCATGCACGTGTTCCTGCTTCAGTGGCCTGTGCTGATGCTGGCCGGCCTGCGGCGCTTCCATGCGCGACAGCCTCTTCCGGCGCCACCCTGGCTGGACGCGGCTTTGCTCGCGATCGCCTACACGGGCTGGTGCATCCCCTGGCTGCTCGACACTCCGCTTGCCGCGCGCATCGCCGCGTTCTCGTTGGGCTCGGCGATGCTGCATGCCTGGGCGGCCTCGCGGCTGCTCGGCGCATGCGATCTGAACGAGAGCCCTGCCCTGCGCTGGCTCGCCGGCTTTCTCGGCATCGTCGCGGTGGCCATGCTGCTGCGCGGCCTGTATGCAATGGCCGCGGCGGAGACGGCCGAAATGCTGCAGCGGCTGCAAGTCAGCGGCGTCCTGCTGATGGTCGGCACCTCGCTGGTCATGGTCTACCTGATCCTGCTGCTGACCTACGAACGCACGGAGCGCGAGCTGCGTGAATCGCGCCGCCGCCTGCGGTTCCTGGCCAACATCGACATGCTCACGCGCGTGCCCAACCGCCGCCATTTCCAGGAGCTGGCCCGTCGCGCGCTGGCCAGGGGCACACCGGGCGGCGCGGCGATGATGATGTTCGACATCGATCACTTCAAGCGCATCAACGACGTGCTCGGCCATGCGGCAGGCGACCGCGCGCTGAAGCTGGTGTCGCGGTGCACCCAGGAAACGCTCCGCGCCGGGGATGTCGCCGGCCGGCATGGGGGCGACGAATTCGCGCTGCTGCTGCCCGACACCAGCGTCCACGACGCAATGGCGGTGGCCTCGCGCATCGCGGCCCGGGTGCAGGCACACGCCGAAGACGCCGACATGCCTGCGCTGTCGCTGAGCTTCGGCGTCGTGCAGACCCAGGCGGGTGAGTCCCTCGACGAAGCGCTGCATCGGGCCGACCAGGCCTTGTACGAAGCCAAGCGGCAGGGCCGGGGACGCGCCGTCACCGCGCATGGCGACGAAGACAGCCCTGTGTTCGGCGAGAGCCGACGCCTCGGCCTGACCCCCATGTAACGGCTGCGGCGCGCCAACTTGCGCCGCCCATAATGCGCGGGTTCTTCCTTCGCGCTCGAGCCCATGACCGACGACGTCGCCGTTGCCGACACCGCTGCCGCTGCCACGCAAACGCCGAAGCCCGGCGACACCTACGTGCAGTCGTTCGCGCGCGGCCTGGCGGTGATCCGCTCGTTCAGCGCCGAAGCACCTTCGCAATCTCTCTCGGAAGTGGCAGCCCGCACCGGACTCACTCGCGCGGGCGCGCGGCGCATCCTGCTGACGCTCGAGGGCCTGGGCTACGTGGAATGCCAAGGGCGGCAGTTCCGCCTCACACCGAAGATCCTCGACCTCGGCTTCGCGTACCTGTCGTCGCTGCCGCTGTGGAATCTCGCGGAGCCGGTGATGGAAGACCTGGTGGCCGAGGTGAAGGAATCATGCTCGGCCGCGGTGCTCGATGCCGCCGACGTGGTCTACGTGCTGCGCGTGCCGACGCACAAGATCATGAGCATCAATCTCGGCATCGGCAGCCGGCTGCCTGCCTACTGCACGTCGATGGGCCGGGTGCTGCTAGCCGGCCTTTCGCCGCAGGAGCTGGGCCAGCGTCTGCGCTCGCGCCCGCTCATCGCCTACACCTCACGCACGGTGACCGACATCGCGGCGCTCGAAGGCCTGATCGAGCAGGCCCGGCAGCAGGGGTGGTGCCTGGTGAACCAGGAACTCGAAGAGGGGTTGGTCTCGCTCGCGGCCCCCATCCGCGATCGCTCGGGCCGCACCATCGCGGCCCTCAACATCAGCGGCCAGTACAACCGGACCTCGCCCGACCACATGCTCGAGCACTTCCTGCCGAGGCTGAGGGACGCTGCCGGCCGCATCTCGCAGCTTCTGGGAACCAAGAGCGCCTGACACGATGCCCTTCGCGGGAACCCGATGGCCGCGTAAGACTCTCACCCCCGTGATCGACAAGACCTGGACCTTCGTACTCGGGGCGCAAGACCCCGAGATGCGTGAGATCGAAAAGACACTCGGACAATCCGGCATCCCCTGGGTGCATGCGGCGCGGCACGGCCAGCGCTGCAACGCGCAGACCGCCTATGCCGCCGATGGTGTCGTGAAGCTGGGCCTGGACGGCCATCCTCGACCGGCGCTGCTGCCGCCCAAGGCCCCCACGGTTTTCGTCGAATGCCAGTTGCGCGACCACGTGCCGGCGCTGCGTGTCGATCATCACAACCCGGGTGATGCGGGCTACGAGATCCCGCCCGAACGCTACCTCGAAGGCTCGTCGCTGGGCCAGGTGCTGTGCCTGCTCGAACGTGAGCCCGACGAGACCCAGCGGTTGCTCGCGGCGGGCGACCATTGCCTCACGGCGGCCTATCAGGGCGCCTGCCCCGGCGTCGATCCGCATGAACTGCTGTTCCTGCGCGCCTCGTGGCAGGCCAAGATGAGCGGGCGGACGTTGAGCGACGTGATGGAAGGTGTACTCGACGCCGCCAAACGCGTCCGCAAGCACCTCGACAGCGAGTTCGGCGAAAGCCGGTTCCTCGATCCCACGCAGTTGCCCAAGGACCTGCCCGAGGGCGCCGCCTACGCCGGCCTGCCCGTGCGTTACCGGAGCCTGCTGCCGGATGGGGTGCTGAAGGAAATGCTCAAGGGCGCCACGCCCGGGCACGTCGAGCGCTTCATGGCCGAGCACCGCGAGGCCGGCCGCCATGCCTACGGCAATCCGTATCGAGGTTATGCCGGCGCCTATTGGCCCGGCGCACTTGCCTAGACAGGCAGGGCCGGCCCTTCACCCGCCGACGCGACGATCACGCCGCAGCCGCGCGATTCGTAGAGATCCACGCGATCCAGCTGCGGCAACTGCAGCCGCCCCTTCTCGAGGATCCACGCGGCCAGGCTCGCCGTGTCGCAGTCGGCCAGGTCGGGGATCTCGTGCAGCGGGTGATGGTCCAGCGCCTTGAACAAGGGCGTGAACCGCTCCTTCACGTCGCCGAAGTCGACCGTCCACCCCATCACCTCGTCGAGCGGGGCCGAGAGGTGCAGGCGCAGCGTGTAGGTATGGCCATGGATGCGGCGCAGCGGGCTGCCGTCGGGCGCACGCTTGAGCTGCAGCGCGCTGTCCAGCGTCATTTCCTTCCAGATGCGATAGCGCTGGCCGTCGAAATTGGCGCCACAGGAGCCAGTTTCGTAGACGGTGATCCACGACAGCTCGGGCAGCACCGGCTGCAGGCGGTCCCAGATCCAGCTCGACAGGCACTCGCTGGTCGGGTTCTGCAAACCGGGAATGTCGTTCAGGCAGGTGTAGTTCAGCTGGTGATGCAGCGGCGCCCAGCATTCGTCGAGGTGGTCGTAGTCGACGCTGAGGTCGCGCGCGCCCAGGTCCTGGTTGGCATGAACGATCACCTCGAAGCCATGGCCGTGCATGCGGCCGCACTTGTGGCCGACCGGCACGTTGGGCAGCCGATGAGCCGCCTGGAAGGCATAGCGCCGCCACACGTGCGCGGAGCCGGCGGCATCGAGATCGACGCCTTCGTGCGCCGTGCTCTGGATGCCCACCTGTTCGATGCCCGGCACCTCCAATCCATCGCGGATCCAGCGCGCGAGGTTCTCGTCGGTGGGCGCGTGGTCCAACTGCTCGTTCAACAGCCGATAGTCGAGCTGGGCGACGCGAGCCTCGAGCTGCGCACGCAGCCGCTCGACCTCGCCCCCAGGAAAGTCGGCCCAGCCGACCGGCAGGGCACAACGGAGCTTGGCCAGGAAGCTGTGGCCGTGCAGACGGCGCGAACGATGGCCGGCGGGGAGCACGTCGACGTGGCGCGCGGCTTCGAAACCCGCGGAGGCGGTGAACAGGGTCTTCACGGTACAAGCCTCCCGCGGGCGCGGGAGGCATCTAGAGATGGTGGACCGGATAGACGACAAAACGAACGCTCCTTTGGCGCTCATGCGGTCGTCTGCGGTCCGATACAGCCCGCATTGTCGCTCACATTGGGAAATGGGGGCATTTCGCGCGATCCAGGCTGCGAAGCGACCAGGAATCGAACCGGCGCCCTGAACACGGAATCGAATCAAGGCGTGCCGCCCCCCTGTAGGGCACCTCACCTATTTGGAACTTATCCCGTACTCGAAACGCTCGAACGCCTCACGAGCGTTTCAAGCGCAGGGTTTCACTCATCCGTGCCGCCGCGACCAAGCCGGACATGAGCGTGAGGCCGGCGACCAGCCATACCGCCGCCGACAGCCCGAAGCGATCGGCAACCACCCCTGCGAGCAGCGCCCCGACCGCGTAGCCGAGATCGCGCCACAGCCGGTACACGCCAACGGCGGACGCTCGCCACGAGGGGTGCGCGACATCCCCGATGGCGGCCAACAGTGTCGGATACACCATCGCGGTGCCGAGCCCGAGCAGCACCGCGCCCAGCGCGAAGCCGTTGAAGCTCTGGACGATGGCCGTGAGCCCGATCCCGGCGGCCTGCACCCACATGCCCGCCGCGATGAGCCACTTGCGTCCAAGGCGATCGGACAGCGCACCGGTGAAGATCTGCGCGACGCCCCATACAGCGGGATACACCGCGGCGAGGAGGCCGACGCGTTCCAGGCTCAAGCCGGCGGCGGCGAACACCAGCGGAAACAGCCCCCAGGCCATTCCGTCGTTCAGGTTGTTCACCAGGCCGGCCTGGCTGACGCTGGACAAATTGGAGTCGGTCAACGAGGTGCGCCTGAAGACTTCCGCCTGGGTCGGCCCCTGCGCCTCGCTGTGCGGCTGCAGCCGCGCCTCGTGCTGCACATGGTGCCGCGTCTCACGCGCCAGCAGCCACGACAGCAACCCACCTGTCGCGACGTAGGCCACCCCTAAGTAGAACGGCTGCGGCCGCAGTCCGTAGTGCGCCGCAATCCAGCCGGTGGCCAACGCGCTCCCGGCGACCGCGAGGTAGCCCGAGAATTCGTTGAGCCCCATCGCCAGTCCGCGCTGCTTCGGGCCCACCAGGTCGATCTTCATGATCACCGTGGTGGACCAGGTCAGGCCCTGACTGATGCCGAGCAGAACGTTGGCCGCCACGATCCATTCCCAATGGCCGGCCCACATCAGCATGAACGGCACCGGCACGGCCACGCACCAGCCGGCGACTAGCACCCGCTTGCGTCCGAATCGGTCAGCGAGCCGGCCGGCGACATAGTTCGTCAACGCCTTCGTGATGCCGAAGACCACGATGAAGGAGAGGATCGCCGCCCGGGCCGCGACGTGGAACTCCTGTTCCGCCACCGCCGGCAAGATGGAGCGCTCCAGCCCGACCATCGCGCCGACAAAGGCGTTGACGAGCACCAGCAACGAGAACTGCCCCAGGTTCTCGCGCAAGCCGAGGCGCGGCGTGGCCGCGTGCATCGAGGTCACCGGGCTTGGCCGAGGTTGTCGCGCACGATGGCGTGCATCTCGGCGGGGGTCGCGGGGATGTCGGCCACCAGCGCCTCGACGAACGCATCACGGGGCATCGACAGCATCGGGTTGAAGCGGCGCTCGAAGCCGATCGTCGAGACCGGCTTGCCGGACAAGCCGGCGCCGCAGGCACTGCCGGCCTGGTGGCCGGGGTAGATCTCCAGTTCCGGCGGCAGCCGCAACAGCTTCTCGTGCAGCGTCGCGTGGAGCTGGGCGGCCATCTCGCGCTCACGACCGGCCAGGTCCGGCCGCCCGACGGCACCGACGAACAACGTGTCGCCCGTCACCACGAACCAGGGCTCGTCGCCGCGACGCAGGTCACGCACCAGCAGGCAGACGCTATCCGGGGTGTGCCCTGGCGTATGCAGCACTTCCACGACCACGTTGCCCACCTCCAGCCGCTGGCCATCGCGCAGCGGGAAGAAGTCGAAGGTGGTCCGGCCGCGGTTGCCTTCGTGCAGGCCATACGGCGCGCCGACGCGGCGCGCGAGTGCCAGGCCGCCCGATCGGTGATCCGCATGCACGTGGGTGTCGACGACATAGGTGATCGCGACGCCCTGCAGGGCCGCCTGCTCGATGAACCAGTCCTCGTCGCCGGCCACCACGTCGACGGCCACGGCCTTGCCCAGGCCGGCACAGCCGAAGAAGTACGACAGTGTCGCGTTGTCTGCTGCTCGTTGACGGAAAAACATCGCTTCACCCCTCGATCGGTAGTCCTTGGGCACGCCACTCCGCCACGCCATCGCTCAGGTGGACGGCCTGGTAGCCCTTCTTGCGCAGTAGGTCGACGGCGTCCTTGGCCATCAAGCAGAACGGACCGCGGCAGTAGGCGACCACCGGTACGTCCTTGGGCAACTCCGCCAGCCGCTTCTTCAGCTCGTCCACCGGCAGCGAGCGGGCATGTGGCAGATGGGCCGTCGCGTATTCCTCCGAAGGCCGCACGTCGAGCACCAGCAGCTCGCCGTTGGCGGCCTTCTTCAGGATGGCCTGGCGGTCCAGCCCTTGCAGCTCGTCACGGTGATCGACGATGCCGGCCAGCGCGACCTGCAGCTCCACCAGGCGTTCCTCGGCCTGCGTGCGCAACGCCACCCACAGGTCGGCCACCCCGGGGTCGGCCAAGCGGTAGACGACGTACTTGCCCTCCTTGCGGGTCTCGACCAGGCGAGCCAGACGCAGTTCCTTCAAGTGGGCGCTGGTCAGCTTCACGCTGATCTCGGCCTGGGCGGCGAGCGTCTCCACGGTTTTCTCGCCCTGGCACAGCAGCTCGATCAGCTCCAGGCGCTTAGGGCTCGCGACGGCATGGCCAATGCGGGCGACCTGCTCGTACAGGTGGCTCTTCAGTTGTCTCATGCAATCATTCTAAGGATTATTAGATTAATATGTCCACAACCCAATTCATGAGCTCGCCATGCCATCTCCGATCTACCTGGACTTCAATGCGACGACACCGGTGGCCGCCCCGGTGCTGGAGGCCATGCTGCCGTTCTGGCGAACGGCGTTCGGGAACCCTTCAAGCGCCCACAGCTTGGGTCGGCAAGCGGCCCATGCCGTAGCGCACGCCCGGGCCCAGGTCGCGGCAGCCATCGGGGCGGCGGCCGACGAAGTCCTCTTCACGGGCAGCGCCACCGAGGCGAACAACCTAGCGCTGCTTGGCGCCAGCCAGGACGTGCCGCCGGAGCGTCGCCACCTGATCGTCAGCGCAGTGGAGCATCCAGCCGTCATGGGCCCTGCACAGGAACTGCAGCGCCTGGGATGGCGCCTTTCCGTGGCGCCGGTGGACACCGAGGGCCGGGTGGACGTGCAGGCCATCGCCGCGCTGCTGCAGGAGCCGACGGCGCTGGTCAGCGTCATGCATGCGAACAACGAGCTCGGGACGGTGCAGCCGGTGGAGGAGATCGGCCGGCTGTGCCGGCAGCACAGGGCGCTGTTTCATGTTGACGCAGCGCAATCGCTGGGCAAGATCCCGGTGTCGGTGGACGACATCGGCGCCGACCTGCTGACGATGGCAGGCCACAAGATCTACGCGCCCAAGGGCATCGGCGCCCTTTACGTCCGGCGGGGAACCAGCTTGAAGCCGCTGTACTTCGGCGCCAGTCAGGAGCGCGGATTGAGGTCGGGGACCGAGAACGTCGCCTACATCGTCGGCCTTGGCGCAGCCGCGGAATATGTGACGAGCGTCGGCCCGACCAAATGGGCGCCTATGGCCAAGCTGCGCGATGCTCTGCAGGCGCAGTTGGAGCAGAACATTCCGGGCCTGGTCGTCAATGGGTCGCTGACGCACCGGCTACCCAACACGCTCCATGTGTCGATCCCGCATGGCTCCGCGCAGGAGATCGTCAGTGCGCTGGCTGACCAGGTGGCGTTATCCGTGGGGGCTGCCTGCCATTCGGAGGCGGGCGCGGCGTCCTCGGGCGTGATGGCAACCATCGGAGCGGACGCGCAGCGGGCTCGCGGCGCCCTACGGATCAGCCTTGGTTACGACACTACAGAGCAAGACGCGACTGCCGCAGCTCGGATGTTGACTGCTGCGATCGGAGGACCGCGATAGGTTACGGACTGCTGCTCGCGGACGTCGCGTTCCAGTTTGCGAGATGGCCGGTCGACTTGCTTCTGGCCGCAAACAGCTTTACCAAAGGCGCTGAAAAGCGGTAGCGGCGGAGTCAAAGCTGCGCTACTCATGCTGCAGCTGATTTAGGTTCAAAGGACTGCTTTCGCAGGCTTCGATCACCTCGCACTCCTGGCACCAGCGGCCGTTGCGCACATCGAGCAAAGACGCCCCCCACACGTGGCCTCTCGCGCATCGCCAGAAAAGCTCAGCGGTGCCACTCGGGCATTTGCTGGACAAGCACTGGCCTTGCAGTAGCTGCGCCAGTTCGCACGCTGCGCCCAGGTCCATGCGCCGGGCCTTGCGCGCGCAGCTCGGGCACCAAGTGCCGATGAGCACGTTGTGCGCCAGCGGCTCCCATTCATGACCCGCAGCACAGCGCATCCGGTGCCGTGCTCGCCGTCCCAACCAGACCTCGCTCAGGCACTGGCCGCCCCTTGCCTTCGCGATCCCCGGTGCAAGTTTTCGATGGTGGCCTCCGAGCTCTCCCGCTTGGTCGGGTTGACCGAGCCGCATTGCGGGCACGCGATCGAAACAGGGCGATGGCGCCATTCATGACCCTGGGAGCATCGGAACCGATAGGCATGGACTCTCCCTTTCCATCCGTCGTCGAGGCACACGATGTCGAGCGCGGCGGCCCTCGCGCACAGCTGCGCAAACATCTGTTCATCCGAACACACCGGGCACTCGCGGAACGTCCGCACGATGCTGCTCGGCGTCGCATCGAACTCGTGGCCGTGTTCGCAGACGAACCGATGGCTGATCTGCCAGCCGCGGAACGACTGGTCCTTGCACCAAAGGCGATGGGCATACGCCCTCGCGCGTAGTGTTGGGCTTTGGTCAAGCACCGGGTGAGTCAACGAAGGCGGCGGTTTGTTCATGCCTACGCCTTCCTCTGCTTCCGCGCAGCCTCTGCCCTCTCGAGATCTTCGAGCAGTTGTTGGGTACTGGGCTCATCCGTCTCCGGGCGTCGCATCGCAGCGAATGTTTGCCCGATGATGTGCAGGAGCGCGGCTACCAGGACGACCGCGCAGGACAACACCAGCAGCATCCTCGGGCCATCGAACAAGCGTTCCTCGCTCATGCACGCACGAAGTCTTCGATCGGCATCGGCAGCGTGTCGATCTCTTCGTAGGCAAGAAGCGTCCAGACGGTCGGCAGTTCGACCATCGGCTGCTCGCGCCGCAACCACTGCAAGAGCGAACGGCGCTTGAGCACGATGGCCGGTGGCACGCGCTGCCCTCTTTCAAAGCGCTGACGGCGGCCGCCGAGCAGGCGCCCTTCGTCAACGCACATCCACCACCCGCTGCACGGGCAAAGGTTCCCCGTCACGGTCTGATCACCTATGTGGACCGTGTTGCTGATCATCATCTGAACTCCCTGGTGATGGCCTACATCGGTAGCTTGCCGTCGCCGTATGCGGCTACAAGCATGTGGCCCTCTTTGTCTACGTGAACGCGGATGCGCTCGCCGGCCAGCTCGACAAGTTGGCCGCGGTCGCTGTACGCAAATCGCAGTGATCCGCCGTCATAGAAGCGGACATAGTGCGAGACCATCCCTGCGACACGGACGATCTCGTAGCTGCTGACTTCGGCAAGGTTATGCACGCCAACCGAAGACAGTAGCGGCAGTTCACCGCACATGGTCCCATCGTGCACGGCGATGAGGGCTCCCCAATCCGTCGTTACGGCTTCGCCCTCGTGGAGATCGCGATGGGTGCTGCTCACCACCAGCCTCTACAGGAGCACGTCAAATATTCGATTGCCGATCGATCTCTCGATCGTGCATGTCCGGAATATTCAAAACGGTGTTTCCGCTTATGGTCCTGATGTCCCCTTGAACAATGCCTCCTGAGTCCTCGTCGTCCGAGAGTTCAAAGTACAGGGGATTGCCAAACGAGGGCAACCCAGCGACCAGCGCCCGCAGTCGCGCCGCAACTTCGCCATGGTCAGCGTAGAACAGCCGAAACTCCGCAACGGGCTCACCGTTGTCAATGCGGCGCTTCACCTCACCCAGCGGTGCGTCTGTCTGCTTGTGCACAAAGAGCGCGGCTTTCGCCGCATCGGTAGCTTGGCCAAGCTTCACAACAATCTGGGTCACACCAGGACTCCTCCAAGAACGCTGGGTCTAGAGGCTCGTCACAACGGAAACTCGAGCGGGCGCGTCTTCCGAGAATTGGAGACGAAGTCCGTGGCGCCAGAGCTCGAAGTAGCCATCCATTACCCCGCTGGGCGCGCCAGCGGAAACTTCCGCAGCCGGCCAAAGCGCATAGGCGGCCAGAAAGTAGTCGTTGGCTATTGAGTACAGCGCCTCTTTCAGCAGAAAGAGCTCATTCTGCTTGGGTTGCAAACGCGCCAAGAAGTCAGTAAGACACATCATAGATGTCTATCTCTATGGTGTCTTCAACGGGGGGCAGTTCGTCGTCCGATATTTCAATACCGGCAATCTCGGCAGCAAGGCTGCCCTGCCCAGTGAACAGAGCCAGCTCACCCATCCCAACAAGATGGCGACGAGCAAACTCTCGCTTTATGTCAGCGCTGACTGAACAAGGTTGAGAAACGGAAAAGTAAAGATCGCGCGCGTCGAAGCCGGGGGCGGTAGCCTCATAGATCTTCTGCAGTCGCGCCTTAACTTGGGCTTCGACTCCTTCACCTGGGAACAACCGCTCCAGTCCATCACCGGTGGGTCGATAGCGGTTGAAGAGTCCACTCAGATCCTCGGGCTTTAAGCCGCTCGCTGGGCGCTGCAGCTCTGCAGCGACTCTGTACAGCAATCCATCAGTCATTCTTTTACTCGCTTAATCCATCGGGTAAGTCGGCGCGGCCGCCCGAGAGTCTTGTGTCCGCCCAGTCCTGCAACTTCCCCTTATATTCAGGGAAGCTGTTGGATTGATCAACCAGATCAAGAATTTCATTGTGCGCGGTCGTCGAGCCTTCGCCACCATGCGACCACTCCGAATTGGCGCCCTTAATATCTCCGGTGCGAGTGCGCATGTCCTTGATTTCTTCCATGCTGACGCCCCAGGCCGTCAATCGCGTTCGCGATAGCGGCAAGGCGCGCATTGCGCAGCGCCACGGACAGGGCAATCAACGCTTGTCAATTGAAAGATTTCCAGTGCACCAACCCGATGGCAGCTCTACAGTCCCCGGCCCAGCCCATCACCCCCCCGAGGGAGGACGACAGACATGGATGCCGAAGCATGGAAGACGATTGGTACATACGTCGGGGCGCTGATTTCCGCACCGTTCGTCAAGATTTGGATCGAATCCATTGCGCTATCGCACGAGAAGTTGCGGGCTGAGTATGACTTCGCCAAGAAGGTGTTAGACGACCTGAAGGCCAATCCCGATATGACGATGTTTCAGCGAGCGCTGGGACTCCGAGCCCTCGCCGGAACACGCAACATTCGTCCGCAAGTGGTCGAGTACCTGATCCATTGTGAAGACCCTGATGCGCTGAAAACATATGTCGCGTGCGCCGCCTTTATCGAAGAGAACCCGGATGTGCAGGAGCAGCAGCGCATCACGTTCCGAAAGGCCTACAAAAGCCCGATCAAGCGCTGGCTCTCGAAGGCATCGCGGTTCGGCCTCTACATAGTCGCCGGCTTGACCGCGTTTGCTCCCATGTGGCTTGCTCCACTAGTAGGACACAAGCCGGAGATGTGGAGATTGGCGGTTACGCAGCTCGCGACCGCCGCCCTGTTTCTGCCGGTGGCAGTCCGGGCATTGGACAGCTCCACCAAGCTCCATCGCGCTGAAAAGCTGGTCGCGAACCAAAAGCGATTCGAACCGCCAGTGCGCTCTGAGCCTCGGCGGCTTACGCGGTCATCGCTTCGGGCTTGACCTACCTGGTCACTGCACACCTGTGCAGTTGCTGTGCACACTCGAATGTCTGACTATTTCGCGCAGTAGTAAGTGATTGCCTAGCGCGCCATAAATCCAATGATCCGGAGGAACCTTGGCTATTGAACCCCTCGCAGTGTTAAACGCTGCCAAGACCGGTGTAGGGCTCTTTCGCGACCTGTTTCCAAAGAGTCGGGAAAAGGAGCACGAGGAACAGACGTTCGCGCGTGAGTTCCTGAAGCAAGTGCGTGACGATCCAGAGATGCATCCCCATTGCAAAAAACTGGGGCTGCAGCGTATCGCCCGCGCCAGAAATTCCAGCGCAGAAGCCATCGAATATGTGTTGAATCTACAAGAGCCGCTCGATGCTGTCGCAATGCTCCGTAGCGGAGAACTCATGTTGAAACACGACCCTGCAGAGCCCTCTCGGCAACTCGTGTTTCGCGAGCCATATGCCGATCAGACCGAGCGAAGGCGAGTCACCCGGCGATATGCTTGGGGAGCTTTGGCGAGCCTTGTAGCCGTCTTCGCTGCACCTTTGTGGCTGAGAGTGTGGAGGGACATGGCCGCCTGGAAGGGTGAACAGCCGCTGTTTGATCTTGGCCTCGTGTTGCTAGTCATCGAATCGTTCGCCATGCCTTTGGCTTGGCTCAGCGCAAGAGAATTGATGAAGCGATTAAATGCCGAAGCTCTGGTGAATCTACAAAAGCCATACCCACAGAAGCCAAAGCCCCCCGTGCCTAGCCGGCTTCCTCCGTCATAGCGGATGGCTTTACCCAATCGGCAATCACTGCATTGAACTGGCGCACGTGATCGTGTGCCACCACAAAGTATTCGCGCGTGGGGTCGAGCCAGTCGAAGCGATAGGCCCCGTCCTTAGCCGACCACCCGGCCGCTACCACCACCGCCGAGCGCGCGTCGAACAGCCACACCTTGCGGCTAGCCGGCGTGCCCTCGATGGAGACCTTCCCGGCGATGAAGCCGTAGCCCCAAAACTCCTTCGCGCGTGAAGTGGCACGTTCGCCGTGCCGCGGCACCGCGCCCCTATCGATCGCGAACGGCGCAAGCGGCACGACGTTGTACAACAGGCGTGGCACAGGCGGCCCCGCAATTGCGTGCGGCGCAAAGCGCGTCACGCTCCGACGACGCGTGGAAGCTCGCCCGCCATCTCAGTCCCACGGCCCGGTCAAGTCGAACGCCATGCGCCCGTTGCCGCCGTTCTGCGTGTTCGCCATTACCAGCAGCTTGCGCACGGTGCCATCGAGGACGAAGCCGTCGTAGAGCCACGGCTCCGGCGCGCTGATGCCATGCAGCGGGCACAGCATTCCTGGCAGGCGCCCACGCAGCGACGGGCCGCCCTGCTCTTGAATCAGCAGCGGCATGACGTAGATGCCCGAGTCGGCCGGGTTCGGATAGGGAAGGCCCGTCGAGCCGATGCCGGCACCGCTGCTGCCGGGCGCTGCCACCCACATCGCCGGCACCCGATTGCCCAGCTGGGTATAGCTGCGCGCCATCCAGATGCCGGTGTTGCCCACCGCGGTGCCGACGGAGTACACCCAATCGCACACCTCGTTGCCGTTGGGCTCGTTCCAGTTGTACCCCGGGTCGAAGTAGCCAGCGAGCACCCCGTTGTAGCCGTCGCCGGCCTTGAAGCTCGGAAAGTCGCCGAACAGGTACGGGACATACCGCCCGTAATAGCTCTCGCTCCAGGCCACGCACAACCAGAACCGCTTCGAGTCTCCGATCAGCACCCAAGGGCGAGCTGTCGTGCTCTCGTTCTGGCCCTTGCGCCAAAACACCTGAGCCATGCAGGTCCCGTTGTCCACGTCGGCCATGGTCTCCCACATCTGCACGACCGACGTCCGGAACCCGGCGCCATAGTCCGGATTTCCGGGCATAGCGGTCTCGTCCACCCGCAGGTACACACCGCAGCTTGCCGGGTCTTTGCTGCGATAGACGGCCTTGCTGGCCGCGGTGTAGGGGCTGGCCCAATCCAGCGGCGCGATCTTGGCGGTGATCGTGCCGGACGCGGGCGAAGCGGGGTCGCCAGTCACGTCGAAATCGAAGGTATTCGTCGTGACATTGCGGATCACCTTGTCGCCGTTGTAGACGCCCTCCACCGCGCCGTCGATGCGCACCGTATCCCCATTGCGGAAGCCGTGCCCCGCGTCGGCCTGGACGGTTGCTACGTTGCCCACACGCGTGATCTTGGTGAGCGTGCGCAGGTTGTAGCCATTGAGCAGGCAGGCATTGAGCACCGCGATGAGTGCACCATCCTGTCCGCTCAACTGCGGCGCCCCGGTCTGGTTCGATTGGTACCACTTGATCATGTGAAGTCAGCGGTCGATGTCGCCGCGGATCTGGATGCTGAAACTGTCGGAGGCATTGGCGCTCGGCCCCTGCAGCACTGTGCGCGCGATCCACAGCGGGAAGTTCGCGGCCGCGGTGTCGAAGCGCAGCACGTTGCCGGCGGCCCAGCCTGCCCCCCAGCCACCGGCCTTGACCGTGAAGTAGGGAGCGCCGGTTTCGGGATTCGTCGGGCTGCAGTCGGCCGCGGTGTTGCCCACTGCAATCTGGCCGACCGATTCGCCCACCACCCGGAACTCGTTGGTGTTCGTGAAAATCAAGGCCCACCGCTCAGCGACGGCACCCCGGTTCGTCACGACGAGGGGATAGACCGCTTCGTTGAACTGCGCGGTGGTGTTGTTGCCCAGCCGCTCGTCGGCCCATTCGCCGGTCCATGTCTGTTGCGAGAACAGTCCATAGGCCCGCGCCTGCAGGTCGCCGATGATCAGCGCCGATGACACGCGCGAATCGTTTGCCGGATAGGCGTGCGTCAGCGGCCGCGTGAGCGTCAGCACGCCGTTGATCTGCGTATCACTTACAAGCGCCATATCTTCGACACGGTGCTCGGCGCGCAGCGGCTGACGGTAGCCCGACAGGTCGAGCGGCACCTTCAGCGTGACCGTGCCGTGGTCGAGGTCGGCCGCATAGCGATCCGACGGTAGCACCTTGTCGTCGGCATCGAGTACGCGCAGGCTCGACAGCCGTACACGGCCCACGTCCAGCGTGTCGCCACCGTTGGCCGGCATCGGAAACGGCGCGCTCGACGTGTGGTGCACCACCGCGATGTCGCCGGGCCGAAAGATCGGCACCCGGCCATCGACCGGCAGCCGCACCGGGTCGAGTCCCAGCACATCGGCCGACAGCGGCAGGTATGAGAACGCCACCGCGTTGAAGCGGATCGTGTCCGCCTGCACCGGGATCGGCTTCAGGATCTTGCCGTTGTCGTCCACCGCATCCGCGCTGAACCGCGGTTCGGACTCTTGACCGGTTGCTGGCACGAGCTGCCTGAAGCGCACGCGCACGCCCCCCGACTGGTAGTCGATGCTGCCGCGCACGTGGTCGGACTCGATGGCCCCTTGCGCGTTCGCGCTCGCGTTGATGTTCGTCCCGTCGAGCAGTTGCGCGCGAATCTGCAGGCTGCCCGGCCTCACCGGCGCCGCCGGCACGCGGAAGCACACCGCATCCACCGGCTGCGCCCCCAGCTCGGTCAGCAGCGACTGCAGCGTCGGCGTGCTGGCCGCACCAGGCCGCCACACGCTAACCAGCGTCCGGCCCGAGGCGTAGTCGATGGTGCCTGCCGGCGTGCCGGCCCCGGTGTTCGGGTCCACGTCGGCCACGAGCCCGCCCAGGCGGTCGGTGTAGACCTTGCCGCCGAGCACGAAGCGCACCGACCCGGGCACGATCCGTTCCGCATAGCGGTCGGTCAGGTCGAGCTCGATGCGCTCGACGGTCAGCGTCTCGGTGACGTGGTTCGTCGTGTCGCTGTCGCGATAGCGGACCTTCACCAGCCCGGTGTCGTCGAAGGGCATCACCGCACCGGCCGGGATGTACTCCCAATGATCGAAGAGATAGCGGAAGGTGCGGCGGATGCTGACGGCGCCGCCGCCAGCATCCCAGCGCTCTTGCCCGATCTCCTTGTTGACGTAAACCGGCTTCGGAATCTGAACGATGGTCTCCGGCATGAAGGTGATGCAGCCCGCGGCGTAATCGATGGTCCCCTGCACCGCATCCGGGCCGGTGCCGAAGGTGCCGGTCGCGCCACCGGCATCGGGGACGTCGCGAGCCACTCGCGTCGGATCGACCCGCCGCGTCGGCCCAGGGATGAAATCCCAGCGTGTGGAGGTCGAGGCGGCGTAGTCCTCGATCAGCACGTTGAACTCCAGCTCGATGGAGCCGGGCTTCACCGCGCTGGGCAGCGTCACGGTCACCTTGCCGTCGCTACCTCGCAGCGGGTGCGCAAACTCCTTCTCCTGCGGCGGCCCCCAAGTCGTAGGCGATGCCGATCTCTGCGCCACCGGCCGGCAGCGTCGAGGGCGTGAAGACAAGCTCGCCGCGCGCATAGCTGACGGTGCCTAGGGCGTCGCCAGTGATGTGGCCTTTGCCGTCGTCGGTGGCAAGCTTGTCGTTCGTGCCATCGGTCCACGTCAGGCGCAGCGTGCCCGGGACGATGCCGGGATGCTCCACCGTCTTGCGCAAGGTCGGCGCGAGCACCGTGGAGCTGGAGCGATTGAAGTAGTCGCCACCGGAGGCCCATGCGAACAGGATATCGGTGTTGGCATCGGGCAGCGCGCCGGTGGTGAGGATCACCGAGCCTGTGGTGTAGTCGAGCGTGCCGGCGCCGAACGACGAGTCGGAGCCACGCAGCGCGCCATCGCCGCGGTCGCGCAGGTCGTACCACCGGCCTTGCGCCATGTAGGACACCACCAGCGAGCCGGGCTTTGGTGCCGGCTGCAAGGTGATGGTGTAGGCGTAGCCACGTGCATCGCCGGGCACCGCAATGACGGCGGTGTCGGCCACGCGGATCGGTGCGCCGGCCGGCACGAAGCGAATGGAGAAACCCCCGCTAAAAGCGGGCGTTCCGTCACGGAATGCAATCACGCCGCGCGCATAGTCCACGGTGCCGATCGACGTGGTGCCCGACTTCAGCTCACCGGCCGCGTCGGCGAACTCATAGCCGGCGCCAACGATGTGCAGGCTGCCGGGCTGGATCGGATTGCCGACGACGACGTTGTGGCCGGCAGCCACCGTTCCGAAGGTATTCCACGTCACTGCCTCGCCACTGCCCAGCAGCGGCACCGCCTGGCCGGCCGCGTTCAGGTCCACCAGCGGGATCTCGCTCTGCGCGCTCGGCACGAGCTGGCCGAACAGGCTTTGAACCTGCATCGTCAGGTCGCCGATGCCGGCCGGCCCAGCGGTCGGCGCAGTGCCGTAGTACATCGCGGCGTTCGCCACCAAGGTGTCCCGCACAACGGCCTTCGCCGTGATGTCGTCGCGCGAGCTGGGCGCAGGCCCTTCGAAGTCGAAGCGCAGCGGGTCGGAGATTTCGCAGGTGGCGACAACCCCTTGGAACTTGACCATGCCCGAGGGCTCATTCACGTTGAACTCGCGCTTATTGGTGGTTACGCGTAACACGCACGTACTGCTCGTACTCGGTAGGCTTGCCTTCGTCCTGCACAAGCACCAGTGCCTGCCCGACGCGTGGCAGCGGATCGGCCGGCTTGAGCAGCAAAGCCACGGCCCGCTGGCCCGTGAGCTGACGTTCCAAGAGCTGACCCGGCCACTTCACGCCCCGCGCGAGGTAGCGCTCGACGCGATCCTTTGCGGCGCCGCGGCGGTCGGTCCAGCTCTTCGTAGTGAAGAGCACCACCGATACGCGGGGATCGGCTGGCGCATCGGCCACGATAGCGTGGGCGCCGTAGTACGAATCCACGGAATCGGTCAGCACGCCGACGTAAGCCTTGCGCAGGCTCACGCGGCCATAGGTGCGGTCCAGTTCGGAGATGTCGGGGAACAGGTTATTTGAAGCTCCGTCGACGATCACGCGGCCGGTCATGCGGCCACCACCGTCGGGCGTGTCGAGCAGGCGCTCGGAAGCGAGCAGCTTCACGTCGCCACTGAGGATCGGCATGGTCCAGAAATGAGAAAAGGCCCCGAAGGGCCTCGTGAAGGATAGGTATGCGCGAGGTCAACCCGGCATGAGGTCCAACACTTCGCGGCAGTGGGCGCGGCACATAAGCGGTGTCAAGCTCGGACTACTCCTTGCCCTCAATTTCCGGGGGCAAGTAGTTCTTCGGTTCGTCTGCCAATACTTTGGCGACACTCTCCGCGACGTACCCGTACTCGACGCTCCCGGTCTTAATGACGGTAGCCTTGGCCTCTATCGCTCGGACCACCTCATCCGCGTATCGACGTGCCTGGTCGTCAGAGACACACTCAGATCGCTGCGCCAAGGCCTTCTCCAGTCCTCGCTCGTAGGCGTGTGCAGCATCTACACGCCAACCTGACTTATCGAGATATTCAAGAATCTCCGCCGTTGTCTTCACATCGAACGGTTTGCGTCCCTCACCAGTCCACCCGCATTTCTGCGCCGAGGCCTCAAGCATCTTGACCATCGCTGCTACAGAGCCCGCTGTCGAGTCATAGTCCTCTACGATGAAATCAGCTGTGTTGAGAACGGAGGCCTCGACAGCATCATTCCATTGCCCGCTCGATCCCAACATGACACCTCCCAAGTAGAGCTGAGCAAATTTGCGAGCAGTTAAAGAACCGAAATAGATAGGGAGGTTTTGATTGTTTAGAAGTGGGTTGCAGGGCAGGATATGAGCGGCCTGATTCTCATTGGTGCCAAAGAGATTCTGAAACCTCGCACCCGACTTTCCGATCTTCGGCCGTTTCGCGAATGCCGGACTTCCTCCAAGACTCAACACAAGTGCACTAACGATCGCCATGTGATTGTTCTGGAGATGACCGGACGACCTCGCCATCGCCACGACCGATGTATGCGGGCAGATCTTCTCTCGCAGGGTCTCCGTGCGGAGTTGAGTTTCCGTACTAGCGAGAGTGCGTTTACCGTAGAGCCCCGGTGGTGCAACCAAGCTGTTAGCAGAAAGCCGTTGCACCTTCGTGGCGCCAACGGCAACGGCTTTCGCGCCTTCCTTGAAGATGTGGGTGACCATTTCGCCTTCGAAGTAGTCCACGGCGTGATCTCGACCACGCATCGCGGCATAGTCTCTTCCACAGCACCTCACGTCTATCCCCCTGTAGTGGGATTCAGAGTTTCCAGAACCTGCTTCGATGACTGCGTCACTTACCCCGGCCCCCTATACCTCGATCAACCGTAACGTTGCCTTATAGAAGTTGCCGTCATTGCGAGCGGCAAACCCCGTCACGGGCTCAGCGTCAATGGTTGGGGGTTCGTGGTGGCGGAAGGCCACGGTGAACAGGCGGCCATCAGCGAGCGTCAGCTCGAACTGCTTGCCGGGTGCTTCGGCCCAGCCGTACAGTGTGTTGAGTGTCGCTCTTGTCATCCATCCCATGTCCGGGGCGCTGGCCAGCGTGATCGGCCGACCCTTCTGGCGCTTGGCCGTTTCGACGATCAGTGCACCGGTCAGCGAGTAGGACACCGCGGCAACAGCGGCCGTCCAGGCATGCTCGTCGGTCCATAGCAGGTCATCGGGCAGCGGCAGAGAGGTGCCGTCATCCAGGCGGGTTAGTTGCATGCATCAGTTGACGCCATGGCGCCCGCGCACCTTGTTCTCGTCAAACTCTTCGATATAGGACTCGACAACCGTGGCCCCGCTCACGACAAACGATGCCTCGATGTCACGACCGACGCGATAGTCAAAGAGCTGGGTGCATTGCTGGCAGCGCAGCACCCAGCCGCCGTAATCGTTGATGCCGCCGGCCGTCCAGTTCTGAGAGATTCGGATAGGCCCGTTGCAGTGTGGGCAATTCGTTTCGAGGTCCAAGTGGCGGTCCGGCATGGCTTCCCGGCTGGAGCCGGCATCCGGCGATGGGCATCCACCATCGCACACCGCTGCCTGTATTGCCAGCGGCGGTGCAACCATCCTTGAAGCAAACTTCACGCGCCCAACCAAAAGCGGTGTCGCGTGTATCCGCTTGCCGCCCGGGAGGCGGCTCCCGATGAGGCACCCTCCCGCGATCAGGGCTTCGGTGACGCAGCACTCGCTGCTTGCGCGATGGTGCAGGCCTGGGATGGTGCAGCGGCCGTCGCGGCTGGCAGATCGTTCATCGAGTGCTTTGCCTGCTTGACGATGCTGCCGTAGAAAGTGGTCGCCGCGATGAAATAGAGCAACAGGCAGGGTAGGAAGACGGCGCCGAAAACGCGGGGCGACGGTTCCAGCTCTTTGGTCACTTGGGCGAAACCGAGCAGGATGTTCCACATGATCAATACCGCGGAACCGGCGATGAGGCCCCACGATATCCAGGGAACCAGTGCTGGTCCGAACAGCGACAGCTCGTGGTATTTGAGGACTACTAGCCCGCCTACGCCCAGCGACGCGCACACGCCGGTATTGCGCAGGTTTTCGAATCCGATGCGGGCGACAGCCTGCGTTTTGTCGGTGAACAGGAATGTCACTCTTTGAAGATCCTTCCTCACTGATGTTGTTGGTGTCTGCCTCAAGGGCGCGGGCATCGTCGCACATCCGATTGGAATAAGGAAATTACCGAAACGTGAACGCGCCTGCTGCCGCACGTCGAGCAGCCGGCACTTGGCCCAGCGTCTGCCGTCACCAGCATGGAACCTCTCCGACCGTCAGTTCGACGCGGACACATCGGCCTCGCGCTGTCGCCACAGGAAGCACGGGCGCGTGCGTTGCGCCGAGGTATTAGTCCGTGGGGGATCGTGTTGAGCTACCTCCGCGGCGCCTTGAAGGTCGCCACAAAGCATTCTTGTCCAGCGATCGGAGCCGGCGAAAAATTGACCAATTCCCAGCCGCCGGAGGCTACGCTCGTCATACGGCCGCGGATGTTGTTTACGAACGTCGAAGGAGATAAGTTCGATGGTCTGCAGTACCAGTCCTGAAAGATCAGCCAAGCTTGCGCGGTGGCCTTGACTGCCGTGGGGGGCTCTTCCAATTGGGGTGCTACAAACGGCTGCAAAGGTGCCGTATTACCTATGCCGGTGAGCAGCATTGTGATGATGGCTGCTCCGATGCGTGGCACCGACGAGTTGCGCAAAAATGAAGTGCTGAGTCGCATGGGCTCCCTCGATTAATGCGTGTAAGAAGCGCCGCGTTCGTAGAGAGGAAATCAATACAGAGCAGAGGCGCACGGGAAGTTTTGTTACCGAGCGAACATTTTGACGAGCAACTAAAGTCATGTCTCCGCCGATGACGGGGCATTTCAGTAGGAGCGCGCCTTGGCTTGCTCCAGCATCGCGAGCAGCCGTGATTCGTCCCGTGCGTCCACGGTCGCTGCGATGGTGCGATCCCCGGCGCCCAGCTCGACCCGGATGGTGCGCCCTGGCGCTGCCGGTGATGTCAGCTCCACGGCCAGCGCAGGAGCGCGCATCGCGCCGGTGATCGACGCGAGTAACTGCGCGCCCAGGTCAGCCCCGGGAAGGGCCTGCGCAAGCCCTCCGGGCAGTTGCACGAGCCCGCCGGAGGCGAACCCCTGCACCCGCCCGGCGAGCGCCTTTGCCGGCATCTTCAGCGCGTTGAGCGCTTCAAAGAACCCCACCCCGAGGCGCGACACCGTGTCACGGTTGATCACGTACTCGCCCGGCGTCAACATCGCCGGTACGGTGTCGCTCTTGGCGCGCCCGCCGGCGGCAAAGAAATCCACCTGATGCTCTTCCATGTAGGCAATCAGGTCGCGCTCATAGTCCTTTCCGTAGGTCAGCGGTTGGGCCATCGCGGTGCGCCACCGGCCGCGCATTTCTTCGAGCTGCTGCTTTTCGTGTGCCGTCAGCGTCTTGCGGTTCTGAAGTTCTTCGAGCACCCGGCGGTCACGTTGCGCAAAGCCGCCCCAATACTCCGCATTCTTGCGCGGCGCATCGAGGCTGACCGAAGCACCGTAGTTCCACGTCAGCCAGCCCATGTATTCGTTCTCGGCCTTCAGGCCCAGCTCGATCATCTGCTGTAGCTCCGCAACTTCGCGGTTCTTCTTCTCGGGCTCGGTCGGTGCTTGAACCGGTTTCGCCAGCGCGAGCCCGCCCGCCTTGAAGTGCTGCACGCCTGCGAGCTTCGACAGCAGCGCCTCGCCGTACTGACGCACAGCGGCCTTGCGCAACACGAAGGCGCCGGCCTGCAGCGTGCGCGGCACCGTGTCGGCGTCGCCGGTCCCTGGCACTTTGCCTTCCCGCATGCGCGGGAAGTTGAGCACCGGCCCGCCCTGCGCGAAGCGCATCACCGGCTCGTCGACGCCCACCTGTCCGCCGGTCGCGTGCGCTTCGACGCGCTGCACGTACACCGTGTGCGTGCTGCTGGTGTTCAGGCCGTTGAGGCTCGACACCTGCGCCCTGACAGCATCGACGTTCGATTCGACGCGGTGCACGCTCTCGGTCTTGATCCGGTCCAGCGCCCGAACCTGCGCATCGACGTTCGCAATCGCCGCCTGGGCCTTCTCGGTGGCCACACGCAATTCGATGTGCGAGTCCTCCCGGGCGTAGGCCTGCAGGTCGGCGAGCGCCGCCTTCGCCTTCGTGGTGTCGGCACCGATGGTGACGGCCTTGCCTTCCTTCAGCTGCTGCTCGTAGTCCTGAAGTTGCTTCTGTGCCTGCTGCAGGTCCGCCTGGATCACCATCAGACGTTGTTTCTCAGCGATGGCCTTGTCGAGGTCAGCCAGCGCCTGCGTCAGGCGCGTGGTGTCGGCATCGATCGTCAGCTTCAGGCCGTCTTTGAGCTTCGCGGTGATGTCGTCGAGCTGGGCCTGGGTCTTCGCCAGCGCCTGCTCCACCTCGCCGCGCGCCGCGACGGCGGTGGCCGCCGCATCCTTGTGCGCTTTGCCCTCCGCGTCCAACGCCTGATTCAACAGGTCTTCGGCTTCCTTGATGCGCTGGATGGCCGCGGCCGTGCCGTCCTTGCCCTGGCTGGCTTCGGCATCGGCCGCGTGCATCTTGGCCGACAGCTCGGCCTGCAGTTGGACGGCCTGCCGCATGTACGCTTGAGCCTGCTCGCTCTCGCCCTTGCGGGCCGCATCGCGGGCCTGGGCTTCGAGCTGCACGACCTTGGTCTGCTCGGCTTCGGCCTGCTGCCGGGCCTCCTGGCCCTTCTTGGCCTCCTGCGTCTCGTGGCTCGCGACATCCGATGCCAAGTCCATCGCCTGTTTCGCGAACTGGCGGGCATGGTCGAACTCGCCGTCGTGCAGCGCTTCGCGGGCTTTCGCTTGCAGCTCGGCAATCTGGCGCTTCTTGTCCTCAATGGCCTCGAAGTCGCTCATGCCCTGGCGCTGAATCTCGCGGATGCGGTCTTCAGTGCTCAGAGAGAGTGAGCGCTTCTCTTCCTCGATGCGCTTGACCTCGGCCAGATGGCGGTTCGCCTCGGCGTTGAGCTGGTCAACGTGCTGACGGTAGTCCTGCAGCGCCTGGTCGAGGGTGGTGCGCTTGGTGGCCAGGATCTCGTTTTCGACGCGCTGCACGTTCGCCGCGCGCTCGGCATCGGTCTGGCCTTGCCGGCGCGCCGCTTCGACGCGGGCGCCGCTTTCCTGGTCGACCAGGCGCAGCGTATCGGAGGTGGCGCGCTGGCGTAGCGCCGTCTGCTGCGTCATCGCGTCGGCCAGCAGCGCGGTCGATTTCGTGAGCACCGCCTCCTGGCTTTGGCGCGAGTTCTCCAGCTCGGCGCGCTCCTGGTCATAGCGGCGCTTCACGGCTTCGCTCTGGCGCTGCAGGCCCTGCTCGACCTGGGCCGTCAGGCCCTTGAAGGCCTCGCCCATCTTCGAGGTAGCGTCGTTGACCGTGCCGTTGGCCTTGTTGAACGCGGCTTCGACTTCACCCAGGCGAGTTTTCAGCTTCTCGAGGCCGGCATGCACCGCGTCCACGCCACGGGTGACCGCTTCCTGGGTGCCCATGCGGACGGCTTCCAGGCGCTTGGCGATTTCCTCGGCACCGGCGGCCGACGCGTTCATCGCTGCATTGGCCTGCTCCCCAGCCTGTCCGGCTTCGGCCCACATGTCCTTCAGCGTGCCCACCATCACACCCAGGCGCTGGGCGTGGCGTTCGGCAGCTGCGGCCAGGGTGTCGCCGGTGAACAGCGCCTTGAACGACTCCCACTGGAATTGCAGCTGCTCCAGCGTGAGCATCAGCGCGCCGACCATCAGCACCCCGGCCCTACGCGCCATCGCGAAGTTCTCCGACAGCCACTCGCCGACCTTCCAGCCGGCGAAGAAGGCGGCTAGCACGAGAAACGCTGTGCGCAGCACGCCAAGCTGAGCGGCGGCACCCTGGATGCTCAGGCTTGCCGTCGCCCAGGCGGCGCTCGTCGTGGCGGCTGCGGCCACGCCCGCGGCCTGCACCGTCTGCCATGCGGTGATCAGCGAGGGAATCATCCGGTACACCAGCACACCGAGTCCGACCTCAGCCAGCAGTTTCAGCGCGGCCACCAGCTCAGTCATGTGCTGCGCCACCCAGCTGAAGCCAGCGGCCAGCTTCTTCGTCGCTCCGGTGGCTTCGTCGGGTCGCGGTCGATGACGCGGTCGGTGAAGGACGTGAGGAACACCTTCTTCGCGACCTTCATCTCGTCGGCCACGTGCCCCCGTACTTCCCGGCGCAGGTCGTCCCCGTGGCGCTCCAGCGCGCGAGCCGCGGCATGGCGCACCTTGGCGCGGTACTCGCCGCCCCAACGGCGTAGCTGCGCCTGTGCTGCGGCGCTGTCGATGCGAAGAGAGATCTTCAAGCGCAGGTGCAGCCAGCACTTCGGCCCGCGAAGAGCGTCCTATCGTGGGACATCACTACACTCTTGCCAGCTACTTGGAGGAAGGAGTGCCCGCCAGGTGGGCAAACAATGAAATCAACATCCGGGGTCATCAAACCCATCACCATCGCTCTGGCGATTGCCGCTCTGGGCGGATGCGCAACGCAGAACACCTCATCTGTGACGGTGTCCGGCGAAACGGCCTTCATTCGCGGGCCGATCACCAACGCCACCGCCGAGGACTTCGGCCGGCAGCTATCGCAGCGAAAGATTTCCCGCCTGCTCATCAGCAGCAACGGGGGTCTTGTAGAGGCCGCGCTCACCATCGCACGTCAAGTGCGTGACCGCCATCTCGACGTTGAGGTCGTAGGCGAGTGCTTCTCGTCTTGCGCCAACTACATCTTTCCCGCGGGCCACGAAAAGACCATCTCCGCACTTGGAGTTGTCGGCTGGCACGGGACCATGCAACACCTTCTCTACCTGCACGAGACCGGAGAGAAGCTCCTCCCCAGCGGGGACATCGCCATGGTGCAACGGCTGTCCAAGCTGGAAGCCGAATTCTTCCAGAGCATCGGCGTAGACGGACGCATTTGCTGGTTTGGTAAGTTACCGCCTTACTCGGCCCACAACCTTTACTTTCTCAGTCCGGAGGATATGGCCAAGTTCGGCGTGCAGAACGTGCATGTGCGACCTGACTACGCGCAAACCGATCTGACACTGATCAATGCTGGCGGCACCGAAACCTTGAAGTTCATTCAGGTCGACTGGTCCGTGGCTATCCCGCCCACCGCAGCCATGATGCCGAAGAGCATGTCCATCAACGGCATGCCAATGGGCACCGAGTAGGTCTTCCAGGTCCCGACCCCACTGTTCCAGACCGTCCGTTCAAACGCAATCTATCCATGGCATTGCTCCGGATCACCATAGCGCTCTTCGTTTCGGTCACGTTCTCCTCCCTTTCGTTGGCGGGTGTTGAGCCGGACAGCAGCATTGAGCGTCCCGGCATGTTCTTCGCCTGGTTGCCGTGGGACGGCGGCCCGGAGCGGAATGTCCTCGTTCATTTCGAGGATCCAGAGATGTTGAGGTCTCTGATTGAACACTGCAACGCCTCAGGCGAGGTGTTCTCCTTGCAAACGGGTGCCAGCAGCAAGTGCCGGCCCACCGTCTTCAAGAGCCCATCCGGAGATGGATATTTGGATGAGGCCGGGATCGCGCTCTCACGCTCGTTTCCAAAGACCGATCCACAGCAGTTCGATCTGTTTTCAACCAGTCCCCCGCGGACTGTGAATTGGGTCACCAGGCGAATCTCGACGGAGGAAGTGACCGCCCTGCGATCGCTGCTCGCCTCGGATGCCGGCAGGTTCGCGACGATGAAGACAGAGCTGCAGGTGGTCGACGCCACCGCATATCGTCGACGGGGCGGAGCGCGTCTAACGATCGTGGTGCCGGGCAAGACGTTTGAAGACCCGGACGCGTTCTACTCCTCCCAGGCGCATCACGTGTTCGTGAAGCGGGGAAAGAGCTATTCCTACCTCGGCGCCCTTCCCGGCAAACCGATCGGCGTCGTTGATGTCGATCGAAGCGACTATCCTGGCTTCGTGGCCGCGGAAGATTGCGATGGGATGTGCATAACGCTTTGGAGCATCACCAGAGGGCTTCACCAGCTTGGCTGGTTCGGTGGACACTGAGTCGATCGCCGCGCCAGATCCCGATAGAGATGCTCGATCTGCTGAGCATCACCGCGTACAGCCGTCGTGACGGCCGCTAGGGTCCGCAGCTCGCTTTCGGCCTCATGACGGGCCACCGCGGCGAGGAATTGCCGCATCTGGGCCAGCGTGTAGTCCATCACTTGCGGCAAAGGGTGGCCGTGCGCGATCAGACGCTGGACGGCATCGAACCAGCCGGTGCTGCCGTCAGCCGGTCGCCGACCTGGACGAACAGGTCGTTCAGCCGCGCCAGCACCGTGCGGGTAAAAAAATCGGCGTTGATCTCGATGAGCTTCGCCGCGAGCGCCAGTGCCTCGTCGGCATCGAGCCCGTCGACCCAGGCCTGCGGCTTGGCGGTCGCGATGGCAACAGCCTTCAGCAGCGACTCGCCGTGGTCGCCGAACAGCGAGAGCCAATCGATGGCCTCGCCACGCAACTGCTGCAACACCGGCCCGATGGCGCGCAGGAACGCGGGGGTCTGGCCGACCTTGAGCGGCTTGAGGATGATCGTCTCGCCCCCGGCGCTGACCTCCGCACCGGGAGGGACGAGCTGGTTCAACTCGTCCATCGCGATCACAGCTGCACGATGCGGCCGAACTGCCCCAACACGGCATCGAATGGCTTGCTCGGGTCCGCGAGGAGGCTGCCTTCGAGCTCGAACTTGTTGTAGTCGTCCGAGATCAACGACAGTTCCTTCAGGGGATCAAACGCCACCCGATACAACTCACACAGCACCTTCGCGTTGGCCTGCGCGGTGTTGATACCTTCGAGGCGCAGGTACCGCTCCGGCAAGGGCTGCGTGAAGATGCCGACGCTGTCCACGGCGCCGAACTGGTAGGCCGCATGGATGGGGGCGGTGAAGCCGGTCAGGTCCAGGAACTGGATCGCGCCGAAGTCGGCATCGGCGGTGTAGTGCGTGCCGGCGTTGAGAATCTTCGGCGCAGCAGTCGAGTCGCGCAGCGCGAGTCCACTGACCTTCGGGTGCGCGAGAATGTAGCGGTCGCCGATCTTAGGATTGGCACCACCAACCTGCTCGTCGGTGACCGTGCCCGCGTTGTCGCCGACCACCGCTCCGTACAGCACAAGCGCCAGATTGGCGGTCGTGAACTCCTCGATGGTGAGCGACACCGTCGCGCTCTTCTGCTTGACCATCCGATGATCCAACGTCCTTTGGCCGGACTGGCTCTCATAGTGCTCCAGCACATCAGTCTTGAGCGCGACCTTCAGCGCCGCGACGTTGCCCGGCGAGCGGATATCGATCGGCCGGCCTTGTGCGTCGCGCGACCCGAGGTACACGCGACCTTGAAAACTTGAATAGCTCATCGATCAGTTCAGGCTTTGGAAGTGGGGGACGCGGCGGGAGCGGGGGCTGCGGTAGACGCCAGAGCTGGTGCGGCAGCGGTCGTCGCCGTGGGCGACGCGGGGGTGCCGATCGCGTAGGTGCGCAGCCACTCGGCGACCGGTAGGACGACGTCGATCTCGTCGCCCGGCGGGTGCTCGCTGCTGGCGTGGGTGTGGGTCTTGAGCAGGCGCATGCGAACGCGCCCGCCCTGCGCAGGCGGGGAGGTGGTCATCTATCGGGGGGAGGGAGGAAGAAAGCGGGCCGGCAAGCGCGGGCTTCGGTGACGGGCCGCAGAGCGAGGCTCAGCGGGCCTGGGTGATGTCGAGCTGCTGGGTGCGGTACGTGATCTGGTAGCGCCCGTACAGCGCGACGGCCAACGCATCCGCGTCCTCGATGTCGAAGTCGCAATCGAGTTCGTGGATGCGCAGCGCCAGGCCGCCCAGGTTCTGGTCGCTCATCAGCGCGAGATGCGCCGCGGCGATGAGCCGGTCGGCCAGGGTTTCGGGGGCGAGCGTCGCGGTCTCGCGGGCAAGCGCGACCACGCGGAGGGTCAGTTCGCGCGTGACGCGGCCGTTCGCACGCTCGGTGATGACGTCGCTCTCGGCGAAGACCACCAGCGCGGGCGATTGCTCGCGGGTGATCGCCACCGCGGGCGAGCGGTACACGCCGGCCCCCAGGGCCGCGGCCACGGGACGCAGCGCGTCCAGTGCGGCGACGATGAGGCGCTCGCGGATCGAATTCGAAGCCACGGCCGCCTCATAGCCGCGTGAGCCGGGCGCGTCGCTCGGACCCGTCGCCCACGGCCCGCGTGTCGCGCACCTTGAAGACCGCGCCGTCGATCTCCACTCGCTCGCCGGCCACCAGTCCTTCGAAGATCAGCGAGGGATAGGACATCAGGTACTCGGTGCTCGACGTGAGACCGTCCATCAGCGTCTCGTCGGGCGCCGCCAGGCCCACCGGGTTGATCCTCGGCGGCCCGCCATCGGACGGGTTCCAGACGCAGGTCTTCAGCAGGCCGGCGTTCGCTGCGGCCTCGTACAGGGCTTGCACCAGGTCCATCACAGCTTCAGCTTCACGAGCACGCTCGGCCGGTGGCACATGGGCAGCGGGTTGGACTGCGTATGCAGGTCGGTACCGCGGTCGAACTTGCGCGGCTCCTGCTTCGCGTACAGCTCCTGGCCCAGCGTGTTGACCGTCTCGTTGAAATCGGCCGGTCCGACATACGTGCTGAAGGTGTCGACGGTGCCCATCGGGAAGGCATGGGCCTCGCCCGCGGCGATGAAGCGCCGGACATTGCCGTCGGCGTCCGACGCTTGTCCCCGGTACTCCTCGAAGGTGATGTTCGAGAACGTGAAGCCCGAGCGCATGTCGTTGATCAGCACCGCGCCCTGCTGCCAGTTCTCGTAGGCCTTCTCGATCTTGGCGTGGGTCGTAATGCGGATCTGGCGCGGCGTCCCCGGCCACAGGCCGGAGTCCTGCGCCTGTTGCAACAGGCCGCGCTTCACTTCCTTGATCGCGGCCTTCAGCTCTTCCACGGTCCGGTACTCGACGGTCTTGTCCATGAAGGTGACCCGCCGCTCGCCCTTCGCAAGCGCGGCCTCGAGGCGCTGCAGGTCGGTCTCGGTGTAGGCCATCAGCGAAACACCACGAGGTTCAGCTCGCGGGCCTCGGCGGTGAAGCCGTCTGCATCGGTGCAGACCAGCTCGAGGTGCCGGCGGGTCTTCAGCGCACCGTCGGCCAGTCGCAGCGGCTGGCCGCCGATGCCTTGGGCATGGGCGGTCCAGAGGTAGTGCTCGTCGGGGAGCGCCACGGCGAACTGCACGAGGTAGCGCCCGCGCGACAGGCGCTGCACGTGATCCACCGCGTGGGTTGCGTGCAGCGCGATGCGGCCATGGGCCGCACCGAAGCGCACCCAGGCCCTGGCGAGGCCCGGGTGGCTTGCCGTGATGCGCGCCTTGATCTCTTCGGCGATGGCCGCCACCAGGGCGGCCAGTCGTTCAGAGAGGCTCACGGCGCCGGGCTCAGACGATGAGCGCGCGGGCCGGGCTCACCGGCGTGTCGCCGGTGGTGCCCAGGGCCAGCTCGAAGGCGGCGACGAGGTCGGCATTGGTGTCGCCGACATCCTCGGTGCGCACGCGCGCGTCCAGCGCGGCCAGCACCTGAGCGAGGCCGGTCTGGTCCCACTGGACGGCATCCTGCAGCTCCTTCAGCGTGTCGAAGGCTGCATCCGCGCCGCCGACCAGGTCGCTGCGCAGCGCATCCAGCAGCGCCGAGATCTTGCTGGCGGACAGCGTGGTGGCCGTGCCGCCAAGGTTGCCATCGTCGATCACGGCACCGCCGGTGCCGCCGCCCGTGCCGCCACCGATCGCGGCGAGCTGGCTGCGCAGGTCATTGATCGCGCCGACGAGGCTGGACTTCTCGTTCGTCGACAGGGCATCCAGCGCACCGATCTGGCTGCGGATGGTCTTGAACTCGGTAGCCAGCCGCGCAAGCAGCGACTCGAGCCGGGCTTGAAGAGTCATCTTCGGGTTCTCCATGGTTGGGTTGAAGTGGGTTGGGTTGAAAGACGCCTCACCGCGACAGCCACCGGCTTCGGATGACGGTGCGCCGGCGCGCGCGAGGCCCGGAAGCGCCGAGGCCACCCGGTGGGGTGGCCTCGGCGACATGCGGTTGAGAGGGAATGAGGGGGCGTTCAAGCGGCGGCGGGCCGGCGCCGAACGGCTTCTCCAGCTCGCGCCAGTGGCGTTCGCCGAAGCGGTCCAGGCCGCAGGCCGCGGCGGCGGCGCGCGCATAGACGGCGCAGTCGAGCCTCGTTGCGCTCCCGGTGCTTCTGCCACTCGCGCACCGGGTAGCCGTTGCGGTCGCGCCGCGTGATCAGTTGCTCCGCACACAGCTGCTGGAGGTACTCGCCGTCGACCTGCGGTAGGTGGACGTAGCCCTCCGGAAAGACCAGCTCGCCGCTGGCCTCGTCGACGCTGCACGACTTGCGCAGGTTGTTGTACAGCTCGAGCTTTGCGAGGTGGACCGCGACGGCCCAGACCTTCACGCCGCGGCGCAGCTTGCGGCCGCCCAAGGTCACATCGACGGCGGTCGGCGTGCCGATCAGCGCCGCACCCTTGGGCACGCCGCGCACGGCCATCACCCGGCTGTCCTGGCAGCCCCGCACGAAGGCGTACGCCTCCTGCGTCGCGAAGCCGGTATCGACGGCCAGGCGCTGCAACGGCATCTCGGCACCCGAGGCGTGCGGCCACGTCTCGTTCAGCAGCGCGCCCAACTGGTTCCACACCGCAGCGCGCGAGGTGTCCCCCATCAGCACGCGGTGCTCGACCAGCCACGAGGCCTTGCCGCGGCCCCAGGCCCATACCGATACCTCGATGCGGTCCTTCTGGATGTCGGCGCCCGCGGTCAGCAGCAAACCGCCCCAGGGCACCGATCCGATGCGGTACGACTCGCGCCGCTCCAGCAGGCGTTGCCAATCGGGCGCCTCGCCCTCCTCGACCCAAGTCTCGCCGAGCTCCGTGTTGCGGAAGGTCTTGATCGCCGCGGCCGACTTGCTTTCGCCGGCCGTGGCCGTCTCCCATGCCGCGGCGATTTCGGCCCACGAGCGCCAGCCGAGCGGGCTGTACAGCGACGACAGGTGGAAGCCCGCGGTGCGGGCCGGCCCTTGCGCGGTCGCGCGCCACTGCCCGTTGTCGAGCATCCAGGTCTTGTGGTGCTCCTGGATCGCATCGTCGCAGTTTTCGCAGAGGTAGGCGGCACCCGCAGGTTGGCCCTTGTCCCAGCGCAGCTGCTCGAAGCGCAGCCACTGCAGGTGGCCGCAGTGCGGGCACGGGACGAAGTAGCGGCGCCGGTCGCTCGCGAGGTACTCGCGCTCGATGGTCGACGCACCGGCGATCGTTGGCGTGCTGACGATGAAGATCTTGCGCCGCGCGAACGTGCGGGTGCGCGCCTCCGCCAGCGAGATCGCGTCGCCCTCCCCTTCGACATCGAGCGGGTAGGCGTCGACCTCATCCAGGAACAGAAAGCGCACCGGCATGCTGCGCAGGCCGACCGCGCTGTTCGCGCCGACCATCACTAACACGCCGCCGCGGAATTCCTTGGCGAGGATGGTGTTGCCGGCATCGCGGCTGCGCGCTGGTGCGATCAGCTCGCGCAGCGCTGCCGACTCTTCGATCAGCGGATCGATCCGCTGCCGCGAGTTGCGCTTGGCCATCTCCACCGTTGGCCAGACGCACATCATTGGGCCCGGTGCGTGGTGCATCACGTAGCCGACCCAGTTGCTGCCGGCTTCCGTCGCGCCGATCTGCGCGCCCTTCTGAAACACCACGCGCTCCACCGGACTGCTCGGCGACAGGCAGTCCATGATCTCGCGCAGGTAAGGCGTGCGGCTGGTGCGCCAACGGCCTGGCTCCGACGATGCCTTGCTCGACAGCACGCGGTGCTCGTCGGCCCACCGCGACAAGGTCAGCATGGGGTCGGGCATCAGCCCGTCGCGCCAAGCCCTTGCCAGTTCGGCTGCGCCTTCGTAGGCGAAGTCCATCAATCGACGCGCGGTTCGATCTCGGCCAATTCCTGCAGGTGATCACGCACCGCCGCTTCCAGCGCGACGTGCATCGTGTGGGGATCGACGGCCAGCCGTGCGGCCAGCTGTGCCGACACGCGCGCGGGCCAGTTCAACCATGCGCCCCGTTCGGCGCGCGCCAGCTTGAACACGTGCGCGATCGCTTGCGCCCGGTCGACGAGGTCGCCTTTGAGGCGGGCGAGGCGGACCTTGTTGGTCTGCGCCTTGACGACCTCGTTGACCGTCCTGGCCTGGAGCAGCGACGTGCCGCCGACGGGCAGCGCCGGCCCGCCGGCCCCGGTTTCCTCGGTCACGCGGACACGGGGCGCGCTGGCGCGTGTGCCGACCTTTGGCGCTTCCGTGTTCTGCGCCCACTGAGCGTCGGCGCGGTGGGGATCGATGGTGCCGTCAGGCTCCGGCGTGATGCGACCGCTGCGGATCGCCTTGTGGACCGCGGTGTCGCTGACGCCGCGGTGTCGCGCATACGCGCGGATCGACAGTCCCATGCAAGAGGTGGTGCATCCGGTAGGTCGGGTCGTCGCCCGGCCGCTGAATCAACTGGTGTCCATTCGGTCGTTGATGCGTTCGCGATTCGGAGCGTTCATGGCGCTGTCGCCAACGACGACAAGCAACTCGAATCCAACAAGCAGGAAGCAAACATGAACTCCAAAACGACCAGCAAGTCGAACAGCAAGGCCATCGAACTGACCGCGGCCCAGCGCAGCGTCCTCGAACACGCGATCGATCACACCGAGGGCCGCATCGAGTGGTTCCCGGATTCAGTCAAAGGTGGCGGGCGCGCCAAGGTGCTGGAGTCGCTGAAAGGCCGCGGCCTGGCGCGCCAGCATGGGCAGGGCTGGAAGGTGACGAATGCGGCGCACGCCGCGCTGGGCCGCGAGACTGCCGAGGGCACCGAGGTGCCCGCACCAAAGGCCCGCGAGAACAGCAAGCAAGCCAAGGTGGTCGAGATGCTCAAGCGCCCCGACGGCGCGACCATCGAGCAGATCCAGCAAGCCACCGGCTGGCAGCGCCACACGGTTCGCGGCGTGATCTCCGGCGCGCTGCGCACGAAGCTCGGCCTCAAGGTCGAGTGCACCAAGGGTGAAGACGGTGCCCCCAACGTTTACCGGATCGTCTGAACGAAGGGGCGGCAAGCGGCACGCCTCTTGCCGAATCAATTGGCATCAACTCCAACGTTGATGTCTGCTGAAGAACGAGCGTTCATGGCGTCGTCGCCGCCGGCGGCGCCCACACGAACAACACCGCGATGAACATCGAACAAATCAACCGCACCCGTGTCACCATCAATGTCAATGGCCGAGAGAGGCAGGCGGACCGGCTCGACTTGGCCCTGCCGTTTGCACGCAAGCCGAAGGACCTGCAGGCCGTGATCGATGGTCTGTACAACAGCTTGCCTTGCGGCATCTACGTCGAACGCCAGGTGGTCCTCAGTCCCGAAGACTTCGACTGCTTCGCGGCCAACTTCTTCGCCCAGCAGCCGTGGCTCGACCCTGCGCAAGGCGGGGGCCACAACGACTTCGCGCTGTGCGTACAGGTCAGCGCACCCGGCCGTCCCGTCCTGTTCGTGAACAGCGAGGGATACGGCTATGCGCGTCAAGTCGCGCTGCTGCCCTGATCGCAGCCGGCGCATCCCACGGGCCGCCCGCCGGCCCTTCTCTCGTTCGTCGATCCGGACCAACACGAATCAACCTGCATCAACTCGGTCGTTGATGTGTTCCCTGAAGAGAGCGTTCATGACGGCGTCGCACAGCACGCGACGCCAAACGCAAAAACAAGGGAACACAAGATGATCGATACCGACGACCTGCCCCGCAGCCAGAACGAAGGCTGGGGTTTCTACGGCACGATGAAAGACTATGCCGATGCCGTCTGGCCCCTGGCCCTGCTGGCGATCCGCGACGCCACCGAGGAATCGCTGGAGGACGTGAGGGCCTTTCTGGACAGCCGCTGCGGCCGCCACTTCGCCGACGAAGTGCACAACGGTCTGTATCGCGGGCAATCGCTGCAACAGGCCGTCGATGGCACCACGCGTCGATGGATGGAGTGGAAAGTTGGCCAACGGGCAGCTGTCCGGCATGGGGTGCCCAGGGGTATGGCCTATTTGACGGCGATGGTGATCCACGAGGGCATCCAGTCGGATCTCGAATCGCGCTGATCAGGGATCAGGGCTGAAGCGCCTCGGCCTCCGCTTCGGAGGCCACCTCGTCGAAGCCCGCACCATCTTCCTCACGGGTGGCCCTCTGGCCGGTCCAATCTTGCCAGCGGCGCACGATCACGTCGCAGTACTTTGGATCGAGCTCGATCAGGCGCGCCACGCGGCCAGCCTTCTCGGCGGCAATGAGCGTCGTACCGGATCCGCCGAAGCCATCGAGCACGACGTGCCCCGGCATGCTGGAATTGCGGATCGCCCGCTCGACCAGTTCAACCGGCTTCATCGTCGGGTGCAGGTCATTGCGGGCGTGCCGCTTGATCTGCCACACGTCGGACTGGTCCCGGTCACCGCACCAGTGGCGCTTCGCCCCCTGGGGCCACCCGTAGAGCATCGGCTCGTACTGGCGCTGGTAGTCCGCGCTGCCCAGCGCGAAGCGGTCCTTGGCCCAGATGATGAAGGTCGAGAAGTGCCCGCCCGCGGCCCGAAAGGCCGCCTGCAGGGTGTCCAGTTCCGAGCTGGACATCGCCACGTACATGGCGCCGCGGCAGTTCGCCACGAGCTGGGTCAGGGCACTGGTTAGGAATCCGCCGAATTCCGCCCCGAGCGCATCGTTCAGGATGGACTCGGCCTTCTTGTTCTTTCCGACGTACGAGACGTTGTAGGGCGGGTCGGTGAAGACCATGTTGGCCTTCGCACCGCCGAGCAATTGCCCATACGCTTCGGCTCGGGTCGCGTCGCCGCAAAGCAAACGGTGCGGCCCCATCACCCACACCACACCGAGGCGCGAGACTGCAGCGGCAGCGAGATCCGGTGCAGCGTCATCATCGGTCAGGCCGTCGTTGTCGGGCTCCTCAGCCTCGAGCAACTCAGCCAGGTCGTCGGTGTCGAAGCCGACCAGGTCCAGATCAAGGCCCTCGGCCTCCAGCGCCTCCAGCTCCAGCCGCAGCACCTCGTTATCCCATCCCGCACGCTCGGCAATGCGGTTGTCCGCTATGACGAGGGCACGCCGCTGCAGTGGTGACAGGTGGTCCAGCACCAGAACGGGCACGACCTTCAGACCCAGTTGCATCGCTGCCTGGAGCCTGCCGTGGCCCGCGATCAACACGCCATCGCTTCCCACTAGACAGGGGTTGGTAAAGCCGAACTCCGCGATGCTGCCGGCGATCTGCGCCACCTGTTCGGTCGAGTGCGTGCGGGCGTTGCGCGCGTAAGGAATCAGCCGCTCGATCGGCCAGTGCTCGATCCGTTCCGCGAGCCAGTTCATTCGTTGGATGTGCAGGGCAGTCCTCGTCCGCGAAATTAGGGAGCAGGATCTGTCAGGATCGCGTGCTAAGGAAAGCGGACTGCTATAACGTCGGGCACGAACTAGACAGAGGACAGAAGCGTCCTTAGCCCGGCGGCCCACTCGATCTCGACAGGGCTTACAAAGACAGGGGGTGAAAGATGGTGAGCATCGACGGAAGGAGAGTGGTCTTCTCCGCGACGTTTCTCGTACCCAACGAGAAGGAAGTTCTGCTAGAAGCGGAAATTGACGGAACGGTGCTTCGTATGAGCATCACATTCAAAGCAGCCTCTCCAGGTGAAGAACGTGATGGGCGCTGGATGAACGACGACGGACTCATACGCATGCAGTTCATAGGCTGGAATGATCCGTCGGGAAATTGCCTTCAGGCACCGGCCAAGTTCGGTGAACTCGGGGATCAGCGCTTGTATTTCCAGCTGGCCCATCACAGGGTCTCAGAACAGAACCTTGCTCATCTGTTCATCTACCTCGGAGACTGAGATGGCTCTCCGCGCTCAACTACGTCTGGATTCTTCCGGTTCGATCGCCAAGCAAAGATCCCAGTCACCAAAAACAATAGAGGCCTGGTCGCGTGCTAGAGAAAGTCTGGCTCGAACCATCATTGGCGGCGTCATTCTTGGGTTTCTGACCATCGCCTACATCTTTGCCTTGTTTCTTCATATCGATAGTGCCAACAACATTCTTGTACTGTTAGGCAGTGGACTTGGGGTGCTACTCGGTGGAAGGGACCGCGGCAGCCAAAACGGTCCGTAGCGGCAAACATCGCAAACTGAGCCACCCCTGCAAACCCATGTTTGCAGTCTGACGCTGAACGAACGTTGGGGCTTCGCCCCCCGCATGGCTCGATCGCGAGGAAGGACCCATCGATCTCATCCGATCTCCCATGTTCATGGGGATCGACCCGAGACCCTCATGCCGCGGTCGGGCATGAGGGGTAGGTCAGTTGCCACTTGAAGGTTCTGGACCTTTGGTCGCTACGCTGCGTCTTCGCAACTGCAGCAACCATAGCCGGAACTGTAGGCCAAAACACCCCTTCGTGTTGCACGCTCAAAAGCCGCAAACGACCTCAGACGACCGCGCACGGCAACGCACGACCGCACAAAGGAGTGCAAAGCCGCAGAAGGGTGGAAGCCCCTCAGCTGACCGGCACGCGCTGCTCGTTGAGCTTGTCGGCGATGACCTGAAGAGCAGCCTGCCAGCGCCTCCACGCCGTCACCCGATCGCAGCCGAACCGCTTGCCGATGCGGTTCCACTCATGGCGCTTCGCGCGCATCCAGACCAGGTGCCGTTGCTCCACCTCCAGCCACTGCACCCAGCGCATCGTCGCAAGCATGCGATCGATCGCCTGCGGGCTGGGCGGGAAACGAATTGGCTTGTCGTCGTCGACCGCGAAACCCTCCCACTCCTCGCGCAGCGTGGCCGGCCAGATGCTCTTGTAGCCCTGCACCCTGACGGGCGGGAGCTTGCGGGCCGTGTCCACCGCATCCCAGAAGCGCAGGGCGACGCTCTCGATGTCCCACTGCTCAGCCATGGCCGGCTCCCTCGCCGAAGAGGCGCTCACCGAGCCTGCGGACGAATTCCCGCTCGACGAAGTCCAGCCGCTCGTCCGACTCGCTGATGACCAGGATGCGCTGCTCTCGCCACCCTTCCCGCTTCACCGCGTCGACGTCGATCGGTTCAGGCTGGAGCTTGGCGAGCGGGCAGCGATACCGGTGCTTCGGAAGCTTCATGCGCCCTCCTGCTCGATGGCCCAGTAGAGGATCGCGAGGGCATCCGCCTCGTTGTCGTCCCGGGGGTCGTGGCCCTTGGCCCGCATTGCGGCGATCACGTCGTCCTTCTTCGCAGTGCCGCTGCCTGTCGCATGCCGCTTGATCGTGCCGACCGGTACGCCCTGGTAGGCGATCCGGTTCGACTCGCACCAGGCGGTCAGGTGGGCGGGGAATCCGCCGTAGACGTGCGAGGCGTCCACACCCCGGTGCCGGCGCACCTCCTCGAAGTAGACGGCCGTCAGTCCCCATCCTTTGGCCAGGAACTCGTTCAGCCAGCGCTTGAAGCGCAGGTAGCGCATGCCCCCACCCTCGTACCGCTGCGGCTTGAAGCTCTGCGTGCCGCTGGTCTTCGTCCCATCGCGCTGTTGCAGCGCCCATCCCGTGACCGTGCCCAGGTCGAGGGCCAGGATGGTCGTGTTCGTTGTCGTGTTCATCCGTGTTCTTCCAATGCTGTAGAACCGGTGACGCGAGGTGACCTCCTCCATGAGATGGATTCATCACCCGCAGGCGTAGCGAATAACCCATGGCGAGGTTCACCGCGCGTCACCAGCGTGAAATCAGTCGATGTCGGTGTAGTGGCCGGTGCCGTGTTTCGGGCGCAGGCTCAGGCCCCGAAAGGCCCGTGTGCCGCCATGCAGCCGGCAGCTCTCGAAGCCCTTGGACATCAGCACCTCGGCGAAGCGCTTGATCGTTCCCGGGTACTCCCCGCGGCCCTCGCACCAGTCGCGGAAGTCGGCATAGAGCAACGCGGTGGCGACGCGTGCCTCGGACATGCGTTGAGCGCGCTCGTCCATCCACTGGCCATGCAGGTCTTCGGCCTCGAAGTACTCTTCGGTGGCGGAGACCACGCTGGCCGGCGGCTGCAGTCCCTGGGCCTGCCACTCAAGACAGCCCTCGATGGCCCAGGCCAGGATGGCGTCGCGCTCCTTCAGCAGCTTCTCGGTGAGCTTGCGGTCGCGCCGCTCCTTCGGGATCGTCACCGTGAACGGGATCAGGTGCATCCGCCGCTTCATCGCTTCGTCGATGTTGCGGATCGCGGGCCGGTGGTTGCCGGCGATGACGAGCTTGAACTGCGGTGTGTAGTCGAAAAAGTCCTGCTGCATGAAGCGGGCCGAGACCTTGTCGCCGCCGGTGATCGCCTTGATCTTGCTTTCGTTCCAGCGCCGGCCCTGCTCGGTCTCGATGGCGGACACCATCCTTGCGCCACGCAGCCCAGCCAACTCGGTCGGGTGCCGGTCGCCGCGGGCCTCCATAAAGGTCTCCATGGGCGCGTTGGCCGCGTAGTCCCCCACGATGCTGGCCAGCGTGTTGATAAACACCGACTTGCCGTTGCCGCCCACGCCGTACAGGAAGAACAGTGCGTGCTCGCTCGTCACGCGGGTGAGGCAATAGCCGGCCATGCGCTGCAAGTAGGCCCCGAGCTCGGCATCGCCGCCAGTCACGTCGCGCAGGAACGACGTCCACGTCGGGCAGTGGCCTTGCGGGCTCGCCGTGGCGATCTTCGTCATGCCGTCCTGGCGCCGGTGCTCCCGCAGCCGGCCCGTGCGCAGATCCACCACGCCTCTCGGCGTGTTGAGCAGCCAGGGATCGGTGTCCCACTGCTCGGTGGTGGCCGCATGCTGCGGATCACTGCGAGCCATCCGCTCCACGCCGGCCGTCGTCGACGCGCTAGCCAGCCGCGCGCGCAAGCGGGGCGTGTCGGCCAGTGTCGATGCGCTGCGGCAGATCGCGCGGGCGAGGTACAGCACGTGCAGCACCTGGTCGATGTTCCATCGCTTGCCGTCCCACGCCAGCCATCGGTTCCAGGCCGCACAGTAGCGCCAATCCTCGCCGTGCCGGTTCGTGAAAGCTGTGGCCAGGCCGTCTTCTGTTTGCCACTCGGCGCCCGCCAGCAGCTCCGCCGCGGACAGGGTTTCGGTAGCGGGCTCGACGGGCATGCGCGAGCCCGCGGCGATGAAGCCGTGCACGTCGAAGAGGCGCTCGTCGCGGTGCGCTTCGGGATCGGCCTCGATCGCTGAGTTCAAGGTCAGCGCGTCGGCCACGTCCCAGCCTGGCGGCCTGTCCTCGGGCGGGATCAGGATCTCCACGCCTACCGCACCTGCCGCCAGCGCCGCTTGGGCCGCAGCCTCGGCATAGTCCCACCCGGCCTTGTCCTTGTCGGGCCAGATCAGCACGCCCTTGCCCTTCAGCGGCGACCAGTCGGTCTTCGAGGCTGGACCATTGGCGCCCTGCATCGCGGTGGTTGCGCAGACGCCGAGTTGGATCAGGGCGTCCGCGCACTTCTCTCCTTCGACGAGCACGACCAGGTCGGCGTCCCTCAGGCCAGGCAGGTTGTACAGCGGACGCGGCTCGGGCGGCGCCCATTTGCGGCGCTTGACGTCCCAGGGCCGGAACTCCTTCTTGCCGCCCGGTGGGTCATAGCGGTAGACGACCGCCATCAGGTTGCCCTCGGCGTCCAGGTAGTTCCATCGGGCTGTCGCCGGGCCCAGGTCGTCGATCGTGGCCGTGCGCTTCTTGCTCCAGGATGCGGGAGCCGTTGCAGGGGCTTGGCCGAGCAATCGAGCGGCGTGCTCCAGCACTTCCGCGAACTGTCGGCGCACGTCCAGGTGGAAGTGGCCCGCGATCAAGTCGAAGACGTCGCCGCCGTCGTTGTTCGCTCGGTCACGCCAGAGCCCGGCCTTTTCGCCGTCGAGCACGACCTCCAGGCTGTCGCCCGCAGCGCCGGTGATGTTGCCGATGTGGAACTTCCCATGGCGCAACTTGCCGGCAGGAAACAGCAGGCGCAGCACGCCTTCCAGGTTGGCCTGCACCGCCTCGCGGAGGGTCTTGCGCTCGGTCTCCAGGTCCCGCTCGGGCGCGGACGCCGAGGACGGCCGTGCATCGTTGAAGTCAAGCGGCACGGGCGGCCTCCTTCTCGCTCTGCCGGCACATCCAGGCCTCCAGCTCGTCAAGCCGATAGCGAACAAAGCGGTTGAACTGGTAGTGCGGGATCTCGTGGCGGCGGCGCGAGGCCGGCTCGCTGAGCAGGTACACGGGCAGCCGCAGGTGGGCTGCGGCATCGACCGCGTTGTAGAAGCGGACGCGCATCTCCGCTTCCAGCTCCTCAGCCGTCATCGTGTTGATGTTGGATCGGATGGTGTTCATGTCAGGGACCAGCACCGGTCCTGCCAGGCGCAGGCACGGCACTCGAAATGGGTGGGGTCGTGGAAAGCTCGCGACAGCAGCTCGCCGGCATCGGTCGCCTCGATCACACGAACGGCCCGGTCGGACAGCCGCTGGGCCAGTAGGGGATCGAAGGGCACCGCCTCGGCGTAGATCTCCATGGAGTCCGCGTTCACTGCAGTGAACAGCGCCGGGTGCTCGTGCAGCTGGAGGTAGGCCTGGTACAGCGCGATCTGGCCGGCGTAAACCGGGCGGGCCTTGGCGAGCTTGTGCTTGCGCAGCTCGCGCCAGGTCTTGGCCGAGACGCACTTGTTCTCCCACAGCATCGGGTAGCGGTAGCCTTGTGGCCCGTCGACGATCACGCCGTCGACATGGCCCTGGAGGCGTCCGCCCGCGTCGGAGAATCCGAACTGCGATCCGTCCTGCAGCTCAGTGCGCAGGTCGAAGCCGGCCGCGCGCAGCCAGCGGATCATGGCCGCCTCGATCAGGTGGCCGCGCTCGAAGATGCGCAGGATGCGGCCAGGGAACTCGCGGCCCGCGTCGACGGGTGCCTTGGCAAACTCGAACTGCAGCGCACGCTCGCAGGCGATGCCCACCCGGGACGCGCCCAGGTAGGTGCGAGGCGGCTGCTGCGCCGCCTCGGCTTTCATCGCTCTGTCGATCAGCGCCGCAATCCGCTCGCCCAGCTCGGCCGAGGGATTGAAGTCGATCATCCGGCGCTCGCCTCCCATGGTGCGTCAGACGGCATGTCCGCGAACGGGGCAGCCATCGGATCGGTGTAGGCGGCATGCCGCGCACCGGCGGGTACTTCGTGGCCTCGTGGTGTTCGGCCATCGCCTCGGTGTAGCGGGTGACGATCGCGTCGATCACCATCAGCGCGTCGGCCTCGCTATAGGCGCCGAGCGGCTTGTCGAAGCCAATGGTGCCAGCCGCTTCGCCGAACGCCCTCAGGCAACTGCGCATCGCCACGCGCTCAACCTCGGATGCGTCGATCATCGTGACGTCCTCCGGCGCGAGATCTCCACCGCGCACCGCGTCCCAGTTTCCATAGAGCTGATGGAACGCGTCCTGGCACCGCCGGGAACAGAAGGCCCAGTCGATCGGGTATCGGCGCGGATCTGCCACGGGGTACCGGTTGTCGGTATGGCCATAGCCTCTCGCGTCGCGGCGGCAGGCCCAGCACTGCATGGCGGCCTCATTGCGCCCACGCCGGCTTGGTGGTCACCCCCTTGACCGGTTGCGCGGGGCGCGACTGGCCGGCCTTCGCAGGCGCGCGAGCGGGTACGGGTCGAGGTGCACCGGGCACAGGCGCCGGCAGCGGGCTGTACTCCGGCATGCCCGGCTCGATCGCGTGTTTGATGACGTTCTTCAGGTCGCCGTTGCCATCGCGTTCGACATCGATGCGCGCGACGAACTCGATACCTTCCAGCTCGTGCAGACCCTCGATGCAACGGCGCGCCGCCGCTTCCGGGCTCATGTCGTCCGGGTCGATGTTGCGCGCGCTGTTGAGGATCGCGCGGACGAAGGTGCGGCCCATGCCGCCCCAGGTTGGACCCTTCGGGCTGTACAGGCCGATGCTGCTCCACACCTTGCGCTTGGCGAACTCGCCATCGGTGATCGTGAAGATGCAGGCGAGGTAGACCGCACCGGTCTCTTCGGACTGTGTGGCCCAGCCACCCTCCCAGCCTTGCGCGGGATCGTTGTAGCCACCTGGCGTGATGGCCAAGCGCACCGGCGCGACGGTGCCCTTGGGGATCAGGTCGAAGCTCTGTTGATGTTCGGCGTCGTTGAAATCGTTCCAGGCACTCATGCTGCTTCGTCTTCCGGCTGCTGTTGAACGTGGGGGTGGGTCTTGGGTTGGGGGTTGTGCGCAGCGGCGCACTTGCGGATCAGGCGGCCGAGGTCGGGCGGCTCGAGCAGGTCGAGCACGCCGCTGCGGTCCTTCGCCGGGTAGCCGTAAGGGTTGGCCGTGCGGGTGACGAAGGCGCGGTAGCTCGTGCCGTCATCGGCCGGGATCTGGGCCAACGTGACGACCTCGTCGACGATGCCCGGCAGCTCCGCGCCGGTCTTGCCGCCCTCGATCTGCGCGGCGAAATAGCTGCGGCCGAAGTCGTCCTGCTTGCTGTCGAGGATCGCGACGTAGATGACGTGTTTGCCCCGCGCATGCTGCAGATGGGTCAGCGTGCCCACCATCTCGGAGCCGAGCAGGCCGTAGGCGCCGCGCGTGTCGGGCTTGCCGGTGCGCTCGCTGAAGGCCGCCGGCTGGGTCTTCGCCCAGGCCAGGCACCAGCGACTGAGCACGGTGATGCTGTCGACGAAGTAGGTGTCGTACTTGTCGAGTTGGCTCGGATCGCCGTAGGTGCGGCAGACGTGGTCAAAGTGAGCTTGCGAGAACGGCGCGTCCGCTGGCATCGCGGGGTTCGGTCCGGCGAGGAAGCAGACGATGTCACGGAACTCGGGCCAGGTCTTCGGGCGCAGCGTGTCGCCTTCCCAGTCCTTGACGGCCAGGTCTCCGGCCTCGACGTCGACAAAGAGGGTGCTCTCCAGCGGCAAGGTACGCAGTTGCCATGTCTTGCCGACGCCATAGGCGCCGAAGAGGGCGAGTTTCACGCCGGTCCGCTCGGCCATGCGCTGCTGCGCGGTGATGATCGGCAGCGGCATCAGCGGGCCTCCTCATCGAGCAGGCGCAGCGTGATGCTCACCCGGCCAGGCTCGACGGTGCGCGCCGGCGCGAACTGCTCCTGCAGCACCGGAGGCCATGACTTCCACTTGGCCTCGCTGACCGACAGCTCGGCCTTGATGTAGCTCTCGACCTTTTCGCCGCTGGCGACGATGCGCTCGGCGATGGCGTGCAGCTTGGGCTGGTCCCACCTGACCTTCTTGGCCAGTTCGAAGGTCACTTCGACGCTGCCGTCACGGCCCTGGGCCCTCCCGAAGTCGCGGCCGGACGCGCGCAGCGCGGCACGGCTGGTCTCTCCGTAGGCAGTTTCGAGTGCGGCGGCGAACTTGTCGTTGGCGCGCTTCAGCCAGGCGCTTGCCTCCGCGAGGCTGCGCTGCAGCTCGAGCTTTTGCAGAACCGGCAGTGCGGCGAGCTGCTGCACGCTGAGCTCGTCGACGACGTTGGGGAGGACGGTGACGGTGTTCATCGTCGTCTCCCTCACGAGTTCACCCTGGCGGACGTCGAGTAGTGGCCGGCCTTGGCCTCGAAGGCCAGCACCGCCGACAGCGCGTAGCGCACGCGGCCGGACAGCTTCAGGTACTCCGGGCCCCGGCCTTCGGTGCGCCAGCGGGCCAGGGTTTTGTGGCACAGCCCCCATCGGCTGGCCAGTTCGTGCTCGGTGAGCACACGACGCGCGGCGTCGTCGGAAGGCATCGGTTCGATGCCGCGGGTGGCGAGGGCGTGGTGCATCTCATGGGTCGAGACGCGGCCTCGCTGGGCGGGGGCAAGCATTCATCCTCCTGCGGTGACGTGCGACAGTGCACGGCAGGGGATTTCAGGAAATCAATGGCGAACTGTTAATGGACGGATTGGCGAACGCCGACGAAAGTTTGTGTTCCCCACACGACCACTAAATGGCCACTTTTTGAGCAACCGTTGACATTCGAGCCAGCCGGTCGACGGGCAGAGAAGCCCTTGTTTGCTGTCATTCGCTGCGGACTCGATCGGCGCAACCAAACGCTCCGGACGCGCCTGTACTCCAAGCACACAAACCTTCAGGCCGAAGCCCTTGATCTTTCCGTTACCCCAAAATTCCCGCCGCAGGAGGTAGGGACGCGTCTTCGGTCCCCCTCCTTAGCAAGCAGTCGCGCCCTTAAACGCTTGCAGTAGATTTCTGCCTCAGGCTTGCCACTTGGGCCACCTAATGCAAAGAACATAAGATGATCGCTCGCGAAGTTTTCACCGTTACGTTTCACATACTCCTTGATCGCCTCAATCGCCTCTTCGCTACGATTCAAGTTCAACAAGGCAAATGCTAGATAGTAGTGCGCATTGCCTTGCTGAAAATCAGCGTCAAGGTTAATTACCTCTCTAGCGTGCTTCTCGACCAGTCCCCAACGCTGAAGCAAACCTCCCGTACTTGCAATATTTAGATGTGCCTGCGTATCCTTGGGGTTGAGTTCGACTGTTTTTATAAAGTTAGGCAGCGCTTCTTCGTTCTGCCCCATTAACAGATAGGCAAGCCCTCTATTAAAAAAGTCCTTTGCGTTCGCATCATTATGAGCAATGATGCGCGTCTCAATTTCAGCTACCCGGCGGTTATCCTGTCGCCGGATATACCAACTTGCAGCAGCGCGCGCAACCTTTGGATCCCAAGTGGTCTTCAGGAAATTCGTAAGAGTCGCGAGTTCCTTAGCGAACTGCCCCATTAACTCGTGTGTGCGAGCAAGTGCCAAGACTACACCTTCATCTTTCGGCGCAAAGTGTTGCGCACGGCTCAGTGCTTCCAGTGCCGTTGCGTACTCCTTCAACTCCAGGCTGTTGAGCCCTAATAGATAAAAGGCTAGTCCCTCGTTCTCGAGTTGAGTCCACTGCTTTAACACGGGCTGAGCGCCTGCAGCGTCTTTCAGGCGCATCCTGGCCATGGCGAGGCTTGAGACCAAGCGGACATCGCGGGAGCAAATTTCTACAGCACGCGCCAGGAGCAAACTAGCGTCCTCCAGTTTCCCGGCCGAGGTGAGTTCACCAGCCAGCCAATGTCTAGCAAACTGCTCGCGCTCTTGCTGTTCGGCCAGTGCGCAGGGCGATGGATCCTTCCAAGAGATAACGCCAATCAGGCGAAACGAATCCTTCATCGGAAGGTCTTCCGTCGCCGTCTGGAAGTTTCGCGTTATGTCATCAGCTTTGGGATCGAGATTGCCTTGGACATCTCCGGGAAGGATCCAATTCACAGCTCCTTCTTTGGACTTCAAATCAATCTGGCCGAGCTGCGCCACTGCGTTCTCGTACCTTCCGAGAAGGAAGAGCATATTCGCCTTCGTCTGCAGCGCAAGCCAGTTGCCCGGCGCAAGCTTCAAAATACGGTCGGCGCATTGAATAGCACCTGTGTAGTCCCTCCCCCGAATTCTGGCTGCCATGGCCATAAGATTAAGCTGGTGCGCAGTAGCCGCTTCAACCTGAACCCGCTGGCTAACCCGCTCCAAGAGGAGTTCCGGCAACTCCAAGGCCACATCGGAAAAGCGTCTGTCGGCAAAAGCGATGGTCGCATCAACTATCTTCAGCTGATCGCCTTCGGCCTGACTGACATATCGTTGGTCAACGGTCTTTGCAAATTTTTGCCTCAACTCGTGCAGTTCACCGGCAATTTGCGTCGCTCCCACGTGTAATGCTCGTACCTCTAGTTCTCCCAAGTCGCCGCTGACAATCGCTTTGTTGGTTTGTTCTATGTCGAGCCTTTTGCGCAGCTCGCCTGCTTCAACAAGCATCTTGTTCAGGAGAGCCGTTTTGGTCGCAACGCCGCTAATCGCTTGGACGACTGAGAGGCCGAGCAGCGCTACCGCCACGATGACGCACAAGATTACGGCTGCGCGCAACTGCTTCATGCGCAGTGCTAGGGTTTGCTCTGCGCCGAGCCGAGAGTCCTGGTCGTAGACGTAACCTACCTCCTGGACCAGCTCCTTGACGCCCTTTCTATCCTTTTCGGCTGCTTCGAGCAGACGTGACCAATCAGCCGAACGACGACGGCGTTGATAGGCGAGCAGGATCGCCAAAACAAGCACCACATAGGCGCCGATTGCGGGCGGAGACGCAGCGATTTCCGGAAGGACTTCTACGATTTTCTCGGCAGCCATGCTCACTCCCGAAACACCGTTTATGGGCCGACAACGTCATTTAACACAAGAAGCTCGTGTGCGTGTTGGCCGACCCGATCCTTGGCTCCTTCATCTTAGGGATGAGAGGGCAAATCTGGTGCTAGAGCTTTATTGGAGACAGGCATATCTGCGTTCCGGCCGATCTGTACACGAGATGGCTACCGCGATGTGGCAACGGGCGATTCAGGGAGTTCGTGGCTCGAGCACTCCGTCTCCAGAAATCCATTGCTGCTGACCAGCATAAATTACATCGGTAAATGTAGTGTCTGCCATGCTCTCGTCCCTTTCACTGAGTGGAAGATCAGTTTATAGAGACTAGTGAATCAGGCAGGGTGTGTTCTAGGGGGGCAGCTACCGTTCTAGGGGTGGCAATTGACGACAATATCTCAGCACCCCTTTAATAACTCCGTGTCCAATCTATTTATTTAAAACAAGACAGCAGAATCTGGAAAACATTCTCCTAGAATGTCAATATTCGACATATAGAATGGAATTAATATCCGGCGGCGGTTCCTCATATGGCGTGCAGCCACTGCTGCAACTGCCTCCGTATGCGCCATTCGTAGATCCCGCCTTCCGGGTGACACAGCAGCAGTTGCGCCGGCGGCGGGTCGGGGAACTCATGCGCCTCATCGTCGAGGATCCGATACGAGCTCACGGAGCGATGCCGGCCGAGCCATTCGAGGATCGACGGGTAGCGCGGCCCATGCGGGACGGATCCGAGGAAGCAGTTGGCCACCGGCTTCAGCGCGTCGCGCAGCTCGGTGTCGGTCCATTCATGGCGCAGCCGGCTGTGCACGACAACGAAGACGTCGTCATGCGGCGCCAGCAGGCAGCCCAGGATGTCGGTCCATTCGAACAGCCGCTGCGGCACCTCGCCAAAGGCCACGGCCGCCGCGTTCCACGGGTGCAGCACGCCATCGACGCCGCAAAAGATCACGCGCACAACCAACCTCCTTTCGGTCCTCGCCCATGGCGCCGAATCTGCACGCCCAGTGTTCAATTGAAACTGTACATTTATACAGTATGTTGGTCGCAGTGCTGAAGTTGCGGGACCGGTCGCGCAAACGATCGCTGGAGGAGCTGCGCGCCGACGCGCCGCTGGTGGGCTACATCCAGCAGGTGGACACCCCGAACCGCCGGTTGCCGCGCCGGGGGCAACGGTCGGCACTGCTAATGCCGCCCGAGCGCTTCGCCGTCGAGCCGTTGGCCGAACTGCACCACTTCCGGCATGGGCCCTGGAAGCGCGGCGGCGTGCTGCTGTACGGCATCGAGGAGGAATGGCGCCGGCGCGAGCGCATCGATCACGCGCAAGTCTGGTGGATCCGCTCTGCCTATGAGCTGCAGGTGAAGACGCCCCCGCCAACGCTCGAGCAGATCGAGGCCATGCTCGAGCGCGTCATCGAACGGGTGGTGGCACGCGTTGGTCACAAGCCCTGACCTGGGGCAGCACAACACCACGGAGGGAGCCCATGCAAACACTCACGCGATGGATCGCCATCGCCACCATCGCATTGCCGGCCGCGGCCATGGCCAGGGATCGGGACGGGCACGCGCTCGTGGCAGAACTCGCGCAGCGCCAGCTGACGCCGCAGGCACGCCAGGAAGTCGACCGACTGCTCGCGCTCGAGCCTGGCACATCGATGGCCTCGGTTGCCTCGTGGGCCGACGAACACCGGGGAGAGCACACCGCCCCCTGGCACTACGTCAACTTCCCGCGTGACGGGCAATGCCACTACGAGGCGTCGCGTGACTGCCCGGACGGCCAATGCGTCGTAGCGGCGATCGAGCGGCAGGCGGACATCCTAGCCAACCGCGTCGACGACGAGTCGCGGCTGCGGGCGCTGAAGTACCTGATCCACCTCATCGGCGACGTCCACCAGCCACTGCATGCGGGCTTCGGTGATGACCGTGGAGGCAATCGGTACCAGCTACAGGCTTACGGCCGCGGCACCAATCTCCACAGAGTCTGGGACCACGACCTGCTCGCCAACCGCCCGGGCGGGGCGGCCCAGTTGCTCGAGGAATTGGCTCCGCCTTCCTCACGGCCGGCACACGATGCGTTCGTGCCGACGCAGTGGGCCGAGGAATCTTGTGCAGCCGTCAACGCCGGGGGCCTTTATCCGGGCGATCACCAACTGCCCGGCGACTACGGCCTCAGCCACGACGCGCTCTTGAAGGACCGCTTTGCGAAGGCGGGGCGCCGCTTGGCCGCTCTCCTGAATTCTGTGCTGCCGTATAAGAAGGTCCGGCGCTGGGCGCACAATCGGGTCATTCCAACTTTTGATTCAAGTTGAATGGCCAACATCGCAGCCGCGCTCAAAGACGAGATCTCGCGTGTCTCGCGCAAGGAAATCCGATCCGAGACCGAATCCCTGAAGAAGGCCTCGAGCCGCTACCGCTCGGAAATCGCTGAATTGAAGCGGCGTCTCCACGCAATGGAACAGCTGGTCGGCCGGCTGAACAAAGCCAAGCCAAAGAATGCAGCTCCAACCAGTGACGATGAAGACCAGACGAAGCTGCGCTTCAACGCGAAGGGATTTGGATCGCTGCGGCAACGCCTGGAGCTGTCGGCAGCAGAAGTCGGCCTGCTGGTCGGCACGTCCGGGCAATCGGTCTACAACTGGGAGAACGGCAAGACCAGGCCACGTTCCTCCCACCTGCCGGCCATCGCCGCGTTGCGCCGCATGGGCAAGCGGGAGATCGCCGCAAAGCTCGAAGCACTGCGACAGGCCAACGAATAGCGTCAGCCGAGCAATCAAGCCCCGCCCGTCATGAAAAACAAGCGCCTCCTTGCCACTTCGCTGGCCGTCGCGGCGGGCGGGTTCACCACGCCCTGGCTGGTGCCTCAGGGCTGGTTGGGCGACGTGCTGCTGGCCTCGCTTGGACTGGCCATCGTCTGGGGCGCACTTTGCGCCAACCGCGCGAAAGGTGGCACGCTGCCCACCGGTGCCGGCGCGGCATCCTGGATGGTCCTCGGGACGGATCGACCTGGCGCCAAAATCACCGACGGCCGGGCACTGACGCTGTTCTGGCTCACGCTGCTGTACGTGGCGGCCTTCTGCGTCGGCGCGTTCGCAGCAGTGGTCGCCTAGCAGGCCCAAGGACTTTGCACTCTGCAAGTCCCGAGGCCTTCTCGCACACGCCACACGCATCCCCAAGCCAGAGGCGACCCGGCCCTCTCGGACAAACATTGTGAGCTTTGAGAAACAACAACTGGACAGACTCGAGTGGCTGCTCGAGCGCCCACTCGCTTCGGACAAAGGCAGCTGTGCTGGTTTCGACAAGCTGAGCGAACTACATCTCCGTGAGATCACAAAACTGGCCGTACCGGGCAGGCTTCTCGACGCGATTTTGTACGTCCGCTTCTTGACAGCCCCTCCGGTCAGCTTGAGAAACGCGGTCTCCTTCGTGGACAACGTGATCACGAAAGATGTGGCGATGTCGGACTGGCTGGCGCACTACTACCACGAGGAGTGACAGCACTCCTCTGCACCGACGTGCTTCCGAGCATCGACCGGGGCCTCGAGCAATCGCAACAGGTCGACCCAGCTCGCGCTAGCAGGCAGGGAGGCCAAACATCACGACATCATCTGGCAGCAACGCGAACGCCACGTCCTGCTTGATGCAGATCGACTCGCCGCCGCGATGCACATGGATATCGACGACATAGAAGTCCGAGTCGTCGCGCGACAGCTGATAACGGAAGAACTTCGGTGGCTCGTGCGGCACGACATAGGCGCCGGTCGCCTTTTCGAGTTCGCGCAGGAGTTCGCCGATCGTCGAGCCTTGGATCTGCAGGCCTGGCTCTTTGACGAAGGTGTCGAGCACCGGATCGAAGCTGAACTCCTGCCCTTGCGGAAAAACTTCCGGCATCGCGCTACCCCTGGGTGCCGCGCTGTGTGCCGCGCAAGGCCAGCGCCTCCGCGGCACTGGTCGCTATGTAGGCTTTCAGGGGTGCGAGCGAGAAGTTCTGCGCCGTCAGGCGTCCCCCCAGCGCGGGCGAGACGAGCGGTGCGAACACCTGGCGCGCCCCTCGCGTCATCCCATGGGCCGTGAGCAGCTCGACCAGTTCGGTCAAGAACCAGCTCCTGAAAAACTCGGCATCCGTCGCCACCCGCGCCTTGTATTCGTCGTAGGCCGCGCTGACGCCCAGGACATTGCCCGACCAGCTGTCCAGCAGCAGCACATGACCTGCTTCGTCATGGAGGAAGAGGTTGCCGAACACCGACACATGCAGCACCGACGGCTGTGGCCCGACCACCGGGCGCCACGGTGCCGCCACGTCGACGCCCTCGTATTCGTCGGGATGGAGGAGAACATCGCGCAGGTTCATAGGGCAGGGATGTTCCGGCTCATTATGGCGACAATCGCCCGGTTCTAGGGCGCACAGCCATCGCCCCACATACAAGTTCTAAGTGCTGCGGGCAACTTCCCCGGATGCTGCCAGGCGCGAATTTCATCAATGAAGACTCGTGAAATGCCCAGCGAAGAGGATCTGTCGGTAGAGGCTGTGTTTGATGCCTTGCAAGATCAACTGCCTCCCCAGGGCCTTCGGCGTTCACATCACTCGGAGCTCGAGTTCTCGGATCCCGAGAGTCTCAAGAAAAGGCTGGACCGGGGTGAGCTGATTGTGGCGAGCTATACAAACTTTCGGCTCCAAGGCTTGGAACGCCTTGGTGACTTCTTTGTGGTTTGGACATTTGGTTCACTTGCCGCTTTGCTCGCTCTCATTATCGTGGGTGGCTTGCTCGGCTTCGTCGGCGGCGGCAGCGCACTTGAAGCCATTGTCTTGTTCGGTCTGAGCGCCTTGATCGGCTTGGGGTTGTCGATTCGATACTCACGCATATTGCCGCCGATGGCGGAGCAGAGCGTCACCGTCATCAATGGCAAGACGCGGGAGTTGATTTACGCATGTCGCCTGCGCAATGATGAGCCCGTGGCGACACTGTTGCGCGTTCCCCTCTGCGATCTCGCCATCGCGATCTACTGGGGTGCGATAGCCGACCACTCTCCTTCATTCCTCAGCGTCCGTCTTCAGCCGAAGTCGTCGACAGGAGAAGGAGGATCGAGCTGGGCCAGCTTGTGCCTTGCTACTGTTGATCTCAGCTACCCTGTGGCGGTGCCCGCCGAGTTGGAGCGGAAGGCACAGGAATTTGCCGAAGTTTTGGGGGCTGGCTATGTGGGCTTGGAATCAGAGTCCTCATGAGGCTCATCTCATCGCTACCCGATGGTCTCGGCCAGAGGCCGTCTCTCGCCGATACCCACATCAGGTAGATTACGCTCGATCGGCTACCCCGCCGACAGCGGCGAACACAAACTCTCTGGCCAGACCATGGATCAATCTCTCGAAGACGCCGGATTCGTCAACTGCGAGAAACAAGGGTGGGCGTGCTGCGATCTGAGCACCAAAAAAAGCGCGTTTCTTGCCTTTGCCAGTCAGGAGTCGCCTCGACGCTTGCTCGGCGTGGAGGGCAAAGCCGACACCGTTCTCGTCGATGCCATCTTGGCCGCCATTGACAACGTCGACATCCAAGCGCGAACGGAAGAGACGTTCGTGGTGCCCATTGGCGTCGACCGCTTCGACTCGCTGGGCTTCGTTCGTGGAAGCGAGCGCCGCTTGCTGCGCGGCATCATTGACGATGAATCCGCGCTCCAGGTCATACCGTTGTACACGTGCGAACTGGCTCCCGATGGCCAGTTGCCCCCTCTGGCCGATTTACGCCGCTGGACAAACCTGTTCGCGCTCGACCGTGAGCCCCAGCCGTACTATCAATTTCGCATGAACGGGCATCCGTCTCGGTTGAAGGCCGAGATGTGGTGCATGGAGCGATTCGCGACATTCCAGTCGTTTCTGCATGTTCTGGCCGGTGATGAAAGTGCCTGGATCGAGGTTCGGAATCGCCACGACCAGGTCCTCGCGTTGTCCGGCAAAGAACAACTTACCGGCGCACTTGAGAAGATACGAACGCACGTGGGCCTTTGAGCTCGGTATCTATCGAGCGGATTCACCAGTCCGTTGATGTGGATGTCGACACGACCACTCGGTGACGAGCAGCGCATGGCCCTAGCACTGCACACGCGGGTGCGGGAACAGGCCGGGACGCCCTTCCCGGCGCGGGCCCCGCGCGGGCTCAGAACCAGCGCCAGATGCGCTGCAGCCACGCAGGCGCGGCGCGGCGGGGCACGTAGTGTTGGCGCAGTTCGGGCATGCTCGGCTCCTACGTAAACGATCGATCGGGCGCAGCCACCTCGACGCGGCTGCCGTTGACAAACGCGACGCCGTCGACCACCTCGATCAGGATCGGGCCGAAGCGGCTTTCCCAGACCAGGCGGTAGACGCCGTCGGTGGCCAGCGGCAGGTCATCCTGGTCGGAGGGTGGGCGCAGCAGCACCTCGGGGACGGGCGCATTCATCGTCTTCAACAACTGTATAAAACAACAGTATAGCGATCGAGGCCCGCAGCGCAAGCCGCCCGTGCCGAAGGCAGGGTCGACGACGGCCGGCCGCGGTGGACGGTCCGGCCGATGAACTGATCACCGCAGCACGAGAACTGGTCCCGACGACGGCAACCGGTTGTCGCAGAACGAGTTTTTAAAAATCCCGCTTCCGACCGGCTGGCACTCTTTCTAGAACGGTGGGCCGCTCATGACTACAGTGGGCCCTCCGTCCAGGAGGTGGCATGGCCGAGATCGTGAAGCAGGGGTGGGCGTTGTGGCCGAAGGCGACCCCGGAGCTGCGGGTCGCGCGGGTGGCGCTCGCCGCCTTCGTCGTGGTCGGCTGGGCGCTGTGGCTCGCACTGGCGGTCGTCAGGAGCCGGCGATGAGGCACGCTTGGGCGAAGTTCCCGACTGCGTGGCTGCAGCTCGGCGGCGAGGCGCCCTGCCCGCTCGCCGCGCTGCAGTGGAGCGGCTACCGGACGACCGGCCAGGCGGCGCTGCTGCTGCTGATTGCGCTGGCGATCCGGTTGAACCTGGCGCGGCGCGGCCGCGAACTCGAGGCCGGACCGCTGAACCAGGTCGCGGTGCGCTACGACGAGCTGCAGGACTGGGTGCGCGTCGCGCGCGCGACCGTGTCGAAGGCGATCGGGCATCTGGAGGCCTGGGGCGCGATCCGTGTGCTTTCAGATGGCCGGCGCAGCGTCTACGAGCTGCGCGGCGTCGAGTTCAACGGCGGCTGGTGCCAGCTGCCGCAGTCCCGGCTGCTCAATGCGAGCGGGACCGCGCTGGCGGCGTTCACCGGCGGGCGCGCGAACCGCTACAGCCTGAACGCGGTGAAGCTGTACGTGCTGCTGATGGCCAAGCGCTACCAGCGCTTCAACACGACGGCGCTCGGCTATACCGCGATCGGCCGTCTGGCCGGGATCCGGCGCGAGGAGATTTCGAATGCGCTGCAGCAGCTGATCGCGCTGCAGCTGGTGTCGCTGGCGGCCGAGCGCAGCGACGGGCGGGCCGATGTGGATGAGCGGACGCAGCGCTATGTGATCGAGGGGTTGTCGAGGCACCGTTAAGCGAGAACAGCGGCACACCAGCCGATGGGTTGAGCGGCAACAGGTACGCGCTGTGTGACCTAGCAGCGCCATTTGACGTCACCCCCGCCAACGGTGAAAACACTATTGGTAGCGTCATTGCCAAACCAAAACACTAGATATAGAGTTTCGGTAGCACTGCTTCTCGGAAGGCATGGCATGTGGACTCCACAGCAAATCGAGTACGAAGCGCGCCGGCTCTTGGTTGAGATCGAAGCGCATGCAAAGGAACTGTGGCAAAACACTCAGCCGGATCGGCTTTTTATGTGTGATCCAGAAGCCGCTTGTCATGTGCTGGGGCTTCAGTTTTTGCCAGACAGCCACCTCTGTTGACGCTCACCTGGAACTGACCCAGGGCGCTCATCTAAATCTGACCCAC
>CBIHRS010000002.1:0-289650 GCA_966212505.1 uncultured bacterium
CGAAACCAGCCCGCCAAGCTGCGCGCCCTCGTGGATCATGTGCGGCTGTTCCGGGGACACGCAGACACTGGCTCGCCAGCTTGAGTTGCCAGCAGGCGAGTCACCATCCGCAGGCCGAAGGGATTTCGCCGGCATTTTTCTCGGAAGGCCCGCGCTGCAGGCGCTTCTCTCCTGATCGGCATCAAGCTGCCCGTCCTCCCGGTCGATATGCCCAGAGGAGAAAGGCCGGAGTCGGCCTCGGGGATCGTGCATGCGGACGGTGTACCTGCTGCTGTGGATGTTGGCCTGCGGGATGGGCGTGTCCGAGGCCTGGGCGCAGCGCGTCGCGTTCGTGAACCCCGGGCGCCACGACGAGGCCTACTGGGCCACCGCGAGCGAGGCCACGCAGGCCGCCGCGCGCAGCCTCGGCATGCAGGTCGAGGTGCGGTATGCCGAGCGCGACCATCTGGCCCAGGTCGAACTGGTCAAGGAGCTGGCGGCGCGGCCGCCGGCCACGCGGCCCGAATACCTGGTGCTGGTGAACGAGCGCCGCATGGGCGGGCAGATGCTGCAGATCGCTTCGGCGGCTGGCATCCGCTGCGTGTTCGCCTACAACACGCTGCTGCCCGAGGATCGGGCCGAATACGGCCAGCCGCGCGAACGGTACCCGCTGTGGCTCGGGTCGGTGGTGCCGCATGCCGAGGATGCGGGCTACCTGACGGCCAAGGCGCTGATCGCTCGCGGGCTGCGGGCGCGCCGCTTCGCCGCTGACGGCAAGCTGCATCTGGTGGCGATCGCGGGCGACCGGTCCACCGAGTCGTCGGTGCTGCGCAACCGCGGGATGTTGCGCGCGGCGGGCGAGGAGCCGCGCGTGGTGGTCGACCAGGTGGTGTATGCCGACTGGAAGCGCGATGTCGCGCAGCAGATGGCGCGCGAACTCTATGCGCGCTATCCGGCGGCCGCGCTGGTATGGTCCGGCAGCGACCAGATGGCCTTCGGCGCCATGGCGGCCCATGAGGCCGACGGCGGCCGCCCCGGCGTCGACCGCTGGTTCAGCGGTGTCAACACTTCCACCGAGGCGATGCAGGCCGTGATCGACGGCCGCATGGAGGCGCTGGCCGGCGGGCATTTCATGGCCGGGGCCTGGGCCCTGGTGATGATCTACGACCATGCGCACGGCCACGATTTCCGCAGCGAGGGGCTGGAGCTCGACGTGCCGATGTTCTCGCTGTTCGATGCCGCACTGGCGCGCAAGTACGTGGCGCGCTTCGGGGCCGGCTTTCCGGCGCTCGACTTCAGGGCCTTCAGCAAGGCCTTGAATCCGCGGCGCCGGCATTACGACTTCGCTTTCGCGAACCTGCTGTGAGCGCCGCCGAGCTGGACCGACACGGGCGATTCCGGCCGCTGGCCGGTCGGCTGATGCGCGTGGTGTTCGCCGTGTGTGCCGGCTGCGCCTTGCTGGTCGCAGCGCTGCAGGGCTGGCAGGTCTGGAACGACACCGAGCAGGCCAACCGCGTGGCGGTGGCGGAGATCACCAGCGGCCGGCTGCCGCTGCTGACCGCGGCGCTGTGGGACATCGACAGCCCGACCGTGCAGCGGCAGGTCAACGAGATGGCGCGGCATCCGCAGATCCGCAGCGTGCGGCTGGTCACCGCGGGCGGGCAGCGCTTTGCGGCGGGCGATCCGTCGGCTCCGGAGGAGGGCGGCGCGATGCTGGCCGTGCCCCATCCGCAGTCGGGCCGGCCGCTGGGGCAGCTGTCGATCGTGTTCGACACCAGTTACCTGGGCCGGCAGCTGCTGATGGCCCTGCTGCGCACCTTCGTCGGCATCGCGATGCTGGCCTCGCTCACCGGCCTGGTGCTGTGGCGCTTCCTGCGCCGCGAGCTGAGCGATCCGCTGCGGCGCGTGGCCGACTATGCGCGCGAGCTGAAGCCCGGTGTGTGGTCGGAGCCGCTCTCGCTCGAGCGGGCGCCACGGCCGTGGACCGACGATCTCGACGTGGTGGCCGATGCCTTCCAGGTGCTGCAGCAGAGCCTGCAGCGCTATGCGGCCGAGCGCGACAAGGCGCAGCAGGCCTTGGCGCTCGAACGCGATCAGCTCGACGACACCGTGCGCCGGCGCACGGCCGACCTGATGCGCCTGAACGAATCGCTGGCCTGGCTCACGCAGCTGTCGGCGCGCCTGATCAACCTGCCGCTGGAGCGTTACCCGGATGCGCTGCGTGCGGCGCTGACCGATGCCGCGGCCATGCTCGGCGCAGAGGCCTGCGCGCTCGCCGAGCTCGGCGCCAAGGGCCAGTGGGAGTGGCGCTTCGTCGGGGGGCCGATGCGCGATCGGCTGATGGAGGGGGCGGTCCTGCCGGCGTTGCCGCGCGAGCCGGCCGCCGCTGCGTCCGCTGCGCCTGAAAGTGCCGACGACGTGTTGTCGCAGGTGGTGGGAGCGACCGTGCAGCTGCTGTGCCGGCGCGAGGAGCATGCAATGGGGCAGATGCTGGCGAGCGTGGGGCCGCTGCGTCCCGAAGTCCAGCGCGAGGAGCTGGCGCTGATCGCCGAATCGCTGTTCGGCGCGCTGTCGCGCTGGCGCAGCCTGCTCGAGCTGGACCGCGTGCGCCAACAGCTGCTGCAGCAGTCGCGCAGCGACCCGCTCACCGGCCTGGCCAACCGGCGCGCCTTCGAGGAATGCAAGCTCGAGGAGCTCAGGCGCATGCGCGGGCAGGGCGGCGCCTTCACGCTGCTGATGCTGGACCTCGACTACTTCAAGGCCTACAACGACACCTACGGCCATGCGGCGGGGGACGATTGCCTGGCTGCCGTGGCGCGCTGCCTGCGCTCGGTGTTCCAGCGTTCGTCCGACTGCATCGCGCGCATCGGCGGCGAGGAGTTCGTCGTGCTGCTGCCCGGCGTGGGCGCGAGCCAGGCGCTGCGCGTGGGCGAGCGCGCACGCGCAGCGCTCGTCGACCTGAAGATGCCGCACGCCGCGTCGCCGATGGGCTTTGTCAGTGCGAGCATCGGCATCGCCACGCTGAGCCGCTGCACGCCGCACACCGCCGATGCCGAGATCGAGCGCCTGATGCAGGCGGCCGACGATGCGCTGTACCAGGCCAAGGCGGCCGGCCGCAATGCGGTGATCGTGCGCAACGTCGATGTGGTGGAGGCGGAGGACGGTGCCTCCCAGGCCTGGGAATAACCCGGAATACGAGCGATCAGCGCGCGGCATGCGCGGTGACCGCTCGGAAACCGGCCTCAGGCCTTGCGGCGCCGGCCACCGGGCCGTACCGTCAGACGCTCAGCGCGAGCAGGCCCGCCGCCGTGTTGGAGATCGGCACGTGGTAGTGGCGATGGACTTCATGCACGGTGTCTCCCAGCGCGGCGCGCATCGCCAGCCACATCAGCAACTCCACACCTTGAGTCCCGCTCTGCTCCACCAGCTGTTCGGTGCTGAACTGCGTGGCCCAGCATGGATCGCGCACCAGGCTGTCGACGAATGCGAGGTCGAACTCGCGGTGGATGAAACCGGCCCGTTCCCCGTCGAGCTGATGCGACAACCCACCGGAGGCCACGACCAGCACGCGTTCGTCGGCCGGCCACGAGCGGATGGCCCGGCCCACGGCGTCGCCGAGCGCATGGCAACGCCGTGCCGATGGCAGCGGCCACTGTACGGTGTTGATGCAGATGGGCACGATCTTCACCGGCCAGGGCGAGTCGGGCCAGAGCAGCGCCATCGGCAGCGAAACCGCATGGTCGACGCGCATCTCCTGGCAGGTGGTGAGGTCGAAGTCTTCGGCGACCAGCGACTCGATCACATGCCACGACAGGCTCTGCGCACCGTCGAACGGCGCGACGGTGGGAATGCCCCAGCCCTCATCCGCGTTGGCATAGGAGGGTGCGGCGCCGACGGCGAAGGTCGGCATCTTGTCGAGGAAGAAATTCAGGCCGTGGTCGTTGTAGAAGATCACCACCGTGTCGGGGCGGGCTTCAGCCAGCCATCGGCGCACCGGCGGATAGCCATCGAAGAAGGGCTTCCAATACGTGCTGTCCTGGAGGTGTCCGGCGATCGCGCGGCCGATGGCGGGGACGTGGGATGTGGCGATGCCGCCGACGATATGGGCCATGGGTCGGGTTCTCCTTTGGCGTCGAGGTCAGGCGCCCGCGGCGGCGAGGCGTGCGATGAATTCCGCCTTGGTCAGCCCGGTCTGCTGGGCACCGAGGTCCTGCATGTCGAGGCCGAGAATGCCCGCGAACTTGGCGAGGTAGTACACGTTGCCGCCGCAGGCGATCAGCTGCAGCACGTTGCGCGCACGGATGGCCTCGCGCTGCGCGGCGTCGAGGCCATGGCGGGTGCAGTAGGCGTCTTCGTCGCGCCGGAAGGCGGCGCGGTTCTCTTCCGAGTTGAACGAGTAGCACATCTTGTTGAGCGCATAGCCCTTCATCGCCTGCCGGCCATCGAAGAGCGTGGTTCCTGGTATGCCGTGATGCTGCATCGTGCTTCTCCTGCTGTGGGTGCCGGCGAGTATTCGGCGTCGGCTTCGGCGGATCAACGGCCCATGGCTCATGAAACCCATGAGTGACGGCGATGGGTGAGACGGATCCGCTGGGCCTCGACGGCCATCTACTGGAGCTGCTGCTGGCCGTCTACGACGCGGGCTCGGTCACCCAGGCGGCATACCGCCTCGGAGTGACGCAATCGGCCGTGAGCCACAGCCTCGATCGTCTGCGCGCAATCACGGGTGACGAACTCTTCGTGAGGTCCGGCCGAGGCATCGCGCCGACGGCGGCGGCCGAGGTGTTGGTGCCGCGGGCTCGGTCGCTGCTCGGCGAACTGCTGGCGTTCGGCCGGCTCGCCGACTTCGAGCCGTCGACGCTCACCCGCTGCTTCGTCGTCGCGGCCAACGACCTGCAGCGCGACGCGTTGCTGCCTGGCGTGTTGCGCCGTATGCGTGCCGACGCGCCCGGCACCACGCTGCGCATCATCCCCTCCGGCGTGCCCTCGGCGCAGATGCTGCGCGAAGGGCCTTGCGACCTGGTGATCTCCCCGCGCCCGCCGGAGGCCACCGACATCTTCCAGAAGCGGCTGTTCGAAGATGCCTACGCCGTGTTCTTCGATCCGGTGGAAAGAGAGGCGCCCCGGAGCCTCGCCGACTACCTGGCCGCGGAGCATGCCACCGTGGTCCATGAGCCGCGCCGCTCCCTCGAGATCGACGACTGGTTCCTGGCCCAGCGGATCAGGCGCCGCATCGTCGTCACCGTCCCCGGCATGGATGGGCTGGCGGCGCTGGTGCAGGGCAGCCGGCTGCTGGCGACTGCACCGGGGTGGCTCGCGCGGCATGCGCTGCGCGGCCTGGCCAGCGTGCCCGTGCCGCTGGCCACGCCGCCGCTGCCGATGTACATGGTGTGGCACGGGCGCTGCCAGGCCGACCCGGCCCACCGCTGGCTGCGCGGCCTGGTGGTTGCGGCAGCCGCCGGATCAGCTGCCCCGCACGAGGCGCATCAATAGGGCCGCGGTGCGGTGCGTGAGCGGTGTGGCCCGGCGCTGAGCAGGCGTCACGAGGCACAGCGTGCTCTTGATGCCGGCATCCTTGAACGGTGTGACCGCGAGGCGCCTGGGGTGTTCGAACGAGCGGATCGCCTCCTCGCTCAATGCGGCATGGCCGATGCCTGAGCTCACCAGGTCGAGGATGGCCGGCACGCTCGACACTTCCCATTCCACGTTGAGTTGCACGCCGGCCATGGCCGCGGCCGATTCCATCAGCGTCCGGAAGATGTGGCCGCGCTGCGGCATCACCAGCGGATAGCGCGAGACCTCCTGCAGCGTGACGGGCCGGCTCGGCGCCCGCTTGACGGGGCTCAGCAGGCAGAGGCGCTCCTGCCGCAGCGGCAGGATCTCGAGCGAGGGCAGCGGCTCGGGGTTGTAGACCAGCCCAAGGTCGGCGCGGCCGGTGGTCAACCATTCGGTCAGGTGCACCGAGAAGCCTTCCATGATGGCCAGCCTGGCCTTCGGCAGTTCGCCGCGGAAGGCCTGGATCAGCTTCAGCGTGTGCAGCCGCGCCAGCGTGGGCGGCATCGCGATCACAATCTGGCCCACCGGCTCGTTGCGCTGGGCCAGCAGGTCTTCCTTCGCCTGCGCCACCAGGTGCAGGATGCCCTGGCAATGCTCCAGCAGGCGGCGTCCCGCTTCGGTGAGCTGCACGCCGCGGCCGTTGCGCAGCAGTAGGGTCTCGCGCAGCTCGGTCTCCAGCGCCCGCACCTGGCGGCTCAGCGCCGGCTGCGCCACACCAAGCACCAACGCGGCCTTGCTGAAGCTGCCGTGCTCGGCCACGTGGACGAAGGTTTCCAGCTGGTTCAGGTTCATCGCCGCATCTTCGCATGAGGTATGCCGGAATTGAATACCTGGTAGTTGGAGCCAGAACTTGGTTGATGGGCCTGCTCTCTCCAGAATTCGTGCCCATGACACCCATCCTTTCCGGTATCTCCTCGATGGCGACGCGCCAGATCCTGACTGAGGTGGCGCAGATGCACGCGCAGCAGGGCGGCGCCGCGATCACCTTCAAATCGGTGGGCGGGGTGGATGCCGCCAGGCGGGTACAGGCTGGTGAGCCGTTCGACGTGGTGGTGCTCGCCTCGGATGCGATCGACAAGCTCGTGGCCGAGGGTCGGGTGGTCTCGGGATCGAAGACCGACTTTGCCCGATCGGCAGTTGCGATCGCAGTGCGCGCCGGTGCGCCGCAGCCGGAGATCGGTTCGGAAGATGCGCTGCGGCAGGTGTTGGCATCTGGCGGCCGGATCGGCTATTCCACCGGTCCCAGCGGTGTGGCGCTGCAGGCGTTGTTCGAGCGCTGGGGCTTGGCAGAGGCGGTGCGCGAACGCACGGTGCAAGCCCCGGCTGGTGTGCCGGTGGGCTTGCTGCTGGCCAATGGCGAAGTGGATCTCGCCTTCCAGCAACTGAGCGAGTTGATGCACCTGCCCGGCATCGATCTCGTCGGCCCGATGCCGCCCGGTCTCGACATCGTCACTACCTTCTCGGCGGCGCTGTGCAGCAGTTCGGCACAGCCCGATGGTGTGCTTGCCTTCCTCGAGTTCCTGCGCTCGTCGGCCACGGCGCCCGTGAAACGGCGGCATGGCATGGCGCCGGCCTGACCCTCATCACCCTCATCGATTACCCGCATGATCATCGACGTACACGGCCACTACACCACCGCGCCCGCCGCACTCGGCGCCTGGCGCGACCTGCAGATCGCCGGCCTCAAGGACCCTTCGAAGGCGCCCAGGGCCTCCGACCTGAAGATCAGCGACGACGAGCTGCGCGAGTCGATCGAGACCAACCAGCTCAGGAAGATGAAGGAGCGCGGCAGCGACCTCACCATCTTCAGCCCGCGCGCGAGCTTCATGGCGCACCACATCGGCGACTTCCAGACCTCGGCCACCTGGGCTGCGATCTGCAACGAGCTCTGCCATCGGGTCGCGCAGCTGTTTCCCGATCACTTCGTCGGCGCGGCCATGCTGCCCCAGTCGCCCGGCGTCGACCCGGCGAGCTGCATCCCCGAGCTGGAGAAGTGCGTCAAGGAATACGGCTTCGTCGGCCTCAACCTCAACCCCGATCCGTCGGGCGGCCACTGGACCAGCCCACCGCTGACCGACCGCCACTGGTACCCGCTGTACGAGAAGATGGTCGAGCACGACATCCCGGCGATGATCCACGTGTCGACCAGCTGCAACGCCTGCTTCCACACCACCGGCGCGCACTACCTCAATGCCGACACCACGGCCTTCATGCAGTGCCTGACGGGTGACCTGTTCAAGGATTTCCCGACGCTCAAGTTCCTGATCCCGCATGGCGGCGGCGCGGTGCCCTACCACTGGGGCCGCTTCCGCGGGCTGGCGCAGGAGCTGAAGAAGCCGCTGCTCGACGAGCACCTGCTGAACAACATCTTCTTCGACACCTGCGTGTACCACCAGCCGGGCATCGACCTGCTGACCAAGGTGATCCCGGTGCGCAACATCCTCTTCGCCTCCGAGATGATCGGCGCGGTGCGCGGCGTCGACCCGACCACCGGCCACTACTACGACGACACCAAGCGCTACATCGAGGCCACGGCCAACCTCAGCGAGGAGGAGCGCCTCCTCGTGTACGAAGGCAACGCCCGCCGCGTGTTCGGCCGGCTCGATGCGCAGCTGAAGAAGAAAGGCCTGTGAGCATGGACGCACCCCTGATGAACCAGCTCGGCGTGGTCAAGCGCAACATCGAGCGGGCCGACGCGGCTGCGGTCGACCGGCTGCGCGGCTTCGGCGTGGCCACCATCCACGAGGCCATGGGACGGGTGGGCCTGATGAAGCCCTGCATGCGCCCGATCTATGGCGGCGCCCGGGCCGCGGGCACCGCGGTGACGCTGCTGATGCACCCCGGCGACAACTGGATGATGCATGTGGTGGCCGAGCAGATCCGGCCGGGCGACATCGTCATCGCCGCGGTCACCGCCGAGTGCACCGACGGCTTCTTCGGCGACCTGCTGGCCACCAGCTTCAAGGCGCGTGGCGCGCAGGGGCTGGTCATCGATGCCGGCGTGCGCGACGTGCGCGACCTCACCGCGATGGGCTTCCCGGTGTGGAGCAAGGCCATCAGCGCCAAGGGCACGATCAAGGCCACGCTGGGCTCGGTGAACATCCCGGTGGTGTGCGCCGGCGCGGTGGTCAACCCGGGCGACGTGGTGGTGGCCGACGACGACGGCGTCGTCGTGGTGCCGGCGGCCATGGCGGCCCAGGTGGCCGATGCCGCGCAGAAGCGCGAGGACCTCGAGGCCGACAAGCGCGCCAGGCTGGCCGCCGGCGTGCTGGGGCTCGACATGTACAAGATGCGCGAGCCGCTCGAGAAGGCCGGCCTGCGCTACATCGACTGAGCGGGCGGCCATGGAAGCGTGGACCTGGCGCATCGGCCTCGTCGGCTACGGCGAGGTGGGCCGCATCCTGGCCGAGGACCTGCGCCGGCAGGGCGTCACCGTGCTGGCCCATGACCTGAAGCTGGCGGATGCCGCCGGGACCGGGACCGGGGCTGCGCTGCGCGACCATGCGGCCGCGCATGGCGTGCAACTGGTGGCCTCGCATGCGGCGCTGGCGGCGGAGTGCGACCTGATCGTCAGCGCCGTCACCGCGAGCCAGACCGTGGCCGCGGCCGGGGCCTGCGCACGCGGGATGGGGCAGGGCGCCTTCTTCCTCGACTTCAACTCCGCGTCGCCCGGTGCCAAGCAGCGCGCCGCCGCGCTGGTCAATGGCGCGGGCGGACGCTACGTGGAAGGCGCGGTGATGACCAGCGTGCCGCCCTACCGCATCAAGGTGCCGCTGCTGCTGGGCGGGCCCGACGCGGCGGCGCTGGCACCGGTACTCGGCGCGCTGGGCTTCGCGCCCCGCGTGGCGAGCGAGACGCTGGGCGTGGCTTCGGCCACCAAGATGTGCCGCAGCGTGATGATCAAGGGCCTGGAGGCGATGGTGATCGAGAGCCTCACCGCCGCCCGCCACTACCAGGTCGAAGACGCGGTGCTGGCCTCGCTGGCCGAGACCTTTCCCGGCATCGACTGGGAGCAGCAGGCCGCGTATTTCTTCCAGCGGGTGATCGAGCATGGCCGCCGCCGCAGTGAGGAGGTGCGCGAGGTGGCCGAGACCGTTCGCGAGGCCGGGCTCGAGCCCTGGAGCGCCGCCGGCACCGCCGAGCGCCAGGCCTGGATGGCCGGCCTGGCCGACGACGGCGTGTTCGGCGCGCGCGGTAGCCAGGGCTTTGCACGCAGCGCCGACTGGCGCACGGAAGCCGACCGCATCCTGGCGCGCCTGCATTCCACCGACTGACAAGGAGGACAGAGCTTGGAATTCACCAAGACCCCCGGCTGGCTCGACTGGCATGCCCAGCCTGCCAAGCCCCGCTTCACGCTGCCGCCCGGCGCGGTGGACGCGCACTGCCACGTGTTCGGCCCCGGCGCCGAGTTCCCCTACGCGCCCGAGCGCAAGTACACGCCGTGCGATGCCGGCAAGGCGCAGCTCTATGCCTTGCGCGACCACCTCGGCTTTTCGCGCAACGTGGTCGTGCAGGCCACCTGTCACGGCGCCGACAACCGCGCGATGGTCGACGCGCTGCTGCATTCGGGCGGCCGCGCGCGCGGCGTGGCCACCGTGCGGCGCGGCGTCTCCGATGCCGAGCTGCAGGCCATGCATGAGGCCGGCGTGCGCGGCGTGCGCTTCAACTTCGTCAAGCGGCTGGTCGACTTCACGCCGCGCGACGAGCTGATGGAGATCGCCGGCCGCATCGCCGGTCTCGGCTGGCATGTGGTCATCTACTTCGAGGCGCAGGACCTGCCCGAGCTGTGGGACTTCTTCACCGCGCTGCCGACCGGCGTGGTGGTCGACCACATGGGCCGGCCCGACGTGCGCAAGCCGGTCGACGGCCCGGAGTTCGAGCTCTTCCTGCGCTTCATGCGGGAGCATCCCAACGTGTGGAGCAAGGTCAGCTGCCCGGAGCGGCTGTCGGTCTCGGGCCCGCCGGCGCTGAACGGCGAACAGCAGGCCTACCGCGACGTGGTGCCGTTCGCCCGCCGCGTGGTCGAGGCGTTTCCCGACCGCGTGCTGTGGGGCACCGACTGGCCGCATCCCAACCTCAAGGACCACATGCCCGACGACGGGCTTCTCGTGGATTTCATCCCGCAGATCGCGGTCACGCCGGAGCTGCAGCGCAAGCTGCTGGTCGACAATCCGATGCGGCTCTACTGGCCCGAGCTCGTGCGCTGAGGAACATCGCAGATGGCACTCGACAAACCCTACAAGAACATCCCCGGCACGACGATCTTCGATGCCGAGCAGTCGCGCAAGGGCTACTGGCTCAACCAGTTCTGCATGTCGCTGATGAAGGCCGACAACCGCGCACGCTTCAAGGCCGACGAGCGGGCCTACCTCGACGAATGGCCGATGACCGAGGAGCAGAAGGCGGCCGTGCTGGCGCGCGACCTGAACGAATGCATCCGCCTCGGCGGCAACATCTACTTCCTGGCCAAGATCGGCGCCACCGACGGCCGCAGCTTCCAGCAGATGGCCGGCAGCATGACCGGCCTGAGCGAGGAGGCCTACCGCGAGATGATGATCCGCGGCGGCCGCTCGCCCGAGGGCAACCGCGTGATCGGCGAAGACGGCGATGCCCAGCCGCACCGCCAGCCGGGGCGAAAGGACTGACATGGCCCGCATCACCGCGTCCGTCTACACCTCGCACGTGCCCGCCATCGGTGCCGCGCTCGATCTCGGCAAGACCGGGGAAGCCTATTGGCAGCCGGTGTTCAAGGGGTACGACGCCTCCAAGCAGTGGATGAAGGAGCACCGGCCCGATGTGGTGTTCCTGGTCTACAACGACCATGCCACCGCGTTCAGCCTCGACCTGATTCCCACCTTTGCCATCGGTACCGCCGCCGGGTTCCAGCCTGCCGACGAAGGCTGGGGGCCCAGGCCGGTGCCTCCCGTGGTGGGCCACCCCGAACTCGCCAGCCACATCGCGCAGAGCGTGATCCAGCAGGACTTCGACCTCACCATCGCCAACCGCATGGACGTCGACCACGGCCTCACCGTGCCGCTGTCGCTGATGTGCGGCAGCCCGTCGGCGTGGCCCTTTGCGGTGATTCCGTTCGCCGTCAACGTCGTGCAGTACCCGGTGCCTTCGGGCCGCCGCTGCTTCATGCTCGGCCAGGCGATCCGCCGCGCGGTGGAGTCGTTCGATGAGCCGCTCAACGTGCAGATCTGGGGCACCGGGGGCATGAGCCACCAGCTGCAGGGCCCGCGCGCCGGGCTGATCAACCGCGAGTGGGACAACCGCTTCCTCGACCGCCTGATCGAGGACCCCGACGGCCTGTCGCAGATGCCGCACATCGACTACGTGCGCGAGGCCGGCTCCGAGGGCATCGAACTCGTGATGTGGCTGATCGCGCGCGGCGCGATGGCCGACGTGGCCGGCGGCCCGCCGCCCAAGGTCGCGCACCGCTTCTACCACGTGCCGGCGTCCAACACCGCCGTGGGGCACCTGATCCTGGAGAACCCCTGACATGAGCAAACCGCAACCCGTGAAGATCGCGCTGGCCGGTGCCGGCGCCTTCGGCATCAAGCACCTCGATGCGTTGAAGGGCATCGAGGGCGTGGAGGTCGTCTCGCTGGTCAGCCGCGAGCTCGGCGCGACCCGCGAAGTGGCGCAGCGCTACGGCATCGGCCACGTGACCACCGAGCTCGACGAGAGCCTGGCGCTGCCGGAGGTCGACGCGGTGATCCTCTGCACGCCGACGCAGATGCATGCCCGCCAGGCCATCGCCTGCCTCAAGGCCGGCAAACACGTGCAGGTCGAGATCCCGCTGGCCGACAACCTGGCGGATGCGCAGGAGGTGGTGCGCCTGCAGCGCGAGACCGGCCGCGTCGCGATGTGCGGCCACACCCGGCGCTTCAATCCCAGCCACCAGTGGGTGCACCGGCGCGTGAAGTCCGGCGAGTTCAGCATCCAGCAGATGGACGTGCAGACCTATTTCTTCCGCCGCACCAACATCAACGCGCTCGGCCAGCCGCGCAGCTGGACCGACCACCTGCTGTGGCACCACGCCGCCCACACCGTCGACCTGTTCGCCTACCAGACCGGCAGCCCGATCGTGAAGGCCAACGCGGTGCAGGGCCCGATCCACCCCACGCTGGGCATCGCGATGGACATGTCGATCCAGCTCAAGGCCGCCAACGGCGCCATCTGCACGCTGAGCCTGTCGTTCAACAACGACGGGCCGCTGGGCACCTTCTTCCGCTACATCGGCGACAGCGGCACCTACATCGCCCGCTACGACGACCTGGTGAACGGCAAGGAGGAGAAGATCGACGTGTCCCGGGTCGATGTGTCGACCAACGGCATCGAGCTGCAGGACCGCGAGTTTGTGGCCGCCATCCGCGAGGGCCGCGAGCCCAACGCCAGCGTGGCCCAGGTGCTGCCCTGCTACGAGGTGCTGCACCGGCTCGAGCAGCAACTGCGCGACTGATCCGGAGCGGCACGATGGCGAGCCTGCCCACCCGCCGCGTCGGCCCCTTCGAGGTGTCGGCCATCGGCCTCGGCTGTATGAACCTGAGCCACGCCTATGGCGTGCCGCCGCCGCCCGAAGAGGGCGCCCGGCTGCTGCTGAAGGCGCTGGACCTGGGGGTCACGTTCTTCGACACCGCGGCGCTCTACGGCTTCGGTGCCAACGAGGAACTGGTGGGCCGCGTGCTCTCTCCGCACCGTTCGCGCTTCACGCTGGCCAGCAAGTGCGGCATGCAGGGCGTGGACGGCAAGCGCGTGATCGACGGTCGCCCGGCCACGCTCAAGGCCACCTGCGAGGCCAGCCTGCGCCGCCTGCGCACCGACGCGATCGACCTGTACTACCTGCATCGCTGGGACAAGCAGGTGCCCATCGAAGACAGCGTCGGCGCGCTGGCCGATCTGGTGCGCGAAGGCAAGGTGCGCAGCCTCGGCCTGTCGGAAGTGTCGGCCGCCACCTTGCGCCGCGCGCACGCGGTGCATCCGGTCAGCGCGCTGCAGTCGGAATACTCGCTGTGGAGCCGCAATGCCGAACTGGGCACGCTGCAGGCCTGCCGCGAGCTCGGCATCGCCTACGTGGCCTTCAGCCCGCTGGCCCGAGGCTACCTCGGCGGCACGCTGCGCGACGTGGCCGCGCTCGACGCCAAGGACATCCGGCGCGCGATGCCGCGCTTCAGCCCCGAGAACTACGCCGCCAACCTGCTGCTGCTCGACACCGTGCAGGCCGTGGCGCGCGAGGCCGGCTGCACGCCGGCCCAGCTCAGCCTGGCGTGGCTGCTGCAGCGCGGCGAGCATGTGGTGCCCATTCCCGGCACCACCCGCGTGGCGCACCTGGAGGAAAACCTGGGCGCCGTGGGTGTGGCGCTTACGGCCGCGCAGTGCGAGCGCATCGAGGCCGCGCTGGCCCCGCAGCGCATCGCCGGCGCGCGCTACAACGCGGCGACGATGGCCGAGGTCGATACCGAAGGCGATTGACAGCGCCGCAGCTTCGTAAGAACCTGCTGGTGGAGGGTCTGCGGTGAACCGTTTCTTGCGCTGTCTGTGGCTCTGGCTGGTCCTGTCGGCATCCGGCGCGGCCGCTGTTGCCGCCGATCGCACGGTGCATTTCGTCACCGACCAGGAAAAGGACGGCGGCTACCTCGTCGAGGTGACGCGCCAGGCCTTCGTGCGCATGGGCTACACCGTCAACATCAGCTACCTGCCGTGGAAGCGGGCGCTCTACATGGTGATGAGCGGGCAGGCCGAAGCGTTGCTCGGCGCTTATCACACCGAGGAGCGCGCCGAGAAGATGCTCTACACCGAGCCCATCGGCACCAGTGACATCGTCTTTTTCGCCCTCAATGGCAGCGGCATCCGCTATGCGGCGCTGGACGACCTGCGGCCCTACCGCATCGGCACCATCATCGGCGCCTCGTACACGCCGGAGTTCGACCAGGCCACCTACCTGGTCAAGGAGCCGGTGGCCGACTACCAGGCCAACATCCGCAAGCTGCTCGCGGGCCGCATGCCGCTGTTCGTCGAGAAACGGTCGGTGGTGATGCACGCGCTGCGGACGCAATTCCCCGAGGCGGCCGACCGCATCGTCGCGCTCGACAAGCCGCTGGTGACCGCGCGGTTCTACAACGCGTTCTCCAGGCGCGTGCCAGGGCATGAGCAGAAGGTGGCCGACTTCAACGCGGGGCTTCGCGCGATCGCGGCCGACGGCACGCTCGCGGCCATCATGGCGAGGCAGCTGCATGAATAGGGCGGGGCTGCCGCACCGTCAGCGCTTCTGCCGGGCCTGCGCATCCTTGCCCGCATCGGCCTGCGTGATCAGCCCCTGCAGCTCGCGCCGGAATTCATCGGAGTTGAGCGGCAGGTTCTTGCCGTTGGCCAGTCCGACGAAGGGGCTGTCGACCGCGCTCATCGCGGCCAGCAGCCGCAGCTTGCCGTTGCGCACCTGTACCAGGTAGCTCTCGCGGCTCAGGTCGCCGAAGAGGTCGTAGTACACCGCGGTCGAGGCCATCAGCGTGGGATGGGCGCGGCCGTCGAGGCGGGCGTTCTTGATGTGCTGCAGGAAGGCTGCGGCATCGACCCGGCCCACGGCTTCGAGGCCGACGCGCAGCACCTGCACGGCGAAGTAGCCCTTCAGCGCGTTGTGGTCGGGCCGGGTGCCGTAGCGGCGCTGGTATTCGGCGACGAAGCGGGTGACCACCGGCGTGGGCAGGTCGACGGAGAGGCCGGTGTGGCCGATCAGGCCTTCGGCCGCGGCCTGCGGATCCTCGAGCACCCGGGGCGACAGCAGCGGACCGTCGCCGACGATCGGCAGGCGGAAGCCCTGCCGGCGCAGCTCTTTGAGCGCCTGCAGCGATTCGTCCTCGTTGAGCATCAGCACCAGCGCGTCGACCGGCGCGGCCAGCAGGCGCTGCACGATCGGTGCGAAGTCCTTCTGCCCGGGGGTGATGTGCTCGTCGAAGGTGATCTGCGCGCCCTTGCGTCCGGCCGTGTCGCGCAGCACCTCGCGGCCGTTGCGGCCGAACTCGTTCTCCACCGACAGCAGGCCGAGGCGCCTGGCGCCCAGCCCATACACGGTGAAGGCCGCCAGCCGCGGCACCGAGCCCTGCTGCGTGAGCGAGGTGCGCAGCAGCGACGGATGGAACTTGCGGGTCAGCGAGACGGCCTCGCCGCCGGTGAAATGCGGGATCGCCGCCGGTGCCGTGCGCTCCATGGCCGCCAGCGTCAGGCCCGAGAACACCGGCCCGAGGATCGCGAAGGGCTTGGCGGCCAGCGCGTCGTCGGCTGCCTTGCGGGCCGCGGCCTCGGTGGAGTCGATGCTGAACTGGCGCAGCACCAGCGCCTGCCCCAGCACCCCGCCGGTCGCATTGGCCTCGTCGATGGCCTGCTGGTAGCCGTTGCGGAAGTGGGTGCCGGCGGCGGCGCCGGCCCCGCTGGCTTCGCTGATGCCGGCGAGCACGATGTCGGCCCATGCGGCGGTGGAGACGCAGGCCGCGGCCAGCGCCGCGGCGAACAGACGCATCGGGTTCATGCGCTTTCTCCTGTGCAGGCTGTGCGTTCAGGCGGCGTGCGTCTTCAGGCGCATGCGGCCGGGCAGGGGCACCGAGCGGCGCAGCACGTCCTCGCCCAGCCACACCGCGGAGCGGTAGGCGCGCTGGGCCACGCTGGCGGGCAGCATCTGCTGGTAGTCGTCGTTGAAGACCTCGAAGCTGTAGTCGCCCTCGTAGCCGAGGCGGTCCAGCCGGGTCACCAGCTCGGTCAGCCCGTCGCTGTGCACGCCTTCGCCGGGGAACACGCGGAAGTGCCGCGCGGTGGCGATGCGCTCTTCGACCGAGCGGACCTCGTTCCACATGAAGTCGGCCAGCTGCACGAGGAAGATCCGCTCGGGGTCGAGCATGTCCAGGTCTTCCAGCGGCGTCTGCGTGGCCACCGCGTGGAAGGAGTCGAGCGCGAGGCCGAGGTTGGGCATGTCGGCCCGGCAGACCGCGTCCCATGCGGCGGGAAACTCATTGATCGTGCGGCCCCACGAGAGCGCCTCGTAGGCGACGCGGATGCCCAGCGGTACCGCCAGCATCGCGAGCTTGCGCAGGTCGCGGGCAATCGCTTCACTCTCGCCGGTGGCGTGGGTGGAGGTCGACGAGCACACCAGCAGCAGGTCGGCGCCCACCGCATGGCACAGCTCGAGCATCGACTTGGCGACGTCGACCTTGTAGTCGTGCAGGTGGCCGCTCAGGCCCTCGAAGTCGCGCAGCACCTGGAAGCCGGTGACGCGCAGGCCGCTGGCGCGCACCTCGCGGATCGCCGCCTCGGCGCCCTCGTGGTGGCCCACGATGTCGCGCGCCGACAGCATGACCTGCTGGAAGCCCGCGTCGCGCACCGCCTTCAGCTTGGCGCCCAGCGGGCCGGCCAGCGAGATGGTGTCCATGCCGAAGCAGTCGATGTTGCCGTTGAACTGGCTCATGCCGGTTCTCCTTCCTGCACGGGGGCGTGGCGCACCAGCTCGAAGGCCACGCTGCCGAGGTAGGTGCGGGTGAGGGCGCCGCGTTCGTCGTTGCCGTGCTCCAGCGCGTCGACGAAGTCGATGCCGCGCTTGCGCAGTGCCTTGATGGCGGTCGGCACGTCGGGGGCGCCCAGGCCGATGCGGTGCAGCAGCTCGTCGTCGTTCTCGACGTCGAGGCTGCGCGGTTCGACCAGCTGCAGGTAGAAGCTGCCGCAGGCACTGCGCAGCACGCGGCCCTGCGGCAGGATGCCGAAGCGCTCGTCGTCGGGCAGCACCTGGAAGGCGAACAGCTGGGTGTAGAACTCGGTCCAGTCCTCGATGCGGTCGGCGCCCACGTACTGCACGATGCCGAAGAAGTGCAGCCCCGCCACCGCCGGCGGATGGCGCTGCGCGCCGGGAATCGGCACGAAGTCGACGTCGTAGATCGAGAAGTCCTGGTGGCGGTCTACGAAGTAGATGTGGCTGGCGCCGACGCCGTGGATCGCGGGGATGTTGAGCTCCATCACCTCCACGTGGGTGGGCACGGCCCATGCGCCGCGCTCGAGCACGTGCCGGTAGGCGGCGCCCGCGTCGCGCACGCGCAGCGCGATCGCGGCGATGGCCGGCTGCTCCTCGGGCTGGGCGCGGCCCGGGCGCGCCGGCAGGTGGGCGTTGACGATGACGTTGATGTCGCCCTGGCGGTACAGCAGCACCTCGCGCGAGCGGTGGCGCGCGACCGGCTGGAAACCCAGGGTCTCCAGCACCTGGCCCAGGGCCTGGGGCTTGGTGGTGGTGTATTCGATGAACTCGATGCCCGCCAGGCCCAGCGGGTTCGGTGCTTCCGGAATCGATTCGCGGGTGGCGATGATGTTCATGGGGATCGGTCCTTCTTCGGTTGGAGGGCGGCTCACGGCAGCAGGACGGTCCTGCCTTCGCGGGCGGCCTGTGAAACGGCCAGCGTGGCGGCCAGGGTGCGGGCGGCATCGCGCGCCGTCACCAGCGGCTCGGCCTCGCCACGCACCACGGCGCAGAAATGGCGCAGCTGGCGTGCCAGCGGGTCTTCGGGCTGCAGGGCCAGCCGCTCGGTGCGCAGCGGCGCCCACCACGAAGGCTCCTCGCCGCCGTCATACGTGCGCAGCCGCATCGTCGGCAGCGCGAGCGATCCGCGCTCGCCGGCGATCACGCAGGTGTCGATGCCTTCGTGGCGGTCGTAGCGTGGGTCTTCGCCGATGGTCTGTTCCCAGCTGTGGGGCCCCACCGCCGCATCGGACAGCGCGATGCTGCCCAGCGCGCCGCCGGCGAAGCGCAGGCCGATCGCGGCGGTGTCTTCCACCGCGAAGCCGCGGGCCGCATTGGAGGCCAGCGCCTGCACCGCGGTGATCTCGCCGGCCAGCATGCGCAGGCCGTCGATCTCGTGCACGAGGTTGATCAGGATGACGCCGCCGCCCGGCTCGCGGCGCCACGGGCCCTGGGCGAAGTAGCTGTCGGGCTTGCGGAAGGTGGCGCTGGCGGCCAGGCTGACGAGCCGGCCCAGGCGGCCGCTGGCGACGACCTCGCGTGCCAGCGCGAGCATCGGGCTGTGCCGGCGGTGGTGGCCCACCAGCACCGGCACGCCGGCCACCTCGGCCGCCTCCACGAGGCGCCAGGCCTCGGGCAGCGTGTCGGCCACCGGCTTCTCCACCAGCACGGGCACGCGCCGCGCAATGCAGTGCAGCGCGCCGTCGACATGCAGCGCGTTCGGCGTGGCCAGGATCACGCCGTCGGGCCGCACTGCATCGAGCATCGGCTCGAGGCCGGCGAACAGCGGCACTCCGCGCCAGGGCTCGAGGGCCGCCGCCCGCGGCGCCGGATCGACCAGCGCCGCGAGCTCGCAGCCCTCGGCCGCGGCGATGCGCCGGGCGTGCGCGAGCCCGATGGCGCCGGCACCGGCGACGGCAAGGCGGAGCGGCTTCATCTCTCCGTGTGCCTCAGAAGCGGTGACGCAGGCCGACCATCAGGCCGGTGCGGGTGTCGCGGCCCGCGAAGAAGGGTGTGGAGAAACCGCTGGTGGTGGCCACGGTCATCCACGCGTCCTTCATGCGGGTGTAGTCGGCCTCGACATAGACGTCGGTGCGCTTGGACAGCAGGTAGTCGTACATCAGCCCGCCGCTCATGCGCTTGCCGCTGGTGCCGGCGCTGTCGAGCTTGTCGAAGGTGACGGTGCCGATCAGGTTGGAGCTCGGCGTCACCGTGTAGTTGAAGCCGGTGTAGAACGCCTTGTTGTGCAGCCGGGCGGCATCGAGCTTGTGGTCGGTGTAGCCCGCGTAGAGCTTGACCGGCTGCAGGTCGTAGGTGCCGCCGAACGACCAGGTGGTCTGCTTGCTGTTGGCCACCGTGGTGCCGAAATACGTGTTGACGTCGCGCTTGGTCTGGTAGACGCCGCCGATGCGCAGCTTGCCGTCGTCGTAGGCGCCGCCGATGGCCTGGGCCGCCTTGGAGCGCACGTTGCCCGTGACCTCGCCGAAGCTGTAGCCGCCCACCACCGACACCTGGCCGAACTGCTTGCTGTAGCGCACCATGTCGTTGAAGCGCAGGCCGGTGTACTGCGAGCCCTGGTAGCCCACGATCGAGAGGTTGGCAATGGCCATCGATTCGTAGCTGGAGATGATCTCGTGCGCCACGGTGTACTGCCGGCCCATCCGCACGTCGCCGAACTCGCCTTCGAGGCCGACGTAGACCTGGCGGCCGAACAGCGCGCCGCCCTGCAGCAGGCCGCCGGTGTCGGGCGAGAAGCCGGACTCGGCGACGAACTTCGCCTTGAGGCCGCCGCCCAGGTCTTCCACGCCGCGCAGGCCCCAGCGCGTGCCGGTGAGCGCACCTTCGGTCATCTGCAGCTTGCGGGCCCCGCCGGACGCTTCGTTGTTGGTGATGCGCAGCGTGGTATCGATCAGGCCGTAGAGCGTGTAGCTGCTCTGGGCCTGGGCGGCGGAGGCGGCGAGGGCGGCGAGCGAGGCTGCCAGGAGGGTTCGTTTCATCATGTCTCCTCGGTCCATGGGGAAGGTGGTGGATGGCTACGTTGTGTCGGCTGTTGAGCCCGGCTGGCGCCGCGGCAGGCGTGAGCACGCCCTGGCGCAGCCCGGGACGAATCGGGGCGCCGACGAACCCTTTCGTCGGAAAGAGGTGGGTAGGGGCTAGGTCATGCGGCCTTCGGCATCGCGGCGCCGCCCAGGAAGAGCCGTTCGATGTGCGGGTCGGCCAGCAGCGCCGAGGCACTGCTGTGCAGCACCTGGCGGCCCGACTCGAGCGCGATGGCCTCGTCGGCGATCTTCAGTGCGCTCTTGACGTTCTGCTCGACCATCAGCACCGTGGTGCCCTGGTCGGCGAGCGCGCGCAGCAGCACGAACACGTCGCGCACCACCAGCGGCGAGAGGCCGATCGACGGCTCGTCGATCAGGATCACCTTGGGCCGCAGCAGCAGCGCGCGGCAGATCTCGAGCTGCTTCTGCTCGCCGCCCGAGAGCGCGGAGGCCTGGCTGTGCAGCCGCTGCTGCACGCGCGGGAACGTCTTCAGCACCTCGGGAATGCGCTCGTGCGTGGCCTTGCGGCCGAGCGTGATGCCGCCGAGCTCGAGGTTCTGCCACACGGTGAGCTGGCCGAAGAGGTTGCGGCCCTGCGGCACGAAGGCGATGCCCCGGGCGAGCAGGTCGCGCGCCGAGGCACCGGTGATGTCGGCTCCGTCGAGCCGGATGCGGCCCTGCCGCACCTTGAGCAGGCCGAACAGCGTCTTCAGCACCGTGGACTTGCCCGCGCCATTGGGGCCGAGCAGCAGCGTGATCGCGCCGCGCCGCGCCTTCAGCGACAGGTTGTTCAGGATCATGAAGTCCTTGTAGCCGGCGACCACGTCATCGAACTCGATGGCAGGGGTGTCGTTGCTGTGCATCGTCAGTTCCCCAGGTAGGCGTCGAGCACCTGCTTGTTGGCGCGGATCTCCGCCGGCGTGCCGACGGCCATCACCTTGCCCTCGACCATCACGAGGATGCGGTGGCACAGGTCCATCACGAAATCCATGTTGTGCTCGATCACGATGAAGCTGCCCTTGCGCTGCTGGTTCAGCGTCTTGAGCAGCGTGCTGATGCCGCCCACCAGGCTGGGGTTGACGCCGGCGCAGGGCTCGTCGAGCAGCACCAGCGCGGGGTCGCTCATGAAGGCCATGGCGATGTCGACCAGCTTCTGCTGGCCGTAGCTCAGCGAACCGGCGGGCTTGTCGGCCACGTGGCGGATGCGGAACAGGTCGATCAGCTCGTCGGCCTTCCTGCCCAGCCCTGAATCCGGTGGCGCGAAGAGGCGGCTGCCCATCGTGCCCTGGTGCTCCTGGGCAGCGACGATCAGGTTGTCGCGCACGCTCATGCGGCCGAACACCTGCAGCGTCTGGAAGGTGCGGCCCACGCCGAGGCGGTTGAGCGCCATCGGCCCGAGGCCGGCGATGTCCTTGCCGTTCAGCTCGATGCGGCCCGCGTCGGGCTTGATCTGGCCGAGCACGCTGTTGAACATGGTCGTCTTGCCGGAACCGTTGGGGCCGATCACCCCGAAGATCTCGCCGGCCTTGACCTCGAACGAGACGCCGCCCACCGCCTGGATGGCGCCGTAGGACTTGCGCAGGTCGGTGACCTTGAGGACGGTGCTGCTCATCGCGCGCCCTCCGCGACGGCCGTGGCGGCCGGGTTGATCTGCGCCGCCGCGGCGGCGCGCTGGGCCGAGGCCTCGCGCGCCTGGCGGCGTGCGCGCAGCCGGTCGGGAATGCTCAGCAGCCCGTCGGGCAGCCACAGCATCAGCAGGATCACCGCGACGCCGAAGGCGAACAGATACCAGGCCTGGGCGAAGCGCAGCCACTCGGGCAGCAGCACGCCGACGGCCGAGCCCAGCAGCGGCCCGAAGAAGTAGCCCGGCCCGCCGACCACGACCATCAGGTACATCATGAACGAGGTGGCCACAGTGAAGGGCGCCGGCTCGATGAACTGCACCAGCGAGGCGAAGAGCGCGCCCGCCGCACCGGCGTAGGCCGCGCCGATCGCGAACGACAGCAGCGTGTATGCGCGCACGTCGATGCCCAGGCTCTCGGCGCGGATCGGGTTGTCGCGCAGCGCGGTGAAGGCCTTGCCCCAGGGCGAACGCAGCAGCCCCCACTGCAGCGCGCCGAGCAGCACGGTGGCGCCCAGCACGAAGTAGTAGTAGGCGAGCGGGCTCTCGAGCGACAGGCCGGCCAGCGAGGGCCGCGCGATGCCGTTGATCCCGAAGGTGCCGCCGGTCAGCCATTCTTCGTTGCGCAGCACCAGCCAGACGGCGGTGTTGAAGCCCAGCGTCGCAAAGGCGAGGTAGAGCGTCTGCACGCGCAGCGCCGGGAAGCCCACCGCCAGGCCGATCGCGAAGCAGCCGGCCACGGCCAGCGGCAGCCCGAGCCAGAAGCTGAGGCCCGCCTTCATCACCAGCGCCACCGTGTAGGCGCCGATGCCGAAGAAGGCCGCATGCCCGAGCGACTTCTGGCCTGCGTAGCCCATCGTCAGGTTGAGGCCCATGTTGGCGATGGTGTAGACCAGCCAGTAGCTGAACAGGTAGATGCCGTAGCTCTTGAGGAAGGGCGGCACCGCGATCAGCAGCGCCAGCCCGGCCAGCATCAGGAGGAGCGAGGATTTCTTCATTGGTGCGTCCCCATCAGACCTTGCGTTCTTCTTTTCGGCCCAGCAGGCCCTGCGGCTTGAACAGGATCACGACCATGAAGATCACCAGCGCGACCGCATCCTTGTAGGCCGGCGATACGTAGGCCGCGGCCAGGTTCTGCGCCACGCCGACGATCAGGCCGCCGAGCAGCGCGCCGCGCGAGTTGTTGAAGCCGCCGATCACCGCCGCGAAGAAGGCCTTGGTGCCCAGCGATTCGCCCATGTCGAACTTGGCCAGGTACACCGGCGTGACCAGCAGCGCTGCGGCGCAGGCCAGCAGCGCGTTGATCGCGAAGGTGTAGAAGATCATCCGCTGCACGTCGATGCCGAGCACGGTGGCGCTCTCGGTGTTCTGCGCCACGGCCTGCATCGCGCGGCCGGTGACCGTCTTGCCGAGGAAGGCTTGCGTGCCCAGCACCAGCACCAGCGCGACCGCCAGCGTGCCGACGTCGGCCAGGGTGACCACCGCGCCGGCCACGTGCAGCACCTTGTCGGGGAACACGTTCGGGAACGGATGCGCCTCGGCGCTGTAGCCGGCACGCACGCCGTTGCTCAGCGCCAGCGCGAGGCCGATGGTGGCCACGACGATCGGCATCATCCCGAACCTGAACAGCGGGTCGACGATGCCGCGCTTGAAGCCCCAGCCCAGCACCAGCACCGCGACGGCGCAGGTGGCCAGGAAGGCGAGCCACAGCGGCAGGCCGAGCGCGCCGAAGCCGAGCATCGAGAACGCCGGCAGCATCACGAACTCGCCCTGCGCGAAGTTCAGCGTGCCGGAGGCCTGCCACAGCAGCGTGAAGCCCAGCGCGGCGAGCGCGTAGATGCTGCCCGTTGCCATGCCAGACAACAGGAGTTGGAGAAAGTCGGCCATGTGTGTTTACTGCTGGCCCAGCGGCTTCAGCACGTCCTTGACTTCCTGCTTGCCATTCTTGACCTCCACGAGGAAGCTCTCGCGGTCGAGGTCGCCCTTGTCGTCGTAGGTCACGTCGAACAGCACACCCGGCACGTTGGCCACCTTGACGCTCAGGCCCTTCATCGCCTTGGCCACCGCCACCCGGTCGAGCTTGCCGGCCTTCTCGATCGCGGCCTTGAGGACGTAGACCCCCGTGTAGCCCTTCAGGCCGTTGTGGTCGGAGACGTACTTGTATTCCTTCTCGAACTTGGTGCGGAAGGAACGCACGCCGGGATCCGGCGCATCGACCGTGAGGCCCACGTGGGCCATCACGCCGTTGGCGGCCTCGCCGGCGAGGTCGATCACCTTCTGTCCGGTGAGGGTGCTCTCGCCGACGATCGGCTTGCTCCAGCCCTGCTTGCGCAGTTCCTTCAGCACGCGGGCCGATTCTTCCTCGTTGAGGTAGACAAACAGCGCATCCGCGTCGCTCTGCTTGGCCTTGAGCACCGGCGCCGAGAAGTCGACCTGGCCGGGCTCGGTGGAGATGTCGGCCGCCACGGCGATGCGGCGGCCCTCGAGCGCCTTGATGATCGCGTCGTTGCCGCCCTTGCCGAAGTCGTTGTTCACGTAGATCACCGCCACCTTCTTCGCGCGCAGCTGGCCGGCGATGTAGCGGGCCACCTTGGGCATCGCGGTGGCCTGCGTGAAGCTGGTGCGGAACACGTAGGGGTTGCCCTGCTGCGTGATGTTGACCGCCTCGCCGCCGATGAAGTTGGGCACCTCGGCCCGCTTCGTCTCCATCATGCTGACCATTACCGAGCCCGAGAACACCGGCCCGAACACCGCGAAGGCGCCGTCGTCCACCGCCTTCTGCGCCAGGCCCTTGGCCACGCCGGGGTTCGACTGGGTGTCCAGCGTCACCGTCTCTATCTTCTTGCCGAGGATGCCGCCGGCAGCGTTGATCTCCTTGACCGCCAGCTCCACGCCGTTCTTCATGTTGGTGCCCGACGTGGCGCCGGTGCCCGACAGCTCGAACAGGTTGTAGATCTTGATGTTCTCGGCATGCGCGGCGCCAATGCTGGCGAGCGCGACGGCGGCGATCAGGGAACGGATGCTGAGGCTCATGTTGTCTCCGGTGTCGTTGTCGAAAGGAATCAGTGGGTCAGTGAATCGGCGGGTTGCAGCAGCGCCCGGATCTCCGACGGGTCGTGCTGCACGATGGCGGCCAACTCGCGGTAGCCGAAGAACTCGAGGTACTCCGGCACCTGCTGCAGCAGCATCTCGTAGCCCGGATGCGCAGTAATACCGCGTTCACGGCAGGCCTGCAACAGCGGCGTGGGCTGGCGCGTCATGATGATGTCGACCACGGCGGCGCCGCGGTTAAGTCCTTTGACTTCGAAGGGCAGGGGATCGCCCGGCCGCAGGCCGAGCGGCGTGGCATTGATCACGAGTGAGCAGCCCGACGGGTCGGCCTCGGCCGGTGTCTCGACCTCGACGTCGAACGCGGCGCGCAGCTTGGCGGCGGCCGCCTGCGCGCGCCCTGGCAGCGCATCGAACAGCACGAGGCGCTTGGCGCCGCGTGCCGCCAGCGACACCGCGATCGCGATGCCGCCGCCACCCGCGCCGATGACCATCAGCCGCTCGCGGGGATCGATGGGGATGCCGAAGTGGTCCAGGGCCTTGACGAAGCCGATGCCGTCGAACAGTGCACCGGTGAAGCTGCCATCGGGCTCGGCCCGGATGCCGTTGACCGCGCCCGCGGTGCGGCCGAGGTGGTCGCAGTGCTGCAGCAGCGGCATGGCGCCCGTCTTGTGCGGGATCGACAGCAGCAGCCCGCCGACGTTGCCCGCGGCCAGCGCGTGACGCACGAAGCCCTCAAGCGACGCAGGCTTCACGTGGACCGGCACCAGCACGGCATCGATGCCGTGCCGGCTGAACAGGTGGTTGAAGAGCTCGGGTGCCCTGACCTGCGTGACGGGATCGCCCAGGATCGGGAAGACGCGTGTGTGGCCGGTGATGTTCATCGTGAAGTCTGGTCGGCGGGCCGACTCGTCGGAATGGGCTTCACGATAGGGAGGCCGCGGGTCTTCCACAAGGCGGCGCCCCGGTATTTGAACGATCATCGCTCGATGTGCGCGATGATCGCTCGTATTGCGGGTTTCCCCCGGTGAGCGACGCAAGCGCATGTTGCGGTACACCATGGAGCGATGGACATGCCCGAGTTCACTTTCCCGATCGATCGCAAGGACCTCATCGAGGGCCTGGGCAAAGGCCTCCGCGTGATCGAGTGCTTCGACGACCTGCATCCCCGCCTCACGCCCAGCGAGGTGGGTGCCAAGGCCGGCATCTCGCGCACTGCGGCGCGCCGCTACCTGCTGAGCCTGTGCCACTTCGGCTATGCGGGCACCGACGGCAAGCAGTTCTGGCTGATGCCCAAGGTGCTGCGGCTGGGGCACAGCTATCTCAGCGCGGCGCGCCTGCCGCGGCTGCTGCAGCCTTTCATCCAGCGCATCTCGATGACCATCGGCGAGACGGTCAACTTCAGTGTGCTCGACGGCCACGAGGTGGTGTATCTCGCGCGCAGCAACGCGCCCCGCGTGGTCAGCATCGGCTTCCACCCGGGCGCCCGCGCGCCCGCGCACACGGTGACGGCCGGCGTGGTGCTGCTGTCGACCTTGCCCGACGACCGGCTGCACCAGTGGATCGAAGAGCACGACTTCGCCGGCTACACGCCCAACACCATCACCAGCCGCAAACGTTTTCTGAAGGAAGTGATGCAAGCCCGCGCGGCGGGCTACTGGGTGACCGAAGGCCAGCTCGACGTGGGCTTGCGCGGCATCGCACTGCCGCTGCGCGACCTGCGTGGCGACTGCAAGGGAGCGATCGGCGCGACGCTTCAAATGCAGCCCTTGACGCGCGAGCAGACCATCGAGCGCATGCTGCCGGTGCTGCGCGAAACCGTGGAAGGACTGCGGTCCATCGTGTAGCGCTTCATGCCCCGCATTCTTTGGCGGGGCGGCATCTGAAGGCATTACCGAACCATGACCAAACTCTGACCAGGCGTCAGCGCGCGGTGCGGTGCGTGCCGGACTCCACGCAGCCCCGGTACTAACCCTCAAAGCAGTCGATCACCGCGCGCGTCGAGCGATGATCGCGCGCCCTCACATTTCGATGCTTGTCCTGCCTCCCTGGCTTGCCTATCGTCGCCGCCGTTCTGTCACGCGGCCCGCGAGGGCAGCGCCGCGACGATTCACGATTCATCAGGGAAGCAATGAGCAAGATCGACACGAGGCTATGCGGCATCGTGCTGCCGATGGCAGCCGCACTGATGGCTACGGCCTGCGGCGGCAGCGCCGAAGACGACACCAAGCCCGCTGCCGGAACGTCGCCGAACACCGGCTCCGCCAGCAGCGGCAGTGGCATCGGCGCGCCATCGGATGCAGGCGCGGGCGGTGCCGGCGCCGTTCCTGCAATTGGCGCCACGGCATCGGCCGGTGGGCCGCGCCTCATCCTCACCAGCGAGGCCGGCGGGCCAGCCTTGCCTTTCACCGTGGGCCTGCCGCTGAAGCAGGGCGACGTGCCCCGGGGGGAGGTGCTCGATGCGCCGCTGCGCGGCTTCCAGTTCGTCGTCAGAAACCGCTGGCCCGATGGCAGTGCCAAGTTCGCGGTGGTGTCAGGCCAAGCCGACCTGCGGGCCCGCACGCCGATGACGTTGGAACTCGGCATGGTGCCGCAGCCCGCCGCGCAACCCGCGGTGAGCCTGGCCGACCTGCAGGCCACCGGCGTCTCGGCCTCCATCCAGTTTCCGCCGTTCGGCACCGCCAACTGGTCGGGCGGTGACTGGGCGCATCCTTCGCAGGCCGTGGTCTCCGGGCCGCAGATGTCGTCCTGGGTGTTCCACCAGCCCATCGGCCGCGATCCGCACCTGACGGCCTGGGTCGAGGTGCGGGCCTATCGCGGCGGCGCGGTCGAGGTGCTGCCCTGGATCGAGAATGCCACCCTCAACGTGCCCGCGCCTGAGGCCAAGAACGGTACCGCCAGCTTCATCCTCGGGGGCACCGAGCGGTTCTCTCAGGCGCTCAACCTGCTGAACCACCAGCGCGCTGTGCTGGCCAGCGGCACCACGCTCACCCACTGGCTGGGCACTGACCCGCAGGTAACGCCGGCGCACGATGCGGCCTACCTGATGTCGACGCGGCTGGTGCCCAACTACCGGGCCGTCACGCCGGCTGGCAGCCGGCTGTTCAACCGGCTGCCGGCCAGCTACACGCCACTGATGCAGGGCAGCTTCCCGGGGGCGATGGGCACGGCCGGCTACCACCCCTCGATCGGGTTGCTGCCCGAGTGGGATGCGGCCTACCTGACCACCGGCGCCGACCCGCGCGCGTTCCGCGCCTCGGTGATCAACGGCTATGCCGCCGGGCGCTACGGCATCCACTACCGGGACGAGCTCACCGCGCGACCGCTCAGGTTCTCGAGCTATCCCACGCTGGTGATGGGCTCGGGCTCGGGCGTGTCGGATACCGGGGCATCGACGAAGAACAGCTACACCCCGGCCGCCACCGGCCCGCAGCCGCCGCGCTTTGCCACCTCGCACCATCCGTCCATCGGCTTCATGCCCTACCTGCTGACGGGCTGGAACTACTTCCTCGAGGAGAGCCAGTTCGTCGCGACCGCCAACTTCCTGAAGCAGAACGACTCCACCCGCCGTCAGACGGCGGGCCTGTTCGAATCGAGTGCGGGGGCGAACACCACCCGTGGTGCGGCCTGGGCCCTCAGGTCGCTCGCGCAGGCGGCCACGATCACGCCCGACGACGACGACCTGCGTACCGAACTGGTCGGCAGCCTGTCGGCCAACATCGACTACTACCACTCGCGCTACATCGCCTCGCCCAACAACCCGCTGGGCCTGGTGCAGCCCTACGGCGACTATGCCGCCGGCGACCCGTGGACGAGCGCGGTATGGATGGACGATTTCTTCACCGCCAGCCTCGGCTACGCGAAGGAACTGGCCGTGCACCGCAGCGAGGTGGATGCCAAGCTCGGCCAGTTCCTCGCCTGGAAGTACCGCTCGGTGGTCGGCCGGCTCGGCGGCAGCGGCGACGATGCCTTCTCGTACCGCTATGCGGCCCAGTACACCACGCAGTACAGCCCCAGCGCCAAGGCCGACTGGAAGACCGGCGCGGGCCCGTGGTTCGCCTCGTGGGCCGAGGTGGCCCGCGCGATGAAGCTGCCCACCACCGGCAACCTCGGCGAAGCGCTGGAAACCGGCTACCCGACCGAGGCCACCGGCTACTGGGGAAACCTGATGCCGGCGCTGTCGTACGCGGTGGACCAGGGCGCGGCCGGTGCGCTGGACGCCTGGCGGCGAGTGACCTCTGCCTCCAACTTCCCGGCGCAGGTCCGGGCCTACAACGCCGAGCCGGTGTGGGGCATCCAGCCCCGCTTGGTGAACGGGCCGGCGCCCGTGCCTGCGCCTGCGCCTTCGCCTGCTCCTTCACCCGCACCTACGCCCGCCCCGGCGCCGGCTCCCGCGCCAGCACCGGCCCCCGCGCCTGCGCCAGGTGGCCCCAATCCGCCCGTGGCGCAGCCGGCCGATACCACGCCCGGCACGCAGCCGCAGCCGTCGGCGTCCAGCCCCGCGGCACCGGCCGCGGTGGCCTCGCTCGAGCCCGGCCACTGGCTGGAACTGCCCAACACCAGGATCCGGTCGGTGCTGCCGCCGGTCACGCAACGGGGCTATCCGCCCAACCTCGTCAAGGCGTGGAGCGGTGGCGCCGTGGACACTGCCCGCAGTCGCCTGCTGGTCTGGGGCGGCGGCCATGCCGACTATTGGGGCAACGAGATGTATGCGCTCGACCTGCCGTCGCTCAGCATCCGCCGTATCGTCGAGCCGAGCCCGCACACAGGGGAGGCCGATTGCCACTCGGGCCTGCCCGACCGCACGCCCACCTCGCGCCACACCTACGGCGGCCTGGCCTACATCGCGCACGCCGATCGCTTCTATGCCACGCACGGCTCGCTCGCGCCCTGTGGTGGCGGCGACTTCGCGACCTGGACCTACGACTTCAAGACCAACCAGTGGCAGGAGATGCTGGCCAAGGCAGGGCCGAACAGCTATGGATCGCTGGCGGTCTACGACCCGGAGACCCGGCTCGTCTACGCCGCCAGCCAGACCCATTTCTACAGCTACTCGCTCGAGGCCAACAGCTACCGCACGATCAGCTCGCATTCGATCGACTACCACCTCTCGGCCACCATTGACAGCAAGCGCCGCCAGTTCGTGATGCTCGGCGATGGCGTGCAGGTGATCGACCTGGCGACCGGCCGGCTAGGCACGCTGGCCACCACGAATGCGCCGCCGCTGGTCTCGTCGAAGAAGTCGCCGGGCGTTGCGTACGACCCGGTGGCCGACCGCATCGTCGCGTGGCTCGGCGGCAGCGAGGTCTGGGCACTGGACATGGAAACGCTGGCCTGGACACAGGTGGCGCGCGGGGCCGGCCCCACGGCGAATGCTCCCTATCAAGGCACCTTCGGGCGCTGGGGCTACATCCCGCAGTACCGCGTCTTCGCGCTGATCAACGACATCGACCAGAACGCCTGGCTGTTCCGGCTGGCCAAGTGACAACGCCGGCCCGGCGCACTCAGGACCTGACCGCGGCGCGCTTCCTGGGGCCACGCTCCGTGGCGTGAAGCGGCTCAGACGGGCCGCGCTGCACGGTGGTCGACTTGCGGATCACGAGGCGAGGGCTCAGCTTCTCGCGCCGCGGCTTCATCGCAGGAGTGGCGATGCGGTCGATCAGCATCGATGCCGCCACCTCGCCGATCGTGCCCATCGGCTGCGCCACCGTGGTCAGCGGCGGGTTCGTGTACTCGGCGAGCGCCACGTCGTCGAAGCCGACGACGGAGATGTCTTCCGGAACCTTGAGTCCCACCGAGGCGATGGCGCAGATCGCGCCGATGGCCATCAGGTCGTTGCAGGCGAACACGGCCGTGGGGCGGGGGTGCAGCGTGAGCAGCTGCATCATCGAAGAGAAGCCGCCGGCGCTGGTGAAGTCTGATTCGAGCTGTGCGCAGTCGCGTGGGTTGATCCCGGCTTCTTCCAGCGCCTTCTGGTAGCCGCGCAACCGGTGGCGCACCGGCGAGAGCGACAGGGGGCCCGAGATGCAGGCGATGCGGCGGTGGCCCATCGCGAGCAGGTGGGAGGTGGCGAGCTTGCCCCCCAGCTCATGATCGACCTGCACCAGATCGGAGCCGGTCTTGCCGGTCTCGCGGTCGACGATCACGTGCGGCAGGCCGGCTTCATCGAGCAGCGCGTAGAGGTTGGCGTCGTCGCCCGACGACAGCACCACGATCCCGTCGACCTGCCGCTCGGTCAGCACCCGCACGACGCGCCCCTGCTTCTGCGGCGAGTCGTCGGTGTTGCACAGGATCAGGTTGTAGCCGTGCTCGTAGCAGACATCCTCCACGCCGCGGATCACTTCGGCGAAGAAGGGGTTGGAGTTGTTGGGCAGGACCATCCCGATGATGCCGCTGCGCTGCGTCTTGAGGCTGCGCGCGGTGGCGCTGGGCACGTAGCGCAGTTCCTCGATCGCCTTCATGACCCGGGCACGGGTTTCGGTGGCGACGCCCCGCGTGCCGTTGAGCACGTGGGACACCGTGGTGATCGACACCTGTGCGTGTTGCGCGACGTCCTTGATGGTGGCCATGGGCTGTCTTCGTCGGCCTCGTGGGCGACAACGTTTGCGATGCCCGGCACTTTATCCGACCCGCTTCCCCCTGCTTCCCCAAGTTGGTGCAAACGTTTTGCACAAGATGCTGATTTCAGCGGCAAATTCACGATAACCGGGCGTGATCCTGGGCTTGTTTCTACTTGACACGCCTCAACACCACATGCCTTAATGTCGCATAGCAAACGTTTGCGTGCAAACGATTGCGGAATGATCGAATGCTGAACAAGGAAGCGCACGAATGAGCGGGCATGTGGCAGTGGTCGGAAGCGTCAACGTGGACTTCGTCCTGAGGTGCCGCCGCCTGCCGCGCCCCGGCGAAACGGTTCAGGGCCTGGGCCTGTCGCGCACGCTGGGCGGCAAGGGCGCCAACCAGGCCGTGGCTGCCGCACGCTCAGGCGCGAAGGTGCGGTTCATCGGCGCGGTCGGCAACGACAGCTTCGGCATCGAGGCAGCGCGTGCGCTGGCGGCCGACCGGGTCGACGTGTCGCATCTCTTCACCAGCGATGGTCCCACCGGGTCGGCGCTGATCTTGGTCGATGAGCAGTCGGGGCAGAACTCCATCGGCGTGCATGCGGGCGCCAACGCGTCGCTCGCCATCAGACATGTGGAGTCCGCCGCCGAGCTGATCGCTTCGGCGGCCATCCTCGTGTGCCAGCTCGAGACACCGCTGGCCGCGGTGCGCCGCGCGATGGAAATCGCTCGCAGGGCGCGTGTGCCGGTGCTGCTCAATCCCGCGCCGATGTCGGCACCGCTGGCACCTGAGCTGCTGCAGCTCGTCGACATCCTCGTGCCGAATGCGCTGGAAGCGGCGGCGCTCGTGAAGCCGGGCAGCTTCGATGAACGCGACATGGCCGCTGTGGCACGCCAATTGCGAGAAGTGGGCGTGTCAGCGGTGGTGATGACCTGCGGTGCCGAAGGCGTGGTGTACGACACGGCTTCGGAGGCCGGCTGGTCCAGGGCGTTCGAGGTGCAGGCGGTGGACACCACCGGCGCGGGCGACACGTTCATCGGCGCGTTCGTGGCGGCTCGGTGCCGCGGCGAACCGATGGCTGCGGCCATCCGCTGGGCGCAGGCCGCAGCGGCGATCTCGGTCACCCGCAAGGGCGCGATGGCATCCATCCCCGCAGCCGACGAGATCGCCACGATGCTCGGGTGCTGAGACAACACAGACGCGAAGAAGGAGTGGAGTGAGGATGAAGACCAGAAGAGAACACCGGCAGAGGGACGAGACGCCCCGCATCGGCATCGTGAGTGCCTTCGGCGCGGAGGCCGACCTGCTCATCGAGGCCGCCGATGATCGGCACAGCCGCATGATCAACGGCAACCGCTTCACCACCGGCCGCCTGTGCGGCGCCGATGTGGTGATCGTGCTGTGCGGCGTGAGCATGGTGAATGCCGCGATGGTCACGCAGCTGATGCTCGACCACTTCCACATCGAGCGGCTGGTGATGAGCGGCATCGCAGGCGGCCTGGATTCGGCGCTGGCCGTGGGCGACGTGGTGGTGCCCGAGCGCTGGGCCATGCCGCTGGAGGTCTACTGGGGGCAGGACGAGCGTGTGCCTTCGCCCTGCGGCCGCGAGGGCGACCTGGCGCCGCTGGGGCTGAAGCTCTCGCACGGCGACGACGAGCGTCCGCGGCCCGACTACCGGCATGCATGGGGTGAGGGCGCGGTGGCCACCGGCATGTACCTGCGCGACAACTTCGTGCTCACCGATGCCTCGGCGCCGCATGGCGAGTTCCGGTTCGACTATCCGGCCGATGCGCAGATGCTCGAGGTGGCGCGCAGGCTGGCGCCCCCGCTGCGCCGCTGCGGCCCGCGCAACCCTGAGATCGCGGTCGCGCGCCAGCCACGCATGGCGGTAGGCGGGCTGGGTGTGTCGTGCACCGCCTTCGTGGCCAACGCGAGCTACCACGCCTACCTGCGCGACAGCCTGGGGGCGCACGTCACCGACATGGAGACCGCGTCGTTCGCCCACGTGGCGTATGCGAACCAGACACCCTACATCGCGTTCCGCAGCCTGTCGGACATCGCAGGCGGCGACCACGCGGCGGACGTGGGGGCGTTCTTCTCGAGTGGCCTGGCCGAGGCCAATGCCTCGGCGGTCACGATGGCGTTTTTGTCGGCTTGGTGCGAGGAGGGGGCTTCGGTTGTAGCCTGAGCCGAAGGGGCGGCCCCCAAAGTGCCGCCCCTTTTTTTAACTGCAGTAGCAAACGTTTTCGGGGGAAACGATCGATGAAATCGAGAATCCTGCTTTGTGCGCTGGCACTCGCCGCGGCAAGCTGCTCGCAGCTGCCGGGCCGGCAGCCCGGTGCGGCGGCCGAACCGCTGAAGGTCAAGATCCTGGCGATCAACGACTTCCACGGCAACCTGCTGCCGCCGCCGGGCGGCATCAAGATCAAGGATCCGGCCGACCCGTCGAAGACGCAGGTGGTCAAGGCCGGCGGCTCCGAATACGTGGCCACGGCGGTCAGGCAACTGCGCGGCGGCAGCCGCAACAGCATCTTCGTGGCGGCAGGCGACCTGATCGGCGGCAGCCCGCTGCTGTCGGCGATGTTCCACGATGAGCCCACCGTCGAGTCGCTCGGCCTGATGGACCTGGAGGTGGCCGCGGTAGGCAACCACGAGTTCGACCACGGCAAGGATGAGCTGCTGCGCATGCAGAACGGTGGCTGCCATCCGCGCGATGGCTGCAAGGGGCCCAAGCCCTTCGCCGGCGCGAGCTTCAAGTACCTGGCGGCCAGCACCATCGACACGCGCACCGGCAAGACGATCTTTCCGCCGTACTACATCAAGAGCTTCGAGGGCGTGCAGGTTGGCTTCATCGGCCTGACGCTCAAGGGTACCGCGAACATCGTCTCCACCTCCGGCGTGGCGGGCCTGCAGTTCAACGACGAGGCCGAGACGGTCAATGCGCTGGTGCCCGAACTCAAGCGCAAGGGGGTCAACGCGATCGTCGTGCTGATCCACGAAGGCGGCTTCCCCGAGGGCGACTACAACGAATGCCCCGGCATCTCCGGGCCGATCGTCGGCATCGTCAAGAAGCTCGACAAGTCGATCCCGCTGGTGATCAGCGGCCACACGCACAAGGCCTACAACTGCGTGATCGACGGCCGGCTGGTGACCAGCGGCGACAAGTACGGCACGCTGGTGACGGACATCGACCTGCGCCTCGACCGGGCCGCCGGCACGATCGTGTCTGCCGCGGCGAACAACGTGATCGTCCGCAACGACCAGTACGCCAAGGATCCGGCGCAGACGCGCCTGATCGGGGCCTACACGGCGCTGTCCGGGGACATCGTCAAGCGGCCGGTCGCCAGGCTCACCGAGACGATGAACCGCGAGGAAACGCCGAGCGGCGAGACCGCGCTCGGCAACCTGATCGCCGACGCGCATCTTGCGGCCATGAGCGGCGATGCGGTGATCGCCTTCACCAACATCGGCGGCATCCGGGCGCCGCTGAGCAAGGTGGGCGAGGGCGGCGTGAGCTACGCCGACATCTTTGCGGTGCAGCCGTTCTCGAACAACCTCGTGACGATCACGCTCAAGGGATCGCAGATCCTCGAGGCGCTGGAGCAGCAGTGGCTGAACCAGCCCAAGCACCGGCCGCTGCAGGTGTCGGCCAGCTTCCGCTACGCGTGGGATGCGGCGCGACCGGTGGGGCAGCGCGTGGTGCCGGGCAGCGTGACGGTCAACGGCCTGCCGCTCGACCCGCAGAAGGACTACCGGGTGACGGTCAACAACTTCCTCGCCGAAGGAGGCGACGGCTTCTCGGCATTCAAGCGCGGCACGCGCGCCGTCACCGGACCGATCGATGTCGACGCGCTCGACCAATACATGCGGGCCAAGGGCGTGGTCAGCCCGCCGCCGCTGGAGCGGGTGCGCCGCGTGAACTGACACACCGGCGTCCGGCCGGACATTCATTGAAGAGGGACTGGAGGAACCCGCTCGACAGCGGGAGGAGGGAACTCACGCCTGAAAAGAAGTAGAGCACTTTCATCGCAAACCCATGAGATCAAACCTTTCCATCGGGATTCAATACAGTGAAAAAGCGCGTACTGCTCCTCAGCCTCGCATCGGTTGCACCCGCGGCCTTTGCGCAGGTGCAAATCTTCGGAACGATCGACCTGACCACCCGCCGCATCGACGATGGCGGCACCAAGACATTGCTGCTGCAGCGTGAGGGCGCCAGCAGCAGCAAGCTGGTGATCACCGGCAAGGACGACATCGGCGGCGGCCTCGCCGGCAGCTTCTACCTCGACATGCCGGTCAAGGCCGACACCGGCGGCAGCGCATCGACGCCGCTGTTCGACCGCCGCAGCACCGTCAGCCTGCACACGCCTTACGGCGAGCTGCGCTTCGGCCGCGACGCCGCGCTGCAGAACTCCATTCCCGGCGACTTCGATGCGCTGAACGGCAAGGGCGTGGGCAACGTGATGAACCTCGCCACGCCGTTCAACTTCTCGGCGACCAACACCTTCGTTCGTGTCAGCAACGCGATCTCGTACCTGACCCCGCCGACGCTGGGCGGCTTCTACGGCCAGGTGCAGGTCGCGCCGAGCGAGAAGGGCGTGGGCAACAAGGAATATGCCTTCGGCGTGGGCTATTCCAAGGGCCCGCTCGAGGTGCGCTTCACGCAGGGCCACAACAGCACCAACCAGGTGGCCGATGTCAACCCGACCACCGGCGCCAGCGCCAAGGCCCTGTCGGCCGACAAGTTCGACTCCACCGCGGCCACCGCCTCGGGCTACTGGACCTACACGTCATTCGGTTCGTCGTACGACTTCGGCCCGATCAAGGTGCTGGGGTCGGTCACCCAATGGGTCTCGGCCAAGCAGTTGGGCACGGGCCTGCAGCGCAAGGAACTCATGTTGAACCTCGGCGGCATGGTGCCGGTCGGCGCATCGGGCTCGGTGAACTTCGCATACACGAGGGCCGACCGTTCCGGCCTGGGCAGCGATGCGCAGGACGCGAGCCAGCTGGGGCTGCAGTACATGTACAACCTCTCGAAGCGCACCTCGCTGTATGCCTCGGTCGCGCACCTGCGCCAGGACGCGCTCGCGGCGGTGGCGAACTCTCGCTACAACATGGACGGCACCGATGTGACGACTCGTTCGGCCACTGGCGTGGACTTCGGCATTCGCGTCCGTTTCTGACGCGGCGCGACAGGGAGGGCTCCGCGTCGCGCAGAGCCCTCCGGCGTGGTCTCGAGGAGATACATCACATGCACACCACCTTTCGCGGCCTGATGCTGGGCGCATCGCTGCTGGCCTGCGCCGCGTTTGCCGCACCGGCAAACGCCGAAGGCCGATTCCTGCCAGCCATCGTCTACGACATGGGCGGCAAGTTCGACAAGTCGTTCAACGAAGCCGCCTACAACGGCATCGAGAAGTTCAAGAAGGACACCGGCGTCTCGTACCTCGACTTCGAGATCGCCAACGACACGCAGCGCGAGCAGGCGATGCGGCGCATGGCGCAGAAGGGCGCCGACCCGGTGATCGCGATCGGCTTCACGCAGGCGGCCGCGCTCGCCAAAGTGGCCGCGGAGTTCCCGAAGACCCGCTTCGCGATCGTCGACACCACGATCAACGCACCCAACGTGCAGTCGGTCGTGTTCCGCGACCAGGAGGGCTCGTTCCTCGCCGGCATGCTGGCCTCGTTGACGAGCAAGTCGGGCAAGGTGGGCTTCATCGGCGGCATGGATGTGCCGGTGATCCGCCGCTTCCTGTGCGGCTACGAGCAGGGTGCCCGGTTCGCGAACCCGCGGGCCGAGGTGCTGAGCAACATGGCCGGCACCACGCCGGCCGCGTGGAGCGATCCAACCCGCGGCGCCGAGCTGGCGCGCACGCAGTTCTCCAAGGGCGTGGACGTGGTGTTCGCAGCCGCGGGCGGCACCGGCATCGGCGTGTATCAGGCCGCCAAGGACCAGGGCAAGCTCGCGATCGGCGTCGACAGCAACCAGAACGGCATCCACCCCGGGACGATGCTGACCTCGATGATGAAGCGGCTCGATGTGGCGGTGTACGCCACCGTGGCCGCGGCGCGCGACGGCAGCTGGAAGCCGGGCACCGTGACGCTGGGCCTGAAGGAGAAGGGCGTCGAGCTGGCGATGGACGCCAACAACGGCAAGCTGGTTCCGCCTGCCGTGCAGGCGAAGCTGGCGGCGGCCGAGGCCGACATCGTGGCCGGCAGGATCAAGGTGGCCAACTACATGGCCGACAACAGCTGCCACTACTGAGCGGGGCCCTCGGCATGAGCATCCACATGCAGACCCGTCCAGCGCCGGCGGTCGAGTTCCGCGGCATCTGCAAGCGCTTCGGGGCGGTGCAGGCCAACCGCGATGTGTCGTTCCCGATTCCCGCGGGCAGCGTGCACGGCATCATCGGCGAGAACGGGGCGGGCAAGTCCACGCTGATGAGCCTGCTCTACGGCCTGCAGGTGCCCGACGCGGGAACGATGCTGGTATCGGGCGCGCCGGTGCGCTTCGGCTCCTGCGGCGATGCCATCCGCAGCGGCATCGGCATGGTCCACCAGCACTTCATGCTGGTCGAGTGCTTCACCGTGCTCGAGAACATCCTCCTCGGCCACGAAGGCGGCTTTCTCGTCGCGCAGGCCATGGCAGGCGCGCGGCAGCGCATCGAGGCCCTGTGCACCGAGTTCGGCATCGAGGTCGACCTCGATGCGCGGATCGAGGAGCTCCCGGTCGGCGTGCAGCAGCGCGTCGAGATCCTCAAGGCCCTCTACCGCGGCGCCCGCGTGCTGATCCTCGACGAGCCCACCGCGGTGCTCACGCCCGCCGAGGTCGACCACCTGGCCGGCATGGTCGCGCGCCTGCGCGAGTGCGGCACCACCGTCATCCTCATTACACACAAGCTCAGGGAAATCATGGCGATGACCGACGAAGTCACGGTCATGCGGGCCGGAGAGGTGGTGGCGCGCCGCATCACGCGGGAGACCGATGCGACGGAGCTCGGCGAGCTGATGGTCGGTCGCAAGGTCTCGGCGATCGACGAGCAGGTCGCGGCCGGGGCGGCGCGCGGCAGTGCCCGTTCGGCGGGCAAGGTCCGCCTGGCGGTGCAGGACCTGTCGTGGGTCGACCGGCAGGGCGTCGCGCGGGTGAGCGGCGTGTCGCTGGAGCTGCGCGCCGGCGAGATCCTCGGCGTGGCCGGCGTGTCGGGCAACGGGCAGAGCGAGCTGATGCTGCTGCTGGCCGGGATGATGCCGCCCAGCGGCGGCCTGATCCGCGTGGCGGCGGCAGGCGGCCTGGTGCGCGAGATCTCGGCCGACCGGCCGGCCGGCCCACGCGAGATGCGACGCCTGCGCGTGGCCCATGTGCCCGAAGACCGCCACCGCATCGGCATGGTGCTCGGCTTCCCGGCCTGGGAGGTGGCCTGCCTCGGCTACCTCGACGACGCGTCGCTGCGCGCCGGGCCGCTGCTGCGCGCCTCGTCGATGCGGCAGATGTGCCGCGAGCTGATGGAGTCGTTCGACGTGCGGCCGCGCAACGAGCGGCTGGGCACGTCGAAGTTCTCCGGCGGCAACCAGCAGAAGCTGGTGCTGGCGCGGGAGGTGCGCCGCCAGCCCAAGGTGCTGCTGGTGGGCCAGCCCACGCGGGGCGTCGACATCGGCGCGATCGAGCTGATCTACGAGCGGCTGCGCGCACTGCGCGACCAGGGCTGCGCGATCCTGCTGGTGTCGAGCGAGCTCGACGAGATCCTCGCGCTGTCCGACCGCGTGGCGGTGATGAGCGGCGGCCGGGTGACCGGCCTGCTGCCGCGCGCCGAGGCCGATGCCCGCCGGCTCGGCGAGCTGATGGGCGACGGCGCCCGCTGTGCCGCCTGAGGAGCGCCGATGAGCAAGTATTCGGACATCGCGCTGCCCCGCTGGATAGACCACGGCCTGCTGCCGCTGCTGAACGTGGCGCTCGCGCTGCTGGTGGCGGGGCTGGTGGTCGGGCTGATCGGGCAGAGCCCCTGGCAGGCCGTGCGCCTGCTGGTGTCGGGCGCGTTCGGCAGTTCGCTGGCCTGGGGCTACACGCTCTACTACGCCACCAACTTCATCTTCACCGGCCTGGCCGTCGCCATTGCGCTGCAGGCGGGCCTGTTCAACATCGGCGCCGAGGGCCAGGCCACGATGGGCGGGCTGGCGGTCGGCGCGGTGCTGTTCTGCCTGGGCGGGCATCTGCCGTCGATCGTGCTGATCCCGCTGGCCGCGGTGGCCGGCATCGCCGCCGGCGCCGCCTGGGCGCTGGTGCCGGCGTGGCTGCAGGCCTGGCGCGGCAGCCACATCGTGGTGACGACCATCATGTTCAATTTCCTGGCCTCGTCGTTCATGGTGTGGCTGCTGGTGAACGTGCTGATGCCCAAGGGCAGCCTGGCGGTCGAGACGCTGCCGTTCGCCGCCTCGGCCAGCCTGCCCAGTGCGCAGGACATGTTCCGCTGGGTGGGCGTGGAGCTGCCGGCCACGCCGCTGAACCTGAGCTTCGCGCTGGCGCTGCTGCTGTGCGTGGCGACCTGGGTGCTGCTGTGGCACACGCCGGTGGGCTACGCCGTCCGCACGCTGGGCAGTTCACCGGGCGCGGCGCGCTATGCGGGCCTGGACCCGAAGCGCCTGACGCTGGTAGCCATGGGCCTGTCGGGTGCGCTGGCGGCGCTGCTCGGCCTCAACGAGATCGCCGGCGTCAACCACAAGCTGCTGCTCAACTTCTCCGGCGGCGCGGGCTTCACCGGCATCGCGGTGGCGATGATGGGCCGCAACCATCCGGTCGGCATCGTGCTGGCCTCGCTGCTGTTCGGCGGGCTGTACCAGGGCGGCACCGAGATCACCTTCGAGATGCCCGACATCACCCGCGACATGGTGGTGGCGGTGCAGGGCTTCATGGTGTTGTTCTGCGGCGCGCTGGCAACGGTGATGCGGCCCGCGGTGGCCCGCGCCTACTGCTGGTGCGCCCGGCACAGCGGAGGGGCCGCGTGATGGAATTCCTCGACCTTGCCGCTTCCATCCTCGGCGCCACGCTGCGCATCTCCACGCCGCTGATCTATTGCGCGCTGGCCGGCCTGTTCAGCGAGCGCGCCGGTGTGGTCGACATCGGCCTCGAAGGCAAGATGCTGGCGGCGGCCTTCGCGGCCGCCAGCGCCGGTGCCGTGGGCGTGCCCGCGGTGGGTGCGCTGGCCATCGCGGTCGGCGTGTCGCTGCTGCTGTCGTGGTTGCACGGGTTCGCCTGCGTCACCCATCGCGGCGACCAGATCGTCTCGGGCGTGGCGATCAACCTCGTCGCCGCCGGCCTCACGATCGTGCTGAGCCTGGTGTGGTTCCACCTCGGCGGCCGCACGCCCAACGTGGTGGCGTCGGCCCGCTTCGAATCGCTGGTGCCGGCGTCGGTGAGCCCGCTGCTGTCGCAGGATGTGCTGGTGTGGCTGGCGCTGCTGCTGGTGCCGGCGAGCTGGTGGCTGCTCTACCGCACGCGCTTCGGCCTGCGGCTGCGTGCCGTCGGCGAGAACCCGGCGATGGTGGATGCGGCCGGCATCTCGGTGGCGCGGCTGCGCTATGCCGGCATCACGTTGTCGGGCGTGCTCTGCGCGGTGGCCGGCGTCCACCTCGCGCTGGCGCTCAACGCATCGTTCACGCCCGGCATGACGGCGGGCCGCGGCTTCATGGCGCTGGCGGCCATGGTGTTCGGTCGCTGGCAGCCCTTCGGAACCCTGCGTGCCTGCCTGCTGTTCGGTTTTCTCGACGCGGTGGCCATCCGGCTGCAGGGCGCGCGCCTGCCGTTGGTGGGCAGTGTGCCGGTCGAGCTGATCCAGGCCATGCCCTATGCGTTGACGGTGGTGCTGCTGGCCGGGTTCTTCGGCGCGGCGCGGGCACCGGCGGCCGTGGGCCGACCCTACATCAAGGGCCGCTGACGCCCCTTCAACCGATTCCGATGAACGACACCACCATGAACAGTACAGTGGACACGATGAAGCGGCCGTTGCCGGCGGTCCTGGGCCGGGAGCAGCTCGAGAGCATCTCGACGCTGAGGCTGCCGGCCCTGATCCGGCAGATGCCCAAGGCCGAGCTGCATGTGCACATCGAGGGCTGCCTCGAGCCGGAGCTCGCATTCGAGCTGGCCCGGCGCAACGGCGTGCCGCCGCCCTATGTCAGCGTCGAGATGCTCCGGCGCGCCTACCGCTTCGATGGGCTGCAGAGCTTTCTCGACCTCTACTACGCGGTGACCGATGTGCTGCGCAAGGAGGAAGACTTCTACGACCTCGCGATGGCGTACTTCCGCACCGCCGCACTGAACAACGTGGTGCATGCCGAGATCTTCTTCGACCCGCAGGCCCACATGCAGCGCGGCATCGGCATCGGCGTGGTGATCGGCGGGCTGTCGAAGGCCTGTGCCGATGCGCGGCACACCTACGGCATCAGTTCGGGCCTGATCCTGTGCTTCCTGCGCCACCTCAGCGAGGCCTCGGCCTTCGAGACGCTGGAACAGGCGATGCCGTACCGCGAGCATTTCATCGGCGTGGGGCTGGACAGCAGCGAGTACGGCCATCCGCCGCAGAAGTTCGAGCGCGTGTTCCGGCGCTGCCGCGAGCTCGGCCTGCGCCGCGTGGCGCATGCGGGCGAGGAGGGGCCGGCCTCGTACATCCGGGAGGCGCTCGACCTGCTGCACGTCGAGCGGGTCGACCACGGCGTGCAGTGCCTGGGCGACCAGCGGCTGATCGAGCGGCTGGTGCGCGAGCGCATTCCGCTCACCGTGTGCCCGCTGTCCAACGTGCTGCTGCGCGTGTTCCCGAGCATGGCCGACCACAACCTCGACCGCCTGCTCTCGGCCGGCATCGTGGTCACGGTGAACTCCGACGACCCCGCCTACTTCGGCGGCTACATCAACCGCAACTACATCGAGGCCTTCGAGGCCAACGATGCGCTCAACGCCTACCACGCTTACCTGCTGGCGGCCAACAGCATCGAGGCGAGCTTTGCCGACGCCGATGACAAGCAGGGCTGGATGGAGCAGCTCAACACCGTGTTCAACCGGCAGACACCATGAAGAAGACTCCCATCATCATCGACTGCGATCCGGGGCAGGACGACGCGATCGCGATCTTCCTGGCCATGGCGGCGAGCCAGCGGCTCGACACGCTGGCGATCACCACCGTGGCCGGCAACGTGTCGGTCGACAAGACCTCGCGCAATGCGAGGATCGTCTGCGAATGGGCGGGGCGGCCCGACATCCCGGTGCATGCGGGCTGCGAGCGGCCGTTGATGCGCGCGCCGGTGTTCGCCGAGCATGTGCACGGCAGCGAAGGGCTGGAAGGCCCCGAGTTGCATGAGCCGGCCATGCCGCTGCAGGCGCTGCATGCGGTCGACGCGCTGATCGACACGCTGCGCACGCACGGCGAGCGGGTGACGATCTGCGCGCTGGGGCCGCTGACCAACATCGCGATGGCGCTGATGAAGGCGCCCGACATCCGGCGCCACATCGCCGAGATCGTGATCATGGGCGGCGCGATGTCGGAGGGCGGCAACATCACGCCCTGCGCCGAATTCAACTTCTTCGTCGATCCGCATGCAGCCAAGATCGTGCTGGCCTCCGGCCTGCCGATCACGATGGTGCCGCTGGATGCGACGCACCAGGTGCTGGTCACGCCCGCGCACCTCGAGCAACTGGCCCGCCTGGGCAATGGCGCGGGCATGCGGGCCGCGCAGATCCTCGGCTGCTATGCACTAGCCGAACGCGGCCGCTTCGGCGGCGCCGGCGGGCCGCTGCACGACCCCTGCGTGATCGCCTACGTGCTGGCGCCGCAGCTGTTCACCGGCCGCATGGTCAACGTCTGCGTCGAGACCGGCAGCGCGCTCACCCAGGGCATGACCGCGGTCGACTGGTGGGGCGTCACCGGCCGGCAGCCGAACGTGCGTTTCCTGCGCGGCGTCGATGCCGCGGCCTTGCTGGATCTGTTGATCACTTCATTCGTCAGCCTGCCCTGAGGGGAAAAGTCATGCCGAAGACGCTTATGGGATTGTTGCTTGCGGTGGCCTGTTGTGCATCGGCACTGGCCAGTCCACCTGCGGTCGTGTATGACGCCGTGCAGTACGACGATGCATTCAATGTCGCTGCCAACGAAGGCATCGAGCGCTACAAGCGCGAGTTCGGCATCGCGCGCCAGGCCTTCGGCGCCCGCAACATCCGGCGCTTCGCCGAGATCGGCGCCGATCCCGTCATCGCCATCGGCTTCGGGCTGGCGGACGAGGTCAAGGCGGTGGCCAAGGAATTTCCCGACGTGCACTTCACGATCGTCGATGCGGTGGTGACCGCGCCGAACGTGCAGTCGGTGATCTTCAAGGACCATGAAGGTGCCTACCTCGTGGGCATGCTGGCCGGGCTGTCCAGCAAGACCGGCAGGCTCGGCTTCGTGGGCGGGATGGACATTCCCGTCATCCGCAACTTTCTCTGCGGCTACGAACAGGGCGTGTTGCGCAGCAGACCATCCGGCAAGGTGATCAGCGTGATGACCGGGAATACGCCGGAGGCATTCAACGATCCGCAGAAGGGCTCGGCCCTGGCGCGGTCGCTGTTCGAAAAGGATGTCGATGTGGTGTTCGCGGCGGCCGGCGCCACCGGGCTGGGCGTATACCAGGCCGCGAAGGAGACCCGCCGGCTGGCGATCGGCGTCGACCGCAACCAGAACTTCCTGCATCCCGGCACGATGCTCAGCTCGATGCTCAAACGCATCGACGTGGCGGTGTACCTCGCCTCGCGCGGTCCGCGCGACGGCAACTGGTCGGGCGGCAGCATCCTCAGGCTCGGCCTCAAGGAACAGGGCGTGGGCTGGGCGCTGGACAAGTTCAACCGGCCGCTCGTCAGCGCCGAGATGCAGCAGAAGGTCGAGGCCGCGCAGGCCGAGATCGTCAGCGGAACGCTGCAGGTGCCCGATTACCGACCCGACGGCGGCTGCAAGGTCCGCCCCTGATCAGCCTCGAAGGAGCGACATCATGATCAACGCCTTGGGCAATCTGAAGATCGGTACCCGGCTGGGGCTCGGCTTCGCGGTGCTGTTGCTGCTGCTGCTCGCCGTGGCCGGCGGAGGCTGGTGGAGCGTGATGCTGCAGCACGACGTGGCCTCCCGGCTCGTGGCCCGCGATTTCCGCATCGCCAACGCCGCCAACCAGCTGAAGACCATGGTGGTCGAGGCACGCCGCCAGGAGAAGGACAGCTTCATGGCCATCGCCGACCCCACCAAGTTCGAGCAGAACCTGGCGATGTGGGAGAAGAACCGGCTGGCGATGCGGGCGGCGATGCAGGCTTTCGAGGCGCTGGCCCTCGAGGCCGACGAGCGCGAGGCGCTGCGCCGATTCAACGCCGACTTCAACACCTATGCCGAAGGCTTCGACGCAGCGGTGACCCGGATACGGTCGGGTGCGATCACCTCGGCGCTGGAGGCCAATGCGGCGCTCAAGCAGGTGAAGGCCGCGGTGCACGAGATGGAGAAGCTGGCCGAGGAGATCAACGTGCGGGCGATGTCGCGCGTGTCGCTGGCCCAATCGACGCTGGACGCGAGCCGCCGGCGTGCTGCGGACATCCTGGCCGCGCTCGTCGGCTCCTGCCTGGTGGGCGCGGTCGTGCTCGCGGTGGCGCTGACCCGTTCGATCACCCGACCCATCGTTCGCGCGGCCGCCGCGGCGCAGTCGATCCGCAGCGGCGATCTCACCGCCCACATCGAACTGGCCGGCCGCGACGAGACCGGCCAGTTGCTGCGGGCCATGAGCGACATGCAGGCGGCCCTGCGCAACATCGTGGGCGGCGTGCGGGCCAATTCCGAGAACGTGGCGACGGCTGCGGCGCAGATCGCCGAAGCCAACGTGGATCTCTCCAGCCGTACCGAAGACCAGGCCTCGGTGCTGGAGGCGGCCGCCAGTTCGATGGAGCTCCTGGGTGCCAATGTCGAGAAGAACCTCGATCAGGTGCGCCGGGGCGACCAGCTGACGCGCCATGCGTTGGAAGTGGCGGGCCTCGGCGGGCAGGTGGTCGCCAACGTGATCGACACGATGAAGGGCATCCGCGAGTCCAGCGCCAAGGTCGTCGACATCATCGGCGTGATCGACAGCATCGCGTTCAAGACCAACATCCTGTCGCTCAACGCGGCGGTCGAAGCGGCACGGGCCGGCTCGCAGGGGCGCGGCTTTGCGGTGGTGGCCGAGGAGGTGAGGGCGCTGGCGCAGAGCAGTGCGCGGGCCGCCACCGAGATCAAGAGCCTGATCACCGCCAGCGTCGAGCGCGTGGAGAAGGGCGTTGGCTTCGTCGACAAGGCCGGCTCGACGATGAACCAGGTGGTGGCCGCCACCCGCGACATCGGCGGCATCATGGCCCAGATCAGCGAGGCCAGCATGGAGCAGGGCCGAAAGGTGCTGAGCGTGCGCGAAGCCGTGGTGCGCCTGAACCAGACCACCCAATGCAACGCGGCCCTGGTGGAGCAGACTGCCGCCGCAGCGGCCAGCCTGAGCGGACAGGCGCACCAGCTGGTGGACTCGGTGGCGCAGTTCCGGCTGATGACCGATCAGGCGGTGATCCGCACGGCCGAAGATGAGGCTCGCGGCATGGACGCCGCTCCCCGGCGATGGGCCGTGAGTGTGTAGCCCGGCTCCCCCTCAGCGCCGGTTGGAGTCATGCGAAGGGGGAGCCTCCGCCCGCCGCTGCGTCCAACGCAGCGCGCCGCAGGCATTGACGCGAAGGAAGAAGACATCCAGCACGAGCAGCAGCCAGAGCCCGGCATACGCATGAACGACTGCCAGCGTCAGGTTGCTGAGCAACCAGAGGTAAAAGCCTTCGATCCGCAGGCGGGCGTTCAGCTCTGCCCCTGCGTACGACGTGACGAAGCCTGCGGTCTGCAGGAGCCAGATCCAGGAGGGTGTGGAATCGAAGATATCCATAGGCAGGCGAGAAGCTTCAGTCAACGTTGACTTCTCCAATGCGTCGCACATCAGGACGTCATTGGTGCTTTGGCACTCCCTGCCAATTCATGATCCTCGATCTTTCGGGTGAAGAAATTACCGTGGCATGACGGAGTCCTGACGCAGATGGTCGGGTGGTCTTCTTTCCGACGTTGCCATGTAGAAGAGCACATCTCGACATGTCGAAGGAGCTTGCGCAGACATGCTCGAGCACGTGCATCCGTCGATGCTGCCGGCCTTCGATGATTGCGCTGATCCACGATAACCCTCGGAAGAGACGATCATCGCGCAGGACGCGCGATGATCGCTCGCGCCCGGAGGGGCGGTGCCTGGGAACCCTTGCTTCTGCCGCCGCTCGTTCCTATCGTGGGCTGCACCGGCCACCCAGCGCAGCAGCATGCGCCCGAACCATGAACTCTCCCGATGTCCTGAGCGCTGTTCCCTCCTGGATCTGGTTTCTGCAGATGGCGGGTTTCACCACCGCATACGCAGGTGCCGAGCTGAATGCCCGGATGCGCATCGAAGGTTTCTACCTCTGGCTGGTCAGCAATCTTGCGTTGGCCGCGGTTCATGCCCATGCCGGCCTGTGGCTCCTGCTGCTGTTGGACCTGTTCTTCCTGCGCGTCAATCTGCGTGGTGCCACGCGGTGGGCAAGGCAGGCGCATGGTCCGGGGCGGAGGGTGGGGTTAACCCTTGATTCGAGCGATCGTCGCGCACGCTGAACGATGATCGCTCGCCGACGGATCGTCGCGCTTGCGGGGCCTGCGGCCTCTGTCTATCTTGCGCGCCTTCACAAGAGGAGACACGCGATGGCCCATGACCCGCATCATGAACCGCATGCCACACGGCAGACCGTGAAGGCAACCGCCAGCGGCTGGATCGGCTCGGCGCTCGAGTACTACGATTTCTTCATCTACGCGACAGCCGCGTCGCTGATCTTTCCGCAGATCTTCTTTCCCGCCGGCAACCCCACCGCGGCCATCGTCGCCTCTCTGGCCACCTATGGCGTCGGGTATGTGGCGCGGCCGATCGGTGCCTTCTTTCTCGGCCACTGGGGCGACACGCTCGGCCGCAAGCGGGTGCTGATCATCTGCATGTTCCTGATGGGCTTCTCGACCATGGCGGTCGGCCTGCTGCCCACCTATGCGCAAGCCGGCCTGCTCGCGCCCGTGCTGCTGGTGGTGCTGCGGCTGGTCCAGGGCTTCGCGGTGGCGGGCGAAATCTCGGGCGCCAGCTCGATGATCCTGGAGCACGCGCCGTTTGGCCGGCGCGGTTTCTTCGCCAGCTTCGCGCTGCAAGGGGTGCAGGCCGGGCAGGTGCTGGCCGCGGCGGTGTTCCTGCCGCTGGCGCGCTTCATGCCTGCAGAGGCGTTCAACAGCTGGGGCTGGCGTGTTCCGTTCCTGCTGAGCGCCGTCGTGATCGTGGCGGGGTACCTGATCCGGCGCGAGGTGTCGGAGACCCCGGCCTTCGCCGAGGAGCGGGCTCACGGCGTTGTGCCGCGGGCGCCCGTCGTGCAGGCCGTGCGCGAAAGCTGGCGCGACATGCTGCGCGTCGTGTGCATGGCGCTGATGAACGTGATTCCGGTGGTGACCACGATCTTCGGCGCCGCCTATGCCGTGCAGCCGGGCTATGGCATCGGCTTCCAGAAGGATGTGTACCTGTGGATCCCGGTGCTGGGGAACATCGTCGCGGTGTTGGTGATCCCGTGGGTCGGCAACCTGTCCGACCGCGTGGGCCGGCGTCCGCCGATCATCGTCGGGGCGCTCGGCGCGGGGCTGCTGTCCTTCGCCTACCTGTACGCCATCAGCATCCACAGCGTGCCGCTGGCCATCGTGCTGTCGATCCTGATGTGGGGCGTGGTCTACCAGGGCTACAACGCGGTGTACCCGAGCTTCTACCCGGAGCTGTTTCCCACCCGCACCCGTGTGTCGGCCATGGCCATTTCCCAGAACCTCGGTACGCTGGTTTCCGCGCTGCTGCCTGCGCTGTTCGCGGCTGTGTCGCCCCCCGGTGCCACGAACGTGCCGGTGATGGTGGGCTCGATCACTTTCGGGGTGACCATCGTCGCGGCGCTGGCGGCCTGGAGTGCACGCGAGACCTACCGTATCCCCATGAGCGAGCTCGGAAACCCGGATGCTCGGCCGGTAGAGGGGGTGACGTACGAGCGCCAGCGTCTTCAGGCCATATCACCCCGGCAAGGGTCTCGCATGCACACGGTCGAGGAGGCCGTGCGCTAGGTTGGTGCTAACGACATCCAGCCCGCTCGAAAAGCTCCCCCCAAGATGCGGTGGTAATTCGACCGCAGGCGCGTCCAGGACGCGATGTCAGCGTCGTCAGGGGAGGTCACGCATCGTGCCCACTGCGCGCACATATCGCAGACCAGCTACCGCAACTCGAAGATGGCGGTCTGCCAATTCCGATTTCTAGTCTCAACGTGGAGGGAACCTCATGAAGTACTCGAAGGATTTATTGCCGGTTGCGGCAGCGCTCCAATACTCTTGTCTAGTGGTAGGCCTCGCAGCAGCAATGGCTGGCTGTGGCGGTGGCAGTAGCGAGAGTGACGCCTCGAAGACGCCAAGCGCTCCTCCTGCTCCTGCGTCAACATCCGCTGAACTATCCACACAGGAGGACACCCCGAGCGCAGCCGTTGCTCCCTCCGTGAACGGGCTCGTCGCCCCATACGTCTTCACTGTGCTTGCCCAGGGAAGGAACGGTGCCGCCACGGTGGTCGGGAATCAACTTGTCTATACACCCGTTTCCAATTTCAACGGCGTAGACCGCTTCACCTACCGTGCGACAGATGCAAACGGAACGTCGGTGACGGGGGTCGCGGAAGTCGTCGTTGCTGCGGTCAACGACCGGCCGACGGCGACGGGTGGTAGTAGAGCTGTCTATGTCTCGTCTTCAGGCTCGCGGACGCCATGGGTTGACGATGTGGACGTGTGGGACACGTCCTCCTTCAAGTTGCTCACGCCGCCAACGAAGGGGAGTGTTGTCTTCTCCGGGACGCAGTGGACCTACGCGCCGTCTGCTGGCACCAATGGCACTGACAGTTTTACCTATGAAGCGAAGGATGGAAGCGGCGCTGCGGTCAATGGCACAGCAAAGCTCCGCATTTACGACAGCGCGGCGCTCGCCGAGTGCACACGCAACAGTACGGTGAACACCGACGGGACCCTCAACACTCGCACCAGGTCGAACGCTTGCGCGTACTACTCGAGCACCCAGACGCGGGTCACCGCCAGTGGTGCCGCGGTAACCATGGACTACTTCGGCCATACGCCATCGAACGGCGCGCCATCGAAGGCGATCGTCGTTCTCATTGGCGGCGGTGACTTCAACATGGGTCTGTCGGGTGATTCGAACGGTGTGGCGAGTTCGAGCGGCGGAGCCAACTTCTTGGTTCGGACAGCCCAGTTGTTTGCGGAGGCTGGCTATACCGCCTTGGCACTTGATCGCCCCAGCGACGAGCCGCCCGCCGGCTCTTCCGATTCCATCACGGATGCTGACCAGTACCGGATTTCGGTCAAGCACGCCGTCGACATCGTGAATGTGCTCAAACACGCGAACAGTGCAAACCTCGATGTTTTCATCGTTGGTACAAGCCGCGGCGCTATCTCATCAGTGTCCCAGAGCCGGATCGCTTCCGCCGTGGGGATCGTCAGCCCGGTGACCATGAATGCCGTGCCTTCGCATCTATACGTAGGACGTGCAGACGTACCGTCCCTGCTGCCGGGATCCGTGCGGCGACCGACGCTAGTGACGTGGCACCAAGACGACCTATGTGGCCTCACCAGGCCCGCAGACTCCCAGAAGCTGTACAACTCGCTGCTTGCATCCGGTATTCCGGCCACGGCCAACATCGAAAGCGGTGGCGTTCGAGTAACCACGCCTTCGGGTACGGCGCCGGACAATGTCGTGCCGGACGTCTGCGGTGCTCACAACTACCACGGTTACCTCGGCATTGAATCTACCGTGGTGGGCCACATTACAAAGTGGTTCGACGATCAGCTCGCCTCGCGCCATGGAAACAAGCGCCCGCAGGTATCGTTTGCTGAAACGGCCACTGCCGCTGGGGTGCAGCTGAAGCTTGACCTTTCGCGGTTTGCACGGGACGCTGATGGCGACGCGCTCACCTTTGAGTTGTCACACTCGATCACGACACTCGGTGGATCGATCAGCATCGACGGCTCCACGGTCACCTATACACCGCCTATGGGCGTCAGCAATCGGCCGGACCAGTTCGTTTACATCGTCACCGATGGGCGAGGTGGCGTTGCGGCGGCCGTGGTGACGGTGCAGATTCTGAGCTGAACGACAGGGCTACGATGCGGGCCCCTCAGTTTCGTGAAGGCCCCGAGAGCAACCTTCTCCACCAACGCGGCCGCTCCACCGGTGACAACTCGGTGACTGGTAGTGGAAGGACTTCGGCCAGCCGGTGAGGTGGGTGCGGGACGACCGTTGGCCGAAGAAGCGGTCTTTCGGCTGCGATGCCGGCTTGACCCGGATCAAAAGGGCGCCATCGTGCGTCGGGATGCGTGCAAAGTTCCGCGCCGAAACGTCTGATCAGATCTGATTCTGGTGCCGAAGAGTGGCTCAGGTGTTGATCAAGGAACCGCGATGCGCGTCAATGAACCGGTGACCCGGCAGGAGTTCGACCTCCCGGATGAGGTCACCCTGATGTCGACCACCGACACGCAAAGCCGTGTCACCTGTGCCAACGATGCGTTCGTCGCCGTCAGTGGTTTCTCCCGCGAAGAACTGCAGGGCCAGCCTCACAACCTCGTCCGGCATCCCGACATGCCGAAGGAGGCCTTCGCGGACATGTGGTCGACGCTGAAGGGCGGCGAGCCATGGACGGCACTGGTGAAGAACCGCCGTAAGAACGGCGACCACTACTGGGTGCGCGCCAATGCGGTTCCGATGGTGCGCAACGGCCAGGCGGTGGGGTACATGTCGGTGCGCACGAAGCCCTCGCGCGACGAGGTGATGGCGGCCGAGGCGTTGTATCAGGCATTCCGCGAAGGGCGCGCGGGCGACCGGCGCTTCCACAAGGGATTGATCCTCCGCACCGGCATTCGCTCAGTGCTGAACTGGCGCCAGACGCTGTCGGTCCGTGGGCGCATCCGACTGACACTGGCCGCCACGATGGCGGCGGCGATGGTGCCGATGGCGGCCATGGTGAGCAGCCTGGCCGGCTTCGCGATGCTCGCAGGTGCCGCTGGCGCCGCCGGGTTTCTTGCTTCCGTGCTGCTCGAATGGCAACTGGCCGGCCCCCTGGAGCAGCTGCGCCGGCAGGCGCTGGCGGTGGCAACGGGCGAGCGCCGTGACGTGGCGGCGATGAACCGCGTCGACGAGATCGGCATGACCTCGCGTGCCATCAGCCAGCTCGGGCTGATGTTCCGCTGGCTGGTCAACGATGTGGACCAGCAGGTGGTGGCCGTGCAATCGGCCGCCGGCGAGATCGCGCAGGGCAACCAGGATCTCAGCACGCGAACGGAGCAGGCCGCGGCCAGCGTGCAGGAGACCGCGTCGTCGATGGAGCAGATGAGCTCGGCACTGCAAAGCAATGCCGACACGGCGCAGCATGCCAAGTCGCTGTCGGCCTCATCGAGCGTGGCGGCAGCCAAGGGAGGGGAGGCCGTCTCGCAGGTCGCCTCGACGATGGGCGACATCGCGGCCAGTTCGAAGAAGATCGCCGACATCATCGGCGTGATCGACGGCATCGCGTTCCAGACCAACATCCTCGCGCTGAACGCCGCCGTGGAAGCCGCGCGCGCCGGCGAGCAGGGCCGCGGCTTCGCGGTGGTGGCGGGCGAGGTGCGCGGGCTGGCCCAGCGCAGCGCCGCCGCAGCCAAGGAGATCAAGAGCCTGATCAGCGCCAGCGTCGAGGAGGTCGAGGCGGGAGCCCGGTCGGTCGTCGACGCCGGCCGCGCGATGGAAGACATCGTCTCGCAGGTCAAGCGCGTGTCGGACCTGATCTCCGACATCAGCGTCTCCACCGTCGAACAGAGCCGCGGCATCGCGCAGGTGGGCCAGGCGATCGATCATCTGGATCAGGTGACGCAGCAGAACGCCGGCCTGGTGGAACAGAGCGCGGCAGCGTCGGCGTGCCTGCGCGAGCAGGCCGAGCAGTTGGCCAGGGCGTTGGGCATCCTGCGTTGAGCCCTGCCGCTTCGGCGACGCGGAGGCGTCAGGCCTTGATCATCACGAGGCCGCTCCTGGGCGGCAGCTCGACCTGCTGCTCCTCGCGGCCGTTGTTGACCGCCGGATCCTGCGCGCCTGACAGGCGCCTGTAGCCGGTGCCGACATCGATGGTCAGCGGTGCATCGCCCGGGTTCACCAGGACCAGGCCGTTGGTGTAGCGGCGCATCCAGGCGCCGCCGGCCGTGGCCGCCGAGGGCGGCGGCTCGGCCGGAGTGCCCAGCGGTGCCGAGAACTCGTCGGCCCAGTAGGGCCTGTCGGCGGCGTTGGAGACCGTGTAGGCGAAGTAGCCGTCTTCCAGCAGTGCCGATGCCAAGCCGTAGCGGAGCTGGGCGGGATCCACCGAGCCAGCGCAGGTCTCGAAGACCACCGCGTGCGGTGCCGTGGTGTTGGCCAGTGTCGCGCGGTAGCGGGCCATCATGCCGTCCCAGCCGGACGAACTCTCCATCCTGGAGATGCATTCGTTGTAGGCGCCCTCGATCTGATCCTTGAACTCCGGCGAGTCCAGGTCGTTGTCGGCATTGCCGATGACCTTGAGGCCCGGGTTCGCCGCCCGCAGCGCGTTCCAGTAGTTGACGAACCCCGTGCGGAAGGCCGCCATGATGGCGGGGTCGCTTCCCGACTGGTTGCTGCCGATGCGCATCAGGTCGGCGTCATAGCGGGGCCTGTACATCACGTTGTCATTGAACACATAGTCCAACCCCGAGAGCGGCCGGAAGAACTGCGCCGTGTCGTAGGCGGCCTTCCATTGGGGCCAGCGCCGGCCTTCGGCGTCGGTCGGTGCCCAGCCGGTGATGTTGACGTCGTCGTTGCCGTATTGATCGGTCCATCGCACGTGCTGGCCCTGCGCGTCGAGCGCCCACCAGCCGTTGTCGGTGAGTGCGCGATAGGCCGCGTAGCTGTCGCTCGCCACCTCCGGGCTCGAGGACCATTCGTTGAGCACGATGTACTGGGCGAGCTGGATCTTCGGGTTGGCCGCGCGAAGGTCGTTGATCATGCCCTGCATGTAGTTCAGGCCCATGCTGGGGTACATGTTCAGCACCACCAGCGCAAAGCGGCTCACCAGCGGGCGGTTCTCGGGCGCGATCTTCAGGTAGGCGATCGCCGCCACGCGGGAGGCGGCGGTCTCGGGTTCCGGGGATCCGACGATGGGGATGGCGCGCTGCGCCTGCGCGTTGGGGCCTTGTGCGCTCGCGGAGGGCTCGCGCCCACCGCCGCATCCGCTCAACGCGGCGCATGACAGGGCGCCGATGATCGTGGCCATCGCTATGGCCTGCCGCTGTGGGCTTCTTGCGGTCGATTGCTTCATGTGCCGGGTTATAGCGACGATGCGAACGACCCTTGCCACAGAGTGCAACGAGATGCCCGGCCCCCGCGCAAACACCAGTACGAGGCCGGGTTCGGGCGCGTAGCATCCACTGCCATGGAGCCGCAGTCCAAGCTCAAAGGTGCACGCATCCTCCTGGTCGAGGACAACGAGATCAACCGCGAGGTCGCGATGGAATTGCTGCGCGACGAGGGAATCGTCGTTGCCGTGGCGGTCGATGGGCTCGAGGCGCTGGAGATGCTGGCACGCGAGTGCTTCGACGGGGTGTTGATGGACTGCCGGATGCCGAAGCTCGATGGCTTCGCGGTCACGCGCGAATTGCGCGGGCGGCTCGGGCTGCGTGAGCTGCCGGTCATCGCGATGACCGCCAGTGCGATGCCCGGCGATCGCGAGAATGCGCTGGCGGCGGGCATGAACGACCATGTCGCCAAGCCGATCGACATCGATCTGCTGCTGGACACGCTGGCGAGGTGGATCGTCCGGCCGGGCGGATGATGTTCGCGCCGCCGCGGGCGCTACTATTGCAGGGTGAGTGCCTTTCCCTCGACCGTCGCGATCATCGACGACGACCGTGAATACGCCGACTACCTGGCCCAGTTCCTGCGCGGACGGGGCGTCGACGTGACCGTGTTCCACGACAGCGACGAGTTCCTCACCTCGCCGGCGGCCTTCAATTTCGAGTTCTGCGTGGTCGACCTCACGCTGCCCGGCGTCGACGGCGTCGACCTCGTGCGCCTGATCCGGCGCAAGGGTGCGGCAGGTGTCGTCGTTGTCTCGGGACGGGTCGGCAATGAGGTGTTCGACGAGGTGCTGCGCGCCGGTGCCGACATGTACCTGATGAAGCCAGTGCGCTTCGAGCAGGTGGCGCTGGCGATCGAGGCGGTGCAGCGCCGCATCAATTCGCACCGTGCCGAGGCCAGCGTCTGGAAGCTCGAGCGTGCGGCGCGCAAGCTCGTCGCGCCCGAGGGCACGCGCATCGACCTCAGCGAGAACGACGCGGCGCTGGTCGAATGCTTCGTCGCGGCGCAGGGCGCTACCGTCACGCGGGCCGAGCTGTGCGAGCGCCTGGGACGCGATCCGCAGGCCGAGGCCGACAACCTGCTGCATGCCGCGATCTACCGGCTGCGGCGCCGCATCGAGCGGGCGTCGCCGTCGATGGTGCCGCTGCAGTCGGAGGCGAAGGTGGGCTACACCTTCCGCGGGCGCCTGGTCGCGGTGTGACGGAGTGCGTGGCGTGGAGACCATGGAGCCCGCCGGCACCATCCTCGCCATCGATGACCAGCCGGTCAACCTGCGGCTGCTGGTCGAGACGCTGGAGGAGCAGGGCTACGAGGTGGTGATCGCCCAGGAGGGCGAAGAGGGCATCGAGCGTGCCGAGCTCGTGCGCCCCGACCTGATCCTGCTCGACGTGCAGATGCCCGGCATCGACGGCTACGAGACCTGCCGGCGCCTGAAGGCGCGCAGCGCCACCGCGGACGTCCCGGTGGTCTTCATGTCGGCTCTGACCGATGTCCACGACAAGCTCGCCGGCTTCGCAGCCGGCGGCGTCGACTACGTGACCAAGCCGGTCGACGGTGCCGAGGTGTCGGCGCGCATCCGCACCCATCTCCAGCTCGACCGGTTGCGGCGCGAGCTGGAGCGCAAGAACGTCGAGCTGGCCCAGCTCGCCGAGGAGCGCGCGCGGCGCCTGCAGGTGGAAGGCGAATCGGCCGCGCTGCGGAGGCTGCTCGAGGAGCGCGAGGAAATGATGCGGCTGCTGGCGCACGAGGTGCGGCAGCCGCTGAACAATGCCTCGGCCGCGCTGGCCGGCGCCAGCGCCGCGATCCAGGCGCAGGGCGAGACGGTGGGCGAGCAGGTGCGCACGCCGCTGGTCCGCGCGCAGCACGTGCTCGACGAGGTGATCGGCACGTTGAACAATGCGCTCGCCGCCGCCACGCTGCTGGCTACCGCGGCGCCGCTGGCGCTGGCCGACACCGATGTCGACATCCTCGTCCACCTGGTGCTGCACGACATCGCGCCCGACGACCGGCTGCGCATCTCCATCGACGCGGGCAGCGGTGCGCGCACCGTGCGGCTGCAACCGGTGCTGATGCGGCTGGCCCTGTGCAACCTGCTGCGCAACGCGCTGGCCTATTCGCCGACGGACAGCCCGGTGTGCCTGCGCATCGCCGATTCCGATGATCCGCTGGCCATCGTGTTCGAGGTGGCTGACCAGGGCGAGGGCATCCCCGAAGAACTGCGGCCGCGGCTGTTCGACAAGGGCTCGCGCGGGCGCAACGCGCTGGGTCGCCCCGGCGCGGGCCTGGGCCTGTACATCGTGCGCAAGGTGGTCGAGCTGCACGGCGGGCGTATCGACGTGGAGCCCAACACGCCTTGCGGCAGCCTCATCCGCCTGGTGCTGCCGCAAGGCCAGGAGGCCTGAGGCCTCGACTGCCGGCGCTCAGCCCGCGAGCTTGAATACGCTCACCGATTCGAGCAGCCGCAGGCCGTTGGCCTTCAGGCTCTCGGAGGCGGCGGCCGATTCCTCGACCAGCGCCGCGTTCTGCTGTGTCGTGTGGTCGAGCTGCGTCACGGCGGTGTTGATCTGCGAGATGCCGCTGCTCTGCTCGTGGGTGGCCGCGCTGATCTCGTTGATCAGCGTGCTCACGCGCTGCACGTGCGCGACGATGTCGTTCATCGTCGCGCCGGCATCGTTGACCAGGCGCGAGCCGTCGTCCACCTTGCCCAGGCTGTCGTGGATCAGGCTCTTGATCTCGCGCGCCGCGGTGGCGCTGCGCTGGGCCAGGCCGCGCACCTCGCCCGCCACCACTGCGAAGCCGCGGCCCTGCTCGCCGGCACGCGCGGCCTCCACCGCCGCGTTGAGCGCGAGGATGTTGGTCTGGAAGGCAATGCCGTCGATCACGCTGGTGATGTCGGCAATGCGCCGGCTGGCCTCGCTGATGTCGGCCATGGTGCTGACCACCTGTTCCACCACCTCGCCGCCGCGCCGGGCCACGCTCGAGGCGCCGTTGGCCACCTCGTTGGCTTCGGAGGTGGTGCCGGCGTTGTTGCGTACGGCCGAGGTCATCTGTTCTACCGAGGCGGCGGTCTGCTGCAGGCTCGAGGCCTGCTCTTCGGTGCGCGAGCTGAGATCGAGGTTGCCCTGGGCGATCTGGCTGGAGGCGGTGGCCACCGATTCGGCGCTGGCCCGCACCTCCTGCACCACTTTGCACAGCGCAGCCTGCATACGGCCCACGTCGGCCAGGATGCTCCTGCAATCGCCCGGCTTCAGCGCCACCGGCGTCGACAGGTCGCCGGCGGCGATGCGCGCCACCGCCGCACTCACTTCCGCGGGCTCGCCGCCGATGGTGCCCAGCACGCTGCGGCAGATCAGCAGGGCCAGCACGATGGCGGCCGTCAACGCCGCGGCGGAGATCCCGATCATCCAGGCGCGGGCCGAGGCGTAGTCGGCCTGGCTGGCGTGCACCGCCGCCTCGCTGCCCTCGACATTCAACTTCGCCCCCCGATCGAGCTCGAGCCGGGCCTCGTTGAACAGCGTCATCGCCTCGCCGAAGAGCAGCGCCTCGGCTTCCTCCACCTTGCCGGCCTGCGACAGCGGCAGTACCTGCTCCTGAACCAGCGCCTGGTAGCGCCGCCACTTGGCCTCGAAGCTGTCCCAGATCTTGCGTTCCTCCGGCGACGAGATCAGCTTGACGTAGGTGGCGCTGTGCTTGCGCAGGTTGCCCTGGCGTTCGGCCATCAGCTTGCTGACGCGCTCCAGCGCCTCCGCATCCCTGGCGATTCCCAGCCGCAGTTCTGCCAGGCGGATCAGCGCGACGTCTTCCGACAGGTCGCCCAGCACCTCGATGCTGGGCAGCCAGTTGGTGCCGATCTCCACGGTGTTGGCGTTCAGCGCGCTCAGCTTGGCCATGGCGATCATCGCCAGCAGGGCCATCAGGGCGCCGACGGACGCGAAGGCGGCAAGCAGCCGGGTGCGCAGGGTCAATGTCCGGATCATGGGAGGCTCCTGATCGAGCGTCGGCCGCCATGTGGGTCCGGCGAGTGCCCGTTGCGACCGTCGGCGGACACCGTCTTGCCGGGCGATCCGCGATGCCGCGCGATCACCCTCAGCCCGTGTTTTCGGGTGGGTTGATGATCGACTTAATCAGAAATGATCAATTGACGGAAGTGTGACCCAAATTGCACGCTATTCCACCGCCGTGGTGACGCGCAGCTGCTCGATCAGCCGCACCAAGCCCTTGGACTGGCAACTGCCCGCCAGGTCGTGCAGCTGGCGGCCGAGGCCGGCATAGCGGGGGTCGCGGTGCACCAGCCCGTCGGCGTGCTCGCAGATGCGGCGCATGCTGCCCATGCGCACCAACCGGGCCAGCTCTTCCAGATCCTGCGGCGCGAGCGGCGGAACCCCCGCGGCATCCCACGTCTCCTGCGGCGCGGGAGCGCCTGCATCTTCGTGCAGCCAGTGCAGGCCGAGCAGCTCGCCGATGCGGGCCAGCAGCGCCTCCTGGTTGATCGGCTTGGCGATGAAGGCGCTGGCGCCGGCCCGCTCGCAATCGTCGCGGGTCTGCTGGGTGGCGTTGCCCGAGGTGGCGATCACCGGCACCTCGCCCAGGCCCGGCAGCGCATGGATGGCGCGCGTAGCGGTGAGGCCATCCATGCCCGGCATCGTGAGGTCCATCACCACGAGATCGGGCCGGAACTCGCGCGCAAGCTCGATCGCCCGGGCGCCATCGTCGGCCTCGTGCACCTCGAAGTGCAGCAGCGAGAGCCCGTCGGCCAGCACTGCGCGGTTCTGGGCCACGTCGTCGACGACGAGGATGCGGCGCCGCCGGCCCTCGTAGCCCACCGGCATGCCTCGCGGATGAGGCCCGGCCGAGGCCGAGCGGACGACCGGCAGGTCGATGTCGAACCAGAAGCAGGTGCCGCGGCCGGCCTCGCTGCGCACTGCCACGTCGCCGCCCATCAGCCGCACCAGTTGGCGGCTGATGGCCAGGCCCAGCCCGGTACCGCCTTCGCGGTGGGAGGCATCGCCGACCTGCTCGAAGGGCTGGAACAGCCGGCCCAGTTGCTCCTCGTCCATGCCGATGCCGCTGTCTTCGATCTCGAAGTGCACGCGGGCGGTGCCGGCCGTGCTGTCCAGCAGGCGCACCGCCATCGTCACTTCGCCTCTGTCGGTGAACTTCACCGCGTTGGACAGCAGGTTGAGCAGCACCTGACGCAGGCGTTTCTCGTCGACGTGCACGGTGGCCGGCAGCCGGTCGTCGAGGCGCCGGGTGAACAGCACATGCTTCTCCTCGGCCTTCACCCGCACGATGTCGGACACCACGTTGAGCAGGCCTGGCAGGTCGACGTCGGTGGGGTGCAGCTCGAGCCGGGCGGCATCGATGCGGGCCAGGTCGAGGATGTCGTTGATCAGCGCCAGCAGGTGCATGCCGCTCTGCTCGATGATGCGCAGCCCGCGTGCCTGCCGCTCGGTCAGCGGCTTGTCGCGCTTGAGGATCTGGGCGAAGCCGAGGATGCCGTTGAGCGGCGTGCGCAGTTCGTGGCTCATCTGCGCGAGGAACTCGCTGCGCTGCTGGGCCAGGCGGCGTGCCTCGGCCAGTGCGAGCTCGCGCGCCTGCTCGGCCGCTCTGCGCTCGCTCACGTCGCGCGCCGCCCCCACCAGGCCCAGCACGGTGCCGCCATCGATGACCGGTGCCTTGTAGATCTCGTGCCAGACCGGGCCGTGGCTGGTCGGCAGCTCGGTCTGCATGGTGCGGCGTTCCTCACCGGCCAGCACTTCCTTGTCGTGGGCGTGCAGCGTCTCCACGAAGCTGGCGGGCCACACTTCGGCGTCGGTCCGGCCCACCATCTCGTCCACCGGCCGGCCACAGGTGCGGGCCGTGGCCTGGTTGACCGCGAGGTAGCGCCCCTGTGTGTCCTTCAGCCACACCATCAGCGGCAGCGTGTCGATCAGCGCGCGCAGGTAGCTGGCCTGTTCGCGCAGGCCGGCGGTGGCAGCCTCCACGCGCTGTTCCAGGCTGGCGTTGAGCTGGCCGATCGTGTCGCGCGAGCGGCGCAGCCGCAGCAGGAAGAAGGCCGTGCCGGCCAGCGCGATCAGCACCGCGGACAGCACCGTCCACAACCAGCCCTGCTGCAGCGCGCGCTGCTGCAGCTCGGCCGTCTGCAGCTCGTTGCGGTATCGCAGTTCCTCGATGGCGCGATGCTGGGCCTGCTGCTCGTAGTGGCGCGTGAGCTCCAGCATGCGTGCGCTGCTCTTCTCCTGCGCGAACCGGCTGTTGATGCCGGCGGCCTCCCGCTCGTACTCGTAGGCGCGGCGGTAGTTGCCGCGCGCCGCTTCCAGCGCGGCCATGCGCTGCGCGCTGCCGGCCACGTATTGCGGGAAGCCGATGGCCTGGGCCGTCTCGTAGGCCTGCTGCGCGTCGTCGAGCGCGGCCTTCATGTTGCTGAGCCGCTGCTGCACCTCGCTGCGCATGTTCAGCACGTTCCACAGACCGATCCGGTTGTTGCGGGGGCGGTAGATCCCCTCGATCTCGCCGAGCAGGTTCAGGGCCTCCTGCAGGCGGCCCTGCTCGCGAAGGTTGCCCGCCAGGCCGAACAGCGCATGCGCCAGGTAGAACGGCATGCCCGCGTTGCGATGGATCTGCACCACCTCGCGGAATCGCGGCTCGGCCCCCTTGAGGTCGCCCGATGCGGCTTCGGTGTCGGCCAGGCCCTGGAGCGCGGAGGCCTCGAGCAGCCGCGACGGCGCGGCGCGGGCGTACTTCAGCATGTCCTCGAAGTGCTCGCGTGCCTCCTTGTAGCGGTAGCTCTGGTGGAACGAGACCCCCAGGCCCTGGTGGGCATAGGCGAGCGCCAGCGCGTTGTTCGAATGCTGCGCCACCTCCATGGCCTGCATCGCCATGGTCACCGATTCCTCGATCTGCCCTGCGCGCCGGAACATCATGCCGGCGCGCAGCATGGCCTCGGTGAGCAGGTCGGGCCGGTTGACGCCCTCGAGCACCGTCAGGCTGTGGGCCGCAGCTGCCTGCATCAGGTCGATGCGGCCCTGGTTGATCGAGTTGAGTGCGATGTTCAGGTCGGCCTCGGCCTGGCCGATGCGGTCGTCATGGGCCTTGGCGAGCGCCTGCGCCTGCTCGATGTGGCGCTCGGCGTTGACCGTGTCGGCCACATAGATCTCCGTGCGCGCAAGCACGTTGAGGATCCTGGCCTGGTCGGCTGGCGTGGCGTCGGGCGGTCGGGCCTGCTGCAGCAGGATCGCGGCGCGGTAGCCTGCGGGGCCGTCGCGCTCGGCCAGCTCGCGCACACGCTGCACGTCTTCACGCCATTCGTCCAGCGGCGGTGCAGCGAAGGCCGTGCTGCAGAGGCAAAGGATCAGACCTGCAATCCGGTGGACGGCGACGTGCATGCTCCGCGCTCAGGGGTCGGCATTTCGAAGGCTCCCTGGCCGTCATTGTTCCGTCAAAACTGGCGGGCGTGTTGACAAATCTCCACCCTGCCGGAAAGAACGAACACCCTCAGGTGCAGGCCGGCTCGAACCTGGCCTCGGCGGCGGGTGCCCAGAGCGGCAGCAGCGAATCGGAGATCTCGAGCATGCCGTCGACGCAGCCGGGGTCGAACTGGCGGCCGCGCTGCGAGCGCAGGTAGCTCATGACTTCGTCCAGGCTCCAGGCCGGCTTGTAGGCGCGCATGCTGGCCAGCGCATCCACCACGTCGGCGATGCTGACGATGCGCACCGGCAGCGGTATGTCGCGGCCCGCGAGGCCGTAGGGATAGCCCTGGCCGTTCCACCATTCGTGGTGCAGCAGCGCCACGACGACGTCGAGCGTGGGCGTGTCGGCGCGGTGCCGCTGCATCGACAGCAGTCGCGATGCACCGCGCGCGCAGTGCTGTTCGACATGGCGGCGCTCGGCGGCGGTGAGGCCGTGGGGCTTGTCGAGCAGCCCGGGCGCGAGGAAGTATTTGCCGATGTCATGGGTGCGCGCGGCAGCCTCGATGTCATGGACCTGCGGCATCGCCAGGCCGAAGTGGCGAGCCAGCCGACCGGCGAGCCAGGCAGTTCGAACGCCGTGCGATTCGAGGTCTTCCATGTCGCCGGATCATCCTTCGAGCGGCTCCTGAAGACATGACGAAGGACTGACCTGCGGATGACGGTTGCCGTCGTCGAGCATCGCCTGCACCCTCAGCAGTTCGACGCGTGCCGGCGCATGCAGAGGCTCGATGTCGAGCACGACCTTGAGCAGCCGCAGCGCCTGCTGCCAGCGTTGCTCGGCGCTGGCCTGCAGCGCACGGGCCAGCAGCTGCGCGGCCCATGGGTCGAGCGAGTCGATCGCTTCGACACGCCAAGGGCTGCGAGGCAGCAGCTGCTGCACCAGCTGCCGCGCCAGCCCGTGGCCCAGGCTCACGGGGTCGGGCGCATGCACCGTGCCGGCCATGCTGCCGGGCTGCGTGAGCAGCTCGTAGTCGAGCCGGTAGTCGTGGCCGCTTCGGAAGATGCGCGTCTGCACCACATGCTGCACACCGGCGAGACGCTGCAGCGCCTCGGCCCGCGGCTGCGGATGAAGCCCGCCGGATCCGGGCTGCAGCATCGCGGCCAGCGCATGCACCGGAACCGGCGCGAGCCGATGGTCGAGGGCCAGCGCGTTGCACACCAGCGACATCAGCCCGAGCGTGATCCAGTCGAGCGCCGGATCGCCGGTGAGGTTCTCGAACGGCAGCAGCGCCACCGACACCGGCATCGCGCTGCCCGCGATCGATGTCTCTGAGACTTCGCCGACGAAGTGGTAGCCGATGCGGTACACCGTATCGATCAGCGCGGGCCGGCCCTCGTCGCCGATCGCCTGCCGCGCCTTCACCACCGCGCGCGCGACGGAGCCGACCGAGACGAACTCGCCGGCCCAGAGTTCGTCGAGCAGCTCGTCCTTGGGCACCACCCGATGGCGGTGGCGCAGCAGATACACCAGCAGGTCGAACGGCCGCGGCTCCAGCGGCCGGGGCAGGCCGTCGAGGCGGATCTCGCGCACGCCCACGTCGACTTCGCAGCGGCCGAACCGGAACAGCTGGGCCTGCATGGCTCGGGCGTTCACAGGCGGCTGGCCAGGAAGCGGGCTGCGGGCAGCGGCGTGCCGGCGCGCACCGTGCCGCCCGCGATGCCGGCATAGAGCGCGCCGAGTCGCAGGAAATGGTCGTCGGCAGGCGGGGTGCCGGCCGCGTCCGCATAGCGCTGGTGCGCAGCGAGCGCGCCGGCCGCGTCGCCGCGTGCGCAGCGGATGCGCGCCCGCGTGGCCCAGGCCAGCGGCGTGTCGCCGAGCGGGCCGCGCACTTCGCCCAGCGTCTGCTCGGCTTCGGCGGGCCGGTCGGCCTCGGCATGCAGCCAGGCCGCATCGATGCAGGCCCAGGCCTGCCACAGCGGCGCGGCGCCGGACTGCCGCAGCCGGTCGAGCAGTGCCAGTGCCTGCGGTGCGTCGCCGCGCGCATGGGCCAGCAGCGCCGCGCAGTGCAGGGCCTGCAGGGCGAGTGCGGTGTTGTCGCTGTAGGGCGGGCGCGAGAGCCTGTCGAGCTCGGCTCGGGCCTCTTCGGCCTGGCCGCACAGCACCAGCGCATCGATCAGCCAGGGCAGCGTGGTCTGCTCCAGCAGTGCGCTGCCGGAGGCCCGCTGCACCTCGATCGCCTGGCGGAAGCCGTGGGCGGCTTCGTCGTGCCGGCCGAGGCTCGCGGCATGGTGGGCGCGGGCGTTCCACACCCCGTCGGGCCGACCCAGCTGTTCCGGGGGCGGCAGTGCCGAGATGATGCGGGCCAGCGCCTCCGGTGCCCGCACCAGGCGGTACAGCCAGCCGATGATGTGGGCGGTGCTGGCGGCGATCTGCCAGTCGCCCAGCGAAGCCGCGGTGCCGAAGCCTTCCTCGGCGAACGGCGCGGCCTCGGACAGGCGGCCCAGGTTGATCAGGTCGTAGGCGGCGTTGGCGCAGGCATCCACCAGGTAGCGGGGTGCTCGCAGCGCGCGGGCGCGGCGCACCACCTCGCTCGAGAGCTCTACCGCCCGCTCCAGCTCACCACGGGTCGACGCGATGACGGCCTGCATGTTGAGGCCGGCGAGCGGCAGGATGCGGTTGCCGCTACCGTCGCAAAGCCGCTGCATGTGCTGCAGGCTGTGCTGCGCCGGCCCGAACTCGCGCAACTGCATCGACACGATGCCCTTGAGCAGCAGCGTGTGCGCGGTGGCGTCCGGCGTTTCTTCGTCGGCGCCCAGACGCAGCGCCTGTTCGAGGTGGAAGGCCGCCGCCGAAAAGGTCATGCGGTTCCCGTACAGCCGCCCGAGCGCCTGGTGCACGCGCGCGGCCAGCAGCAGATCGTTGCCCCGCTCGGCACGGGCGAGCAGCCGCCGCGCGATGCGCCGGGCTTCGAGGTCGCCCATCGGCGCGAGGGCGCGCAGCAACTCGAGCTGTGCACCGGCGTGGCCCGGGGCATGGTCGAGCGCGAGCCGGTACAGGTTGGCGGCCTGCGGCCATTTCTGCTCGGCGGCGGCCTGCATCCCGCGGGCGAAGGCTTCGAGCGCGATCAGGTCGTCGAAGGCCAGCGCCGCCGTGTTCACCGGCGGCTGGGCCGGGAACAGGGCCAGCGTCAGCGCCCCGGCCAGTCGCGCCCCGAGCTCCCCCGGATGTTCGGCGCTCAGGTCGCCCTGCGGCTGCTCGGGATGGCCGAACACCACGAACTCGAGCCGGTAGCGGCTCCCCGAACGCGAGACGCGGCTGCGCACCACGAAGCGGGCGCCCGTGGCCTGCTGCACCGCCGGCGCCAGCTGTTCGGCCCCCTCGGACCGTGCGCCGCCTATCGCGGTGAGCAGTGTCTGCAGCGACACTGGCGAGAGTCTGGCATCGTTTTCAAGTGCGCTCGCCGCTACCGACATCAGGCCCAGGCCGATCCAGTCGAGCGACGGGTCGCCGGTGGCGTTGTCGAACGGCAGCAGCGCGATGGTCGAGCCCGTGGTGTCGGGCAGTGCCGGTGTCCATGAAGCGGCCGGCGGCGATGCCTCCGCGGCCACCGGGGCGACGAAGCGATAGCCTACGCGCGGCACGGTGCGCAGCAGCGGTTCGTCGCCGTCGTCGCCGATCGCCTGGCGGGCCTTCATCACCGCGCGTGCCAGCGCGCTCTCGGACACCGGTTCGCGCGGCCAGATCTGATCGAGCAGTTCGCGCTTGGGCACCACCCGGTTGCGATGACGGATCAAGTGCACCAGAAGATCGAACGGCCGAGGCTCGATCGGGCTGGGCCTGCCATCCAACCGCACCTCTCTGCCGCTCAGGTCGACCTCGCAGCGGCCGAAGCGAATCAACGTGTCGGTCATGGTGCAGCGCGTCGACGGATGAGTTGATCAGATCTGATTAGTGTGCGCTTTTTCTGGTCAGAAGTCTCTCCTGTTTGCGCCAGTTTTTGCCGATTCATCTCGCCTTGGGGTACCTGTTGACGGCCGGATGCCGGGGCGGATGTTGCCCAAGCCCCCGCGGCGAGGCATGACGAACTGCTGACGGTTTTGTGACCCGCGTTTTTCTCAGCGGGCGTGCACCTCCCGCACTTCCACGTCGATCACGTCGCCGCGAGAGCCGCCTGTGCGGCGTACTCTCGGCGGCGCTGAGCCCTTGACCGCGCGAGACCGCAGCCAGGCCAGGCGCAGCAGCAAGCCGCCGACGGCGGCCACGCCGAGCAGCAAGACGACAAGCGCCGCCGCCAGGGCCGCGGCTGCACGCAGCGCGCGGCGGAGAAATGCCCACAGCGTGGTCAGCATGGCGTTGCCCTCACTCTTCGCGGCTGCCGAAGATGCCGAGCAGGCTGAGCAGCGACTGGAAGATGTTGTACAGGCTCAGGTAGACGCCCAGCGTCGCGCTGATGTAGTTGGTCTCCAGGCCGTCCTGCACGCGCTTCAGGTCATGCAGGATGAAGGCCGAGAAGATGCCGATCGCGATCACCGACAGCGCGAGCATCAATGCGCTTGACTGGATGAAGAAGTTCGCGATGCCGGCCACCAGCAGCATCACCGTGCCGATGAACAGCCACTTGCCCATCGCCGACAGGTCGCGCTTGATGACGGTCGACAGCATCGCCATGCCGAGGAAGATGGCGCCGGTGCCGGCGAACGCCGTCATGATCAGGCCCGCACCGTTGGCCAGGCCCAGCACGGCGCCGACCAGGCGCGACAGCATCAGGCCCATGAAGAACGTGAACGCCAGCAGCACCGGCACGCCGGCCGAGGAGTTCTTCGTCTTCTCGATCGCGAACATGAAGCCGAAGGCGCCCACCAGGAAGACGATCAGGCCGACGCCCGGCGTCATCGCGCGCGCCATGCCAGTGGCCACGCCCAGCCAAGCGCCCAGCACGGTGGGCAGCATCGACAGCGCCAGCAGCCAGTAGGTGTTGCGCAGCACGCGGTTGCGTTCTGCGGCCGGCAGCACGTGGCCGCCGGCGTGGAGTCGGTCGGAACCGACGGACGGGTAGTTCATCTTCAGGTCCTTTCTGTCGAGAGGGGGCGAGCCTGAAATCTAGAGAGATTCACCATCCGAGAAAAGTCGTTAGATTCGAATCGCCGATTCGAAATAACCGTACTATCCGCGCATGAACTTCAAGCATCTGCATTACTTCTGGGCCGCGGCCAAGGCGGGCGGCATCGCGCGTGCCGGCGAGCAGCTGCACATCTCGCCGCAGACGCTGTCGGGCCAGATCAAGCTGCTCGAAGACCGGCTGGGCTGCGCGCTGTTCCGCAAGTCGGGCCGCGGGCTGGAGCTGACCGACGAAGGCCGGCTCGCACTCGGCTATGCCGACCAGATCTTCGCGCTGGGCGCCGAGCTGGAGGCGCGGCTCGGCTCGGCAGCCCGCGAGGGCGAAAGCACGCTCGACTTCCGCGTCGGCATCGCCGATTCGGTGCCCAAGGCGGTGGCGTATCGCCTGCTGGAGCCTGCGCTGGCCGTGGCCGAGCATGTGCGGTTGATCTGCCATGAAGGGCAGTTCTCGGATCTGCTGGGACAGCTGGCGGTCCACCGGCTCGATCTGGTGATCGCCGACGAGCCGATGAGCCGCAACGTGGGCGTCAAGGGACACAGCCACCTGCTGGGCTCGACGACGATGAGCTTCTTTGCCGCCCCCGCGCTCGAGCGCAGCCTGCAGGCCAAGTTCCCCCATTGCCTCAACGGGGTGCCGATGCTGTTGCAGGGGGCGGCTTCGGCCATGCGGCAGCGCTTCGACTTCTGGTGCGCGGCGCAGAAGATCCGCCCGCGCGTGATCGGCGAGTTCGACGACGCGGCATTGATGAAGGCCTTCGGCGGCGAGGGGAGGGGCGTGTTCATGACACCGAGCGTGCTCGAGGCCGAGACGTGCACGCAGTACGGGGTGAAGGTGATCGGCCGCACCGACGAACTGGTGGAGGAGTTCTACGCGATCACGGTCGACCGGCGCACGGTCCACCCCTGCGTCGTCGCGATCACAGGGCGCGCCAGCCCGCGCTAGAAGCCGGACCCTGCTTTCTAGGGATAAGCATTACTGCATCGATTCAGTTCCCAACGCGGCGGTGTACATCGAAAGTCGCTGCCACGACTACGAAAACTCGTAGTGTTAATGGCTCAGCCGTAGCAAGCCGTTGCGAAAACCTACCAATGCTGGCAGTACCGATGCGCCGACGCCCATGAAAGAATGGCGCAAATCCGGTGAACGAATTCCCAAGAGGATGCCGCCGCGCCGGGTTTTGTAGTTGAAAAGGGAGTAGCCACATGGAACGGCTGTACGCGCCGCGATTAACTCAGCGAGAGGCAGAAGTCTTGCTCTGGGCCGCGACTGGAAAAACCGCCCTCGAGACTGGACATTTGCTCGATATATCCACCGACACCGTCAACTTCCACATGAAGAATTGTCTTCGGAAGCTCAAGGTCGAGAACAAGACTGCTGCGGCTGCCAAGGCCACCGCCCTCGGCCTGCTGCTGCGCGGGACGGAAGCCTGCGATCCGGTCGATTGATACCCTTCTCCCCGCGAGGACCGAAGCGCTGGAATGTCCAGTGACTTTGGTCTGAAACGGGTATTTCTCCCAAGCCATTTCAGAACCGCGTCGCCATATTGGCGATGCGGGCGGGTGGTTGCGTCACTGTATTTTCATATTCCCTCCGGCATACGTTTTTACGCGAGGCCGGGGCGGCACCTTGAAATATTTGCTGCAAAGGAATGCAATGAGCTCGGAACTGACACTCGCCGCGGAACTGGATGGCGCAAATCAAACCTCCCGTGAATCCGGCCGGCATATTGATTCGACCGGCACCGCCGGAAAGAAGCTCGATGCGGCGCGCCTGCTCGATTCGATTCGCGACTTCCTGAAGTCGTCCAAGAAGGGCTCCGTGCCGGAGCTGCAATTGAATATGGCGCTCAGCGGCGGGCTGGGGCTGGATTCGCTCGAGAAGGTGGAGCTCCTGCTGCACGTGGAGAAGGCCTTCGGCGTCTCGATCGATCCGGACAAGTCCACCTCGGTGGAGACCATCGAGGACCTGCTGGGCCTGGTCAACGGCGCGCTGGAGCCCGATGCCGACGATGCCTATGCCGGCCCCGGCATCACCGACCTCGAGCGCCACCTGATCCACGAGGTGCCGCAGTTCCTCAACGACGTGGATGAGCAGCGCGGCCGCACGCTGAAGATCCAGGGCCGCACCGTCTACGACTTCGCATCGGCCAACTACCTCGGGCTGGATCTCGACGAACGCATCTTCAAGCGGATCCAGGAAGACCTGCACAAGTGGGGCACGCATCCGAGCTGGACGCGCGCGATCGCATCGCCGCTGCCCTATGTGGAGCTGGAGGAGGTGCTGTGCGGCGTGGTCGGCGCGCCGAGCGTGCTGGTGTTCCCCACGGTGACGCTGATCCACATGGGGATCATGCCGCTGCTGGCCGGGCGCAACACGCTGTTCCTGCTCGACGAGCGGGCGCACAAGTCGATCCAGGAGGGCGCCGAGCTCGCCAGTGCCAAGGGCGCCGAGACGCGCACGTTCCCGCACAACGACGTGGCGGCGCTGAAGCAGGCGCTCGAGCAGGCCCGCGACCGCGCGGCGGTGTATGTCTGCATCGACGGCGTCTACTCGATGACCGGTGTCGATGCGCGGCTGCCCGAGATGATCGCGCTGTGCCGCGAATACCCGAACGCGACGCTGTACGTCGACGACGCGCACGGCTTCGGCATCTGGGGCAGCGCGCCCGACGAGAAGAATCCCTACGGCACCGGCGGCGGCGGCCTGCTGCGCAAGTACGGCGTCGACGTGCGCGCCGACAAGGTGATCTACATCGCCGCGCTGTCGAAGTCGTTCTCGTCGCTGGGGGCCTTCATCACCTGCCGCAGCGGCGACGAGCGCGAGTTCTTCTCGACCGCGTCCACCTTCGTGAACTCGGGCCCGTGCCCCACGGCCAGCCTGTCCAGCGCGCTGATGGGCCTGAAGATCTCGCAGAGCAGCGAAGGCGACGTGATCCGCCGCCGCATCCACGACCTGACCCGGCGCTTCATCGAGGGCGTCAAGGAGGTGGGCCTGGTGGTGCAGAACGAAGGCATGTTCCCGCTGGTCAGCGTGGAGATCGGCACGATCGCCGCGGTGACGCAGGCGGCCAAGCTGCTGTGGAGCAAGGGGATCCTGATCACGCCCGCGGTCTACCCCAATGCGCCGATCAAGCGTTCGATGCTGCGCTTCACGATCACCGCCGCCAACACGCCCGAGGAGATCGATGCCGCGATCGATGCGCTCGAGCTGGTGCGCGACCAGGTGCCTTCGGCCCCCTACCTCTGAGCAGGAGCCGCAGATGCAGACCCTGACCGACACGCAAGCCCCGATCGGCACCTACACCGAGTGGGATCCGCTGGAGGAGATCCTGCTCGGCGATCCGCTGGGTGCGATGAAGCCCGGCGACATGACGATCTTCGATGCCGTCATTCCGCAGATGTACCGGCCGGTCGTCGACCAGCTGTTTCCCGCGGGGGCGACCCGCTATCCGCTCGAGGTGGTGGAAGCCGCGCGGCGCGAGGTGCGCGAGCTGCGCGCGGTGCTCGAAGGCGAGGGCGTGCAGGTGCACGTGGCCGAGCCGATCGACTTCTCGCGCCCGCTGCAGGCGCCCGACTGGCAGGTGCCGCAGCAGTTCTGCGCCTCGAACCCGCGCGACAGCCTGCTGCTGATTGGCGACCTCGTGATCGAAGCGCCGATGGCCGACCGCAGCCGCTACTTCGAGACCTTCGCCTATCGCAAGGTGCTCAGGCAGCTGAGCCGCCGCGGCGCGCGCTGGATCTCGGCACCCAAGCCGATGCTGACTGATGCCTCGTTCGAGCCGCGGCTTCAGCGCGACGAAGAGGGGCATCCCACCGCCTGGGTCACCACCGAGGAAGAGGTGCTCTTCGATGCCGCCGACTTCATGAAGTTCGGCAAGGACATCCTCGTGATGCGCAGCCACGTGACCAACGAGGCCGGCATCGCCTGGGTGCGGCGCATCCTCGGGCCCGAGTTCACGCTGCACGTCGTCGAGACGAAGAACCCGTATGCGATGCACATCGACGACACCATCATGCCGCTCGGCCCCGGCCGGCTGCTCTACAGCCCCGACTACTTCGATCCCAAGGCGCTGCCCGAGATCTTCAAGTCGTGGGAGATGTTCGAGGCGCCGGCGGCGGTGATCAGCGCGAAGAACCCGCTCGGCAAGCTCTCGGGCTGGCTCAACGTGAACATGCTGAGCCTCGACGAGAAGCGCATCGTGGTCGAGCGCCAGCAGGAGGACACCATCCGCCTGCTCAAGCGCCTGGGCCTGCAGCCGGTGCTGTGCGACTTCGAGTCGTACTACCCGTTCGTCGGCTCGTTCCACTGCGCGTCGCTCGACATCCGCCGCCGCGGCGGGCTGCGCAGCTGCTTCTGAGGCGCGGAGGCATCAGCGCATGAGCTCCCCACCGCAGCGCCAAGCCGATGTCTGCGTGATCGGCGCCGGCCTCGCCGGCCTGATCGCGGCCGACGAACTGCGGGCCCACGGCCTCTCGGTCGACCTGTTCGAGGCGCAGGCCGCGGTCGGCGGCCGCGTGAAGGATGCGGTGCGTGCCGGCAACCTCACCGTGGAGCTGGGGGCGAACTGGTTCTCCGGCCGGCAGGCGCTGATCGCCGAGCAGATCCGGCGCTTCGAGCTCGAGACCGTGGCCACGCACGACGAAGGCCGTCATCTCTTCTCGTGGGACGGCCAGACGCGCAGCTTCCGCGGCGTGATCCCGCCGCTGGGGCCGCTGAAGCTGCTCGACATCTCGCAGGCCCTGGCGCGCTTCGATCGCATCGCGGCCAGGGTGCGGAGCCAGGAGCCCTGGGGCAGCGAGGCGCTGGCGCGCTACGACCACCTGTCGTTCGGGCAGTGGATCGATGCGCACCTGTACACCCGCGCCGGCAAGGAGTTCTTCCGGCTCGTCAGCGAGATGGTGTTCGGCGTCGAGTCGCACCTGGTGTCGTTCCTGTACGTGCTGTATTACGCCAGCCGCTCGGTCAGCCTCACCAGCCTGATCAGCGTCGCGCAGGGGCATCAGGAGCTGCGCTTCAAGCATGGCCCCGCCCGGCTGTGCGACCGGCTGGCCGCGCGCATCGGGCCGCAGAGCCTGCTGCTCGAAACGCCGGTGCGCGCGGTGCGCGTGGGTGGCGACGGGGTCGAGGTCGAGGCGGCGCGGCTGCGCGGGCGCTACCGGGCGGTGCTGTGCGCGGTGCCGCCGCCGGCGGCGCGGCAGATCGCGTTCTCGCCGTCGCTGCCGCCGTCGCGCGGGCGGCTGCTGCAGTCGCTGCCGATGGGCCGCGTGGTCAAGGTGCAGGCGATCTACGAGCGGCCGTTCTGGCTCGCGCTGGGCCTGTCGGGCCAGGCCATGAGCAACGGCTATCCGATCACCTACACGATCGACAACTCGCCGGCCGACGGCAGCCGCGGCGTGCTGGCCGGCTTCGTCTGCTCGAGCCGGGCCGAGCGTTTCCTCGATGCCGCCGAAGGGCCCGAGGCTCTGGCCGCGCAGGCGATCGACCACCTGTTCGGCAGCCGCTTTCCTGCGCCGCACGAGGTGCTGGTCGAGGACTGGGCCGCCAACGAATGGATAGGCGGCAGCTACGGCGCCTATTTCCCGCCCGGCGTGATGACGCGCCTCGGCCAGGCGCTGCGGGAAGACCGCCCGCCGATCTACTGGTGCGGGGCGGAGTACGGGCAGGTGCATCCCTGCCAGATGGAAGGCGCGCTGGAGTCGGGGCTGCGCTCGGCCCGGGCGATCAGGGCGGCTTTCGCGCAGTCGTGAACAAGGAGCTTCGAGTGTCCAAGCCCATCACCCAGGAAGTCCGCGCGCTCGTCGCGCTCGCGGTGCCCATCGCCATCAGCCAGAGCTCGCGCGTCGGCATGGGCGTGGTCGACACTGTCTTCGCGGGGCATGTCTCGCCCAACGACCTGGCCGGTATCGGCCTGGGCAGCGCGATCTGGTTCGCGGTGTTCTTCTTCGTCAGCGGCGCGCTGCTGGTGGCCTCGCCGCTGGTGGGGCAGCGCAAGGCCAAGGGCGCGCCGGCGCTGGTCCATCGCGCGGTGGAGCAGGTGGCGCTCAACAGCGTGTTCTGGGGCCTGGTGTCGGCGCTGGTGCTGGTGCTCGCGGGCAGCGTGCTGTCCACGCTGCAGATGGAGCCCGCGGTGGCCCGGCTGGCGCGCGACTACAGCTTCGTGATCGCGCTCGGCGCGCCGGCCTGCGCGTTGTTCCAGGGGCTCAAGTTCTCGTTCGATGCGCTCGGCGAGCCGGGCCGCGGCATGCGCATCGGGCTGTTCGGCCTGCTGGCCAACATTCCGCTGAACTACCTGTTCGTGTTCGGCGCCTTCGGCTTCCACGGCATGGGCGGCATCGGCTGCGCCTGGGCCACGACGCTGGTCTACTGGCTGATGCTGGCCGCGCTGCTGGTGTCGGCGCGCAACAAGCCGGCAGTGGCGGGGCTCGCGCTGCGCATCTTCCCGAAGCCGGTGGCCGAAGACCAGCGCTACCTCTTCTTCAAAGGCATTCCGTCGGGCATCACCATCCTGCTCGATGCCGGCTTCTTCAGCGTGATCGCGTGGATGGCGGTGCGCTACGGCGCGATCCAGGTCGCGGCCAACCAGATCGCCACCAACTTCGTCTCGCTGCTGTTCGTCGGGCAGATCGCGCTGTCGATGGCGATCTCGATCCGCGTGGCGCATGGCAAGTCGAACGACGAGGTGTCACGCACCGTGGCCGCGGGCTGCGGCATCAGCTGCGCGCTCTCGCTGGCCTACATGGCCGCGCTGCTGGCGGCCGGCCACGCGATCGTCTCGGCCTACAGCTCCGACCCCGAGGTGCAGCGCGTGGCCTATGGGCTGCTGTCGGTCGCGGTGCTGTTCCAGTTCGTCGATGCGATCCAGGTCTGCCTGGGCGGCGCGCTGCGCGGCATGCACGACACCTTCGTGCCGATGGTCTTCGTCGGCCTCGCGTACTGGTTCATCGCGCTGCCGGTCGCCTACGCGCTGATCTACACCGACTGGCTGGGCCGGCCCTCGACGATCACCGACGTGTGGTATGGGCTGGCCGCCGGCATCTCCTTCGCCGCGGTGACGCTCAGCGCGCGCTTCCTGTTCAAGCGCAGCGGCGGCGCGTTGATCGTGCCCCTTCCTTCCTCGCGCTAACCCTTTTCGAGAGGACGAGCCCTCCATGGACAACGACATCAGCCTGGCCCCGCCGAAGTTCGCCGAGAACCGCAGCGCGATGCTGTTCGACGAGCTCACCGCCCGCACGCAGCGGCGGCACTTCTTCGTGCTGAGCTTCCTGCCGATCCCGCTCTCGATCATCGCCTTCGCGTGGTTCCCGCCCAGCGCGTCGAACCTGGCGGAGCTGGCGCTGTTCTGGTTCCTCACCTCGGTGGGCATCGCCTGCGGCAACCACCGCTACCTGTCGCACAAGTCCTTCGTCCCGGTGAAGCGGCTGAAGCAGCTGCTGGTGATCCTGGGCTCGATGGCAGGGCAGGGGCCGCCGGTGCTGTGGGCCGCCTTCCACCGCCGGCACCACCAGTGCGCCGACAAGGCGGGCGATCCGCATTCGCCCAACCTGCACGGCCGGCATGCGCTGGGCCGCGCGCGCGGCGTGCTGCATGCCGCCTTCAGCTGGATGAAGCGCCACGAGTATCCGAACCCGCTGGTCTATGCCTCCGACCTCGTGCGCGACGAAGACATCGGCTGGGCCAACCGGCACTACTACCGCTGGGTGCTGCTCGCGATGGCGCTGCCGGCGGCGATCGAATTCGCGCTCACCGGCACGCTGCGCGGCGCGTTGAGCGGCTTCCTCTGGGGCTGGGCCGTGCGGCAGTTCGTGCTCAACAGCGTGATCGGCTACATCAACAGCTTCAACCACCTGGTCGGCAGCCGGCCCTTCACCACGCGCGACAACAGCCGCAACCAGTGGTGGATGACCTTCGTGACGCTGGGCGAGTCGTGGCACAACAACCACCATGCCTTTCCCGGCTCGGCCCATGCGGGCCTGCGCGCCGGCAGCATGGACGTGGCCTACGGGCTGATAAGGCTGTGGCAGGCGCTGGGCCTGGCCAGCCAGCTCAACGTGCCGACGCCCGAGCGCATCGAGGCCAAGCGCAACGGTGCCGGCCGCAGCGCCAACGGGGGGACGCCATGAGCGCCCGGGCCCTCGTGTGGCCGGGCTTCGTGGCCGTGTCGATGCTGCTGTATGGCGCGCTGATCGGGCCGGCCGGCCTGTCGTATGAAGCGGCGCTGCAGCTGCACTTCCTGCTGCTGTGCGCCGGCCTCTTCGCGATCGAGCGGCTGCGGCCCTATCACGCGGCATGGAACACCTATGACCGCCAGGCGTGGAACGACGTCTTCTACAACCTGAGCTTCACCGCGGCGCAGATCGCCGCGGCCTCGGCGGCGCTGTGGCTGGCGGGCCGCGAGGCCGCGCCGGCCGGCACCGCTCTGTTCGGCATGCAGGCGCCGTTCGCCGTGCAGCTGGTGGTGCTGGCGGTGGCGGTGGAGCTCATCTACTACGTCTACCACCGGGCCTTCCACACCGTGCCCGCGCTGTGGCGCTTCCATGCGGTGCACCACAGCAGCCACCAGCTGCACATCCTCAACAACGCGCGGGTGCATCCGCTCGAGGTGTTCATCGCCTACGTGCCGATCCTGGTGTTCGCCTACGTGGTCAAGGTACCGGCCGACCTGCTGAACTGGTACTTCGCGTTCCAGCTCACCGTCGGGCTGCTGACGCATTCGAACGTCGCGGTCGACAGCGGCTGGCTCTCGTGGGTGTTCAACACGCCCGAGCTGCACCACTGGCACCACAGCCGCCAGCGCCATGAGCAGGACAACAACTACGGCTCGGTGACGATGCTGTGGGACCACGTCTTCGGCACCTTCCACCACCCGCGCCACCGCCGCGCGTCGGCCGACATCGGCACCGGCACGCAGGTGCCGGCCGGTTTCCTCGCGCAGCTCGCATTCCCGTTCCGGCGCGAGGCGCGCAGCCGCCTTCCGCTGAAGCAGCCCCGATAGGAGAGACCCGACGTGACCCCCGAAAGCCTTCCCGACGTGCTGGCCCGCCATGCGGCGGCCCTCGGCGACAAGCCGGTCTACCTGTACGTGCCGCCGCGCTCCACCGCCTCGGTGCCGCTGAGCTATCGCGCGCTGCACAACAGCACCTGCGCGCTCGCGGCCGCCTTCCATGAGCTCGGCCTGCGTGGCCGCAGCGTGCTGCTGCTGTATCCGCCGGGGCTGGAGTTCATCCAGGCCTTCTTCGCCTGCATGCGCGGCAGCCTGTCGGCCATCCCGATGTACATCCCGCCGCGCAGCGTGCCCGACGCGCGGCTGCGCGCGATCGCCGACACGGTGGAGATCGCGGCCATCCTTACCGTGAAGGCGAAGGAGGCGCTGGCGCGCAGCCTCGCCGCCGAGCTGCTGCCGGGACGCGAGTGCCGCATCGTCTGCACCGACGACCTGCCCGCGTTGCAGGCCCCGGGCGCCGAGCCGGCGGTCGATCTCGCGGTGCCGCCGCTGATCCAGTTCACCTCGGGCTCGACCTCGCGGCCCAAGGGCGTGGTGGTGAGCCACGCCAACATCATGGCCAACCAGCGCATGATCCAGCGCGCCTTCGGCCACCGCGGCGGCGAGACGGTGGTGAGCTGGCTGCCGTTCTTCCACGACATGGGCTTGATCGGCAACATCATGCAGCCGCTGTACATCGGCGGCTGCTCGGTGCTGATGTCGCCCACCGATTTCCTGCAGAACCCGCACAAGTGGCTGCAGCTGATCTCGATGCATGCGGCCGACACCAGCGGCGCGCCGAACTTCGCCTACGACTACTGCGTGTCGCGCATCAGCGAGGAGCAGGCCGAGGGGCTGGACCTGAGCAGCTGGGCCGTGGCCTACAACGGCTCGGAGATGATCCGCCCGGCGACCATGCAGCGCTTCTGCCGGCGCTTCGCGCCGCAGGGCTTCCGGCCTGCGTCGGTGCTGCACTGCTACGGCATGGCCGAGACCACGCTCTACGTCTCCAGCGGCCGCGGCTTCGCTGCAGGCGCACTGCCGGCGCAGGGCGTGCAGCCCGATGCGATCGCCAGCGTGGGGCGGCCCGACGAGGAATCCGAGGTGCTGGTCGTCGACGAAGAGGGCATCCCGCTGCCCGAGGGCCGCGCCGGCGAGATCTGGGTGCGCGGGCCGCACGTGGCGCTGGGCTACGTCAACAACCCCGAGGCCACCGAGTCGACCTTCCGCGCGCGGCCGGGCGGATGCCGGCATGCGCCGGCCTACCTGCGCACCGGCGACCTCGGCTACCTGCGCGGCGGCGAGCTGCACATCGTGGGCCGCGTGAAGAACCTGATCATCGTCAACGGCAAGAACTACCACGGCGAGGAGATCGAGTATTTCGTCGCGCGCTCCGACGAGTACTTCCTCGAATCCGGCGCCTGCATCATGCAGGTCAACGAGGGCCTGTCGAACAACGAGATCGTGTTCATGCAGGAGATCCGCAAGACCTCGTTCGAGGCGGCCAGCACCGACCTCAAGCGCCTGGAAGACAAGGCGCAGCAACTGAGCCGGCAGATCCTCGAGACCTTCAACCTGCCGGTGCATCGCTTCATCTACCTGCGCGAAAGCCGCCTGCCGCGCACCTCCAGCGGCAAGGTCGATCGTGCACGGGCGCGCGAGCTCGCGCTCGCCGAGGCGCGCAGCAGCCTGCTCGAAGTGCAGACGCGCTGAACGCATCCCCACGAGCCTCACCAGGGAGAGCATCCATGAACCATGACACCTCGGGCGAGCGCGGCCGGCTGCGCGCGATCGTCGGCGCGGCAGGCATCTTCGGCCTGTTTCCGCTGAGCCTGTCGCCGCTGATCGTGGCGGCGGCGCAGAAGCACCTGTCGCTGTCGGCCATCGATGCCGGCATCCTCGCCACCGCGCTGCTGGCCGGCGTGTCGGCCGCGGCCTTCACGCTGGGCGCCATGGCGCGCCGGCTGCCGGTGCGGCGCACCTGCACGGCAGGTCTGCTGCTGGTGGCGATCGTGCAGGGGCTGATGCTGCTGTGGCCGCCGCATTCGTTCGGCCTGCTGTGCGCGGGCTGGTTCGTCTCGGGCCTGGGCGCGGGCTGCGGCGTGGTGGTGGGCGACATCACGCTGGCGCGCACCCGCAACCCGATGATGACCGCCGGCCTCGGCATGGCGATCACCAGCGTGCTGATGCTGTGCGTGTTCCCGCTCGGCACCACGCTGATCGAGGCCATCGGCTTCCCGGCTGCCTCGATGCTGTCGCTCGGCTCGGTGGTGGCCGCGTTCGCGCTGCTGTGGGGGCTGGACCTCGATGCGCTGGTGCCGCGCGAGCGCACGGCCGGCCCGGTGCAGGGCGCTGCGCTCGGCGCGCCGGTGGTCGCGCTGATCATCTCGATCGGCTTCTTCTGGATCCGCGACGGCATGATCTGGAGCTTCTCGGCCACCAGTGCCGAGAAGCTGGGCATCGCAGCGGCCGACGTGGGCCTGCTGCTCGGCGTGGCCGGCGTCTGCGGCGTGCTGGGCTGCTGCGCATCGGCCTGGGTGGCGCGTTCGGGCGTGGTGCGCAAGCCCACCGTGCTCGGCGCGGTCGCGCTGTCGGCCGTGGTCGCCACGCTGTGGGCGCTGTCGTCGACAGCGCGCGACTTCACGATCCTGCAGCTCTCGTACAACGCGCTGCAGCTGTTCACCTATCCGCTGATGCTGGGCTTTGCCGCCCAGGTCGACCGCACCGGCCGCCTGGCCGCCTTCTCCGGCGGGATGACGCTGTTCGGCGCCGCCGTGGGGCCGGTGGTGTCGGGGCTGGCCGTGGAGCGGTGGGGCAACGACGGGCTGGTGGTCTGCGTGGGCGCGGTCAACCTCGTCAGCGTGCTGGCCTTCCTGATGGCGATCCAGGAGGCGCGCCGCAGCCTCGCCGGCAAACCCCCCGTGATTTCGAAGCAGAGCTAGGACTTAGGAGCAACAGCATGAGACACAACATCCTCGTGGCCGGCGGCTACGGCCTGGTGGGCGGCAACGTCGCCCGGCACCTGCGCAAGGCCGGCTTCCGCGGCCGCCTGATCCTGGCCGGCCGGCATCCCGAGCGCGGCGCCGGGCTGGCCGCGCAGCTCGATGCCGAGACGCGGCACCTCGACACCGGCGATGCAGCCTCGGTGGCCGCGGCGCTGCAGGACGTCGACATCGTGCTCGCGGCGCTGAAGGATCCCCGCGGCGAGCTGCTCGAGGGCGCGCTCGCGCGTCCCGCGGCCTTCGTCGGCATCACGCAGTCGGCCGACACCGTGTCGCCGCTGCTCTTCCGGCTGCGCAACCAGGCGCCGCGCCGGCCGGTGGTCACCCTCGGCCACTGGCAGGCCGGCATGGCGACGCACCTGGTGCATCACCGGCTGGGCCAGTTCGGCCGCGTGACCGACATCCGCGTGGCCGCGCTGTACGACCGCAAGGACCCGGTCGGCCCGATGACCACCGAGGACACCGGCGAATTCATGTCGCGCGCGCTGGTGCGGCAGGACGGCCGCTGGCGCTACGTGGATGCGCGCACCTCGGGCCGCACCGTCGAGCGCGGCGCTGCGGCGCCGTTCCCTGCCATCCCGATGGGCGTGCTCGATGTCGTGAGCCTGGCCGGCCTCACGCAGGCGCCCAACGTGCGCTTCGATCTCGGCGTTGCCGATTCATTGGGCACGCTGGCCGGCGCCGGCGCATCGCACGAGATCCATTGCGAGATCGAGGGGCAGGGCCCGGACGGCGTGCCGCTGAAGGTGCGCGCCACCTTGTCGGACCCGCGCGGCCAGGCCCATCTCACGGGCGTGGGCCTGGTGCTGGCGGCGCAGGCGCTGATGGAGATCGCCGAGCCGCAGCAGGTGCCGGCCGGCTGGCACCTGCCCGAAACGCTGGTGCGGCCCGCGCGGGCCATGGCGCTTGCCCGCGAGTTCGGCGCCACGCTGACCGAATCCGCCGAGCGCGGTTGATCCGTTTGTCTTTTCACCTTCAAGGAGTCCACATGACGCGCATCGTCAAGATCATGCTGATGTTTTCGGTCGGGCTGTGGGGCGTGCTCGGCGCCCTGGGCAACGTGCTCGATTTCGCCGCCGGCCTGGAGCAGGTCAAGTTCGTGATCAGCATGGCCGGGGCCAAGGATGCCTCGGGCATCAGCTGGAAGGCCGTGCATTCGCCGATCCTCGCCAACCTGGCGTTCGGCGTGGTCTACGTCTCGAAGTTCCTCACCGGCGTGCTGTGCCTGTACTGCGGAGCCCGGCTGCTCGCCGCGCGCAATGCCGACGTGCCGACCTTCGAGGCGGCCAAGCAGCCGGGCATCCTCGGCTGCGGCATCAGCGTGGTGATGCTGTTCCTCGGCTTCGTGGTGTTCGCCGGCGTGTACTTCGAGTACTGGCGCGTGCCGACCTTCGGGATGATCACGCACCACTACGCCTTCATCTACACGATGTGCCTGATGAGCTTCCTGCTGTTCCTGCAGCGCCCCGACGTGCAGCCGCAGCCGCAGGCGCGATAGCCCGGCCCACCAGAGAGAGGAGGGCGTATGGCCATCAAGTCATTTCCCACCCGGGCCTGGTACTCGGCGGGCTGGAGCCATGAGTTCGCGGCGGGCCAGCCGGTCAAGCGCAGGATCGTCGGCAAGGACATGGTCTTCTTCCGCGACCGCGAGGGCCGCATCGTCGCGCTCGATGCGGTGTGCCCGCACCGCGGCGCCGACCTCGGCATCGGCGCCGTCGTCAATGGCAACATCCAGTGCCCGTTCCATGGCTGGCAGTTCAACGGCGCAGGGCAGTGCGTGCTGATCCCGTCGCAGTGCGAATCGCGCAAGATCCCCAACAGCGCCCGCGTGCGGTCGTACGAGGTGCGGGAGCGCCAGGAGATCATCTGGCTCTGGCCCGACGAAGCGCCGCCCGGCGACATCGAGCCGCCGCACTACGATTTCCTCGAGCCCGACTACGGCCGCGGCATGCGGCGCACGAAGGACATCGCGGTGCTGGCCGCGGCGCCCTTCGTGTCGGTGGTCGAGAACGCGATCGACAACACCCATCCGCCGTTCATCCATCCCGGCACGCTGGCCGGCGAGCCGCAGGTGGTGGCCGAGCAGGAGATCCGCTTCGACGAGGACATGCGCGGCTACTGGGGCCAGCTCGACCCCGGCGACACGATCCACCAGCAGGTGAAGGGCACCGACGGGCTGCTGGGCCTGCACCGCCGGCTGATGGGCGTGACCGCGCTCGACCGCGGGCAGTGCTATTTCCGCTTCGACCTGGGCGGCGTGGTGTTCTTCTACGACCGCTTCACCTCGGGCCACGAGCAGGTGGGCTTCGTCGCGATCACGCCGGCCGACGACACCCACACCTGGTTCTTCGGCGAGCACGTGCGCTCGTTCGCGAAGAACGCGGTGGTCGACTACGTGATCCGCAAGTGGATGCGCCAGCTCAACGGCGAGGACATCTGGCACGTGGAGAAGCTGCTGTCTTCGGGCCGCGCACATGGGCTCGAGAACCCGATCAGCGTGGTGGCCGATGCGCCGGCGCTGGCCTTCCGCCGCATCTTCTTCAACGCGCTGCGGCGCGAGGGCTCGGCCGAGCGCATGGCCGTCGACGCCGACATCTATGGAAGGAATGCCGCATGAGTACCGCCCAGCTTGCCCGACCGCCGCGCAGGAGCGGCCCCGCGGGGCTGCCCGTTCTCGGCTCGACCTTCGACTGGCTCAAGGATCCCAAGGCCTTCAGCCTGCGGCTCTACGAGCAGTACGGGCCGGTGGTCGATGTCAACTACTTCTTCAAGGACGTGGTCTTCCTGCTCGGCGTCGAGGCCAACGAGCGGGTGCTGATGTCGCGCGACAAGGAGTTCTCCAACCAGAAGGGCTGGGCCCAGGTGTCGAGGCTGTTCGCCGGCGGGCTGATGCTGCTCGACTTCGACACGCACCTGCTGAACCGCCGCGTGATCCAGCGCGCCTTCACGCACAACAACCTGTCGAACTACCTCACCTCGCTGCGCGACATCGTCGAGCAGCAGCTGTCGCGCTGGCATGGCGTGCTCGACATCCAGGCCTACCAGCAGATCAAGGTGGTGATGCTGCAGACCGCGGCGTCGACCTTCCTCGGCATCGAGGACGAAACCGAATGCCGGCAGATGAACGCCGAGCTGATCAGCATGCTGAAGGCCGCGGTCGCGGTGCTGCAGCTCGACATCCCCGGCACCGCGTTCTGGCGCGGCATGCGTTCGCGCGCGTTCCTGCAGCAGCACCTGGGCGCCAAGGTCGAAGAGCGCCGCAGGCGCGGCGGCGACGACCTCTTCACCCAGCTGTGCATCGAGAGCCTGGCCGACGATTCGACGATGAGCAACGAGGAGGTCGTGGCGCACATGGTCTTCCTCGTGATGGCGGCCCACGACACCACGGCCAGCCTGCTGTCGTCGCTGACCGCGCGCCTGGCCGAGAACCCCGACTGGCAGCAGCGGGTGCGCGAGGAGCTGGGTGCGCTGCCCGACGACTACGGCATCCGCGATGTGGAGAACGCGCCGGTCACCGAGGCGGTGGTCAACGAGACGCTGCGCATGCACCCGCCGGTGCCCGACATCCCGCGCATGACGACCAAGGAGGTCGAGGTGCTGGGGCATGTGCTGCCCGAAGGCACGCGCATCGTGATCTCGCCCGGCTTCACCCACCACTACGCCGGCTACTGGAAGGAGCCTTTCCGCTTCGACCCCGGCCGTTTCCTCGGCGAGCAGAAGCCGATGGAGTCGCGCTACCAGTGGCTGCCCTTCGGCGCCGGCGCGCACAAGTGCATCGGCCTGCACTTCTCGTACATCCAGTCGAAGATCTTCCTGCGCGCGCTGCTGCGCCGCTTCAGCGTGCTGCCTGCCACCCCCGAGAAGACAGAATGGTTCCACATCCCGTTCCCGCATCCGAAGCAGAGTTTCCGGCTGGTGCCGCTGGTCGAGGGGACGCGGGCATGAGCGGTACCCAGAGCCTGGGCCTGCCGCGCGAGGCCTACTTCTCGAACGAGTGGCACGAGAAGGAGCTGGCGCAGGTCTTCGCCGCCAACTGGAGCTTCGCGGGCATCGTCAACGACCTGAAGCGCGCAGGCGACTACCTTTGCCTGACGGTCGGGCGCAGCCCGCTGTTCGTGATCCGCGATGCGGGCGGTGGGCTCAAGGCCTTCCACAACATCTGCCGCCACCGAGGCACGGTGCTGCTGCGCGGCCAGGGCAACACCGCCGACGCGATCGAATGCGGCTACCACTGCTGGCGCTACGAGCTCGATGGCGCGCTGCGCTCGATTCCGCAGCCCCAGCAGTTCGCCGGGCTCGACAAGTCGCAGTACGGCCTGCACCCGGCGGCGCTGCGCGTGTTCAAGGGCATGATCTTCGTGCACCCCGATCCGAAGCCCGAGCCCGACTTCGACCGCTGGATCGGCGAATTCGAGAAGCACCTCGGCCCCTACGACCTGAGCGGTCTGGAGGAGGTGCTGGCCACGCGCCGGCCGATGAAGGCGAACTGGAAGCTCTTCGTCGAGAACCACATCGAGAGCTACCACCTCTGGTACGCGCACCGCCGCTCGATCCTCGGGCTCGACCACAGGAAGCAGGTCAACCACTACTACAACGGCCACTGGTCGTTCTTCGAGCCGACGCTGGTGCACGGCCGCATGGCCGAATTCGAGAAGAAGATCCCGTCGCGCATCATCGCGCCCGATCCGCTGTGGTTCGGCTCGGGCGACCACCTGCTGTACCCGAACCTCGGCGTGGTGACCGGCGCCAAGTTCGTCGGCACGCTCAAGGTGATCCCGCTCACGCCCACCACCAGCGAGATCGAGATGCGCCTCTTCGGCCGGCCCGCCGCCGACGGCGCCGACGAGGCGCACGGCTACTACGAAGACGCCGGCAGCAGCGAGGACACCGACCTCAACGGCGAGGACATCGACCTCTGCGAGCGGGTGCAGGAAGGCATGCTGTCCTCGCGCGGCGGCGTGGGTGCGCTCGCACGCGAGTACGAGCACTCGATCCGCTGTTTCCACGACAAGTATCTGAGTGAAATGTCGGCCTGATGGGCCGGCTTCGATTCCTACAATGGCCGCGCCCCGGCCGCAGAGCCTGGGCGAGTCTCAGGGAAATCCAACAGGAGTAGCAGGAATGATCAAGCTCTACGGCAACCCATATTCGCGCGCCAACCGTGTCCGCTGGACGCTGGAGGAGGCGGGCGTACCCTACCAGGAAGAAACCATCGAGCTCGGCCCCGAAGGCACCCGCTCGTCGCGCTTTCTCAAGATCAACCCCAACGGCCACATTCCGGTGATCGACGACGACGGCTTCGTGCTGTACGAATCGGTGCCGATCTGCCTCTACATCGCCCGCAAACATTCGCCCGACGGGCTGCACGTGAAGGCGGTGCAGGACGAGGCGCGGCTGCTGCAGTGGTCGGTGTGGGCCATGACCGAGCTCGAGAAGCACATCGAGACGGCCTCGCTGCACGTCACCTGGCTGCCGCCCGCGGCGCGCAGCGCCGACAAGGCCGCGAGCGAGCAGGCCGAGGTCAAGCGCTGCCTCGGCATCCTCGGCGAGGCGATCAAGGCCGACGGCCACCTCGTGGCCGGCCGCTTCACGGCGGCCGACCTGATCGTCACCGAGGTGATCACGAACCTCGTGCACTCTGGCGTCAACCTCGCCGAGTTTCCCGAGGTCAACCGCTATGTGCAGCGCCACCTCTCGCGCCCCGCGGCGAAGAAGGCCTTCGCCGACGACATCCTCAAGCCCTTCCTGGCCTGATTTGCGTTCGTTATCTCTGATATCTGCTTTCGCGGCTTGTTGACGCGGTGCAGCGGCACGTAGCCTTCGGCAGACGCCACTGCCAAGGACCTGCGATGCCGCTGCTGCACATCTCCCTGCGAACCGGAAAGCCCGAGAGCTACCGCCAGGCCATCTTCGACGGCCTCTACCGCGCGATGCGCGACACCTTCAACGTGCCCGAGGATGACCAGTTCATGGCCATCACCGAGCACGATGCGGCGAACTTCCGCTATGGCGCTTCGTATCTCGGCGTCGAGCGCAGCGACGACCTCGTCTTCATCCAGATCACCGCGAACAACACCCGAAGCGTGGAGCAGAAGAAGGCGCTGTTCCGGCGCATCGCGGAGCTGCTGGCCGACAGCCCCGGCTTGAGGCCCGAGGATGTGTTCGTGAGCCTCGTGGAGGTCGAGAAGGAGAACTGGTCGCTCGGCAAGGGGCTGGCGCAATACGCCTGAGGCCGGCGCCGAGGCGCCATGTCCGATCAGGCCTCATGGTTGTCGGATCCGGCTCTGCCGCAGCGACGGGGCCGCTGCCAGAATCGCCCGCCATCCCGCCCATCGAACGGAGTCGCCATGCATGCAGAGGCCCGCGCACAGCTCGAATCCCGGACCGGCCCCCACCTGGCGGATGCCTGCCTCGCGCTCGGCTTGCCGGTGCGGGTGGCGCCGTCGGCCATCGGCCCGCTGGTGCCCGGCATGGCCTGCAGCGGCCCGGCGCGGCCGGTCAGGCATGTGGGCAGCATCGACGTGTTCCTCGAGGTGCTGGAGCGCAGCCGCCCCGGCGACATCCTCGTGATCGACAACGCCGGCCGCACCGATGAAGCGTGCATCGGCGACATCGTGCTGCTCGAGGCCAAGGCCGCGGGCATCGCCGGCTTCGTGATCTGGGGCCTGCACCGCGACAGCCGCGAGCTGCGCGAGATCGGCCTGCCGGTCTTCAGCCTGGGTGCGCTGCCCACCGGCCCGCAGCGGCTCAACGTGCGCCCTCCCGATGTGTTCGAGCGCGCGCTGGTGGGGCCGCATGCGATCACGGCCGACGACGTGGTGGTGGGCGACGACAACGGCGTGATCTTCCTGCCGCGCGAGCATCTGCCGCGCATTGCCGACACCGCCCGGAAAGTGCGCGACACCGAAGCGCGGCAGCTGGCCGCGATGCGGCAGGGCAGGTCGTTCCGCGAGCAGGCCCGCTTCGCGGAATACCTCGCGCGAAAGCAGGACGACCCGGGCTACGGCTTCCGCGCCCACCTGCAGGCGATCGCGGCCGCGGGCGAGCTCTGAGAAGCTGCGAACGAATCCGACACGCCCGCTCAGCCCGCCAAAGCGGCTTCTGAAACTACCGCAAAGGCGCGCCGCAGCAGCCGGTCTTCGCTTTCGGCTTCGCGACCGGCGAGCTGCAGCCGCAGCCGGCTTCGCCTTCGGCCTTCTTCTCCTCGTCGAGCACGCAGCAGGCGGAGGCATCGGCCTTCGGCGGGCCGCCGCAGCAGCCGGAGGCCGGCGTCTCGATGCTGGCCGGTGACGCGCTGACGCTGCAGACACCCGTTTCAGGCAACTGCAGCTCCACGCGGTCGGCTGCTTCAATGTCGCCGGCGATCGCCGCCACCACCGAGCGCGCCTGCTCGAAGCCGGTGGCCATCAGAAAGGTCGGCGCGCGGCCGTAGCTCTTCACGCCCACCGTGTAGAAGCCCGCCTCGGGATGTGCGAGCTCGCGGTGCCCGTGCGGGCGCACGGTGCCGCAGCTGTGCAGGTTGGGGTCGATCAGCGGGCCGAGCGCCTCGGTCGATTCGAGCCAGGGGTCGAGCTTGAGCCGCAGCTCGGCCGCGATCGACAGGTCGGGCCGCTGGCCGGTCGCGCAGATGATCTCGTCGATGCCGGCGAGCTGCATCGGCCGGCCATCGGCGCCGATGCCTTCGATCGTGAGGTGATCGTTCTCGCGGCGGATCTGCTGGATGCGCAGGCCGCTGACGAACTCCAGCCCGCCGTTGTCGCGCAGCGCGCGAAGGTCGGCACCGAGCTGGCCGCGCGCGGGCAGCGCATCGGCCGAGCCGCCGCCGAACACGCGTGCGAGCGTGGGCGTGCGCACGGCCCACACCAGGCGTGTTCCCGGGACGCTGCGCGCCAGCTCCGCCAGGCCGAGCAACGCGTTGGCCGCCGAATGGCCAGCGCCGACCACCAGCGTGCGACGGCCCGCATACCGCTGGCGGTCGCGCCCGAGCACATCGGGGATGCCATGGAAGATGTGCTGCCGGTGCTCGCGCTCGCCGATCGCCGGCAGGCCGCTGGCGCCAAGCGGATTGGGCGTGCCCCAGGTGCCGGTGGCATCGATCACCGCCCGCACGCGGACCTCGACGATGCGCTCGCCCTCCATCACGCGGACCACGAAGGGTGCCTGCTCGCGGCCGGACGTCTTGACCTTGTCGAAGCCTTCGCGGCTCACCGACAGCACCCGATGATTCAGCTTCAACGCGCGAGCGACCTGCGGCAGCGCGGCGAACGGCCGCAGCACGCGCTCCACCACCTCGCGGGCCAGCGGCAGCTCGTCGGCGGGCGGTGCCTGCCAGCCGGTGGGCCGGAGCAGGGCCGCCATGGCGGCATCCACGTTGTAGCGCCAGGGCGAGAACAGCCGCACGTGTCCGTAGTCGAGCAGATGCGCGCCGACCGACGCGCCGGCCTCGAAGATCAGCGGCTCGATGCCGCGCTCGATCAGGCGCGCCGCCGCCGCCAAGCCCACCGGACCCGCGCCGAGGACGGCCACCGGCAGCGAAGCGTCGACTGCCGGTGCCTCGATCAGCGTGAGGCCCATCAGCACCGCACTCGCCGGGCACGCGCCCTGGAATTCGGCCGAGGCCTGCAGCGCCCGCGGTGCCTGCTCGCGCGGCAACGGGGTGAAGCCGAAGCGGGGGAAGTAGCCGGCCGCCGTGGTCGTCAACAGGAACACCTGCCGGATGCCGCGCCGCCTGGCCTCCTGCAACATCAGGCCCACCAGCGATTCGCCGATGCCTTGCCGATGCAGGCCCGGCGCCACCGCCACCGAACGCAGCAGCGCCACATCGCCATGGACCTCGGCACCGGCGACGCCGATCACCTCGGCCCCGCGGGTCGCGACCACGAAGCTGGACAGGTGCGCCTCCGCGCCCTGCAGCGGCAGTGCGTTGGCCTGCAGCAGCGCGCGGATAGCGGGCCAGTCGGCCTGGCCGGCCTGGCGGAAGGAAAGGTTCTTCATGGTCGACATGCTCCGTTCAGCGAGGCGTGGGCGGCTCTGCGTCGCCGGAAGCCTCGATCACGTTGGGATGTCCGGCCGGGTGCAGCCGGGGCTCGAAGGCGTTGTGGATCGCAAGGCCGACGGCAGCGCCCGCGAGCTGCGCGACGACGAAGCCGGGCACGCTGTGGGGCGCGATGCCGGCGAAGCTGTCGCTGAACATGCGGCCGAACGCGGCGGCCGGGTTGGCAAAGGAGGTGGACGCGGTGAACCAGTAGGCGGCGCCGATGTAGCTCGCCACCATCGCGGCGGCGCGACCGGCGGGGGCCCGCAGGATCACCAGCAGCAGGCCGGCGGTGGCCACGCCTTCGGCGATCCATTGCCCGGTGCCGTTGCGCACCTTGGTCGAGAGCTGCAGGATCGGCAGGTCGAACATCGCGTGCGCCAGCCAGGCGCCGAGCATCGCGCCGATCAGCTGGGCCGCGACGTAGGGCAGCAGCGCCGGCCGTGGCAGCTCGCCGCGCCAGGCCATCACGGCACTGACGGCCGGGTTGAAGTGTGCGCCGCTGATCGGACCGAACACCTCGATCAGGATGTAGAGGCCGCCCACGGTGGTGAGCGTGTTGGCCAGCAGCGCGACAGCGGCGTTGCCGCCGGCCAGGCGCTCGGCCATGATGCCGGAGCCGATGACCACGGCCAGCAGCAGCGCGGTGCCCAGCGCTTCGCCGGCGAGTTTGCGGGGCAGGTCCATCTCAGCTTTTGGCAATCTCGGCCAGCGCCTGCTGCAGCTCGGCCTTGCCCATCGTCTCGAGCGGCAGCTGCAGCAACTGCAGCATGCGGTAGCCGATGGCCTGGCGCGTCAGCTCGAACGCGCGGCGCTTGCCTTCATCGCCACCCTCGGCATTGGACGGGTCGGGGTAGCCCCAGTGCACCTTGACCGGCTGGCCGGCCGCACCGCCGAAGAACACCGGGCACTGCTCGGCCGCCGCGCTGTCGCACACCGTGATCACGATCGCCAGCGGCGGCGCGCCTTCCTGGCTGAACTCGTCCCAGCTCTTGCTGCGGTAGCCGGTGGTGTCGATGCCGGCGTTGTGCAGCGCCTCGAGCGCAAACGGATTGATCCGGCCGCTGGGCGCGCTGCCGGCGCTGTGCGCCTTCACGTCCTTGCCGAGCAGGCGGGCCCAGTGGTTGAGCATGCCTTCGCTGAGCACGCTGCGGGCGGAGTTGTGGGTGCAGAGGATGAGGACGTGGGTGGTCATGAGAGGTTTTCAGCAGCAGGAGTTCTTCGTGCCGGGCAGGCAGGTCTCGCCCTGGCAGCAGTTGGCCATCAGGTAGCCGAGCAGCGCGTTGACATGCTCGAACGAGGCGCGGTAGATCAGGTTGCGGCCCTGGCGCTCCTGCGTGACCAGGCCGGCGTGCATCAGCTCCTTGAGGTGGAACGACAGCGTGGCGGCCGGCACCTCGAGGTGCTCGGCCATCGTGCCGGGCGTGATGCCTTGCTGGCCGACGACCACCAGCGCGCGGAACACCTGCAGGCGCAGGTCGTGCGCCAGCGCGGCCAGGGATCGGACAACCTCTTTATCTTCCATAATTCGATGATATTGGAAATATAGAGGGGTTGCAACCGGCAACCTTGACGACGGCCGAGGGCCGTCAGTTGGACCTACTTGACCGCCATCACCCGCATGCCCAGCAGCTTGCCGTTCGGCTGGTCGAGCACGCGCACGATGGCTTCGCGTGCGGCAAAGCCATCGGGCAGCGCCGCATGGCCTTTCAGGCTTTGAAACGAATTCATGCTGAGCGTCACCGGTTCGAGGTCGACGCGCGTCTGCGGGCCGCGCTTCGTGGCGCCTGCCACCACCAGTTGCATCACCGCGTTCAGCGGCTGCGAGGTGGCCCGCTCGCGCGACAGCATCACGTCGTAGAGCAGCTTGCCGCCCTCGGCGGAGAAGCGGGCGGCCCGCACCTGCACCGCGCCGCCTCGCGGGTCGGGCGGCAAGGTGGCGATCAAGGTGGACAACTCGTTGCGCAGGCGCTCCGAGGTCTCGCGGCTGGCGTCGGCCTGCTGGGCCAGGCGCTTGCGCTCCGCTTCAGATGTCTCGAGACGATGGGTGGTGTCGGCGAGCGCCTGCTGCAGGCGCTCGCGCTCGGCGGCAGCCTGCTCGTAGGAGGACTTGAGCCGCGCCGACTCTTCGGCCGACAGGCGAGGGGGCAGGTAGCGGTGCTGCACGAACAGCAGCCCGCCGGCACCGGCCAGCACGCCGGCGCTCAGCAGCACCAGCCAGCGGGGCACGCCCGGGCCCTTGCGGCGGGCACGGTAGGGATCGAAAGCAACAGGTCGGAACATGGCGCCGCGAGAGTAATCGAGCGGCGCGGAAGGTCTGCAACATCATGTTGCGGTGCCACAAAGGCTCAGCGGGGGCGGCGCGGGTAGTGCTCGCGCATCTGGAAGGCCCATTCCCAGGTGTCGTTGGGCACCGCGGCATAGCCGATCGGGAAGTACTGCTCCGGCTGCCGCGCGAGCACGACCGGCTTGCTGGCGCAATGGCTGCGCCCATCGGTGTAGTCGCTCAGCTCGATGACCGAGGTGTTGGCGTTGCGCAGCAGGTCTTGCGTATCGGCGTAGTGCGGGTCTCCGACGCGCCGCGATGCCTTCAACACGGCGCGCCCCAGCGAGGGCACGTACCAGAGCTGCGTCAGCGTAATGCCGGACACCTTCACGTCGCCGGACTCCGACGAGCGCGACATGTCGTCTCCCTCCGCCGGCCGCGGATGGGACTTGACCCAGTACGCGGTGCGATCGATGCGGATCGCCTGGAAGGTGCCGGCCGCCACGGTGATGCGCTCGATCGCGGCAGCCTTGCTGCTCGATGCTTCCTCATAGTCGTAGAGGTAGTGCTCGTAGCGGGTCTTGTATTCGCCTTCCTCGGTGAACCTGTCTTCCCAGGTGTCGCCCAGCTTGAGCGGAAAACGGATCATCACCTTGTCGCCATGGCGCAGCGGATTCACGTCGCTGTAGATCTGCGGGTTTTCGAGCAGCCTGGCGCTGCCGTTGACCTCGTATTCGGCCTCGCCGGCGTCGGCGCGCAGCAGCCGCAGTGTGGAGACCGGGAGGTCTTTGCCCGGCGTGTACGACCAGGTGGCGCCGGCTTGCAGCTTCGGCGCCTCGATGCGCTGCGTGCGGCCGATCGGCTCCGAAACGCAGGCGGCCGTGGAGGCACCGCAGAGCAGCGTGATCGACAGTGCGAGGAGCAGGGGCGCGGCGCGGCAGGCGGGAGCTTGTGTCATGGATCGGAGGACGTCGGGCATGGGCGCGCATGCTACCCGCGTCTTCGCCGCGTATTGAGTTGCATCAATGTGGTGCAGCCGGTGCACCGATATGTGTCGCGATTGCGCGCTTTTTCACGCAATCGTGGCGCGGGGCGATGCCTAGTCTGCCGATATGTCTTCATGACTGCAGCTGACTCGCCCGTGCTCGACAAGCAGTGATCAGGGAGCGCGGACCTCGGGCGATGTGCTGCACCAGGAATCGACGAAAGGATGTCGATGCAGGTGCCCCCTCGCATTGCCGCGCAGCAACATTGTTCCGGCTGGCTCTCGCCTATGGTGCTCGGCTTCGCCGGCGCCGCCGCGACGCTTGGCGCCGCAGGCGTCACCGTGTTCGCTTGTGCCGCCGCAGCCTTGCTCGCTGCGGCTGGCCTCGGCTGCGGCCTCATCGCCCGCCGCGCCCAGCATGAGGCACAACGCCAACTACAGGACTACGTGGCCGGCCAGGCGCGCTTCGGCGACCGGCTCGCGCCGGTGTGGAGCGGCCACATAGCCGCCTCGCGGCAGCAGATGGAAACCGCGATCTCCGCGCTGGCGCAGCGCTTCTCGGGCATCGTCGAGAAGCTCGACGGCACCGCCCGTGTGTCGGCCGAGGCCACGCAGACCATGCAGGGTGGCGGCCCCGGCCTGGGCGCGGTGTTCGCGCGCAGCGAGCAGGAACTCGATGGCGTGGTGCAGGCGCTGCGCGCGGCGATGGACAGCAAGGCCCAGGTGCTGGCCAAGGTGCATGAGCTCAGTGGCTTCATCCATGAGCTGCAGGACATGGCCGACGGCGTGGCCAAGATCGCGTCGCAGACCAACCTCGTCGCGATCAACGCGGCGATCGAGGCGGCGCATGCCGGTGAATCGGGCCGCGGCTTCGCGGTGGTGGCGCAGGAGGTGCGCAAGCTCTCGGCGCTGTCCGGCGAGACGGGCCGCCGCATCGCGGAGAAGGTGGCGCTGATCAGCGAGGCCATCGTCGATGCCGGCCGCACCGCCGAAGCCTCGGCGCAGGAAGAAGGGCGCTCGATGGCGGCGTCCGAGCAGGTCATCGGCCAGGTGCTGTCGGAGTTCCGCGAAGTCACCGGCTCGCTGGCCGGGCTGGCCCAGCGGTTGGCCGACGGCAGCGCCGACATCAAGTCGGAGATCACCGAGGCGATGGTGCACCTGCAGTTCCAGGACCGCGTGGGCCAGATCATGACCCACGTGGGTCAGAACATCGGCCGCCTGCCGGAGGTGCTGGTGCGCCACCGCGAGAGCTTCGAAAACGAACGGGTGCTGCGGCCGGTGGATGCCGACGAGCTGCTGAGCGAGCTCGAGGACACGTATGCCATGGCCGAGGAGCGCGCGCTGCACCAGGGGCAGCAGCCGGCGGCACGCGCCGAGCCGCAGGCCACCGAGGTCACTTTCTTCTGAAACCCGAACGAGGAGCAGGCATGCCCAAGACGATCATGGTGGTGGACGACTCGGCCTCGGTGCGGCAGGTGGTGGGGCTGGCGCTCAGGGGCGCGGGCTACGAGGTGATCGAAGGCCGCGACGGGCAGGATGCCCTGAAGCTGCTGGATGGCCGCAAGGTGCACCTGATCATCAGCGACGTGAACATGCCCAACCTCGACGGCATCAGCTTCGTCAAGGAGGTGAAGCAGCGGCAGGCCTACCGCTTCACGCCGATCATCATGCTGACCACCGAGTCGCAGGAAGAGAAGAAGAAGGCCGGCCAGGCCGCCGGCGCCAAGGCCTGGGTGGTCAAGCCCTTCAATCCGCCGCAGCTGCTGCATGCGGTGGAACGGCTGGTGCTGCCATGAGCGCTGCCACCGTGTCGCTGGCACTGGCCGGCGAGCTGACGATCTACCGCGCCGCCGAGCTGAAGGCCGAGCTGCTGGAGGCGGTGCAGCGCAGCGTGGACACCGAGATCGACCTGTCGGGCGTGACCGAGCTGGACACCTGCGGCGTGCAGCTGCTGATGCTGGCCAAGCGCTGTGCGCAGGAGCAGGGCGGCGAACTGCGGCTCACGGGTCACAGCCCGGCGGTGCTCGATGCATTCGAGCTCTTCGACCTCGCGGGCTGGTTCGGCGACCCGCTGGTGATGGCGGCTGTGGCCTGAGGCCCGAGGCCACAGAAAGGCATGCAATGAACCTGGACCAGGCGCTGCAGGGTTTCGTGGTCGAGTGCCGCGAGCTGCTGCAGGAGATGGAAGTCAAGCTGCTCGGCGTGTCCGAGGCCGAAGACCCGGGCGAGGCGATCAATGCGATCTTCCGCGCGGCCCACACGATCAAGGGCTCGGCCGGGCTGTTCAGCCTCGATGCGATCGTGGCCTTCACCCATGTGGTCGAGAGCGTGCTCGACCATGTGCGTGCGGGCCGCATCGTGCTCGACGAGGAGCTGGTGGCGCTGCTGCTGCCCTGCGGCGACCACATCGGCCTGCTGGTGGATGCTGCGCAGGCCGGCCAGCCGGCGCCCGATGCGCAGACGCTGCAGGCCGGTGATGCCTTGCTCGAGCGGCTGCGCGCCTGGCTGCCCCAGGCCCAGCCTTCGGCGCTGCCGGTGCCTGCCACGGCGGCGCAGGCGAGCGGGCCAGAGGCCTTCGAGCGCATGGTCGGCCCGGTGGTGGGCACCGACCACTGGCACATCTCGCTGCGCTTCGGCCGCGAGGCGCTGCGCAACGGCATGGACCCGATGTCGTTCATCCGCTACCTGGGCCGCATCGGCGAGGTCGTCGGCATCATCACGCTGCCCGACGCGCTGCCGGCGCCGGAGGCGATGGATCCCGAGGCCTGCTACCTCGGCTTCGAGATCGCGCTGCGCAGCGAGGCCGACAAGGCCACGATCGAGGGCGTGTTCGAGTTCGTGCGCGACGACAGCATCGTGCGCATCCTGCCGCCGCACAGCCGCGTGGCCGAATACGTGCGGCTGATCGGCGAGCTGCCCGAGGAGCCGGCGCGGCTGGGCGACCTGCTGCTGCGCTGCGGCACGCTGACGCAGGCCGAGCTCGACGAAGCGCTGGCCGAGCAGGCGCGCAGCGAGCCGCCGCCGCCCATCGGCACCGTGCTGGTCAGCCAGGGCGTGGTGCAGCCGGCGGTGGTGGCCGCGGCGCTCACCAAGCAGAAGCATGTGCGCGAGCTGAAGGCGCAGGAGAACCAGTCGATCCGGGTGGATGCCGACAAGCTCGACCACCTGATCACGCTGGTCGGCGAGTTGATCATCGCGGCCGCGAGCGCCAACCTCGCGGCGCGGCGCACGCGCGACGTGGAGCTGCAGGAGCGCAACTCCATCCTCTCGGCGCTGGTGCAGGAGGTGCGCGACAGCGCGATGCAACTGCGCATGGTGAAGATCGGTGCCACCTTCGGCCGCTTCCAGCGCGTGGTGCACGACGTGTCGCGCGAGCTCGGCAAGGACATCGCGCTGGAGGTCAGCGGCGAAGACACCGAGCTCGACAAGACGCTGGTCGAGAAGATCGCCGACCCGCTGATGCACCTGGTGCGCAATGCGCTCGACCACGGCATCGAGCCCACCGAGGCGCGCGTGGCCTGCGGCAAGCCGGCGCGCGGCACGCTGAGGCTCAATGCCTACCACGACTCGGGCAGCGTGGTCATCGAGGTGAGCGACGACGGCGGCGGCCTCAAGCGCGACAAGATCCTGGCGCGTGCCGTCGAGCGCGGCCTGGTCGAGGCGGACCGCACGCTGAGCGACGACGAGATCCAGGCGCTGATCTTCGAGCCGGGCTTCTCCACCGCGGAGCAGGTGACCAACCTGTCGGGCCGCGGCGTGGGCATGGACGTGGTCCGGCGCAACATCGCAGCGCTGCGCGGCAGCATCGAGGTGCGCAGCGAAGAGGGCGTGGGCACCACGATGACGGTGCGCCTGCCGCTCACGCTGGCCATCATCGACGGCTTCGTCGTCGGCCTGGGCAGCTCGGTGTTCGTGGTGCCGCTCGACATGGTCGAGGAGTGCGTGGAGTTCTCGCCCGAGCCCGGCCACGACTACGCCAACCTGCGCGGCGAGCTGCTGCCCTTCATCAGCCTGCGCCAGATGTTCGAGGTGGAAGGCCGGCCGGCCCGGCGCCAGAACATCGTCGTCGTGCGCCATGCCGGCCGGCGCATCGGCCTGGTGGTCGACACGCTGCTGGGCGAGCTGCAGACCGTGATCAAGCCGCTGAGCCGGATGTTCAGCCACGTCAAGTGCATCAGCGGCTCCACCATCCTCGGCAGCGGAGAGGTCGCCCTGATCCTCGACGTGCCCGCACTGATCCATCAAGTGGCCGAGCCGCCGGCGCCCCAGGCCGGTTCCCGACCCCTCCACCCGTCGGCACTCGCCGTTTGACCTTCACCTTCAACCCATAAAGGATCGACCATGTTCAGAAACATGAAGATCGGGATTCGACTCAGCCTCGGCTTCGGCCTGCTGGTGGCGCTGCTGCTCGCGGTGGCCTTCATCGGCGTGACGCGCATGGCCGGCCTGCACGACGGCATGGACCTGATCGTGAAGGACCGCTACGCCAAGGTGCAGATGGCCAACCGGGTGGACAACGAGGTGAGCAACATCGCGCGCTACATGCGCAACATGATCATCACCACCGACCCCGAGGTGGCGAAGGAGAACACGGGCAAGATCTACGAGTCGCGCAAGGCCATCGCCGAGACGATGGAGCAGCTCGACAAGGTGATCAAGCTCGAGAAGGGCATCGTGCTGCTCAAGACCATCAAGGAGAACCGCAGCAAGTTCATCGAGGGGCAGGACCGCATCATCAAGCTGGTGCAGGACGGCAAGCGCGACGAGGCCGGACGCGTGCTGCTCGGCGAGCTGCAGCCGGTGTTGCGGGCCTATCTGGCTGCGGTGCAGAGCCTGGTCGACTTCCAGGGCGAGCTGATGAACGCGGCGGCCGAAGATGCCGAGCGCGAGTACCAGTCGGGCCGCAGCCTGACGATCGGCCTTGCCGGCTCGGCGGTGCTGCTGGCGCTGGTGATCGCCTTCTGGATCACCCGCAGCATCACGGTGCCGATCGGCCAGGCGGTGGATGTGGCCAACAAGCTGGCCGAAGGCGATTTGACGCTGCAGGTCGAGGTCAACTCGAAGGACGAGGCCGGCCAGCTGCTGCTGGCGATGCGTGAAATGGTCGAGAAGCTGTCGTCGGTGGTGGCCGAGGTGAATGCCGGTGCCGAGGCGCTGGCCGGCGCTTCCGAAGAGGTGAGCGCCACGGCGCAGTCGCTGTCGCAGGCCTCGAGCGAGCAGGCCGCGGGCGTGGAGGAAACCAGCGCCTCGATCGAGCAGATGACCGCGTCGATCTCGCAGAACACCGAGAACGCCAAGGTCACCGACAGCATGGCGATGCAGGCCGCCAAGGACTCCACCGACGGCGGCGAGGCCGTGAAGGCGACGGTGGCGGCGATGAAGCAGATCGCCGCCAAGATCGGCATCATCGACGACATCGCCTACCAGACCAACCTGCTCGCGCTCAACGCGGCCATCGAGGCGGCGCGCGCCGGCGAGCATGGCAAGGGCTTTGCGGTGGTGGCGGCCGAGGTGCGCAAGCTGGCCGAGCGCAGCCAGGTGGCGGCGCAGGAGATCGGCGAGGTGGCCGGCAGCAGCGTCGACCTGGCCGAGAAGGCCGGCAAGCTGCTCGACGAGATGGTGCCCAACATCCGCAAGACCTCCGAGCTGGTGCAGGAGATCACCGCGGCCTCCGAGGAGCAGTCGTCGGGCGTCGGTCAGATCAACTCGGCCGTGATCCAACTGAGCCAGACCACGCAGCAGAACGCCTCCAGCTCCGAGGAGCTGGCTGCCACCGCCGAGGAGATGAGCAGCCAGGCCGAGCAGCTGCAGCAGACGATGTCGTTCTTCAAGATCGCAGGCAACGGCGAGCGCCCGCGTGCCGGCGGCAAGCCGGCTCGCAAGGCCTCGGCCGCGGCGAAGCCGGCGCGCGCGGCCGGCGGCTTCAAGCTGGCCGGCAACCTGGCGATGGCCGGTCCGGCCGATCCGGACGAAGCCAACTTCGCGCGCTTTTGACATGGGAGGCAGACGATGAGCGCCCTCGTGCCTGCCCATGCCGCCCACCTGCCGGTACCGGCCGCCGCAGCCGTGGCACCGCCCGCGCAGTACCTCACCTTCATGCTCGGCGGCGAGATGTTCGCCATCGGCATCCTCGCGATCAAGGAGATCATCGAGTTCCACGGCGTCACCACCGTGCCGATGATGCCGCCGTGCGTGCGCGGCGTGATCAACCTGCGCGGCGCGGTGGTGCCGGTGATGGACCTGGCCGCGCGCTTCGGCCGCACGCCGGCCGAGGTGACCAAGCGCACCTGCATCGTGATCGTCGAGGTCGAGGCCGAAGGCGAACGCCACGACGTGGGCGTGGTGGTCGATGCGGTGAGCGAGGTGATCGACATCGCCGCCGCCGACATCGAGCCGCCGCCCAGCTTCGGCGCGCGCATCCGTACCGATTTCATCCAGGGCATGGGCAAGGTGCGCGGCAAGTTCGTGATCCTGCTCGACGCCGACCGCGTGCTGTCGATCGACGAGCTGTCGTCGCTGGCGCAGATGAGCCTGGCCGAGGGAGGATGAACGGCATCTCTCTGTCCGACGCGGAGTTCCTGCAGTTCCAGCGCTTCATCCACGAGGCGGCCGGCATCAGCATGTCGCCCACGAAGAAGGCGTTGGTCTGCGGCCGGCTGGCCAAGCGGCTGCAGCACCGGGGCCTGAGCAGCTACGGCAAGTACCTGGAGCTGCTGCGCAGCGGCAACGAACCGGCCGAGGTGCAGACCGCGGTGGACCTGCTCACCACCAACGAGACGTATTTCTTCCGGGAGCCGCGGCACTTCGAGCTGCTGCGCGACGTGGCTGCCGAGGCCCGCGGCGGCCGGCAGCCGTTCCGCGTGTGGAGCGCGGCCTCGTCGACCGGCGAGGAGGCCTACAGCATCGCGATGGTGCTGGCCGACACGCTGGGCGCGGCGCCGTGGGACGTGCTGGGCTCCGACATCAGCACCCGCGTGCTGCAGCGCGCCCGCACCGGCCACTATCCGCTGGAGCGCACGCGCCACGTGCCGCCGGCCTACCTGAAACGCTTCTGCCTGCGCGGCACCGGGCCCGAGGAGGGCACGCTGCTGGTCGACCGCCCGCTGCGGCAGCGGGTGCATTTCACGCAGGTCAACCTCAACACCACGCTGCCCCAGCTGGGGCAGTTCGACGTGATCTTCCTGCGCAACGTGATGATCTATTTCAACGGCGACACCAAGCGGCAGGTGGTCGCGCGCGTGCTCTCCGCGCTGAAGCCCGGCGGCTTCTTCTGCATCGGCCATTCCGAGAGCCTGAACGACGTGTCCACGGCGGTGGTGGCGGTGGCACCGTCGATCTACCGCAAGCCTTGACGATGGCCGCTCATGCCCAGCGCGAAATCGTGCTGTCGCCCGGCGAATGCTTCGCCGGCGATGCGGACTGCAAGGTGCGCACGCTGCTCGGCTCGTGCGTGGCGATCACGCTGTGGCATCCGGTGCGCCGCATCGGCGCGATGTCGCACTACCTGCTCGCCAGCCGCGGCAAGCACGGCGGGCCGCTCGACGCGCGCTATGGCGACGAGGCGCTGCAGATGATGGAAGCGGCGCTCGCGCGGGCCGGCATCGCGCTGCGCGATTGCGAGGCCCAGGTGGTGGGCGGCGGCAACATGTTTCCCGCGCAGCCCAATCCGCTCAACGTCGGCCGTGCCAATGGCCGCGCGGCGCGCGAGATGCTGCGCGAGCGCGGCATCCCGATCCGGCGCGAGAACCTGTTTGGCATCGGCCACCGGCTGGTGGTGTTCGATGTCGCGACCGGCCAGGTGTGGGTACGGCAGGTCTCACCACGGGGAGGTGGCGCATGAAGCCGCTGAAGGTGATGGTGGTCGACGATTCGGCGATCGTGCGCAAGGTCGTCGGCGAGATGCTGTCGCAGGCGCCTGGCATCGAGCTGATGGCGGCGGTGGCCGATCCGCTGCTGGCGATCGAGCGGCTGCGGCTCGGCTGGCCCGACGTGATCGTGCTCGACGTGGAGATGCCGCGCATGGATGGCCTGACCTTCCTGCGCAAGATCATGCGCGAGCGGCCCACGCCGGTGGTCATCTGCTCCACGCTCACCGAGCAGGGCGCAGCCACCACGCTCGAGGCGCTGTCGGCGGGCGCGGTGGCGGTGATCACCAAGCCCAAGCTGGGGCTGAAGCAGTTTCTGCTCGACAGCTGCGACGACCTGGTGTCCACCGTGCGCGCCGCCGCGCAGGCCAACCTGCGCCGGCTGGCCGCGCGCGCCGCGCCCTTGCCGGTAGTGGAGAAGCTGAGCGCCGACGCGATGCTGCCGCCCGGCACGCCGACCGCGATGGCGCAGACCACCGAGCGCGTGGTGGCGATCGGCACCTCGACCGGCGGCACGCAGGCGCTCGAAGAAGTGCTCACCGCGCTGCCGCGCGTGTGCCCCGGCATCGTGATCGTGCAGCACATGCCCGAGAAGTTCACCGCGGCGTTCGCTGCCCGGCTCGACAGCCTGTGTGCCATCCACGTGAAGGAGGCCGAGAACAACGACCGCGTGGTGCCTGGCCGCGCGCTCATCGCGCCCGGCGGCCGGCACCTGATGCTCAGGCGCAGCGGCGCGCAGTATTACGTCGAGGTGCGCGACGGGCCGCTGGTCAACCGGCACCGGCCTTCGGTGGATGTGCTGTTCCGCTCGGTGGCGCGCACGGCCGGCGCCAATGCGCTGGGCATCATCATGACCGGCATGGGCGACGACGGCGCCGCCGGACTGCTCGAGATGCGGCAGGCCGGCGCGCACACGCTCGCGCAGGACGAAGCCTCGTGCGTGGTCTACGGCATGCCGAAGGAAGCGGTCAAGCGCGGTGCGGTGGTGCAGACGGTGCCGCTCGATGCGATCGCCGGCGCCATCGTCAGGAAATGAGCGCCGCCTCAGCCACCACCGGCGGCTGGTAGTCCCGGCCCACCAGGGCCCGGGCCAGCAGGTAGTTGTCGCGCGCGCTGTCGGACAGATCGTCCAGCGTGACGAGTCCCGCGGCATCGCAGGGGAACGACAGCGTGCGGCCGCCGTGCAGCGAGAGGTAGCTCAGCACGAAATGGACGGCGCCGGCCGGCGCGTGGCACGGCTCATTCGGGTTCATGATGATCCACCTGACCCTTGGGGTTGGTCGTGGGCTCGTCCGGCGCCTTGGCCTGGGCCTCGTAGCCCGACTGCCACGCGTCGCGGCGCTGCGACCAGGTCTGCGCCGATTCTCCGGTGCGGTTCGGCACGTTGACGGGCTCGTCCATCGGATTGGCCGCCGCCTTGTCGCCCCTCGCAGCGGCCTTCGCACCCTGCCGCTGGAGTTCGTGGCGCTCATGGGCTGGGATCGGCTTGGCGTGCGGCTTGGCAGCGGGGAGGGCTGGATCCTGGGGGCGCTTGTTCATGGTGACCTCTTTCATACCGTGACAGAGCAATCGGGGGGCCTGGCTCGCAGAGTGAACCCGTTCACTTGAACGAACGGATGCAGGCCGTTACCGTGCGATGCATGCCGGCTCACCAGAGCCGGGGCAATGCCGGCACAAGGCATGTCCTAGAAGAAACCAGGGCAGGAGACGCGGGCCCGGTGGTGCGAAGGTACCGCCGGAGAAAAAATCTGCCACGAGGTTCCGGGAGGGCATGCGTGCGGGCCCAGGGAGAACCATCGTGTCCGCGTTCATCGCTGCCTGTGTCGAGCCGCCTCGCTCCATCGAGGCTGCCTGCAATCCTGCCACCTGCGCCGCGCGCCTCGTCGCCACCGAGCAGCGCCTGCGCTCGCTGGCCTATGAACTCACGCTGGCCGAGGCACGCGAACGAGAGCGCATCGCGATCGGGTTGCATGACGACATCGGCCAGCTGCTGGCGATGGTGCGCTACAAGCTCGCCGAAGTGGGCGCCGCACTGCCGCCCGACAGCGCGGCCGTCGGCCTGCTCGACGAGGCGCAAGTGCTGGTGCGCCAGGCCTCGGATGCCACGCGCTCCGCCACCTTCGACCTGCATAGCCCGGTGCTGCGGCAGCTCGGCTTCAAGACGGCGCTGGAGAGCCTGGCCCAGCGGGTGAACCGCAGCAGCGGCCTGCGCGTCAGTGTCTCGGGAGAGATGCCCCCGCTGCCGTTGCCGGAACCGGTGCTGTCGGTGGTGTTCCGCGTCGTGCGGGAGTTGCTGTTCAACGTGCAGAAGCATGCCGGCACAAGCGCTGCCACGATCCAGCTCGGCGGGTCGGCGCGGCGCTGGGAGGTGCGCGTGAGCGACGACGGCAGCGGCTTCGCGGTGGCGGCGCGGCGCTGCGGCCCCGACGGCGGCTATGGCCTGGTGAGCGCCGAGGCGCAGATGCAGGCCGTGGGCGGCGCACTCGAGATCCGGTCGGCGCCGGGGCAGGGCACCTGTGCCACCGTGACCCTGCCGCTCGGCGCAGCCATGGGCGTGGAGGTGACCCAATGAGCATCCGAATCGTCGTGGCCGACGACCATCGCATCGTGCGCGATGGGCTGGCCGCGTTGCTGGCCCGGGAGGCCGACCTCGAACTCGTCGGGCAGGCTGAAGACGGCTATGCCGCGCTGCGCCGCGTGCGCGAGCTGCAGCCCGACGTGCTGGTCACCGACGTGTCGATGCCAGGCCTCAACGGCATCGAGGCCATCCGCCGCATCCGGGCCGACCATCCCACCGTGAAGCCGCTGTGCCTGTCGATGCACGGCGACAGCCGCATGGTCATGGGCATGATCGACGCCGGCGCCGCCGGCTACGTGCTGAAAGACTCTGCCTTCGACGAGCTGGGCCTCGCGATTCGCAAGGTGATGGCCGGGCAGATCTACCTGAGCCCCGACCTGGTGGGCGTGGTGGTGCACGAGGCGCGCAAGCGCACCAGCGGCCCCGCCTCTCCGAGCCAGCCCGCCGCGGCGCTCACGCCGCGCGAGCGCGAGATGGTGCAGCTGCTGTCCGAAGGCCACTCCACCGCGCAGATCGCCGAGCGCCTGCACGTGAGCGCCAAGACGGTGGCCACGCACCGCGAGAACATCCTGCACAAGCTCAACATGCACAGCATCGCAGAGCTCACGCGCTACGCGATCCGAGAAGGGCTGAGCTCGCTGGATGCGGTGTGCAGGATGGAGTCGTGATCCGATTTACGGAAGCGGAATCTCCGCAAATCGCCGATGGACCTTGTCCTGGCAGCCCTTCTATCGTCGTGGGAGCACTCGTCAACTTGCTCCGGTGGAAAGGCTGGAATGCGAAAAGCCCTGGGTCCGTCTGATGGAATGACGCAGCGCCAGCCTGCCGCGTCCGGGCAAGAGGGCCGGCGTGATGAAGCCAAGGGCATGGCCGCCGTCAGCCGGGGCTGGGTGCCCGACGTCGCAGGCAGCGTGCGCATGGCAGCGCAGCGCCAGGTGATCCAGCGGGCGGCGGCGGCTCCTCCCGACCCTGAGCGACTGTTTTCCAGCCTTCCGGAGTCCGAACCTGGCAAGTCCGATCCCAAGGCAACGGAGCCAGGCGCCCCGGGAGACACGAAGCCGCCGACATCCAGGGAAGCGCAGATCGAAGCGACCGCGGCCGAGGCCAGGCTTCAGATCCAGGCTGCCTTCGACCGCAGCGAAGATACCCATGCGCTGTCGCGCGAGCTGAAGGAGATTCAGGCCAGGCTCTCGCTGCGCGAGATCCACATGGCCGACCTCGGCACGCCGAAGGCTGCTGTCCGGTTCCAGGTGAACCCATGGTTCAGCGAAAAGATTCCCTCCGGGAAGATCCTCTGGCGGATGCTCGGCCGTGGACCCAAGCCGATCAGCCAGGTGGACTGGACATCGGAATCCCTCACCGTCGGAACCGGCAGCGCGGTCGTCGGCAAGCACATGATCGCCAAGCCGCTTGCCTCCGATCACGAGCCCGGGTCGACCAGTGCGAACGACAAGGATCAGGATGATCTGATGCGCCAGTTCGCGAATGCGGGCACCACGTCCGTACCCAATGACCAGAAATACATCAAGGGCCACCTGCTGAACGACCACGTCGGTGGCGCGGGCGCGTATTTCAATCTCTTTCCGATCACGGCAGACGCCAACGCCAAGCATCTGGCCTATGTGGAGAAGTTCGTCAAGGCGCAGCTCGCCGGTGCCTACGTCATCAATTACGAGATCAAGGTCGACAACGTTTCCGTGGTCGACCTGCACAAGAACGGCAAGGCCCCTTACAGCATCGACGCCGACTTCTCGTTTTACTGGACCTTGCTCGACACCGCTGCTCAGCCCTTCAAGACGGCGCATGGCGGAAAGATCGAATCCCGCTACAACACCAAGGGCGCGGAGCCGTTCGACGTGACCACGGAGTACGTGGGCGAGTACGACAAGGTCAACTATGGCAAGAGCACGCCCAAGGCGATCGGCCAGGTGGGCCAGTGGCAGCTGAGCGGTGTGAGCCAGCCCGGCATGGTGTCGGTGGGGGTTCCGACGCACAGCCAGGCCACACTCCAGTTCCCAACGGGCTTCCTCGGCGGCGGGTCGTCTTCCGTTACTGCGCCAGCTCCGCTTGATTTCACCGACATCCAGGTGAAGGAAGATGCGTCCGGCGTGGAATACATCAGCGTGCGCAACGCCAATGCGCCACCCCTGACGGCCGTTGGGTCGCTGCTTACCGTTGGTCCATCGTCCAAACCGGTTTCCACGGTCATCAAGTCGATCAGTCCGATGGGCGGAGGCTGGACGCGCATCTACTTCTGAAGGAGCACGCTTCGATGGAAAAACGCGAATCCGCCCAGAGGGAAGCCCGCCACAGTGCAGCCAGCGCTCCGCCGGAAAGGCAGGACGGCAGCGCCGGGCTCTCGGTGGCGCGAGGCTGGTCGCCCCAGGTCGACGGCAGCGAACGCATGCTCGTGCAGCGACAGCAACTGCAGGACATGGCCGGGCCCTCGCCGGAAGAAGAGGAAGAGCTGCCGGTGCAGGCCAAGTCGGATGAATCGCGCAGCAACGGGCTGCCCGGGCCCTTGAAGGCCGGCATCGAATCGCTGTCGGGCATGGACATGTCCGACGTGACGGTGCACCGCAACTCGAGCCAGCCGGCCCAGCTGAACGCGCTGGCCTATGCGCAGGGCAACGACATCCACCTGGCGGCCGGGCAAGACCAGCATCTGGCGCACGAGGCCTGGCATGTGGTGCAGCAGCGCCAGGGCCGGGTGCAGCCCACGATGCAGCTGCAGGGCGTGAGCGTGAACGATGACGAAAGCCTCGAGAAAGAGGCCGACGCCATGGGCGAACGCGCCGCTCAATTCAAGCCGGCGCGCTGAAGCCGGGCTCCGGGCCTTTCGACCCTTCACATCCGCATCCGGCACCCGCCATCTCTGCCGCCGTCCGATGCCCTGCGCGCGGAGCAGGGCGCAGTATCGGATCCTCCTCCGATAGAGAGCGCCTGCCGTGAGCATCCGCCTGCTTCTGGTCGACGACCACATCGCCCTCGGCACCAGCCTGGCTCGGCTGCTCGCGGTGCGCCTCGGGCCGTGCAGCGTGACCCTGCGTGCCGACGCGAACGCCGCGCTCGAGGCGGCAGCGGCGCAGCCGCCCGACGTCGTCGTCACCGACGTGCAGATGCCGGGCATCGATGGCATCGAGCTGGCACGCCTGCTGCTGCAGCGCCTGCCGGCATTGCCGATCCTCGCGCTGTCATCGCATCACGAGCCGGCGTTCGCCGAGGCGATGCAGGCGGCCGGCGTGCGCGGCTACCTGCTCAAGGACGATCCGCTCGATGAACTGGTGCACGCCATCCGCGAAGTGGCGGCCGGCCGGCGCTACCTGAGCCGCGCGCTCGCTTCCGCCTATCCCGAGCTGGCTCGGAAATTCTGAAGCGCAATCTCCGCTTCCTGCTGATTCAAAGCGCCGCGGCGCAGGCCTATCGTGGCGCAGCACGAAGACTCACATACACCGGGAGACACGCTTCACCATGATCGACGCCGCGCTCGCCCAGATTGCAGGGCAGCTCAACCAGGCGCTGCGCCGCGGGTTCGGCGTGGCCGAGGACATGGTGGCGGTGTCCAACATCGTGGAGCTCGATGGCAGCGTGGCGACCAACGTCGCGAACCGGCTGGTGGTGATGCTGGTCAACATCGAGCGCGAAACCACGATGGGCCGGGAGTCGGGCCGCGCGGGGGGCTGGGGACGCATCGTGGTGGGCAGCACACCGGCGCACCTGAACCTCTCGGTGATGGTGGCGGCCAATTTCGGCGGCAGCAACTATCCCGAAGCGCTGAAGCTGATCTCGGCCGTGGTGGCCTTCTTCCAGGGACGCCCGGTGCTCGACCACGCCAACACGCCGGAGCTCGATGGCGGCATCGACCGCCTCACGCTGGAGATCGAAAACCTCGACACCGCGGCGCTGTCCAACCTGTGGAGCGTGCTCGGCGGCAAGTACCTGCCGTCGGTGCTCTACAAGGTGCGCATGGTCAGCGTCGACCCGGGCGACGTGAAGGGCCAGCTGGCCACCATCGCCAGGCCGGATGTGAAGGCCCTGCCATGAGCGCGTGGGAGCCGCTGCTGGACCTGCGCATCGAGCATGGCTTCTATGCCGGCGGGGTATGCCGCGGGCTGTCGATCGTGCCCACGTCCGACACGCAGCGGCAGCTCGACCGCATGGGTTGCGTGCTCCGGTCGCTCGACGCCGGGATGGCCGTGCTCGCCGATGCGGAGCGCATCACGCGTTTCTTCGATGGCGAGCCGATGGTGCTCGGCTTCATCGGACGTTCGCGCGACCCGCTGTTCGCGGCCGTCACCGAAGGGCTGAGCACCTCGGGCGATGCGGCGATGCTGTTCGACCAGGCCGCGGCCGATGGCGAGCTGCTGCAGGGCCGGCTGGAGCCGCTGGCCTCGGCCGGCTGGCAGGCCTTGCTCGCCGCACGCGATCGCCTCGCGGCGCCGGCCTTCGGTCTGCGGCTCGCGCTGGCCGATGCCAAGCCCCGGCAGTACCGCATCCGCTTCGAGGCGCGGGCCCTGCCATGGAAGTACTACCTCGTCGGCGATTGGGAGCGAGACGGCCTGTACGTGGCCGATCCCGATGCCGCGGTCGAGTTCTCGCCGGTGTCGCCCGAGCGCCTGCCCGATGGGCGCGAGGTGCTGGCCGCGCTGTCCTCCGCATCCATCGCGCTGGCCGAACGAGGCAGCCGGCGCTTCCAGCTGCGGCGCCGCACCGGCGGTGCCGACCGGCTGGTCGTCAAGCGGCTGCCGCATGCGGCAGCCGGCAGCTGGGGCCTGCAGCCTGATCGCGGCGGCGGCCTGGTCTCGGAAATCTATGTCCATTGCTAACGCTCACAGGAGGCCCCGATGAGCACCGTCATGAAGACGCCTGGCGTCTATATCGTCGAGAAGAATGCGTTTCCCAATTCGGTGGTCGAGGTGGCCACCGCGGTGCCGGCCTTCATCGGCTACACCGAGCGCGCCGACAACAAGGGCAAGACGCTGCGCAACGTGCCGTGGCGCATCAGCTCGATGGCCGAGTTCCGGCAGTATTTCGGCGGGCCGCCGCCGTGGTCGTTCGAGGTGCGTGATGCCGGCACCGCCGATCCGCTGTTCACGCAGGACGACAAGAAATACGTCATCGCGCAGGCCGATGCGCCCAAGGGCGGCAACTTCACGCTCTACCTGAGCATGCTGTTCTTCTTCCAGAACGGCGGCGGGCCCTGCTACGTGGTCTCGGTGGGCGACTACTCGGCCGCGGTGGCGCGCAAGCCGCTCGAGGAAGGCCTGCTGCCGCTGATCAAGGAGCAGGAGCCGACGATGGTGGTGGTGCCCGAGGCGGTGCTGCTCGATGCCGAGAACTGCTATGGCCTGCAGCAGGCGGTGCTCAAGCACTGCGGCTACGAGATGCGCAACCGCGTGGCCATCCTCGACGTGGCCAACGGGTACCGCGACATCCGCGATCCGGCGGGCAACTGCATCGCCGAGTTCCGCAACGGCGTGGGCACCAACCAGCTCAACTACGCCGCGGCCTACTACCCGTGGCTCAACACCACGCTGGTGCAGGACACCGAGCTGAGCTTCCAGAACGTGGCCAACCGCGACCAGCTCGCGGCCGTGGTGCGCAAGGACCTGGGCCTGGGCGATGCCGAGCCCGCCGACGACAAGGGCAAGGCCTACGCCAGCCTCGTTAAAGGCATGGCCGGCACCGACCCCGACAACAAGATGACGCCCGAGCAACTGCACAGCAGCCTGTTCGCGGTGAGCCCGCTGTACAAGGCCATCATGCAGGAGATGAAGCGGCAGCTGAACGTGATGCCGCCCAGCGCCGCGATGGCCGGCCTGTACACCATGGTCGACAACACGCGCGGCGTGTGGAAGGCGCCGGCCAACGTGAGCGTCAACGGCGTGGTGTCGCCCACCGTGAGCCTGTCGGCCGCCGAGCAGGAAGACCTCAACGTCACCCCGCAGGGCAAGTCGATCAACGCGATCCGCTCGTTCATCGGCGAGGGCGTGCTGGTGTGGGGCGCGCGCACGCTCGACGGCAACAGCCTCGACTGGCGCTACGTCAACGTGCGGCGCACGATGATCATGCTCGAGGAGTCGTGCCGCCTGGCGGCCAAGGCGCTGGTGTTCGAGCCCAACGTGGCCAGCACCTGGCTCACGATCCGCAGCATGATCAGCAACTTCCTCACCAACGTGTGGAAGCGCGGCGGCCTGGCCGGCGCGGTGCCCGACGACGCATTCAGCGTGCACGTGGGCCTGGGCGAGACGATGACGCCCGAAGACATCCTCGAAGGCATCCTCCGCGTGACCGTGCTGGTGGCCATCAGCCGCCCGGCCGAGTTCATCGAGATCACCTTCCAGCAGCAGATGCAGAAGTCCTGAGCTGAACGCTCCAACCTACCCATTCACTACATCATCAGAGGTGCATCATGGCTGACGATGGCTCGAAGCAATCGACCGAGATCTGGCCCATTCCGAAGTTCCGCTTCATGGTGAAGTGGGGCGACAAGGAGATGTCGTTCCAGGAGGTCTCCGGCCTCGACGCGGAGGCGCAGATCATCGAATACCGCTCCGGCAACAGCAAGGAGTTCGCGCCGGTGAAGATGCCGGGGCTGAAGAAGTTCAGCAACGTCACGATGAAGAAGGGCGTGTTCAAGTCCGACAACAAGTTCTGGGAGTGGTTCAAGAAGATCCAGATGAACACGATCGAGCGGGTGCCGGTCACGATCGCGCTGCTCGACGAGAGCGGTGGCAACACGATGGTGTGGACGCTGGCCAATGCCTGGCCCACCAAGATCACCGGCACCGACCTCAAGGCCCAGGGCAACGAGGTGGCTGTGGAGACGATCGAGATCGCCCACGAGGGGCTGACGATCGAGAACGCCTGAGGCCGGCATGGTCACGGCTGCCCAGCTCCAGGCCGCCCGGCTCTCGCAGGTGGCCGATCCGTATCCGCCTGCGGCCTTCCACTTCGCGGTGCGCTTCGGCAGCAGCAGCGCCGAGGCCGATGCCGCCTTCCAGGAGCTGAGCGGCATCGCCGCGCAGATGGAGCTGGAGCCGGTGGTCGAGGGCGGCGAGAACCGCTTCGTGCACCAGCTGCCCAAGGCCATGAAGGCCCAGCGCCTGGTGCTCAAGCGCGGTGTCGCGCCGCTCAATTCGATGCTGGTGCGCTGGTGCAAGGAGACCTTCGACAACGAGCTGGCCAAGCCGATCCGTCCGCAGCTGGTGCAGGTGGAGTTGCGCGATGCCAAGGGCCAGCCGCTGCGCCAGTGGTCGCTCGAGAACGCTTGGCCGGTGCAGTGGGATGTGCAGCCCTTCGGCGCGCAGAAGAACGAGGTGGCGATCGAGAAGATCGAGCTGGCCTATGCCTATGCCACGCGGGCCAAGTGACGGGAGCCGGAGATGACGATCGAAGTGCGCCAGCTGACCATCCGCTCCTCGGTGGGCAGCGAGCCCCCGCCCACCCGGCGCGAGAGCGAACCGCGCAACCCGGAAGCGCTGCTGCAGCGGCAGCTGCGCGACCAGGTGCTGGCCGAGTGCAAGCGCTGGCTGGAGCAGCGGCTGCAGGGCGAGCGGGAGCGCTGAGATGAAGACACCGCTCAAGATCACCTGCTACAGCCTGAGCAACGGCAAGGTCGAGCTGCAGGAGAGCAAGTCGTTCAGCGTGATGATCAATCCGGCCACGCTCAAGCACGACCAGCAGATTTCGTACAACGAGAAGTACGAGATGGGCAAGCCGGGCGCCGAGCCCAAGTTCAATGCCATCGGCGTCGACACGCTCAAGTTCGACATCGTGCTCGACGGCACCGGCGTGGTGCCGCCGGTCTCGCCCGAGGCCGAGCCGGCGGGCAACGTGATGGACCAGCTGCAGAAGCTGCGCTCGGTGGTCTATGCCTACGACGGCAGCAAGCACGAGCCCAGCCGCGTGCGCCTGCTGTGGGGCACGCTGATCTTCTTCGGCCGGCTGAAGACGATGTCGACCGACTACACGCTGTTCAAGCCCAGCGGCGACCCGCTGCGCGCCAAGGTGTCCATGAGCTTCATCGGCACGATGAGCAAGGACAAGATGGCGCTGGTGTCCAACCGCTCGTCGCCCGATCTCAACCACCGCGTCGTCGTGCGCGAGGGCGACAGCCTGCCGCTGATGTGCCACGCGATCTACGGCGATTCGTCGTACTACCCCGACGTGGCGCGCCACAACGGGCTGGTGCAGTTCCGCCAGCTGGCACCCGGGCTGGTGCTCGATTTCCCGCCGCTGCAATAGCCATGGCCGAATCGCCTTCCATCGCCGGCGGCGGCCTCGTCAGGGTCTCGATCACCAGCGAGGGTTCGCCGCTGCCCGAGACGATCGGGCTGCTGTCGGTGTTGATAGAGCGCGCCGTCAACCGCGTGCCGGTGGCGCGCATCGTCGTGCGCGATGGCGACATGCCGGCGCAGAAGATGCCGGTCAGCGACGCGGCGCACTTCAAGCCCGGCGCCGCGATCGTGATCAAGGCCGGCTACGAAGACGACGAAGAGACGGTGTTCGAAGGCATCGTCGTGCGCCACGGCATCACCATCTACAACGGCAACGATGCGCGGCTGGTGGTCGAGTGCCGCGACAAGGCGGTGCGCATGACCATCGGGCGCTGCAATGCCAACTACGTCGACCAGACCGACAGCGACGTGATCCAGGCATTGATCGGCGCCCATGGCCTCGGTGCCGATGTGCAGTCCACCAGCCTGCAGCATGCCGCGCTGGTGCAGCACTTCAGCACCGACTGGGATTTCATGCTCGCGCGTGCCGAGGCCAACGGGCTGCTGGTGATCGCCGAAGACGGCACGGTCAGCGCGAAGCCGCCGCAGACCTCCGCCGCGGCGGTGCTGAAGGTGGCCTACGGCGTCGACCTGATGGATTTCCAGGCCGACATCGATGCGCGCACGCAGCTCAGCGCAGCGCAGGGCTTCTCGTGGGATCCGAAGACGCAGGCGGTGGTGCAGGGCACTTCCGCCTCGCCGCCCAGCCTGCAGTCGCAGGGCGACCTCGACGCGGCCACGCTGGCGAAGGTGATCGGGCTGTCGTCCTTCCGCCTGCAGTCGGGTGCGCCCTTCGAGAAAGAGGCGCTCAAGGCCTGGGCCGAGGCGCAGCAGCTCAAGGCCGGCCTCGCGCGCATCCGCGGCCGCATGACCTTCCAGGGCAGCGCCAAGGCCAAGGTCGGCGGGCTGATCGAGCTCGAAGGCGTGGGCTCGCGCTTCAGCGGGCAGGTGTTCGTCTGCGGCCTCGTGCACGAGATCGCCGACGGCAACTGGACCACGCAGGCCGAGTTCGGCATGTCGCCGCAATGGCTCACCGCGCAGCCCGACGTGGCCGCGCCACCGGCCGCCGGGCTGCTGCCGCCGGTGCCGGGGCTGCAGGTGGGCGTGGTGATGAAGCTCGACGCCAGCCCCGACGGCGAACCCAAGATCCAGGTCAAGGTGCCGGTGCTCGAAGCCACCACCGAGGGCGTGTGGGCCCGCGTGGCCAAGCTCTATGCCTCCGAATCCTTCGGCGCCTTCTTCCTGCCGGAGGTGGGCGACGAGGTGCTGCTCGGCTACTTCAACGCCGACCCCTCGCACCCGGTGGTGCTGGGCAGCCTCTACAGCAGCAAGCGCAAGCCGCCCTACGAGCTGGGTGCCAGCAACGACATCAAGGCCATCGTCACCCGCTGCAAGCATCGCATCGAGTTCGACGAGAAGGACAAGATCATCACGATCACCACGCCGGCCGAGAACAAGGTGGTCATCAGCGACAAGGACAAGTCCATCCTGCTGAGCGACCAGAACGGCAACACCGTGAAGCTCGACCCCGGCGGCATCGCGCTCGACAGCCCCAAGGACATCACCTGCACCGCCAAGGGCGGCATCACGCTCGATGCCGTGGGTGCGGTGAACATCACCTCGAAGGCCGACGTGAAGGCGCAGGGCCTGAACGTCAACTGCCAGGCCCAGGTGGGCTTCGTGGCCAAGGGCACCGCCAGCGCCGAACTCTCGGCCTCGGGCCAGACCACCGTGCAGGGCGCGATGGTGATGATCAACTGAACACACGAAGGAATCCGCATGCCTCCCGCCGCCCGCCTGACCGACATGCATGCCTGCCCGATGCAGACTCCCGGCCTGCCGCCGATCCCGCACGTGGGCGGCCCGGTGATCGGGCCCGGCGTGCCCACCGTGCTGATCGGCAAGCTGCCGGCCGCGGTGGTGGGCGACAACGCGGTGTGCGTCGGCCCACCCGATGCGATCGTCATGGGCTCGACCACGGTGATGATCGGCAAGAAGCCGGCCGCGCGGGTGGGCGATCCCACGGCGCATGGCGGCCAGATCGCCGTGGGCCTGCCCACGGTGATGATCGGAGGCTGATGCGGTGGATGCCGACAAGCGCTTCCTCGGCACCGGCTGGGGTTTTCCGCCCAGCTTCGCGCGCTTCGGCGGCGGGCTCCGCGCGCGCATGGTGTCGGAAGAAGAAGACATCCGCGAGAGCCTGCACATCCTGCTGTCGACCGCGCCGGGCGAACGCGTGATGCAGCCCGACTACGGTTGCGGCCTGCGGCGCCTGGTGTTCGCGCACCTCAACGACAGCACGCTCACCGAGATCCGCGACGTGATCGGCCAGGCCGTGCTGTTCCACGAGGTGCGCATCACGCTGAACGCAGTGGACGTCGACGCCGGCGAATGGGCCGAAGGCCTGCTGCGGCTGCGGCTCGACTACACGGTGCGCACCACCAACACGCGGACCAACATGGTCTATCCGTTCTACTTCCTGCACGCGGCATGACGGAGCGGCGGCGATGATCGACGGCATCGAGCAAGGCCAGCGCGCCCCCGAGGCGCTGACGCCCGGCTACTTCCGCGTCGATGAACTCGGCTTCGAGGAGCGCGTGGCGATCAGCGAGCGGCTGGCTGCGCGGCTGGCCTTCATCGGCCTGCAGGGCCGGGCCGAGGGCAACTGGCAGCCGCTGTTCCGCGGCAACGAACTGCTGCTGCTCGCCGGCATCGTGGCCGACCTCGATGAAGAGGCCGCACCCGCGCTGCTGTCCGACGACGGCCCGCAGGCGCCGGCGCGCCTGGCTGCCGAGCTGGTGCGCATGGCGCAGGCGCTCGATGGCCGGCTGCGCGACCTGCATGGCGCCAATGCCTGCCTGATGCTCGTAGGCGCCGACCCTCGGCACCCGAGCGCGGCCCGCCGCGTCGCGCAGGACATCGAGAAGCGCATCGCCGACCACCTCGCGCCCGACCTGGCCGACGTGGTCGATGCCTTCGGGCCTGCCGACCTGTTCGACCGGCTGCTGCCGCTGTGGCGCCAGGCTGGCCGGATGCGCGCGAGTGCCGACGCGGGCGCCACGGCCGGCGCACCCACGCTGCGGGCCCTGCGGGCGCGCCGGCTGTCGTTCATCGCCGCGCTGCGCGACGTGCGCCGGCTCGCGCAGCGCCAGCTGCTGCTGTCGCAGGCCAGCCAGCAGCATGAGCCGGCCGCGGCGCTGCTGGCTGCCTTCATGCGGCTGCACGAGCGCGTGCAGCAGCGCATCAACCGCTTCACCGACCGGCACATCGATTTCTACTACCTCGACTGCCTGCGCTTCCGCCCGCGCGCCGCGGTGGCCGACCGCGCGCACCTGGTGTGCGAGCGCGATCCGCGGCTGGCGCGCGAGCTGCGCGTGCCGGCCGGCGCCGCCTTCGCGGCCGGCAAGGACACCGAGGGCCGGCCCATCGAATACCGCGCCGAGGCTTCGCTCGACGTGACCGATGCGCGCGTGGCCGCGCTGTGCAGCCTGCGGCTCGACCTCGATCCGCGCATCTCGCCCGAGCGCGAGCTCGGCCACGTCACCCGCGCGCAGGCCCAGCGCATCGCGCTGGTGCCGCAGGGCGAGAGCGATGCCCCGTGGAGCCTGTTCGGCGGCGTGGACGCGGCCGATGCCGAACTGGGCCTGGCCCTCGCGAGCCCGATGCTGTGGCTGGCCGAAGGCGAGCGCGAGATCCGGCTGGGCTTCGGCTTCGCGCACGATCCGCAGGGCGAGGCCCGCGCGGTGCGCCGGCACCTGATGGCGCTGCGCCGGCAAGCCACGCGCGCGGGCTTCTTCCGCTGCTTCGGCCGGTTGTTCTGCCGCTGGCTGCTCGCGGCCGAAGAGACGCTGGACGACGCCGCACGGCGCCGCATCCATGCCGCCGCACGCCGCTGGATGCCCGAGCTGCAGGAGTCCGAGCACGACGCCGGCAGCCCGCTCGCGCTGCTGGCCGGCCAGCCGGTCGAGCGCGAGCTGGCCTTCCACCGCGTCTTCGAGCATGCGTTCTCGGCCCACCTGACCACGCCCGACGGCTGGTTCCGCGTGCACCAGGTGCATGTGGTGCGGCCGCCGGCCGGCTCGGGCCATGCCATCGAGATCGGCCTGCGCCTGCGCCAGCAGGATCCGGCCATCACTGCGTGCCTGCCCGAGCTGCATGGCGAGCGCTGGGAAGCCGGCCTGCCGATGCTGCGCCTCGCGCTGATCCGCGAGTCGCGCCAGTTCACCTATTCGCTGCTCACCGAGCTCGACCTGTCGGAGGTGCGGCTGCAGGTGAGCGTGCGCGGCGTGCGCAGCGTGACGCTGGCCAACCAGCTCGGCCGCCTCGATCCGGCCAAACCCTTCCAGCCTTTCGGGCCGCTGCCCGAGCTGGGTTCCTACCTGGTGATCGGCTCGCGCGAGATCGCCTGCAAGGAAATCGATGCGCTGGAGATCGGCCTGCAATGGAGCGGGCTGCCCGCCGGCGACGGCGGCTTTGCCGAGCACTACGCGGGCTACGAGCAGCGCATCGACAACGACAGCTTCCGCGTCGACGCGGCGCTGCTGCGCGATGGCCTGTGGCAGCGGCCCGAGGCCGGCCTGCGCGATGCGCGGCTCTTCGCCAGCCGCCCCGGCAGCGCAGCGCTGCTGCCCGAGCGCCGGCTGGTGCTGGAGCCGGCCACGCTGCGGCGGCTGTTCCGGCCCGACCGCGGCGCGATGCAGGCCGACGACTTCCAGTACGACCTGCGCTCGCGCAACGGTTTCGTCAAGCTGCAGCTCGCGCAGCCGCCGGGGGCTTTCGGCCACCGCGAGCATCCGCTGCTGCTCACGCAGGTGGTGTCGGCCAATGCGCGCCATCGCCGCGCGCTGCCGCTGCCCAACCCGCCGTACACGCCGCTGCTCGAACGCATCACGCTCGACTACCGGGCCTCGTGCAAGCTGCGCGTCGCCGGCGGCGACGACGCGGCCAACGGCTGCGGCCGGCTCTATCACCTGCATCCGTTCGGCATCGAGCGGGTGGATGGCCCCGAGGCCGGCCGCCGTGCGCTGCTGCCGCGCTACCCTGCCGGCGGGCACCTGATGATCGGCATCGACACGCGCGAGCCGCAAGGCCTGCTGACGCTGCTGTTCCACCTGAGCGACGAGGCTGCCAGTGCGCGCGCGCAGCGTCGGCCGATGCTGCAGTGGAGCTGGCTGCGCGGCAACCGCTGGCTGCCGCTGCCGCCGGCCCGGCTGCTGTCGGACACCACCGAAGGCCTGCTCACCTCCGGCATCGTGATGATCGACCTGCCGCCCGGCATGAGCAGCGAGCACAGCGTGATGCCGTCGGGGCTGTACTGGCTGCGCGTGTCGGCGCGCCAGGGCTTCGACAGCCTGGCCGGGCTCTACGGCGTGCGCACGCAGGCGATGGTGCTGGCGCGGCACCTGGGCGAGAGCGCGCCCGATGCCGTGCTGCCGGCCGGCCGCATCGCCGAGCCGCTGGCCGGCATCCCGGGGCTGGCCTCGGTGATGCAGGTGGGGCCCAGCTTCGGCCTGCGGCGGCGCGAGAGCGCGGCGCAGCTGCGCGTGCGGGCCGGCGAGCGGCTGCGCCATCGGCAGCGCGCCTGTACCGCGTGGGACATCGAGCGGCTGCTGCTCGAGCAGTTTCCGTCGGTGTTCAAGCTCAAGTGCTTTGCGCGCCGGCGCAGCGACGTGGCGGGCGAGTGCCCCGGCCACGTGCTGGTGGCGGTGGTGCCGGCCGCGGCGCCGGGCGCGGTGCTGCAGATGCCGCGCTTCAATGCCGGCGAGCTCGAGCGGATGGCCGACTTCCTGGCCTCGCTGGCGCCGCCCTTCATGGCGTTCGAGGTGCGCAACGCGGCCTACGAGCTGGTGCAGGTGCGCTGCAGCGTGCAGCTGCGGCGCGGCGCGCACGTGGGCAGCAGCCTGCAGCGGCTCGACGAGGCGATCGCGGCCTACCTGTCGCCATGGTGCGCGGGCGGCCGTTCGGCCGGCTTCGACTGGTCGCTGCGCTGCGAAGATGTGGAATCGCACATCCGCTCGCTGCCCGACGTGGAGCAGGTCAGCGGCCTGTCGCTGCTGCGCGTGGCCGAAGACGACGAAGGCCGCTACGCGCTCAGCGACACCGCGCGCCCCGCGTCCGGCGCCTCGCGTGCCGAGGCCACGCTGCTGCGTTGCCGCGTGCCGTGGAGCATCGCGGTGCCGATGCGCCGGCACATCATCGATCTCGACGGCAACGTCGAGCGCATCGCACCGCGCGCCAGCGGCATCACGCAGCTGGCCATCGGCGGCACCTTCATCATCGGCGGGGCCTGAACGTGGACGACAGGTTCAACCGCGCCACCTTGCGCAACTTCTTCGCCGATGGGCAACTGCCCACCGGCAAGCACTTCGGCTACCTCATCGACTCCATGCTCAACATGGTCGACGAGGGTTTCAGCAAGACGCCGCAGGACGGACTGAAGATCTCCTCGGCCGTCACGCACAACACGCTGGCCAGCTTCTACCGCGACAACCGGCAGCAGGAGCGGCTGTGGTCGCTGGGCTTCGCCGAGCAGGCCGATCGTCTGCAGGTCGAGCGCGACGGCGCTGCCGACCCGGTGCTGAGCCTCGATGCCCACCAGGCCGGCGACGGCCCGCTGCAGGGCCGCGTGGGGATCAACACCGGCCGGCCCGCGCATGCGCTGCACGTGGAAGGCACCATCAGCGCCCATGGCCGCATCGGCGGCCTGCCGCTGCCCGGGCCGCAGCCGATGGCCGACGGCGAATGGCACGACGTGACCGGCGAGCTCGGCGGCTGCCAGGGCTTCGAGCTGATGGCCGGGGCCGGGCGCGAGGGCAGCGGCCAGTTCGCGCTGCTGCATGCGGTGGCGCTGAATGCCTACAACCCGGGCGCCGGCCTGTTCGATGCGCTGTTCGGCGGCGGCCGCAAGCGCATCCGCGAAGACCACGCCTGGTACGGCAAGCGCTGCGATCGCCTGCAGCTGCGGTGGCATGGCGGCAGCGGCCGCAACGCCAAATACCGGCTGCAGATCCGCTCGCGCTGCACCTACGGCGATGGCGTGCCGATCCAGGTGCACCTGACGCGGCTGTGGTTCGACCCGTTCATGAAAGGGCCGCAGCCGTGAAGGCGCCGGTCACGATCCGCCGGCGCAAGGCGCGCGACGACGAGCTGTCGTTCGAGTCGCTGCGGGCCGAGGGCATCCGCTGGCTGCAGGAGGCCAGCGGCACGCGCTGGACCGACTACAACCTGCACGACCCCGGCCTCACGCTGCTGGAGCAGCTGTGCTATGCGCTCACCGACCTGGCCTACCGCTCCGACTTTCCGGTGGCCGATCACTTGTGCGGCCCTGACGGCGAGATCGACTTCGCCGCGCTGGCGCTGCATCCGCCGCAGGAGGCGCTGCCGTGCCGGCCCAACACGCTGGACGACCTGCGCCGCGTGCTGCTCGACCGGGTGTCCGACCTGGCCGGCGTCAACCTCGCGGCGCTGCGCAGCGGGCCGTACCGCGGGCTCTACCGGCTGACGATCGACCCCGCGATCGAGGAGGGCGCCGACGCGATCTGCCGCGATGCTCAGGCGGTACTGATGGGCCAGCGCAACCTGTGCGAAGACCTCGACGGCACGGTCGAGCCGGTGCAGCCGTGGTGGTGCTCGCTGCATGCGCAGCTCGAGATCGCCGGACCGCGCGATCCGCTGGATGTGGCGGCCGATGTCTACATCGCCTGCATGCGCCATCTCTCGGCGCCGGTGCGCTTCCTGCACCTCGACGAGCTGCAGCGGCAGGACCTGCCGCTCGATCGCATCTTCGACGGCCCGGCGATGCAATACGGCTTCATCGCCTCCAGGGACCTCGAGCGCCAGCGGCAGGAATACCTCTTCGTCGGCGACCTGCTCGAGCTGGCGCGCGCGGTCGATGGCGTGAAGGAAGTGAAGTGGCTCGCGCTGCAGCCCGATGGCGGCGAGCCCACCACCGCCACGCTGCGCTGGCGCGATGCGCGCGCCGGCCGCTCGCTGCGGCTGCGCCTGCCCACGCAGCACCAGGCCGACAGCGGCCTGCAGCTGTGGCGGCGAGGCAGCGCCATCGAGCTGCCGCCCGATGAGCTGCGCGCCAAGGTCGACGAGCGGCGCAAGGCCGAGCGCATGCGCCGCCATGCCGCACCCAAGCCCTATGCCGACCTCGCGCTGCCGCACGGCCGGCACCGTGCACTGCAGGCCTACGACTCGGTGCAGGAGCAGTTCCCGCCCACCTACGGCATCAACCGCCATGGCGTGCCGCCTTCGGCCACGCTGGAGCGCCAGTCGCAGGCGCGGCAGCTGCGCGCCTACCTTGCGCTGTTCGAGCAGCAGATCGCCAACGGCGCGGCCCAGCTGCATCACCTGCGCGATCTGTTCTCGCACCACATCGACGAGCCGGCCAGCTACTGGTGGCAGATGCTCGACGACCGCATGATGCCGGGCCTGGGCGCGCTGTTCACCGAAGGCGGGGCGCAGGCGTCGGGCGAGCTGGTGCGCGAGTGGCGCCGCTTCGATCCGGCGCTGGAGCGCAAGGGCCGCGTGCTCGACCACCTGCTCGCGCTGCACGGCCAGAGCTGGCCGCAGAACACGCTGCGCCAGTTCTGGGGCTATCTGGATGCCGACGAGATCGAGCTGCGGCTGCTGCATGCGAAGGCGGCCTTCGTGCAGCAGGTCGTCGTGCTCAACCGCGACCGCGGCGCCGGCTTCGACTACACCCGCCCGGCCTGGGACACCGACGACAACTGCAGCGGCCTGCAGCGCATGGCCAGCCTGCTGCTCGGCTTTGCAGACCATCGCACCCGCTCGCTCACGGCAGCGGTTACGCGGCGTAACCGCACGCTCGCTGCGGCCGACGCGAGCCGCACGCTCGCCGAGTCGCCCGGCGGCACGCGGCTGCTGATCGAGCCCGGGCAGGCGCTGCCCGACCGCGCGGCGATGAACGCCCAGCTGATCAAGCTCGCGCCGATCCGCCACAAGGGCCTGGCCGATGCGGTGGTGCGCGCCGGCCTCTACCGCGACCGCTACTGGCTGGCGCCCCGCGACGGCGGCGGCCATCGCCTGGTGCTGGGCCCCGACGAACTCGGCCGCTACTGGCCGCTGGCCGATGTGGCCAACGAGGCCGAGGCGCTGCTGGCCGCACGCTGCCTGCGCGAGTTCGTGCTCGAGATCAACCGGGCCTCGGAGGGGCTGCACGTCGTCGAGCACCTGCTGTTGCGACCGCTGGCCGCCGGCTCGCCAGCGGCGGCGCCCGATGACTTCCATTCATGCCGGCTCAGTGTGGTGTTCCCCGCCTGGACCGAGCGCTGCCGGCAGCCGAACTTCCGTGCGTTTGCCGAGGAGACGGTGGCGCTGTCGTGCCCCGCGCATCTGGTGGTGCACTGCCTGTGGCTGGAGTTCGACGCGATGCTGGGCTTCGAGGCCTGCCATCGGCGCTGGCTGGAGGCCCGGCTCGAGCATGCGGCCGGCCGCACGGAGGCGGCCGTGGTCGACGAGGCATCACGCGCGCTGGTGCGCTGCCTGCGGGAGCCGCACCATGGCTAGCGCGCACGTCGTCGAGCATCTGGCGTTCGAGGTCGACTTCGCCGACGAAGACGAAGCGCTGGCCAGTCAGGGCTGGCTCGAGCGGTTCATCAAGCAGCGCGCGCTGGCCGTGATCGAAGAGGTGTTCGACGAATGGCCGCAGCCGGCGCAGGTGGTGGCGATCGACCGGCTCGAGATCGACCTGGGGCTCTCGCGCGGCCCGGCCGACGAGGCCGAGCTCGAGCAGCGCCTGCGCGAACGGCTGCGCGAGGCGCTGCACGATGCCGCGGCCTCGATCGGCGAGGGCGACGATGCCGCTCGCGCGCTGCCGCGGCCGGCTGCACAACTGGCCGCGTTGCAGCGGTTTCTCGAGACCGGGCGGCTGCAGTGGAACGACGGCGCTGACATCGATGCACTGGCGCGCGAGGTGACGCGCAGCAGCCCCAATGCGCTGGCCTCACACCTGCTGCAGCCCGGTGCCGCCGGCGATGCGATGCGGCAGCGCTGGCATGCGCAGTTCGGTGACGAGCACTGGCCGGAGCTGGCGCGTGCATGGTTCGTGCTGGAGCAGGGCCTGTGCGGCGATGGCGATGGGCCGGGTTGGCAGGGCTGCGCGCAGGCATGGCACGCCTTGCTGACGCGCGAGCCGGCCAGGCTGCGTAGCCTGATCACCCGGCTGGGCCGCAGCGCCCGCGTGCGGCGCCGCATCGCCGAACGCTTCTCCCCTGCGATGCTCGGCGAACTGCTGGGGCTGCTTGCGGGTGCCCATGCGCAGGCCTTCGAGGCGGTGGCGTCCGAGGCGCTGCAGCGGCACCCGGGCAGCGCCGCGCTGGTCTGGCAGGGCCTGCTCGCGCACCTGTGCCTGGAGGCGCGCGAACCGATCCGTCCGCCCGCCTTGCCGGAGCTGCTGGCCTGGATCGACGAACGTCAGGCGCGCCCCGCCGTTCCGCGGTCGGTGCCTGCGGATCCGCTCGAGGCTCACCGCAGCCGGTTGCTCGCTGCGCTGGCCGGCAGCGTCGATCCCGGGCTGGAGGCCGACTGGCAGGTGCTGGCGCAGGAGGATCCGGCGTGGCTGCGCAGCCAGCTGCAGCGCTGGGGCCGCTTGGCGCATGTGCGGCGCATGATCGCGCACCGCTTCCCGGCCGCGTTGCGCATGCGGCTGCTCTTCGTGCTCGCGCCGGCCGAAGGCGCTTTTCTCGCCACGGTGCTGAGCACCGGCGGGCTGGTCGCGGCCGATGCGTCGGCGGCGGTGGCGCGCGCGGTCGAGCAGGGGCTGTGGGAGCTGTGCCTGGCGCACCTGGCGGGCGGCGGTGCGGGGCAGGGGCGGCGTGCCTGCCTCGATGCCTTGCTGCACGGGCTGCAGCACACGCTGCTGGCCGGCGATGCTCAGGTCACGGAGCGCGTGACGCTGCGCCTGCGCTTGCTCGGTGCGGCCGATGGCCCGCAGCGCCAGCTGCTGCAGAGCCTGGATGCGGTGGCGGCCAACGGCCCGCGCGACGAGGTGGAGCTGGCCTTGCTGAGGCTGCGCGTCGAGGCCGCGCTGGCCAGCGGCGAGACCGAGGGCATGGCCGCCGCATGGCGGGTGCTGATGCGCCGCGACCGCGCCGGCCTGCGTGCGGCGCTGCGCCGGCAGGGGCGCCGCAGCGCGGTGCACCAGCTCGCGGCGCAGAGCTTTCCGCCGGCGATGCGGCTCGAGCTGCTGGCACTGCTGGCGCCGGGCGAGCACGAGGCGATCGCGGCCTTCATCACCCATGCCACCGCCTGGCAGGCCGGCTCGCAGGCGATGGCGGGCACCGATTTCGAACGCTGGCTCTGGGCGCAGGCCCTGGCCCCGTTGCTGGGCGCGCCGGGCGCGGTGCCCGATGCCGCGGCGTCCATCGCAGCGATGCTGCAGCAGATGGCACAGATCCAGGCGTTGCCGATGCATGAGCTGGTGCCGCAGCTGTGCGCGCAGCTGCAACGCGTGCAGCCCGGCACGGCCGCCACGCAGCGCGTGCTGCGGATCCTCGATCAATGGCAGCCGGCCCGGCCGCAGCCCCTGCCGCCGGCCATGCCGGTGCCGGAGGCGGCAGGGCCGGGCGGGCTGCAGGCACGCATCGCCGCGCTGTGTGCTCGTCTCCAGCAGCAGGCGCCGCTGTCGATCGATGAGGCGCGGCACTGGCAGGCCGAAGCGCGCCGCCTGCTGGAGGCGCACGCCAGTGCGCTGCGCCCCGCGCTGCAGGCCGCGCTGGAAGCCCCCGATGCGTCGGTGCGGCTGGCCGGGCTGCTGCCGTCGGCGCAGCTGGCCGAGGTGCTGCAGCTGCTGCGGCCGGCCGACCATGAGCGTGCGCAAAGCTGCGTGCGGCTGGTGATGCAGGCCTGTGCCGGGCTGCAGGCCGCGCCACCGCCGGCGCGGCTCGAGCGGCTGGGCTGGCAGTTCCTGTTGCGTGAGCTGGTCGAAGAGGGCCGGCGCTTTGCCGCCGCGGCGTTTTCAGGCCGGTTCATCGACTACCTCGCCGGCAAGCTGCGCTGGGGCACCCGTGCCGGCTGGCGCGGTGCTGTCCGCGAAGCGATCGATCGAGTGTCGGGCTCCGTACCGCCGGCGCTGGCACGCGAGGTCGCGGCCGGTGCGTGCGAAACGATGGCCGGGGCCGAGCCGGTGGTCGACTTGTCCGAGCCTGTCTATGTGAGCGATGCCGGGATCGTGTTGGCATCGCCCTACCTGATGCGCCTGTTCGACCGCGTCGGCCTGCTGCAGGACAAGACCTTCGTCGACGAGCAGGCCGAAGACCGCGCGCTGCACCTGCTGCACTTCATGGCCACCGGCGCCGCGCACCCAGCCGAGCCCCGGCTGGCGCTGCCCCGCCTGCTGTGCGGCGTGGATGCCGCGCGCCCGGTCGCCCGCCGGATCGAGCTCACGGTGCAGGAGCGCGACGCCGCGGAAGGCCTGCTGCAGGCCATGATCCAGCACTGGAAGATCCTGGGCCGCACATCGGTGAACGGCCTGCGCGAGACCTTTCTGCAGCGCGAGGGCAGGCTGCTGCGCGAACGCGAGGCCTGGCAACTCGTCGTCGCGGCGGGGCCCTTCGACATGCTGCTCGACCAACTGCCGTGGGGCTATGCGCCGGTGAAGCTGCCGTGGATGCCGGAGGTGCTGCATGTCCAGTGGCGCTGAACGCAATGCGCGCGTGCTGCAGCGCGAGCTCGCCTGGTTCGAGCAGGTGCTGCAGGCCCGCATCGGCCTGTACTTCGGGCAGCCGGGGGCGCCTGAGCAGGATGTTCGGCACATCGCGCCGCCCGATCTGACGAACGATGAATCGGACTACGCGCAGCTGCTGCGCGACTGTGGCTTCGGCATCGACGAGCGGCTGGTGCTGCTGCTGGCGCTGGTGCCGCATGTGAGGCCGCAGCTGCTGGATGCGCTGTTCGTGCGCAACAAGAACTTCGACCGCGGCTTCACCGAGTTCGGCGGGTGGAAGGGCAAGGCGCACGGCGGCTTCCTGCCCACCGGCGAGACCGCGGCCTTCCTGCTGGCGGGCGAAGACCTGGCGCGGCGCTTCCAAAGCCTGGCCTTGTTCGAGCCTTCGCATGCCTTCCACCGCCGGGGCATCTTGCGGCTGGAGCACGACGCGCCCGGCGAGCCCTACCTCAGCGGCGCACTGGTGATCGCCGACGAATACCTCAACCGCCTGACCACCGGTGTGTGGCACAAGCCCGACTTCAGCAGCAGCTTCCCGGCCAAGCTGATCAACACGCCGCTGGGCTGGGGCGACCTCGTGCTGGCCGACGAGGTGATGCAGGAGGTGCAGGCCATCAACACCTGGATCCGACACGCCGACACGCTGATGCGCGACTGGGGCCTGGCGCGCTCGATCAAGCCCGGCTACCGCAGCCTGTTCCATGGCCCGCCGGGCACCGGCAAGACGCTCACCGCCACGCTGATCGGCCAGGCTGCGCAGGCCGATGTCTACCGCATCGACCTGTCGATGGTGGTCTCCAAGTACATCGGCGAGACCGAGAAGAACCTCGCCCGTGTGTTCGACCAGGCCGAGACGCGGCGCTGGATCCTGTTCTTCGACGAGGCCGATGCGCTCTTCGGCAAGCGCACCGCCACCTCGAGCTCGAACGACCGCTACGCCAACCAGGAGGTCTCGTACCTGCTGCAGCGCATCGAGGACTTCCCGGGCACGGTGATCCTGGCCACCAACCTCAAGGCCAACATCGACGAGGCCTTCGCCCGGCGCTTCCAGTCGCTGGTGTATTTCCCGATGCCCGATGCCGACCAGCGGCTGCGGCTGTGGCAGGAAATGCTCGCGAGCCTGCCGGTGGAGGCGGACGTGAAGCTGCCCGCGCTGGCCGAAGCGCATGAGCTCTCGGGCGGTGCGATCGGCAACGTGGTGCGCTACGCGGCCATCCAGGCGCTGCAGGCCGAACGCCGCGCGCTCGGCGCGGCCGACCTGCGCGCGGGCATCGCGAAGGAACTCAGAAAAGAAGGCCGCACGGCATAGGAGCTTACGTGTCGTTCGATGTTCCCCTCCAACGTCCACCGTGCGCCCGCTGCCGCCGGCTGCGGCTGCTGGCCGTGTCGCTCGTGGCGGGCGTGTTGCTGTGTGTCGCGCTGGTGCTGATGGCACATGCGGCGGTGCCGGCGGCCAGCGCTCCGCAGGGGGCAGCCAGTGCGGTGCACGCGGCCAGCGCGGTCGCTGCACCTGCGGTGGCAAGTGCAGCGGCCGCCGCGCCGCCATCCGCCAGTGCCGCATCGGCGGCGCAGGACCTGCGCTTCATCTACCAGACCGTCGTGCTGCCGCAGGGCCGGCAGGGCACCGACTACGGGCCGCGCGCTATCGTCAAGGGCGGCGTGGCGCCGTACACCTTCGTCGTTGAAGGCAAGTTCCCGCCGGGCCTGGAGCTCACGCCGCAGGGCGTGCTCGGCGGCCTGCCGACGGCCGCCGGCAGCTACAGCTTCGTGCTGAAGGCGCGCGATGCCTCGAACCCGCCGATGCTGACGCAGCAGCCCTACGTGCTGCGCGTGGTGGCGCCGCCGGCGCTGAGCGCCAGCAGCCCGCCGCCGCCGTTGAAGGCGATCACCCGCGACGAGGCGGCCGTGGTGCCCGACCCCAATCGCGGCCAGCCGATGAGCTACAAGCTCACGGCCGACGGCATCGAGCGCCTGGTCGGGCTGGTGGCGCCCGAGGAGGTGCCCACCCCGGCCCCGGCCGAGGCCGATCCCAATGCCCCGGCCGTGCCCGCCGAGCCGCCAAAGCCGGTGACACCGGCGGCGCCGCTCGCGACGCAGCCGCTGCCCAGCGCCGATCAGCTGAGCGCGCTGCTGCAGCCGCTGCAGGACATCGAATACCCCACGCAGGCCCTGTTCGAGAGCGGCTTGCGGGCCGCGCACTGCGCTTACTACCAGGCGCAGGTCAAGCAGTTGGCCGTCAAGAAAGGCGTGTCGGTCGACCTGCAGTGCCCGCCGCCAGCGCCACCGGCCGCGGCCGCGTCACGGCCCCGGCCGCGCAATGCCCCCGCACCTTCGCCAGGCGAGCTGCCGCTGTACCAGTTCTATGCCGAGCTGCTGCCAGCCGAGCTGCGTGCGCGGGTGATCGCCGAGGCGGCCCAGGTGCATCTGCTGGCCGAGGCGAAGAAGCCGGAATGGACTGGCGGTGGATGCGGCTGCGTGCTGCCTCGCCATCCCGAGGAGCTGATCCATGGCTTCTATCCGTTCTGGCATGCCGGCGACAAGCCGCAGACGGTGGACTTCAGCCTGCTCGATCGCGTGAGCTACATGGGCCTGGTGCTCAACGACGCCGGCAGCTACGACGCACCGGCCGGTTGGGTCGACAGCCGCGCCCGTTTCGTGCGCGAGGCCCGCCGGCACGGCACCGCGGTGGACCTCGTGCTGTACCGGCGCGACTGGGCCACGCTGCTGCAGCTGCCGCCGGCCAGGCTGAGCCAGTTCACGCGCCTGGCGGCGAGCAACGCGGTGGCCGCCGCCGATGCGCCGCTGCAGGATGCGTGGTCGCGCTTCGGGCCGGTGCTGCGGCCGTTCTGGAACGAGCCGGCGCAGGCCTACGACGGCATCACGCTGTTCTTCGAGGATTCGCCCACCGACCCCGAGGGCAAGCGGCGCTTCCGCCAGTTCTTCAAGGACTTCATGCTCCAGCTGATCGAGGAGATGCAGCGCAGCGGCCGGGCCTACTTCCTCAACGTGGCCGTGCCCGACCTCGAAATGGGCGAGGAGGGCGCCTATCCGTTCCGCGACCTGCTGGGGTACATCGAGCGCGCGATGCCGCCGCGGCCGGCCGGGGCCACCGCCAGCGCCGATGTCGCGGGCTCGGCCAGGAGCGCGGTCAGGTACCAGGGCACGACGGACATCACCGTGAAGTACCTGGTCCTGCTGAGCTCGCCGAGCGACGAGCGCAAGAAGGATCTGCGCACTGCGATCGACCATGCCGATCCGCAGGGGCTGGAAGGGCACCGGCGCATCGCCTTCTTCGAAAGCGTGGCGCCGGTGCTGTTCTATCGCCTTCCCGACAAGCCGGCGCCGCTGCCGCCGGTCGAGGCCGACCAGCTCGACCGGGATCTCGCCTACATCAAGTGGACCTACAACGACGTGGCCTTCTGGCCGCTGCCGGTGCTGGGCACCGGTTCGGGCGACGATGCGCGCAACCGGCTCAAGCACAACTTCGGCGCGCCGCCCCGGCCGGTCGACGGGCTGTGCCGCTGGGTCTGCCCCAACCGCACGCCGCTGCACCTGCTGCTCGAAGCCCTGGTGCTCACGAGCGCAGGCCTGGCCGCGGTGTACCTGTGGAACTGCCGGGTGCGCCGGCTGGGCCGCACCTACCTGCTGTTCCTGTGGGGATCGGTGCTGGCCACGCTGCTGCTCGCGTTCGCCTTCCTGAGCTGCGACCCCGACCTGGCTGCGTGGCGCGAGTCGAACAACCTGCTGTACGTGCTCATCCTGGTGCTGTGCATCGGTGGGGTCTATGCGACGTTCCGGCGGCGTGTCGAGGCGCCTTAGACAAACAAACGCTCATGATGAAGACCCGCGAAACCGAAGTCACCATGGCGCGCCACGAGCCCGCGGCCGTGCGCAGGAGCGACATCCAGTTTGTTGCCCCGCAGAGCGGCATCGACCAGTCGCCGCGCATGCTGGCGCAGCGCCGGGCGCTGAAGTCGGCGTTCGGCACTGCGGCCGGCGCGGTGCTCCAGGCCAGGCAGCACTTCAACGCCAATCATCGGTCGATGGCACTCCCTGGCGCCGGCGCCGACTATCGGGACTACGCGATCGACACGGTGATCGCGGGCGCCGTGGCCGACCTGGCCGACGACGCAACGCTGCAGGACGCCATCGCGGCCATCGATCTCGCCGCGTTGCAGGACCATCTGATGCAGGGACAGAACCTCGCGTTCCAGTGGAACGGGGCCGAGGTCTACCTTCTCGACACCGCCAGCAATACCCGTCTCGACCTGCTCGGCTCGGTACAGGACGACCAGGACCCCCATCTCTACCTGGCGGTCAACACCGGCACGGCCAGCAACCTCTACGTCAACAAGGACACCGGCGAAGAGCGGGTGCGCGATGCCGCAGGCCGGTTCATTCCGCGCACCATTGCGCGCTCGATCACCACCACCGAGCGCGGCGCCCTCTCGCACAGGAATGCGATGGCGCCCCGCGTGCCAAATGCCGGGCTCACGCCTCTGGACCATGTGGCCGGCGGGCAGAACAGCCAATACACCTCGTACTCGCGCGCCCCGGGAGACGTGGTCAATTCGCATGGGGCGTTCTTCAATGCCGGCGGCACCGGCCGGGTCACGATCGACCTGCTGCACCTTGCGCAGGCCAACATCCTCGACCTGTCGACCCACGAGGGCATCAACGCCCACCTGCGGCCCCAACTGCCGCAGAACGCCCGGGACAACTTCAACACGATCTCAGCAGCCGCCAAGGCCAAGGCCCGCGACGAGGTGGACAACGGCATCGTCGCTACCGCAGGCAGCACCAACCCGCATCGCGCGGAACTGACCGATCAACGCTGGCAAGCCCTGGTGGATGCGTATCGGACGCAAGAGGTGCTGGTGCAAGGCAACGTGCCTTTCGCTGCGGTCACCGGCTTCGGCGAGTTCTCCGCGGCGCACAACCCGCTGTCTGCGCTGGCACAGCAGGGCATCGCCGCCAACGCGCAGACATTCGCGCAGCATTCGCAGACCGGTGCGGCTGCGCTGGCGGCGCACCGCAACCCTGCGGCAGTGGCCCTGCCCGGACCCTGGCAGAACGTCGTCACCACGCATCGGGGTGCACTGGAAGCCTCGAAGAACGAATTCCTGTTCAAGCACAAGGCGCAGAACGTGCCAAACGCCAAGCAGCGCAACGTGGTGTTCAGGCAGGCGATGGAGAGGACGTTCGCCACCGTCGTCTATGAGGTCGAGCAGGTGGCCTCGGCCTACTACGCCCGGTTCCAGGCCAACTGGCCCAACTCCACGCTGGCCGACATGACCAACGAGCTGACCAACCGGCGTGCCGGCTGGGTGGCCGACCTGTCGAACGTCACCGCCTGAGGCAGGCAGCTTCGCATGTACAGTGGCCTCACATCACACAGGAGCCTCCCATGCCCAAAGGCGAGCAGCGCAGCAACAAGATGGTCAAGAAGCCCAAGAAGGACAGCAGCCCGTTGAAGGAGTCGTCCGGCACCTCGGACCGGCCGGTTCCTCCCACCACGGTCGTCATGCCCAAAGGCAAGCTGAAGAACAAGTAGCCGCCGGTCAACGGCGCGCGCAAACCCCCTGAGTGAGGGGTGGCATATCTTCGCCTGCTGTCGAAACTAGTTCGACCGCTGGCGTCCGGTCGGCGGGACTACCCATTCTGAGGAGGTTCGCATGATCAGGAAGTTGGCAGTGGCCGCGCTTCTCTCCGCGGCGTACATCTCAGGGGCGCAGGCCGCGTCCACCTACTTGACGAACGGCGGCGCCGGCGGAGTCGAGGCAACGATCGACGACGCGGGCAATTTCGACAGCTCGGCGGGCATCGGTCTGCGCTACAAGGGCGTGGAATTCGTCAACGTCGACATCCGTTCCTCGTGGTACTGGTTCGAGGCGGGCGGCAGCAAGATCGCGCAGTACGGCAGCAACCCGCTCGGCGCTTCCACCTCGTCGGTGGGCGGTGGCACGGCAGCCACCACGTTCAGCTTCGGCGGCTGGACCTTCTCGCAGCTCGTGACGGCGATTGCACCCAATGCACTGTCGGTGCACCTCAACCTCACCAACAACACCGGCGCGGCCGTGTCCGGCGTGCAATGGGGCGTCGGCCTCGATCCCGACCAGGACGGCTCGGGCCACAACACCACGATGAACACCATCATGGGCGTCGGTGGCGCGTCGGCGGTCAGGGCCACCGGCCCGCTCGGCGGCTACTCGGTCACGCTGTCCAATACCACCAGCGCCGGCGCGTATGCCATCTCGCCCTTCATCAACGTGGGCGACTGCTGCTCGGCGGTCAATCCGGCCACGGCCCTGGGTGCGGGGCAGGCCACCGGCTTCAGCCACCTGGGCGATGACTCCATCAGCCTGGCCTACGACATCGGCACCGTGGGCGCAGGCCAGACGGTGGCACTGGGCTATGTGTACACCTTCGCGGTGCCCGAGCCCGAGACCTATGCGCTGATGCTGGCTGGGCTGGCAGCAGTCGGCTTCATCACGCGGCGTCGCCGCGGGGCTTAAGCCCCAGGGCTCCTGGCGAGCCGACCTCAGACGGCGTGGATCAATCCGCGCCGTCTCGCCTCCCGGCAGATGGGGCACTCCTCCGAAAGCCGGCCCGGTGGCGCGTCATCGCGTTCACTCGCGATGACGCGCAGTCCTTCGCGGCTGGGCATGAAGCCGTAGGCGGTGCCGCGGGTGCGCGTCCAGTCGCGGAAGCCGGAGAGCGTTCTCGATGGACCGTCGGCCATCGGGATCTCGAACACGGCCGGCGCCGAGCCGTGGCTACCGGCCAGCGGATCCTTGGTGCTGCCGCGGTTGTCGGTGCCCATCGGGTTCTTGTTGCCCCATTCGGCCAGCAGGTGTTCGAACTGGTCTTCGATGCTGGCGCAGAAGAACAGGCCCAGCAGGCCGCGCTCTTCGCGGGGGCCGCTGCACCCGATCGGTTTGCCGTAGGGAATGCCCCGGCGGATCAGCGGGCGGCGCCGGAATGGCACCACCGGATCGTTGCGCGGGTTCATGCGGCGGATGTGCGCACCGAAGGGGCAGCCGGTGCCCTTGGGGTCGGCGGTGAAGTCGAAATCGTTGATGGCGTCGGGCTTGCCTGGCGGCAGCGGCGGTGGCGGCCTCGAGGGCGACTGCGCACTGACCACCTGGCCGTCGTCCCAGCGGCCGCAGAGCTTGGCCAGCACGTAGTCGCGCGAGGCATCGGCCATGCCCTGGTCCTTGAGCTGCTGCACGGCATCGTCGACGAAGCGGTCGAACCGCTCCACGTCCTGCTCGATCTTGCGGAAGATGCAGAAGCTGCCGTTCCTGAAGAAATGGCCCACGTCTTCCGGCGCGCGCGCGAGCAGCCAGGGGTTGTAGCCGGCGTCGTTGGGATACCCGAGCAGGAACTCGCCCGGCGCATGGATGTCGCTGCCGCTGCGGTGGATGCCGCCGAGCCGCGGCCGGGTGATGCCGTCGCGGTAGCCGAAGTGCACGCGGCGCTTCGCGGGGTCGGGGTCGAAGTGGCCGCCTTCGAACCGGTGATGCCAGCCCGACAACGCGCCGCCGCTGGCGTCGAGTCGCTGCAGCTCCTCGGCCTGGCGCTCCAACGCCTCGCGGCTGCCGGCAAACACGAACAGCAGGATGTGCGCCGTCTGCTGTGAGAACGGAGGGTCCCAGAACTCGGCATCGCTCTCTCCGGAGTCGCCCAACCGCTGTGCCGCACGCGGCGTGGCCCCTTGCGCGAAGGCGGGCGCCTTCTCGGCCAGCACATCCATGTACCGGCCGGCGAGCCCCAGCTTCTCGAGGCCGCGCCAGGTGAACGCGATGTTGATGCCGGGCCTGCGGTCGTGCGCCTCGGCGCTGTCGGTGCGCTCGGCATTGTCGGCAATGGTGATGTGCTCGACCAGCTGCCTCAGCCACCGCCGCGCACCGGCCGCGTGGTGGATCGTGAGGATGTAGTGGCAGGCATATTGGAAGCGAAAGCCGGAGACGACGAGCCGCTGGATCTGGGCCTCGCGGAGGTTGATCGGGTCATGGTTCATCGCGGCCTCCTCAGCGCCCATGCCGGGGCGCGCTGCTGCCGGCGTTGATCTGCGCCACGTTCTCCTGCTCGTAGGCGCTGAAGAAGTAGCCGCCCACGGGCGACACGTTGTAGCGGCGGATCGTCTGCACGAATTCCTTGGGGAACTGGCTCACCGGCAGCGGCGGCGCATCCTCGATGTGCTCGAAGAGCTTGTCGAACAGCGAGCCGATCTCGAGCGCGAAGTGCTCGATGTAGGAGACGAAGTTGCCGTCGTAGGTGGTGAACAGCGCGAGCTTGGTGTCGTTCTCGAGGAACACGAACCACGAGAAGTGCACGTGGCGCGATTCCTTGAGCTTGCGCTCGATGCGCGGGGCGCCGTACTTGATCACCAGCTTGAGCTTCTCGGCATGCTCCGAGACCGGCGCCTTCACCTTCATGATCACGTTCAGCGGCTGCTGCACCAGCTGGCGATCGCGCGCGTACTGCATCGGGAAGCTCTCGCACTTGAAGCCCCAGAGCTTCTTCAGGCCGCGGACCTTGCCGGTGCGCTCGTCCTTCGCGCGGCTCAGGTCGGGCAGGCGCATCGTGCGGTAGACCATGTAGGTGATCAGCGGCAGGGCGATCTGCTGGCCGATGCACTGGTGCGCGAAGTTGCCGGGCGTGCCGCCGAAGATCAGCGGATCGAGCTGGCCGTTGCCATGCGTGCCCTGCATCGTGGCGCTGCCGATCGCGAGCACCACCGTCGAGCCCGCCGGGATCGTGAAGTTGCCGGTCTCGATCGGCTTGCGTGTCTCGCGCGGCAGAAACGCCGCTGGCGGATGGATGCGCAGCGCTTCCAGCACCATCGCCTGCAGGCGCTCGGACGGCAGCAGCGGTGATTCGTTGGCGGCGCTGGTGGCTTCGGTCAGCCGGATCTGGTTGCCGAAGAAATGGTTCACCGCGATGCACACCGCCGCCTGGATGTTGCCGATGATGCCGACGAGGGTGCCCGCGGCCACCACCGCGCGCTCGCTGCCCGAGAGCGTGCCGCCCAGCGTGGCGAGCGTGCGCAATACCGGCTTGAACGGCGGCACGCTGCCCAGCGGCACCGGCGCGCCCGTGCGCAGCTCCTCATAGCGCCGCCAGCCCTGCTGGATCTCCTTCTGGAAGTCCTTGATCTCGTCGGATTCCTCGGCGGCGGCGTACTGGTCGATCAGCTCGGCGGCGCGCGTGAAGAGCGCCCCCATGCCTTTCTGCGCGTTGACCGGCGTGATCGGCTCGGTGACGAAATGGCGGCCGAGGATCTGGTAGTTGAGCCCACGGTAGGCGAGGGCGGTGGCCTCGAGCAACAGCGGATGGTCGCTGTAGCCGAAGCCGAACAGGAAACCCGCGAAGCGCACCGCGGCCTGCTCGGCGAGCTCGGCCAGGTCGAAGTCGGGGCTCTTCAGCGGCAGCACCTCGGCCGCTTCCCACGCTGCACCGATCAGCACCGGCAGATAGTCGGCCGTCTGCATCAGCGCCTGGCCGATCATCTTCTGCTGGGCCGCGTGCGCATCGGGCTCGGCGCCGGGGTCGAGCCCCAGCATGAAGGTGCCGCTGCCCAACGCCCGGTAGGGCTTGTTGCTGAAGCTCTCGGTGTCCTTCAGCGCGCGCTCCACCATCTTGCGGCCGGTGAGCAGGTAGACCGGCTGCTGGAACCTCGGCGGCTCGCCCTGCACCTCGTTGTCGACCTTGTCGCGGCCCTGGAACTCCACGGCCTGGACCTGCTCGGCATTGAGCGCCTCGTAGAGCGCGAGCCGTGCGTCGTCCTGGCTCAGCCAGCTGAAGAGCAGCCGGCTGCGCTGGTAGGGCGGCAGCGTCGACTGCGGCAGGATCTGTTCAATGTCGATGGGCATCAGGGCCTCCCGGGCAGGACGTGATCAGGCCGCAGAAGGATAGCCAGCGTGTTGCTGCGCCGCTTCCATCAGTTTGTGGACCCGCCGCAGGTCGCGCGTCTGCAGTCCTTCGGTGAATCCGGCGAGTTCGCCCTGCAGCAGCGCCGCGGCCTCGCCGGCGCGGCCGCGCGCGATCCACAGCTCGGCCAGGCTCGTGGCGCTGCGCACGGCCAGCGAGCGCAGCCGGCGCTGGCGCGCGAGCTCCAGCGCGCTCGAGAACCAGCGCGTGGCCTCGACGCTGCGGTCTTGCCCGTGCTGTGCGCCCGATTGCAGGCTCAGTTCGCCGATCAGCCGGTGGATCTCGGGCTCGTAATAGCCTTCCTTCACCTTGCTCACCAGCTCGTAGGCCACTTCCAGCAGGGCCAGGCCATCGTCGGGCCGCTGGGCCAGTGCCAGCCCCTCGGCCTGCATCGCGAGGTAGAAGGCGCGGGTCACGACCGCGCCGGTCGCGGCCCACGAGCGGTAGGCGCGCCGCATCTGGGCATTGCCGGCCTCGGGGTCGCGCAGCTGGGCCACGAGGCGGCCGTGCATCACCTCGGCATGGGCCAGCCACACCGCGAAGCCGCCGTCCTTGCAGATCTCGATCGCGCGCTCGGCGCAGCGCAGGGCTTCCTCGTATTCGCCGCGGAAGTAGTGCACCGTGGTGCAGAAGCCCCAGGCTTCGCCCATGCTGAAACGGTGGTCGAGCCGCTCGGCCAGCGCCACCACCTGGCGCGCGCGGCGCAGCGCCTCGTCGGGCTCGCCGAGCTCCCACTTGCCCCAGGCCGAATAGCACAGGCACATCACGCCGGGGTCCTGCACGGCGCTGGGCCGGTGCGGAATGCGGTCGTACTCGCGCAGGCATTCGTCCATCAGCGCCACGGCCTCGTGCACATGGCCCTGGTGGAAGCGGATGTTCGACACCGCCCAGGTCGACTGGATGCGCTGCATCGGGTCGGCCGAGGGTTCGGCGGCCCGTGCGGCCTCGGCCGCGATGGCGTGGGCCTTGTCGAAGTCGGCCCGCATGAAGTGGTAGCCCTCGAGGCCGAGCAGGATCTTGGTCAGCGCCGCCGTGTCGCCGGTGCGCCGGGCCAGCGCCTCGGCACGCGAGTAGACGCGTTCCACGCGGTCGGCGCCGTAGCCGTCGGTGGCGATCAGGCGGCTGGCCAGCAGCAGCTGCAGCCGCAGCTCGACGCGCTCGCGCTCGCGCTCGCCGCCGTCGGCCAGGCTCGGCACCAGCGCCAGTGCGCTGCCCAGCTGGGCGATGGCTTCGTGGTGGGCCGATCGGGCGGCGGCGCGGCGTGCGGCCTGCTCCCAATAGCGGATGGCATCGAGCGGCAGGTCGGCTTCGGTGTAGTGGTAGGCCAGCAGCTCGGGCTGCGTCTCGGCGAACTCGACGAAGCGGTACTGCACCACGTGCGCGATCGCGCGATGCAGCCGCTTGCGGTCGCGCTCCCACAGCGACTGGTAGGCGGCATCGCGCACCAGCGCATGCTTGAAGACATAGCGCGTGTCGACGCCGCGCGGCTTCTCGTGCAGCAGGCCGGCCTGCACCAGCAGGTCGAGCCGGGCGCGCAGGCTGTCGGCATCGAGGGCCGCGGCTTCGTGTGCCAGCACCGCCTCGAGCAGCCCATACGAGAACTCGCGCCCGATGGTCGCGCCCACCTGGGCCACCTGCTTGGCGGGCGCCAGCCGGTCGAGCCGGGCCATCAGCAGGTCGTGGATCGTCGACGGCACCGAGCGCCGCAGCGAGGCGGCCGCATCGTTGGCCGCCTCGGGGGCGGTCTCGAGCGCCATGCGGGTCGATTCCTCGATGAACAGCGGCACGCCATCGCCATGCGAGGCGAGCTGGCGCAGGATCTCGGGGGCCAGGTTCATGCGCCCGGCCACGGCCGCCACCATCTGGCGCGAATGCTCGGGCGACAGGCCGTGCAGCGCCAGCTCCTGCACCGCGAAGCCCGGCTGCCAGGTGTTGCCGCGGTCTGAGCGCAGCGTGGCCAGCAGCAGCACGGGCAGGGCGGCTGCGCGCGACGCGAGCAGCTCGAGGAATTCGCTGGTCGACGGGTCGATCCATTGCACGTCGTCGATCAGCAGGCACAGCGCGCCGCCCTGGGCCTGGCGCTCGACCCAGCGCAGCAGCACCTCCAGCGTCAGCTCGCGCTGCCGCTGTGCCGACCGCTGCGCCGCGGCATGGCCATCGGCCGGCGGCACCGACAGCAGCGCGCCGACGACCGCTTCGGCGCCCTCGAGGCCGATCGACCCCGCCATGGCGGCCGCGATCTTCTGGCGCTTGATCTCGGCGGAATCCTGGTCCTGGATGTCGAGCTGGCGGCACAGCCAGCCGATCACCGGGTGGAAGGCGCTGCTCGCATGGTGCGGCGTGCAGCAGCATTCGATCGTGCGGTAACCCCGCTCGCGCAGGCGGCGCCCAAAGTCGCCGGTCAGGCGCGACTTGCCGATGCCGGCTTCGCCATGGACCACCACGGCGCGCAGCCCAGCCTCGCGGGCGGCCGACCAATGCGCCTCGAGGGCCCCGAGCTCGGCATCGCGGCCCACCAGCGGCGTGGGGCGCGAGGCCGCCTCGATCGGATCGGCCTGGGTGAAGCGCAGTTCGCGCTTCACGCGGTGCGCCTGCAGCGGCGCCTCGAAGCCCTTGAGCGGCGGCAGCGCGGCGAGCGGCTCGAACTCGAAGAAGCGCCGCGTGAGCTGCCGCGTGGCCTCGCTCACCACCACCGTGCCCGGCTCGGCGATCGACTGCAGGCGCGCCGCCAGGTGCACCGGCATGCCCACCGGCTGCCCGGTGCGCACGGCCACCTGGCCGGTGTTGATGCCCACGCGCACGTGCACGCCCAGCTGTGCCACCGCCTCGACGATCTGCAGCGCCGCACGCACGCACTGGGCGCTGGCGTTCTCGTCGGCCGTGTGCACGCCGAAGTAGCACATGATCCCGTCGTCGCCCTGCGGTGTGTCGCTGAGGCCGCCGTGCCGCCGCACGATGCGCCCGCAGACATGGTGGTAGTGCGACAGCAGCTCGCTGTATTTCTCCGCGCCGAGCTGGCCGATCAGCCGCGTGGAGCTCACCAGGTCGTACGACATGATCGCGACCTGGCGCAGGTTGTCGGTGCCGGCCGCGCGCCGGGCCGACGAGAACGCCGCAACGCCGGTGCTGCCGCAATACAGCGCGAGCAGGTCGGTGTGGCGTTGGCTGCCATGCATGGCCTGCGCGCGCGCCCGCACCTGGCGGAGCGCCTCGTCGAACGGCACCCCGAGCGCGATCTGCCGGTACAGCTCGGCGATGAATTCCGCCGCAGGCTCGTCGGCCTTGCCGAGCGGGCGCACGAGCAGGTTCAGCCCGGCCCGTGAGGCGGCTGCGCACCAGCTGGCGACGCAGGCTGTGTCGGCATCGCCCTCGATGACGATCAGCCTCGGCGGCTGCGCCTGTGCGCCCAGGGCGGTCAGGTCGAGCCCCGCCTCCTCCGGGCGGCCGATGCAGTGGACGATGTCGGCAGAACCGAGCCGGTCGGCCAGCTCGTTGCCGCCCGGCGTCTGCACGGCATACGGGCCGGCGCCGCCGATTGCTGCGGCCACCTCGCGACGGTAGGCCACCGTCGACGCATCGCCGCCCGGCGCAGGCAGCAGCACCTGGCAGGCCTCGTCGATCAGCGGCCAGGCATGCTCGGGCACCGCCGCGCCATCGCCGAGGATCTGGCGCGAGAGGCTGAATTGGGTGCCGAGGAACCATTTGCCGTTGAAGGCCAGTTCCCAGGGAATGTCGGCGATCGGCTCAGAGAGCTGCAGCCGCAGGTCCCGCGGCGGGCTGCTGCGCAAGGCGGCCGCCACGCGCGGCGGCAGCAGGCGGCTGAAGATCGCCTCGGCGGCGAACGCCATGTCATCCGGCGCCGCGCGCCCCAGCGCCGCGCGGATCTCGCCGAGCAGCACGCGATCGAGCGCCGCCTGCTCGATGACGGCAAGCGACCGCAGGTCCGACAGGGCGATCGACAGGAACGAAGGCTCCTGAACGATCGCGAGGTGAAGCGGCGTCGCTCTCGTCTGCGCCAAGGTACGCCTGTCCATCGTGCCTTTCGTCCCTGCTCCCTGGGTGTATCCACTCAATCTACTGCGATTCCACCTCGAGTGAAAGCGGCGATCACCGCAGAGTCACAGCAAGGGTTTCGCCGGTGTCGGTGTCTATGCCGAGCAGCCGGCCGCGGTCATCGAACAGCTGCCAGACCGCACCTACGGCGCGCGCCTGCATGCGCCCGTCGGCAGGCCAGCGCATGAAGGCCGCGATGGTGGCTTGATGGAGATGCACCAGGCGCACCGTGCGCTGCGCTGCGCCGCCGTCGACCAGCAGCCAATTGCCACGGGTCCAGGCCTGCAGCCCCTGGGATTCCTCGAGCGGCAGGCTGAGCTCGCGCCTTGCGCCGTGGCTGTGCCAGTGCAGGGGTTGCGCCTGTTCGTGAGGCACGCCGGCGCTGAGCATCAGCAGCCCCTGCTCGGGGTGCAGCAGGCGCCATACGGCGGTATCGGCCGGCGAAGGCGGCAGCAGGTCGCGCGCGATCAGGCGGCGCTGCGGCAGCTGGTAGCGCCACAGCTCGGGCGTGCGCCCGGTGGACACGACGATCTGCTCGGTCTGCCCGTGGGCGGTGAGTGCAAGCACCGGGCCCGGCAGGTCGGGCACCTGCCACAGCACGTCCTGCAGCGAGCGGGCGGCATCGAGCACCAGCAGCCGCTCTCCGCGGGCCACCGTCCAGCTCAGGCCGTCGAATTCGTCGGCGAAGTGGTCGAACGCGGCGAGGCCGAGGTCGTGCACGCTGCGCGAGGCCAGGTCGAGACGGCTGACGCGCCACAGCGCATCGCGCCGCGCGAGGGCCAGCGCCACCTGGCCGCTGCGTCCGGCCACCAGCCGCTCGGCCGGCGCGCCGAAGCGTGACAGCACTCTGCCGGCGGCATCGACGATCAACGCACCGGCCTCGCCCAGCGCCACCAGCGTGCGGCGATCGGGGAGCGGCAGGGCGTCGAGGATGGCGTGCGCGCCGGCGCCCGGCGGCTCGCACTGCAGCGGTTCGCTGCGCTGCGCCAGCGGCCTGCGCTGTGCGCCGGGCCAGTTGGCGCCAGGGAGGTCGGCCTGCAGCAGCGGGTCGTTGCCGAGGTTCACCAGCCGCTGCAGGCCGGACTTGTCGAGGTGGCCCAGGCCTTTCGCATGATCGGCCAGCACCGAGGGACACAGCGCTGCCGCGATCCGGCGCGAGGCCGGCGTGAGCTGGCCGATCTTGAGCAGCGCATCGGCCACCGCGGCGCGTTCGCGGTTCAGGCTGCGGTCGTCGCGCAGGGTCTGCAACTGCGCGGCGCAGGCGCCAAGCGTGTCCGGCAGCAGCTGTGCCCGCTGCACCAATGCGCGTGCGGCGAGTTGGCCACCCGCCGATTCGGCGGTGAGCAGCCAGGCCGAGGCGCGCTCGCGCAGTGTGGCCTCCGGCCACACCGCCTCCACCGCGCCGAGCCAGTCGCCCTGCTGCGCCAGGGCCTCGCCCCATTCCTCGCGCAGGCGGCGGGCCGCATCGGGCCACTTCTTCTCCATCTGCAGCACCGCGGTGGCGAAGGCGCCGTCCCGCCGGGCGACCGCCACCGCGCGGCGCCAGTCGCCGGCGAGGCAGTGCAGGCGCACGATCACGGCCGGCGGCTGGTCCCACGACAGCGCCAGTTCGGCGGCTTGTGCAAGGCGGCCGTGCTTTTCGAGGTAGTCGAGCGCCTCCTGCCGGGCCCGCAGCAGCTCGGCCAGCACGAACACCGCCTCGTCGATGCGGCCCTCGCGATCCAGGCGCTCGAAGGTGCGGCGATAGAGCTGGCGCAGGTGCTGCTCGAAACCGTCGTCGAGGTGGATGCTGGTGGAGGCGCCGCGGGCCTGGCCGACCTGCAGATCGGTGCGCGCCTGCGGCGTGCCGAAGGCCTGGCCCAGCGAATCGCTGCCGTCGCCCAGCGGAATCGCGTGGCGCAGGGCCTCGTCGAGCTTGTCCTCGTCGAACATGCGCAGCATGCGCTGCAGAAAGGCGGCCTGCTGCCGGCCCAGCAGGCGCGACAGCCTTGAGGTGACGGCCAGCCGCGCGAGCCACTGGCGCCACCGCTGCGGCACCACGCGGCCCAGCCCGCGTGCCGGCAGCATCGGCTCCGGTGGCCGCGCAGTCGGGCGCTGTGCCTGACCTTGCGCCCCGCCCTGGGCCGGCCGGCCCGCTGGCTCCTGCGTCATCGAGGCGCTGATCCACGAGAACGGCGCCCCCAGCAGCCTGGCGACGAGCAGCACCAGCAACGCGACGAAGCCGAATCCGACCAGCGCCCATGGCGCCAGCAGCAGGCCCAGCACGATCAGCAGGGACCACGCGCGCCAGTTGAGGTTGAGGCGCTTCGGCGGCTGGCCGGCAGGGCCGCCCGGGGCAGAGGCCGGGCCGGGCGGGATCGCGGCTGCCTGGCGTTCGTGCAATGCCTTGAGAAAGGCCTCGCGCTGTTCGCTGGCTGGCGGCACGGCGGGCCCCAGCACGTCTCGCAGCGATCGCGCCTCGGGATCGAGCATCACCGGCGGCGGGAGGACGACGCTGCAGTCGTAGGTGTCGCGCAGGGCAGGGCCGGGATCCAGCCAGGCGGAGGGGTCGAGCGGCTCGCCGTCGGCGAACCGCAGCGGCAACAGCGTGGCGCCGACGACGATGCAGGCATCGGCAAGGGGCAGCGCGGCACGCTCGGCCTCGCTCAAGGGCGCCGAGCACAGCACCGAGGCGCCGGGCGCATCGCCCTCGCGCCGCAGCGGCCATCCCGGCAGGCCTTCGCAGTGCTGCTCGATGGGCGCTGCATAGCGCAGCAGGTCGCCCTGCGCGAACCGCAGCGCCGAGGCGCCGGGCCGCCATGCGCCGACGATGCGGCGCGCCCGCTCGGCGCCGTCGAACCAGTCGGCCGGGAACCAAAGCGCCGCCACCTTCTGCCGGCCTTGCAGCACCGGTCGTTGCACGGCAGCGGCTTGAATGAGCTCAGGCGGGCGCATCGTGTCCTTCGGCGGTGGTGTGGACGAACAGGCGTGGCGCGCAGGCGATGGGGTCGAATGCGATCACATGCCGCTCGACCGTCAGCAGCGCGACGAGGCCGCTCTCCGGGCAGACGCCGTACTGCGCGATCCGGGCCGGCGCGGTGTACAGCAGCTCGGCCTGGCTGCTGACCATGTCGAACCAGTACAGGCTGCTCCGGTTGCCGGCCAACGCGATGAGGCCGTGGCGCGGCAGCCGGCCTTCGGTGCGGCAGGCGAGGCCGATGCCGTGCAGGCCAGGCGGCAGTGTGAGCGTGGCGGCGTCGAAGCCGCCGCCATTGCGGTTGTGCGCGGTGAAGAACCGCCAGGTCTCGTGAGACTCGGCACCGGTGCGCATCGCGCAGGCGCTGCGGCCATGCGGCCAGTGCCCATCGGTGCAGAACAGCATCAGCGGGTCGTTCTCCGGCTTCGTGCCGAGCAGCGTGGCCACGCCGGGCGCTTGCTTCGCGTTCAGCGTGCGCAGCCACACCTGCCCGGCGGCGATGGTGGCATAGACGAGCGCCTCGTTGCGCGTCTGGCCGAAGCCGATCACGCCGGTGTCCACCTGCTCCGTCGGATGGCGGGCCTCACGGGGGAAGCGCAGCAGCCGGCCGGCCCGGTCGATCACGCACAGGCACTCGTCCTTGCCGCGCAGCCACACGCTGGGCAACCAGGAGGCGGTGCCCGGCGGCGCCTCGAAGACCTCCCGCGGCGGCCGCTCACGCACGCCGAACTTGGGCATCTGCCAGAAGAACAGATGTGTGTTGTCGGCCATCAGCGCCGCGAACTGCTTGCCGCTGAACACGCAGGTGATCGGCTCCACGCCGCGCGACCACTGCTGGCGCCGGGTGTTGGCGCGCTTGGCCTCGGGGTTGGCGGGCACATGGAAGATCAGCGCGCCCGGTGCATCGAGCTGCTGCACGGCGACGTGGCGGCCGCCTGGGGCGACGATGGGCGGCCGCTGCAGCGAGGTGCGGTGCGCCACCTGCTGATGCAGGTCGGCAGGGGTTTCGCTGAGGAACCGGCCCTTGAGCAGCGGCACGGCAGCGGCGGCGCCGGGCAGCGGCAGGTCGAGCGATCGCCGGGCCGCACGTTCGGCGATCGAGACCTCGAGCACGTCGTCCTGCAGGCGGCGCTGCAGCGCGAGTTGGTGGCTCGCGATGGAGTCGCGCGAGGCCTCCAGCAGCTCCGGGCCGACGAGCCAGCATTCGCCCAGGGCCAGCGCCTGATCGGCGAAGGCCTGCTGCCATTGCTGCCAGTGCGATGCATCGGCCGGCGCGAAGCATCGGCTGCGCAGCAGCTTCAGCAGGTCGTGCGCGGTGGCCGCTTCGTGCAGCTCGGCGGGCGATTGCAGCACGCCCCAGCGCAGCTCGCCGCCGGCCTCCATGGCTCGGCGGGCCAGCAGGATCCACAAGGCCAGGTGCGCCAGCCGCGGCGCGCCGAGCTGCAGCGGCCCGGCATCGAACAGCGCGACGATCAGCCGCTCGGCCCGGCGCGCTCGTGGGCGGGGTGCGAGGAACAGGTGCTCATGCGTGGCGGCACGGCGCAGGAATTCGTCCGGCAGCTCGTCGGCCAGCAGCCATTCGGTGGCCAGCAGGCGCTCGTAGGGGCCACGTTGGCGCAGGTCGCCCAGGCCATCGGGCTCCGGCTCGCCGCCTTGCCGGTGGCCGCGAAAACGGCCCAGCAGCGGATGCAGGCGCTGCACCATGCGGCCCACCTCCGCCGCCAGTTCCGGCTCGAACCAGCTCAGCCAGTGGTGCCACGGCTGCAGCGCCGCGGGCAGCGTGGAGGCATCGCTCATCGCAGGGCCCGCCATTGGGCGCCGATGCGTGTCAGCAGTTCCGGCGACAGCGGCATCAGGCGGTCGAGCGGCACCACCGCCGCCGGCTGGGGCCACAGCAGCAGCGGCTGGCGTCCATGAAGCCGCTGCAGCCTGCGCGCCAGCAGGTCGAGGGGAACGTCGGGCTCGCTGCGGGTGGGAAGCCACAGCGCCGGCGCGTCGTCGCAGGGGGCCGCGTAGGCGATGCCGTCGATCCAGGGCAGCGCAGCCGCATCGCCGGCCACCACGAGGAGTTCGCCACCCGCCGTGGCGTCCAGGGCGGGCAGGGCGTCGGGCGGAAGGGCGGCGAGACGCGCATGCAGCAGCGTTGCCTGGCGCCCCCACGCCACGGCGGCGCGAGGGGCCGGCGGATCAGCCCGGTCGCGCCATTGCCAGTCGATCGACGGGGTACGGTTCATGCGCCTGGCGCCTGGGCCAGCTTGTCGCTCAGCAGGCCGCGCAGGCCTGCCAATACCGGAGGCAGGCGCTCGGCGCTGAAGTTGGCGTCGATCTCGCGCAGCAGCGCTTCGGCCTGCGTGCGCAGGTCTTCGGGCGGCGAGGCCAGCAAGGCGCGGGCCGTCTCCGCCAGCCGGCCGGCACGCGATGCGGGCTGCAGCGTCGCTTCCTCGACGGCGCTGAACAGATGCGGATGCTCCGCGCCGGCGAACACCTCGCGCAGCACCTCGCGCGCGCTCTGCTGGGCCTCCTTGGTCGGCAGTACGTACAGCAACGGCCACAGGTCGGCCGGCGTGGTGTCGAGCCGGCCCGCCAGCACTGCTGCAGCCGCCACCAACCGCTGCGACTTGACGATGCGCCGGTCGGACAGCTGGATGCCGGCCTGCCGCAGCTGGCGGATCGCATTGGCCAGCGCGGGGCGGGCGCCATCGAGCTGCACGTCCTTCAGGCGCTGGCAGAGGGCGTCGAGATGGGCCAGCCCGCCGGCGGGCAGCGCAGGGGTCTGGTCGGACTGCCAGCCGCCCGCGAGCATGGCCTCCAGCTGGTGATCGGGCACCGGCTCGATGAAGGCGTGCAGCAGGAAGCGGTCGCCGAAGGCGGCCAGTGCTTCGTCGTCGGGCAGGCCGTTGGCGGCGCCCACGCACACCCTCAGCGGGCAGTGCAACTGCGTGTGGCCGCGGCGGAAGCGCCGCTCGTTGAGCACGCCCAGCAGCGTGTTCAGGATCGCGGTGGAGCCGAGGAACACCTCGTCGAGGAAAGCCACGTCGGCCTCGGGCAGCATGCCGCTCACGTCGGTCTCGACCGTGCCTTCGCGCAGCTTCTTCAGGTCGACCGCGCCGAACAGTTCCGACGGCTCGGTGAAGCGGCCCAGCAGGTATTCGAAGTAGCGCCCGCCGAGCGTCTGCGCCACGCGGCGCACCACGGCGCTCTTGCCGGTGCCCGGCGGGCCAATGACGAGCAGGTGCTCCTGCGCCACCGCACCCAGCACGATCAGCTCGGCCAGTTGTTCGCGCCCCACGAGGCCCGCCGTGGCAGCGCGGATGGCATGGCGCAGGTGGCGGGCGGAGTCTTGAAGCGGGTTCATCGCGGGCTCGTGGGAAGGCAAAGCCGCGCAGTCTGCATGAAAGCCCGGAGGGGGCCAAGCCCCAGTACCCCCTTTTGGGGGATACGCCTCGCCACCCCCAACGGTGGGTCCCCCCTTCCACCCCTCGTGGGGTTCCGGCGCGGGAGGCCGATCCCTACGATCCAGCCCATACCAAAGACAACGTTTTTTCGAGAGGGCCAGAGTGGACGTACTAGTGATTTCCGACCAGCCGTTGACCGTGCTGGCGCTGCGGGCTGTTCTGACGGGGCACACGCCGGTGCGCGAGGTGCTCGACGCGACCTACATGGCCGAGGCGATGACGATGCTCTCGTCGCGCCACGAGATCGGGCTGGTCGTGCTCGACATCGACACGCATGGCGTGCGCGCCGTCAGCACCACGGCGCTGCTGCGCGAGATGTGGCCGCAGGTTCCGCTGGCGATCCTGTCTTCGAGCGAATGCGATTCGACGATCGTGCGCTCGGTGGACCTGGGCGTCAGTGGCTATGTGCTGAAGACCGCCGACACCGAGACCTTGCGCGCGGCCTTCCGCCGCATGCTCGCCGGCGAGGTCTACATGCCGGACTTTTCGCTCGAATCATGAACAAACCAGAGAGGGTCAGCGATGCATTTCGAAGAACGCAACGAAGGTGATTACAGGATCTATGCAGGAGCGCTCGAAGCCAACGGCGGCGGCTACCTGGCCGCGGTGGTGGTGAGCCGGCTGCGCGGCGCACCCGCCGCGCCTTGCGAGGCCTACCGCGACATCTCGATGTCGGGTGGGCACCGCTGGCAGTCGCCCACCGACGCGCTCGCGTTCGCCGTCACCGAGGCGCAGCGCATCATCCGCGCCCAGCCCCAACGCCTCTCTTGCTAGACAGCGGCTACTTCGCCGCAGACGCCGGCGCCTTGGCACCGGCGTTTTTCATCAGGCCCATCGCACTGCCGACCAGCGCCGCCACCTCGCTGACGCTGCTGGGCACGATCATCGTGTTGTTCTTCTGCGCGAGCTGCGCGAAGGCATCGACCGCGCGTTCGGCCACCTTGAGCTGCACGGCCTGCTCGCCGCCCGGCTGTTGGATCGCCGCCGCAATCTTGCGGATGGCGTCCGACGTGGCCTCTGCCACCGCGATGATGGCGGCCGCCTCGCCCTGCGCCTTGTTGATCTCGGCCTGCTTCTGGCCTTCGGAGCGGGCGATGAAGGCCTCGCGCTCGCCGGTGGCGATGTTGATCTGCTCCTGGCGCCGGCCCTCGGAGGCCGCGATCAGCGCGCGCTTCTCGCGTTCGGCGGTGATCTGCGCCTGCATCGATCGGAGGATCTCGGCCGGTGGCGTCAGGTCCTTGATCTCGTAGCGCAGCACCTTCACGCCCCAGTTCAGCGCGGCCTCGTCGAGCGCGCTGACCACCGCGGCGTTGATCGCATCGCGCTCCTCGAAGGTGCGGTCGAGTTCCATCTTGCCGATCACGCTGCGCAGCGTGGTCTGCGCGAGCTGGGTGATCGCGATCACGTAGTTGCTCGAGCCGTAGCTGGCGCGCATGGCGTCGGTGATCTGGAAGTACAGGATGCCGTCGACCTGCAGCTGGGTGTTGTCGCGCGTGATGCAGATCTGGCTCGGCACGTCGAGCGGAATCTCCTTCAGCGAGTGCTTGTAGGCCACGCGCTCAATGAAGGGCATCACGAAGTTGAGGCCCGGCGTCATTGTGCGGTCGTAGCGGCCCAGCCGCTCGACCACCCAGGCATGCTGCTGCGGCACGATGCGGAAGGTGCGCGCGATGAAGATCAGGACGACGATCGCGAGGATGAGTGCGATTTCCATGCGAGAGGGCTCCTCAGGCTTGCGTTGACTGGGACGCGACGATCAGGCGATTGCCCTCGACCGCGACGATGAAGTGGTCGCCCGGGGTGGGCGCATCGGGGCCGCCGTATTGCGCGGTCCACTGCGCGCCGCGGTATTGCACGCGGGCCGAGCGGTCGGGGTTCCAGGCCGGCACGTAGACACGCTCGCCGATGTCGAGATTGACGTCGCGGTTGGCGCAGGCCGGCGCGGCGCCGGGTGCGCGGCCACGATGCAGGTGCCAGGCCAGCGTGGCGCCGCCGCCCAGCAACGCGGCCACCACGATCTGCCCGGTGCCGCCCAGGCCGAGGTGCGCGGCGACTGCGCCGGCTGCGGCCCCCAGCGCCACCATCAGCAGGTAGAAGGTGCCGGTGGCCAGCTCTGCCGCCACCAGCACGCCGGCCGTTACCCACCAGAGCGTCGCCGTGTTTCCGTCCATGGCCATCCTCCTTCTCGGATTTGGGCAGTGTATCGGCGGCTCCGTCACCTGCTGGCCCTAAACTTCGCGCTTTTCCCGTCCTCCCACCCCGCCTTACCAGGACTGCCACCGCGATGTTGCGCTTCCACTTTCCCATCGTCATCGTCGACGAGGACTTCCGCTCCGAGAACACCTCGGGCATCGGCATCCGTGCGCTCGCGGAGGCGATCCAGAAAGAGGGCTTCGAGGTGCTGGGCACCACCAGCTACGGCGACCTGTCGTCGTTCGCGCAGCAGCAGAGCCGCGCCAGCGCGTTCATCCTGTCGATCGACGACGAGGAGTTCACCCCCGGCCCCGAGCTCGACCCGGCGGTGCTGAACCTGCGCAAGTTCATCGAGGAGATCCGCTTCCGCAATGCCGAGATTCCGATCTACCTGTATGGCGAGACGCGCACTTCGGAGCACATCCCGAACGACATCCTGCGCGAGCTGCACGGCTTCATCCACATGTTCGAGGACACGCCGGAGTTCGTGGCGCGCCACATCATCCGCGAGGCCAAGAGCTACCTGAGCTCGCTGGCGCCGCCGTTCTTCAAGGCGCTGATGGATTACGCCGAAGACGGCTCGTATTCGTGGCACTGCCCGGGGCATTCGGGCGGCGTGGCGTTTCTCAAGAGCCCGATCGGCCAGATGTTCCACCAGTTCTTCGGCGAGAACATGCTGCGCGCCGACGTGTGCAACGCGGTGGAAGAGCTGGGCCAGCTGCTCGACCACACCGGCCCGGTGGCTGCCAGCGAGCGCAACGCGGCGCGCATCTTCAATGCCGACCACTGCTACTTCGTGACCAACGGCACCAGCACCAGCAACAAGATGGTGTGGCACCACAACGTGGCGCCAGGCGACGTGGTGGTGGTCGACCGCAACTGCCACAAGTCGATCCTGCACTCGATCATCATGACGGGCGCGATCCCGGTGTTCCTGACGCCCACGCGCAACAACCACGGCATCATCGGCCCCATCCCGCAGAGCGAATTCAGCAAGGAGTCGATCCAGAAGAAGATCGCGGCCAACCCGCTGCTCAAGGGCGTGGACCCGAAGAAGGTCAAGCCGCGGATCATGACGTTGACGCAGAGCACCTACGACGGCGTGCTCTACAACACCGAAACCATCAAGGGCATGCTCGACGGCTATGTCGGCACGCTGCACTTCGACGAAGCCTGGCTGCCGCACGCCGCCTTCCACAAGTTCTACGGCGGCTACCACGCGATGGGCAAGTACCGCGCGCGGCCGAAGGAGGCGATGGTCTATGCCACGCAATCCACCCACAAGTCGCTCGCCGGCCTGAGCCAGGCCTCGCAGGTGCTGGTGCAGGACTCGCAGACGCACAAGCTCGACACGCACCTGTTCAACGAGGCGTACCTGATGCACACCTCGACCAGCCCGCAGTACAGCATCATCGCCAGCTGCGACGTGGCCGCCGCGATGATGGAGCCGCCCGGCGGCACCGCGCTGGTGGAGGAGAGCATCCGCGAGGCGCTCGATTTCCGCCGCGCGATGCGCAAGGTCACCAAGGACTACGGCAAGGACTGGTGGTTCAAGGTGTGGGGCCCCGACCGCCTCGCCACGGCCGACATCGGTACCTCGGAAGACTGGATCCTGAAGGCCAACGACAAGTGGCACGGCTTCGGCAACCTGGCGCCGGGCTTCAACATGCTCGACCCGATCAAGTCGACCATCATCACGCCGGGCATGGACATGAGCGGCAAGTTCGCCAAGACCGGCATCCCGGCGAGCATCGTCACCAAGTACCTGGCCGAGCACGGCGTGGTGGTCGAGAAGACCGGCCTGTATTCGTTCTTCATCATGTTCACCATCGGCATCACCAAGGGCCGCTGGAACACGCTGCTCACCGCGCTGCAGCAGTTCAAGGACGACTACGACAAGAACCAGCCGATGTGGAAGATCCTGCCGGAGTTCTGCGACCTGTTCCCGATGTACGAGCGCATGGGCCTGCGCGACCTCTGCCAGGCGATCCACGAGACCTATGCCAAGCACGACATCGCGCGGCTGACGACCGAGATGTATCTCTCCGACCTGCAGCCGGCGATGAACCCCAGCGAGGCCTTCTCGCACATCGCGCACCGCAAGACCGAGCGCGTGGGCATCGACGAGCTTGAGGGCCGCATCGCCACCTCGCTGGTCACGCCGTATCCGCCGGGCATTCCGCTGCTGATCCCCGGCGAGCGCTTCAACAAGAAGATCGTCGACTACCTGCGTTTCGCGCGCAGCTTCAACCACAAGTTCCCGGGCTTCGACACCGATGTGCACGGCCTGGTGGAAGAAGAGAACGTCGGCCCCGATGGCCGGATGTACTACGTCGACTGCGTGAAACAGTAGCCCAGGTCAGGCGATGTGAGAGATGAAGACGCCAGGCGCGCTCAGCGTCTGGCCTTCGGCATCCTTGCCGCCGGCGGCGGCCGGCAGGCCATCGGCGCTGCGACGCACCGCGAGGCCGACCGACACCATGTCGACCACCAGCAAATGCAGGATGCGCGACAGCATCGAGACGAAGGTCGAGCTGTCTTCGCCGTGCTCCACCGCGACGCACACGCCGGCGCGCTTGCCCAGCGGTGACTGGCCGGCGGTGATTGCGATCACGCCGGCACCGCGTTCCTGTGCGAGCGTGGCGGCGCGCACCAGCTCGGGTGGTTGCCCCGAGCTGCTGATGAACACCGCCACGTCCTGCGGGCCGAGCAGCTCGGCCGCCATCGCCAGCGTGGACGCATCGGTATGCGCGACCGAGGGGATGCGGAAGCGGAACAGCTTGTGTTGTGCATCGAGCGCGACGATGGCCGAGTTGCCCAGCGCATAGAACTCCACCCGCTTGGCCTCGCGCAGCAGGCCGATGGCCTGGTCGACCGCCTCGACGTTCAGCGTCTCGCGGAATTGCACGATGGCCTGGACCGTGTTGTCGAGCACCTTGGCGCAGAGGTCGGCAGTGGCGTCCTGCCGCCGCACCTGAGAGCGCTGCACCGGCAGCGTGCCGGTGAGGCCGGCGCCGAGCTTGAGCTTGAAATCGGCCAGCCCCTGGAAGCCCAGCGAGCGGCAGAAGCGGATCACCGTGGGCTGGCTCACCTCGGCCAGCTGGGCGATGGTGGCCACCGGTTCGTTGAGCACCGCGCGCGGGTTCTCGAGCACGTAGTCGGCCACGCGTCGCTCAGCGGGCGACAGGCTGGTGCGCGCGGCTCGCACGCGCTCGAGCAGCGGGTTGCCGCCTTCGCGCTCGGGCATGTGTTCGTCGAGCAGCGTCGAGACGCCGTAGAACGCCGGATGCTCGGCGGTGACCACGTAGGTGGGGATGCGGGCCACGTAGGTCGAGAGCCGGCCCTTGGCCTCGAAGCGCTCGCGGAAGGCCGACTGCACGAAGAAGTCGCCCAGCCGCGGCACGATGCCACCGCCCACGTAGATGCCGCCGGTGGCGCCCAGCGTCAGCGCCAGGTCGGAGGCCACGGTGCCGAGCATGCCGCAGAAGCACGCCACGGTGTCGACACACACGGCGCTCAGGCCATGCAGCGCGCGCTGCACGATCTCGACCGTGGGCAGGTGCGGTTCGGCACCGGCCACGCCATCGGCCAGCGCCTCGTAGATCAGCTCGAGGCCGGGGCCGGACACCAGCCGCTCGACCGACACGCGCGGATAGGTCTTCCACACATGCTGCAGCACGCGCAGCTCGCGCTCGTCGCTGGGGCCGAAGCTCGCATGGCCGCCTTCGCTGGCCAGCGTGATCCAGCGGTCGTCATGCGGGATCAGGCCTGAGACGCCGAGGCCGGTGCCGGGGCCGAGCAGGCCGATCACGCCGTTGGCCTGCGGCTCGCCGCCGCCGACCTGCCGCCGCTCGTGCGGGCCCAGCCGGGGCAGCGCCATCGCCAGCGCGGTGAAGTTGTTGACGACCAGCAGCGTGTTGAGCTTGAGGGCTGCCTGGGCCTCGCGGATCGAGAACTCCCAGGCCCGGTTGGTCATCCGGATGTAGTCGCCCTCGATGGGATTGGCGATCGCCATCGCCCCGTGGCGGGGCCGCTTGCCGGGCACCTGGTCGAGATAGGCCTGCACGACCTCGACGAAACCGGGGTAGTCGTCACACGGCAGCACCGTCACATGGTCGAAGCGCCCGGGCACCTCCTCGATGCAGAAGCGCGCGAAGGTGGCGCCGATGTCGGCCAGCAGCCGGGGTTCGGGATAGGGAGTCAGGCGGCCGGCAGGGGTGCTCATCGAGGGTCTTCAGCGGGAGAGGGCGGGTGGCGTGGCATCGGCCGGCTCGAGCAACACCAGGCCTTGCGCGTTCAGCTCCACCACCCCGGATTGCACCACGACTTGTAAGTCGGCGTATGCATCGTGCAACTTCGTCCCATCCGGCCAGAGCTTGTGGACATTGAGCCGGGTGTTGCCTTGCACCCCCATCGCGACCAGCACGCGGTCGCCGCTGGGCTCGTCCGTCCGAGTGAAGACATAGGGGCTGTCGGAACGTTTCTCGTGTACCCCGCGGGCCAGCGCCACGTGGCGGGCGCGGAAGCTGCCGAGCTTGCGCCAATGGGCCAGCAGCGCGGTGTCGACCGTGCGCCAGTTCATGTCGGAGCGCGTGGCCTGCTGCGGGTCGGACGACGGTGCTGGCCCAGGCAGGCGGCCGCTTTCGTCGCCGTAGAAGATCTGCACGCCGCCGGGGGCCAGCATCAGCGCGGTGGCCGCGTCGGCGAGGCGCTTGCGGTCGAACAGCTCGGTATCGTGCGACGACAGGTAGCTCAGCGTCGAGTAGCCGGGCCGGCCGCCCAGCTGCTGGCTGTAGGCGGCGTAGAGCTTCTCGGGCTTGTCGAGCTGGCGTCCGATCTCGCGCTGGAATTCGAAGTTGATCAGCGCATCGAAGCCGCTGGCGTGCAGCGGGTCCTTGCCCGGACCCTTGCCCCAGTATTCGCCGACCATCCAGAACGGCGCGTCGTCGATCTTCTGCAGGGGATGCTTCGTCTTCCACTCGGTCAGTGCGGCGATGCCCGCCTGCTTGAGCTGGGCCCAGGCCTCGGGCTCCACATGCTTGACCGTGTCGCAACGGAAGCCGTCGATGCCGTATTCGCGCACCCAGTCGGTCAGCCAGCGGACCAGGTAGCCACGCACCGTGGTGTCGGGCAGGTCCACCGCCTTGGTGCCGGGCTTGTCGCGCAGGAAGCGCGGCAGCTTCACGGCCTCCTTGCTGTCGGTGCGGAAGTCGGGCAGGTAGGCCAACTGCATCGTCAGGTCGTCGCGCCCGCCATCGATGTAGCCGGGCAGGCCGGCGCGCACCCAGGCGCGGCCCCACCAGTCGGCGAAGTTGAAGTTGTTGTAGTCGATGAAGCCGTGGTAGTCCTTCAGCGTGGCCTTCTCGGCGCCGGGCCACAGCACCTTGAGCTTCAAATCCTGCGCGGTCTTGATGTCGAGGTAGCCCGGATGGTTCATCACCACGTCGAACAGCACGCGGATGCCCTGTGCATGAGCGGTGTCGACGAACTCGCGCAGGTCCTGCGGCGTGCCCATGTTGGGGTCGAGCACGGTGTAGTCGAGCGCGTAGTAGCCGTGGTAGGCGTAGTGCTTGAAGGCCTTGTCGCCGCCCACCACCCAGCCGTGGATCTGCTCGTAGGGCGCCGTGATCCAGATCGCGTTGACGCCCAGCGGCTTGAACCAGCCCTCGCGCAGCCTGGCGGTCAGGCCCTTGAGGTCGCCGCCGTGGAAGGTGCCGACATCGGCCGCCGGCTCGGCCTCGCGCTGGCGGTCGAAGCTGTGGTCGTTGTCGGGGTTGCCATTGGCGAAACGGTCGGTGACGACGAAGTAGACGATCGGGTTGTCGCCGAAGCTGCCGGCGGTGCCTGCTGCGCGGGCCGTGCCGCAAGCGGCGGCCAGGGCCAGCAGGGCGGCAGCGGCGTTGCGCAACGCGCTCATCCCTTGATGCCCCCGGCCGTCAGGCCCGACACCATCCACTTCTGCGCCAGCACGAACACCAGCGTGATCGGCAGGCCCGACAGGATGGCCGAGGCCGCGAAGTCGCCCCACAGGTACTTCTGCTCGTAGAGGAACATCTTGGAGCCCACCGCGAGCGTCAGCTGGTCCTGCTGGTGCAGCAGCACCGAGGCCACCGGGTATTCGATGATCGCGTTGATGAACGCGAGCAGGAACACCACCATCAGGATCGGCAGCGCCATCGGCAGCAGCACCATCCGGAAGGCCTGCCACGGCGTGGCGCCGTCGACCTTGGCGGCTTCCTCGATCTCGACCGGAATGGTCTCGTAGTAGCCCTTGATGGTCCACACATGCAGCGCGATGCCGCCCGAGTAGGCCAGCAGCAGCGCCGCATGGCTGTCGATGCCGAACGACGGGAACACGCTGCCGATGCGGTCGAAGATGGCGTAGATGGCCACCAGCGCCAGCACCGCCGGGAACATCTGCATCAGCATCAGGCCGGTGAGCGCGGCCTTTTTGCCGACGAACTTCATCCGCGCGAAGGCATAGGCCGCGGTGGTGGACAGCGCGATCGCGATGAAGGCCGACAGCGTGGCCACCTTCACCGAGTTCCACAGCCAGCGCAGCACCGGCAGGTCGGGCGTGACCAGCCGGCCGTCGGGCGCCTGGTAGGGCAGGCCGAGCGCGAAGCGCCAGTGCTCCCAGCTGATGGTCTCGGGGATGATGCTGCCGGTCGAGAAGTTGCCCGGTCGCAGCGAGATCGACAGGATCATCAGGAAGGGGAACAGCACCGCCAGGGTCAGCGCGATGAGGAAGGCATGGGCCGCAACCACGCGCCAGCGATGCGATTTGTCGACGACGATGGCCATCAGCGTTTCTCCTCTTCGGCGATGCGCGTGAAGCGCATCTGCACCAGCGAGATCACCGCCACCATCACGAAGATCACGGTCGAGATCGACGCGGCCAGGCCGTAGTTCTGGCCCGAATCCTGGAAGGCGATGCGGTAGGTGTACGACACGAGCAGGTCGGTGGTGCCGGCCGGCGCAGTGGTGTCGAGGAAGTCAGGGTGTCCCGCGGTCAGCAGGCTGATCAGCACGAAGTTGTTGAAGTTGAACGCGAAGCATGCGATCAGCAGCGGCGTCAGCGGCTTGATCAGCAGCGGCAGCGTGATGCGGAAGAAGTTGGTCAACGGCCCGGCGCCGGCCACGGCCGAGGCTTCGTACAGGTCGGCCGGAATCGACTTCATCAGCCCCATGCACACCAGCATCATGTACGGGTAGCCCAGCCAGGTGTTCACGATCAGCAGCATGGTCTTGGCCAGCAGCGGATCGGAGAACCAGGCGGGTTTGACGCCGAACAACGCGCCGAGGATCAGGTTGATCTCACCGAAGTTGTTGTTGAACAGGCCCTTGAACACCAGGATCGAGATGAAGCCCGGCACCGCATACGGCAGGAACAGCAGCGTGCGGTAGGCCGTCTTGAAGCGCAGCGCATCCCAGTTGAACAGTACCGCCAGCAGCATGCCGAGCGCCGCGGTGAGGAACATGCTCAAGCCCGCGAAGGTGACGGTCCAGCCGAAGATGCGCGCAAAGGGCTGCGAGAACTTGGGATCGGTGAACACTCGCTTGTAGTTCTCGAGCCCGATGCCGACCTGGAAGCCCGGCTGCAGGCGTTCGCCGCTGGCGGTCTCGTAGAAGCCGGTCTTGAAGTTGGGCTTGATCAGCGCACCGGTCTCGCGGTTCTTCAGCGCGCCATCGGGCTGCTTCTCGTACAGCGGCTGCACCGGCGCGAACTCGCGCAGCCCCGTCATGCGCAGGGTGCCGTCGGGCATCTGCACCGTCAGCGCCTTGAGCCGGGGTTGCAGCGCGATCAGCTCCTTCAGCGGCACCGGGTCGGCGAGCGCGATCTTCACGTTCTCGGCCGGCTCGGGCTTGAGGGTCAGCGGTGCGTCCTTGGCCAGCGCCAGCGGTTCGCTGACATAGGCCTTGGACGACTCCGCTTGCTCGAAGCGCAGGCGGTACTGCTTGCCGTCGGGATGGACCGTGAAGGCGTAGGTCGCGCCTTCGGCGCGCGAGGTTTCGTCGAGGAAGTATTGGGTGGCGCGGGGGAAGTCGAGCAGGTTCTTCGAGCTGTAGTTGGTGAAGCCGATGTCCATCGTGTAGAGCATCGGAAACACCACGAAGGCCAGGGCCGCGGCGATGCCGGGAAAGAGGTAGCGGAACGCGTAGGTGCGCGCCGAGCTGTAGATCCACAGCGCGAGCGCGACGATCAGCAGCACGATGCTGGCGAGCAGCGTCTGCCCCGCGGCGTACACCGCGGTCACGAGGTACAGCGCTGCCGCCGCGAAGAGCAGCAGCAGCGCCGGCCCGCCATAGCGTTGCAGGGGACGGATCGAGTTCATGCGGAAAGGGCAGGGCACGGGACCGCCCGTGGACGGCCCCGTACCTGTCAAGCGAACTTCAATGAAGAAGGCTCAGTAGCTCATCAGGGAGCGGTGATGCGCTTGGCGGCGCCATCGAGCGCTTCCTTGGGCGACTGGCGGCCTTCGGTCATGTTCTTCAACGCGGCTTCCATCGACGACCAGAAGCGGCCCATCTCCGGGTTGTTGGGCATCGGCGCGCCGTCCTGCGCGCTGGCCATCGTCGCCTGGATGTTGGGGTTGCTCTTCAGTTCGTTGAACAGCGCCTTGTTCGCGGGCGTGCCCAGCGGCACGTCGGCATTGATCGTCTTCAGGCCGTTGACGCTGAGCATGTAGTTCTCGATGAACTCCACCGCCACGTCGCGGTTGGGGCTGGCCTTGGAGACCATCGCACCCAGCACGCCGACGAACGGCGCCGCCTTCTTGCTGCCCACCGCCGGAATCTTGGCCACGCCGAAGTCGATGTTGGCCTTCTTCAGGTTGTCCCACGACCAGGGGCCGTTGATCATCATCGCGACGTTGCCCTTGGCCATGCCGGCTTCCATGTCGGCATAGCCGGCGCCCTTGGGCATCACGCCGTCCTTGATCAGCTTGGCCAGCGTCTCAGCGCCCTTGAGCGCGCCGGGATTGTTGACGCCGGTGTCGGCGGCGTCATAGGTGCCGTCGGCCTTGAGCTTGAACGGGTAGCCACCGTTGGCTGCCAGCAGCGGCCAGGTGAAGTAGGTGTTGTTGTAGTCCCAGAGGATGGCCTTCTTGCCCTGGGCCTGCAGCTTCTTGTCGAGGGCGATCACTTCCTCGAAGGTCTTCGGCGGGTTGGGCACCAGCGCCTTGTTGTAGACCAGCGAGACGGCCTCGATCGAGATCGGGTAGCCCCAGGTCTTGCCGCCCACGGTGAAGGCCTTCCAGGCCAACGGGTCGATGTCGGCCTGTGCCTTCTTGCTCGGGGTCAGCGGCTGCAGCAGGCCGCCGGCGATCCACTCGCCGATGCGGTCATGCGGCCAGATCCAGATGTCCGGGCCCTTGCCGGCGGCCGCGGCCTGCTGGAACTTGGTGGGCGCGTCTTCCGGATGCTCGACGACCACCTGCACGCCGGTCTTCTTGGCGAACTCGTCGCCGATCTTCTGGATGCCGTTGTAGCCCTTGTCGCCGTTGATCCAGATCAGCAGCTTGCCCGGCTCGGCGGCCTGGGCGGGAAGGGCGAAGCCGCCGGCCAGCGCGAGCAGCGCGGCGGTACCGATCAGCGTGCGGCGCTGCAGGGAGTGTTGGGGAGTCTTCATTGCCTGTGTCTCTCCGTTGTGATGCCTTTTCGGCGTTGCTTTGGGAAATGGAGCGGCTCTTGATGGCCGCTGTCGGTCAAACGGTCCGCGGGAGGGCTTTGCCCTCTCCGTCGAACAGGTAACAACGCTGCGCAGGCAGCGTGAGCTGCGCCGTGTGTCCGGTCTGCAGCGGGTTCTCGGGCTCGGCGCGCACGACCAGCGGCGCGGCCGAACCGGGCAGCGCGAGGTAGAGGTAGGTCGTGTCGCCGAGGTGTTCGGCCACCTGCACGGTGGCGGCGATGCCGTTGCCGGCACTGGCGGCTTCGATGTGCTCGGGGCGGATGCCCAGCGTGAGCTTGGCGCCTGCGGCCAGTGCGGTGGCATCGGCCTGCACGTCGGCGGTGGCGCCGCCGGGCAACCGCACCGTGGCGCGCTGCGGATCGGCGCGCTCCAGCGTGGCTTCGATGAAGTTCATCTTCGGCGAGCCGATGAAGCCCGCGACGAAGAGGTTGGCCGGCGAGTGGTAGAGCTCGAGCGGCGTGCCCACCTGCTCGATGCGGCCGGCATTGAAGACGACGATGCGGTGGGCCAGCGTCATGGCCTCGACCTGGTCGTGCGTCACGTAGATCATCGTGGTCTTCAGCTCCTGGTGGAGCCGGGCCAGCTCGACGCGCATCTGCACGCGCAGCGCCGCATCCAGGTTGGACAGCGGCTCGTCGAACAGGAAGACGCCGGGCTTGCGGACGATGGCGCGGCCGATCGCCACGCGTTGCCGCTGGCCGCCCGACAGGGCCTTGGGCTTGCGTTCGAGCAGATGCTCGATCTGCAGGATCTGCGCGGCGCGCTGCACGGCGCTGCGCTGCTGTTCCTTGTCGAAGCCTGCGAGCCGCAGGCCGAACGCCATGTTCTCCGCCACCGTCATGTGCGGATAGAGCGCGTAGCTCTGGAAGACCATCGCGATGCCCCGCTTGGCGGGCGGCACGTCGTTGACGCGCTGGTCGTCGATGAAGAGGTCGCCTTGGGTGATGTCCTCGAGGCCGGCGATGCAACGCAGCAGCGTCGATTTGCCGCAGCCGGAGGGCCCGACGAACACGACGAACTCGCCGTCGCGGATGTCGAGGTCGATGCCATGCAGCGTCTGCACGTCCCCATAGGACTTGCGCAGCGCCTGGAAGCGCAGTTGGGCCATGAACCGAGTTTTTGCCTGGAAAGGCCGCCGGCTACGTGGCCGGCGGCTCATGTTTATCGAGGCCTGCATCTTGGCAGGCCGGCGCCCGTTGCGTCGAGGCCCCGGGCGCTGTTGCCGTGCTAGATCAGAACCACATCTCGACCTGGGCACCGAAGGAGGTGCCGGAGGTCTTGCCGCTGAAGGCGGGGACGCCGACGAGGTTGTCGGTGGTCGGCAGGCCGGTGGTGGGGTCGATGCTGTTCTGGGTGGCCAGGGTGTTGGCGCCGGCGTTCCACTTGGCGGTGGTCACGTACAGGCGCAGCTCAGGACGGTTCCAGAAGCCCGGGCCGGTCGACAACGTCGGCGCAAAGGTGAACTTCGTCAGCTTGGCGGTCTCGCCAGCGTTGGGCTTGACCTGGGAATAACCCAGCTCGCTGACCAGCTTGAAGTTCTTGGTCACCGCGTAGGAGGCACGGCCACCCAGCGAGATGTGGGTTTCCTTGGTGGTGGCGGTCTTGTCACGCTCCCACAGCGCGATGGTCTGGCCGCCGAGTGCGCCGACCTGGAACGTGAAGCTCTCGACGATGCGCCACTTCTTGGCGCTGGACGGATCGCTCAGGCCACCGAAGTTGCCATTCAGGCCGGCCGAGCCCTGTGCGTACTGCACCCACAGCGTGTTGCCACCGCCCCAGCCCATGAAGTTGTCCTGCATGTGCATGGCCATCAGGCCCAGGCCCTTGGTGCCGCCGGTGAAGTTGCCTTGCGTCAGCGTACCGACGAAGCGCAGCTTGCCACCGGGGTTGGCCGCGATGTCGTAGGCGTCGAAGTTCAGGCGGTTGCCCGAGTCGACGGCGTCGGCATCGGTCTTGAAGTAGGAGACGGCCAGCTTGGCGCCGCCCAGCGGTGCATCGAAGCCGGCGCCCACGCCCGACAGGTTGGTGAAGAACGTGTCGACGATGTGCACGTCGGCGCGGCCGTGGAAGCGCTTGCCGGCCCAGAACGTGGTGTCGGGGGCGATGTCGTAGCCCTTGCCCTCCACATACATCTGGTTGATGCCCAGCTTGGAGGAATCACCGTTGGTGTTGCCCTCCCAGAGGTTGGTCATCAGGGTGGCCTTGTAGTCGACGCCGTCGGCCTTGAAGCCTTGGCTCAGCGCGAATTCGCCGTAGAAGTCGCACTCGTTGCCCAGGCGGTACTTCAGGCCTTCGCCATTGAGGCCGTAGCAGGCGCGCGAGGCGTCCTTCTTGGTGGCGCCCGGGCCGGCGCGCAGGTAGCCGCCCCAGTCGACGGCTTGGGCGCTGGCTGCTGCGAGCAGGACGGCGACCGCGGTGGCGAGCTTGGTCATCTTCGTTGTCATCAATGGCTCCTCAGAGGGGGTTTTGCTTCAGGGGAGAAAAACGGCGCAGCCGCGGTGATCCGTGTTGTGCGCCGGCAGGGGAACAGGGGGAAAAGCGTCGCAGAGCGAAAAAAGAAGCGGTGCCGTTTCCGGCACCGCCAACTCGCTCTCCTGAGAAAAATGAACGTCGACCGACCGCCGGGTGCGCATGTTGCGTTGCCACAAAGATGGGGTCAGTAAACATGTAGATTGACTACAAGACGGCGTGTAGTTTGCGGACGAAACGAACTCTAGTAACGCAACTACAAACCGTAAACCAGGGTTTGTACGGTAATGTCTCGAGGAGACGACGCGTTTTTGTCGGTGAAAACCCTCGACTTCACCCTCCTCATGCTGGACTTCGTGCTTCTTCCCCACGTAAGATGGTTGATGTAGTTTCAATACATCGTTACCAACTGAACTGAACCGCAGGACAAGAACACCTCGATGAAGGGCGACACATTTCCTCGGCTGCTGGGTGACATCGGCGGCACCAATGCGCGCTTCGCCTGGCAGGCGGAAGCAGGGGCGGCAGTCAGCGATGCGGTGACGTACCCGTGCGCCGAGTACCCGGCGCTCGAAGATGCGATGCGGCGCTACCTGGGGGAGCATCAGCACGTTGCTCCTCGCCAGGCTGCCATCGGCATCGCGAATCCGATCACCGGCGACCATGTGCAGATGACCAACCACCACTGGTCGTTCTCCATCGCCGGCCTGCGCGATGCGCTCGGTCTCGAGCGTCTGCTGGTCATCAACGATTTCACTGCGCTGGCGCTGTCGCTGCCGGCGCTCAGGCCGGATGAGTTGCTGCAGGTCGGCGGCGGCCCGGCGGTGGCGGAGGCGCCGGTGGCGCTGCTCGGGCCCGGCACGGGGCTCGGCGTTTCCGGGCTGCTGCCGATGGGCCGGGGTCGTGGCGAGGTGCCGCTGAATGGCGAGGGCGGGCATGTCACCCTCAGTGCCGCTGATGCGCGCGAGGCGGCCGTGATCGAGCTGCTGCGGCAGCGCTTCGGGCATGCCTCTGCAGAGCGGGCCCTGTCGGGGCCGGGGCTGGTCAATCTCTACGAGGCCCTGTGTGTCCACGAGGGCATCGTGGCGCAGCCGCTCTCTGCGGCGGACATCAGCGGCAAAGCGCTCGATGGCAGCGATGCGGTCTGCCGTGCCGCGATCGAGATGTTCTTCAGCCTGCTGGGCACGGTGGCCGGCAATCTCGCACTGACGCTCGGTGCCCGCGGCGGCGTCTACATCGGCGGCGGCATCGTGCCGCGGCTCGCCTCGCTGGTCGGCGCATCCCAGCTGCGCGCCCGCTTCGAGCAGAAAGGCCGCTTCGCCGACTACCTTCGTCCGATCCCCATCTATGTGGTGAACGCCCGCCAGTCGCCTGCGCTGCTCGGTGCAGCGCGTGCATTGGAGATGTTGTGAGGTGGTGCGGCGCGTGGGGTGTCCCGAGTTCCGTTACGCTTGCGGTCGCATCCGACAAGAGGAGACCTTGATGCGCTCTCGATATCCCTTCCGTGCGGCCACGTCGATGGCGATGCTGGCCTGCGCGGCGGCCCTGGCGGCGCCTCCCGCCCAGGCAGGCCTGCTGGAGGGCCTGTTCGGCAAGCAGTCGAACACGAATGCCAATCCCAATGCGCCGGCGGCGGCTCGCCCTGGCAAGAAGTTGTGGGAGGTGCGCAATTTCTCCCGCGTGATGCTGGCGCCCAAGGAGGCGGGGGCTGCTGACAGCGATCACCCGGCGCAGTTGCAGGCCGATGGCCTGCGGCAGGTGCTGGCCAAGGTGCGCGTGAAGGTTGGTGCCCGCGAAGAGCTGCTCTTCGCCGCTGACGAGATCGACTCGCTGATCGAGCCACTGCAGGAGGCCTTTGCCAGCGCACGCGCCGACGAGGATGTGCTGTTGTTGAGCACCGATCGCCGCGAGGCCGGCCTGATCGGTACGCCGCTGGGCGTGACCGCCCGGCTCTTCGTCAAGGAAGGCCAGCTCAACCTGATTGTGCGCGATGCGCGGCTCGACTTCGTGAACCGCTACCGGGGTACCGGCACGCTGCCCACGTTCCAGTACGGTTCACGCTCGGCGGTGGGCAGCGCGGAGCTGAGTGCGCCGCAGGCGCTGCAGCGCCGGTCCGATTGGGTGGTGCTCGCCCTCAATCCTGTGGCCGAGGCGCCGCGGGCTGCCGCCCCTGCGCCCGCGGCTGCTCAGGCGCCTGCGGTCGTGGCGACGCCCGCGGTGAATGCGGTGCCGGCTCAGCCGTCTGCTGCTCGCCCTCGCGATCCGGGTCTGATGCAGGAGATCGAGCTGCGCCTCGAGACGCTGAAGCGCCTGCGCGACAAGGGCTTGATCAGCGAAGACGAATACCAGCAGAAGCGACGCGAGATCCTGCAGATGCTGTGATCCGGCGGCGCCGGAAACGACAAAGGGGCCCGTGCGGCCCCTTTTCTTTTTCTGCCTGCGGTCCAGGTCGCGGGTTTAGCCCAGCGTGTCTTCCGCGCTGATGCCGCCCATCACGTGGCTGAAGCCGCCATCGACGTAGGTGATCTCGGCGGTGATGCCGGAGGCCAGATCGGACAGCAGGAAGGCGGCCGCATTGCCCACATCCTCGATCGTCACGTTGCGCCGCAGCGGGGCGTTGCTGGCCACCACGTCGAGGATCTTGCCGAAGCCCTTGATCCCGGAGGCGGCGAGCGTCTTGATCGGGCCGGCCGAGATGCCGTTGACCCGCACGCCCTTGGGACCGAGGCTGGCGGCGGTGTAGCGCACGCTGGCCTCCAGCGAGGCCTTGGCGAGGCCCATGGTGTTGTAGCCGGGCACCATGCGGTCGGCACCCAGGTAGCTCAGCGTCAGCAGCGCCGAGTTGGGGCGCAGCCGGGAGGCGGCCGCCTTGGCCATGGCCGGGAAGCTGTACGAGGAGATGTCGTGTGCGATGCGGAAGGCCTCGCGCGACAGCCCGTCGAGGAAATCGCCGGCAATCGCCTCGCGCGGCGCGAAGCCGATCGAGTGCACGAAGCCGTCGAACTGGGGCCAGGCTTCGCCGATCTGGGCGAACAGCCGCTCGATCTGGGCATCGTCGGACACGTCGCAGTCGAACACCAGCGTGGAGCCGAACTCGGCGGCAAACTCGGTGATGCGGTCCTTGAAGCGCTCGCCCACGTAGCTGAATGCCAGCTCCGCCCCTTGTGCGTGGCAGGCGCGAGCGATGCCGTACGCGATCGAGCGGTTGTTCAGCAGGCCAGTGATCAGCAGCCGTTTGCCGGCGAGAAAACCCATGGTGTCTCCGGTGAAAAGGAAAGGCGGCGGATTTTCGCACGCTGGAAGCCCGAAACTTGCGGCTACTTGCGGGTACAGGTCTTGCAGGATACAATCCCGTTTTCGCTAGACAGCTGAATGGGCGGATTCTTCCAGCCCATTTTTTTTGCTTGATCGCTTTTTCCGAGCCGAAGACCGAAAGCACAGACTCACGAATGACCTGGCAAACCACCGTCGAACGCACTGTCACCGGGTTGGGTTACGACCTGGTGGAACTGGAGCGGAGTGCTCGGGGGTTGCTGCGCGTCTTCATCGATCGCCTGCCGGGCCGGGTATATCCCACCGGCGAGAGTGAGTCAGTCACGGTCGACGATTGCGAGCTTGTCACACGCCAGCTGCAGTATGTGCTCGAGGTCGAGAACGTCGCCTACGAACGGCTCGAAGTGTCGTCGCCCGGGCTGGATCGCCCGCTCAAGCGCGCGGCCGACTACGAGCGGTTTGCTGGCCTCGAGGTCGACCTCACGCTGAAGCTGCCGTTCCAGGGACGCAAGAAATATCGCGGTATGTTGCTTGCCCAGCCCGACGGCACGTGGCGGCTGGTCTTCAACGACGGCAAGGTGGATCAGGCATTGGATTTCACGCTCGAAGAGGTCCGCGAGGCCCGGCTGGTGCCGGTGGTGGACTTCAAGGGGCGTCGCAACCGCAAGGCCGAAGCGGCAACGCCGGCGGCGGGCGAGGGGACTGCGGCACCGACCGCGGACGAGACTGTTGACGGAGGTCACAAAGAATGAACCGCGAAATGCTGATGCTGGTGGACGCCATCTCGCGCGAAAAGGGCGTGGATCGCGACGTCGTTTTCGGAGCCGTCGAGTCGGCCCTGGCATCAGCCACCAAGAAGCTCCATGGCGGTGAGGTCGACATCCGCGTCGCGATCGATCGCGAGACCGGCGAATACGAAACCTTCCGCCGCTGGCACGTCGTGCCCGACGAGGCCGGTCTGCAACTGCCCGACGCCGAGATCCTGCTCTTCGAAGCCAAGGAGCAGATTCCCGACATCGAGGTCGACGACCACATCGAAGAGCCGATCGAGTCGGTGCCCATCGGTCGCATTGGCGCGCAGGCTGCCAAGCAGGTCATCCTGCAGAAGATCCGTGACGCCGAGCGCGAGCAGCTGCTCAATGATTTCCTCGCCCGCGGCGAGAAGATCTTCGTCGGTACCGTCAAGCGTCTCGACAAGGGCGACATCATCGTCGAGTCGGGCCGTGTCGAAGGCCGCCTGAAGCGCAGCGAGATGATCCCGAAGGAAAACCTGCGCACCAGCGACCGTGTCCGTGCCTTCATCACCGGCATCGACCCGACGCAGCGCGGCCCGCAGATCATGCTGTCGCGCGCTGCGCCCGGCTTCATGATCGAGCTGTTCGCGCAGGAAGTCCCCGAGATCGAGCAGGGCCTGCTCGAGATCAAGAGCTGCGCCCGCGATCCCGGTTCGCGCGCCAAGATCGCCGTGGTGTCGCACGACAAGCGCGTCGACCCGATCGGCACCTGCGTGGGTGTGCGCGGTTCGCGCGTCAACGCGGTCACCAACGAGCTGGCCGGCGAACGCGTCGACATCGTCTTGTGGTCGGAGGATCCGGCCCAATTTGTGATTGGCGCGCTGGCCCCGGCCAACGTGCAGTCGATCGTCGTCGACGAAGAGCGCCATGCGATGGACGTGGTCGTCGACGAGGAGAACCTCGCGATCGCGATCGGTCGTGGCGGCCAGAACGTGCGCCTGGCGTCGGAACTCACCGGCTGGCGCATCAACATCATGACCGCCGAGGAATCCGCGCAGAAGCAGGCGCAGGAAACCGACTCGATCCGCAAGCTGTTCGTCGAGAAGCTCGATGTCGACGAGGAAGTCGCCGAGATCCTGATCGCCGAAGGCTTCACCAGCCTCGAAGAAGTGGCCTACGTCCCGATGCAGGAAATGCTCGAGATCGAGGCCTTCGACGAAGACACGGTCAATGAGCTGCGTACCCGTGCGAAGGACGCGCTGCTGACCATGGAGATCGCGCGCGAAGAGCGCGTCGAGGAAACCTCGCAGGACCTGCGCGACCTGGAAGGCCTGTCGCCGGAACTGATCGCCAAGCTGGCCGACGGCGGCATCCACACGCGGGACGATCTCGCCGACCTCGCGGTCGACGAGTTGACCGAGATGACGGGTGTCGACGAAGCCAAGGCCAAGGCCCTGATCATGAAGGCGCGGGAACATTGGTTCACTGCCTGAAAAACAGCGCCATCGCTCTAGTCGCCACCAGAACCATCGCACAGCACTGCAAGCAGGAAGCAAGGATTCAACAATGGCTGTGACCACCGTCGCCCAGTTCGCCGCCGAGCTCAATCGCCCCGCGGCGACGTTGCTCGAGCAACTGCAGTCCGCCGGCGTCAGCAAACGTTCGACCGACGACGCATTGACCGAGTCGGACAAGGAGCGTTTGCTCGATTACCTGCGCACCGCACACGGCACGGGTGGCGGCGACCGCAAGAAGATCACGCTGACCCGCAAGTCGACCAGCGAGATCAAGCAGGCCGATGCCAGCGGCAAGGCCCGCACCATCCAGGTCGAGGTGCGCAAGAAGCGCGTGTTCGTCAAGCGCGACGATGCGCCGGCTGAAGAGGCCACCGCGCCCGCCGAGCCGCAGATCGACGCCGCCGAACTCCAGCGCCGCGAAGAGGAGGCCAAGGCCCAGGCCGAAGCCCTGCGTCGCCAGGAGGAAGAGCTGGCCGAACAGCGCCGCCAGCGCGAAGAGCAGGAGCGCCGCGAGCGCGAAGCCGAAGAGGCGCGTCGCCGCGAAGAGGCCGAGAAGGCTGCCGCGGCAGCTGCCGAAGCGGCTGCCCGTGCCGCCGCCGAAGCCGCTGCGGCCAGCGCCAAGGCCGCCACGACGCCTGCGCCGGCTGCTGCCGCCCCGGCTCCCGCGCCTGCACCCGCTCCAGCGCCGGCTGAGCCGCCCAAGCCCGCCCTGCGCGTGGTCAAGGCTGCCGATACCGATGCGGCCGAGAAACAGCGCCTGGCCGACCTCGAGAAACGCCGCAAGGCGGCCGAGGCCGAGGCCGCCGCGATCCGCGCGATGATGAACGCGCCGAAGAAGGTGCTGGTCGCGAAGAAGCCCGAAGAGCCGAAGCCCGAAGCGGGCAAGGAAGGCATCAAGGGCACGATCCACAAGCCCACGGCCAAGCCGGGCACTGCCGCCGCACCGGCTGCGGGCGCGGGCGCTGCCAAGCCGGGCGACAAGAAGTCGGTCAAGTCCGAGAAGCTGTCGTCGAGCTGGGCCGACGATGCCGCGAAGAAGCGTGGCGCCGTCAAGGGCCGCACCGATACCGCGGGCTCGGCCCGTGCCGGCTGGCGCGCGCCGCGCGGTGGCCGCCGTGGCGACCGCGACGATCGCGGTCCGTCCAACTTCGTGGCGCCCACCGAACCGGTCGTGCAGGAGGTGCACATCCCCGAGACCATCAGCGTGGCCGACCTGGCGCACAAGATGTCGGTGAAGGCCTCCGAGGTCATCAAGCAGCTGATGAAGCTGGGCCAGATGGTCACGATCAACCAGCAGCTCGACCAGGAGACCGCGATGATCGTGGTCGAGGAAATGGGCCACAAGGCGCTCGCCGCCAAGCTGGACGATCCGGAAGCCTTCCTCGAGGAAGAGAACGCCGAAGGCGCCGCCGAGGCGCTGCCGCGTGCGCCGGTGGTCACCGTGATGGGCCACGTCGACCACGGCAAGACCTCGCTGCTCGACTACATCCGCCGCAGCCGCGTGGCCGCGGGCGAAGCGGGCGGCATCACGCAGCACATCGGCGCCTACCACGTCGAGACGCCGCGTGGCGTGATCACCTTCCTCGACACCCCGGGTCACGAGGCCTTCACGGCCATGCGGGCTCGCGGTGCGAAGGCCACCGACATCGTGATCCTGGTGGTGGCTGCCGACGACGGCGTGATGCCGCAGACCAAGGAAGCCATCCACCACGCCAAGGCGGCCGGCGTGCCGATCGTCGTGGCGATCAACAAGATCGACAAGCCCGACGCCAACCAGGATCGTGTCCGTAGCGAGCTGGTGGCCGAAGAGGTGGTGCCGGAAGACTTCGGCGGCGATTCGCCGTTCGTCCCGGTGTCGGCCAAGACCGGCCAGGGCATCGACGACCTGCTGGAGCAGGTGCTGCTGCAGGCCGAGGTGCTGGAGCTCACCGCGCCGAAGGATGCGCTGGCCAAGGGCCTGGTGATCGAAGCCAAGCTCGACAAGGGCCGCGGCCCGGTGGCCACGGTGCTGGTGCAGTCGGGCACGCTGAAGCGCGGCGACGTCGTGCTGGCCGGTTCGAGCTATGGCCGCGTGCGCGCCATGCTGGACGAGAACGGCAAGCCGACGCAGGAAGCCGGCCCGTCGATCCCGGTCGAGATCCAGGGCCTGACCGAAGTGCCGGCCGCCGGCGACGAGTTCATGGTGCTGGCCGACGAGCGCCGGGCGCGCGAGATCGCGACCTTCCGCCAGGGCAAGTACCGCGAGGTCACGCTCAACAAGCGCCAGGCCGCCAAGCTCGAGAACATGTTCGAGAACATGGGCCAGGGCGAGGCGCAGACGCTGGCGCTGATCATCAAGGCCGACGTGCAGGGCTCGCAGGAAGCGCTGGCGACCTCGCTGCTCAAGCTGTCGACCGACGAGGTCCGCGTGCAGATCGTCCACGCCGCGGTGGGCGGCATCAGCGAGTCCGACGTCAACCTGGCGATCGCCTCCAAGGCGGTGATCGTGGGCTTCAACGTGCGGGCCGATGCCGGTGCGCGCAAGCTGGCCGAGGGCAACGGCGTCGACCTGCGCTACTACAACATCATCTACGACGCGGTCGACGAGATCAAAGCCGCCATGTCGGGGATGCTGGCGCCGGAGCAGAAGGAAGAGATCATCGGCAATGCCGAGATCCGCACGGTGTTCGTGGCTTCGAAGATCGGCACGGTGGCCGGCTGCATGGTCACCAACGGTGTGGTGCGCCGCAACGCGCGCTTCCGCCTGCTGCGCGACAACGTGGTCATCTACACCGGCGAGATCGATTCGCTGAAGCGGATGAAGGACGACGTGCGCGAAGTCAAGGAAGGCTTCGAGTGCGGTATCAAGCTGAAGAACTACAACGACATCGCACAGGGCGACCAGCTGGAGTTCTTCGAAGTGAAGGAAGTGGCACGAACGCTGTAAGGCGGGTCTTGTTGCAACTGCGCCAAGAAGCCCCGCCGGAAACGGCGGGGCTTCTTGGTTTATGGAAGCACCTGAGATGAAGCACAAACGAGCCATCCCCAACCGGAGCTACCGGGTTGCCGACCAGATCCAGCGCGATCTGGCCGAGCTGATCCGCGAGCTCAAGGACCGCCGCATCGGCATGGTCACCATCAGCGGCGTCGAGGTGACGCCCGACTATGCGCATGCCAAGGTGTTCTTCTCGGTGCTGGTCGGCGATCCGCAGGAATGCGAAGAGGGCTTGAACGAAGCCGCCGGCTACCTGCGCAACGGCCTGTTCAAGCGCCTGCAGATCCACACCGTGCCGACGCTGCATTTCCAGTTCGACCGCACGACCGAGCGCGCGGCCGACATCAACGCGCTGATCGCCCGCGCCAACGCCACCCGCGCCAAGGACGACGACGAGACGCCGAAGGACGGCGAGCCGTCGTAACGCCATGAATGCCCCGCAGCGCCAACGCATCCAGCGCCGTGCCGTGCACGGCGTGCTGCTGCTCGACAAGCCGGTGGGCCTGTCGAGCAACGATGCGCTGCAAAAAGCCAAGTGGCTGCTGCGCGCCGAGAAGGCCGGCCACACCGGCACGCTCGATCCGCTGGCCTCCGGGCTGCTGCCGCTGTGCTTCGGTGCGGCCACCAAGTTCTCGCAGGTCAGCCTGGAAGCCGACAAGGCCTACCGCGCGACGTTGAAGCTCGGCGTCACGACGACCACGGCCGATGCCGAGGGTGAAGTGCTGCGCGAACGCAGCGTGAACGTCGACCGAGCCGCGATCGAGGCGGCCTGCGCCCGCTTCGCCGGCCCGATCGACCAGGTGCCGCCGATGCATTCGGCGCTCAAGAAAGACGGCAAGGCGCTGTACGAATACGCCCGTGCCGGCATCGAGGTCGAGCGCCAGGCCCGTGCGGTGACGATTCACGCCATCGACATCGTCGACTGGCAGCATGACCAGCTGACCCTCGACGTCCGCTGCAGCAAGGGCACCTATGTGCGCACGCTGGCCGAAGACATCGGCGAGGCGCTGGGCTGCGGTGCGCACCTGAGCGCCTTGCGCCGCACCGGCAGCGGCCCGCTGACGCTGCAGGGCGCGGTCACGCTGGAGCAGTTGCAGCAGATGGATGAAACGCAGCGCGAGGCGCTGCTGCAGCCGGCCGACCTGCTGCTCGCCGACTGGCCGCAGGTGCGGCTCGACGACGAGGATGCCGGCCGTTTCCTTTCCGGTGTGCGCCGCCGCGTCAAGCTGGCGGATGCACCGGCCGTGCGGGTCTATGGGCCGCAGCCGCGCGCGTTTCTTGGCAGTGCCCACATCACAGCCGGCGAGTTGATCGCCGACCGGCTCTTGAGTCCGATCGAGGTGCAGGGCCTTCTCCTGCAAGCCGCCTGAAAGAAGTCCCTATGAGCAATCAGATCCGCAACATCGCCATCATCGCGCACGTCGACCACGGCAAGACCACCATGGTGGACCAGCTGCTGCGCCAGAGCGGCACCTTCGCCGACCACGAGAAGGTGGTCGACACCGTGATGGACAGCAACGCCATCGAGCGCGAGCGCGGCATCACCATCCTGGCCAAGAACTGCGCCGTCAGCTGGCACGGCACGCACATCAACATCGTCGACACCCCGGGCCACGCGGACTTCGGCGGCGAGGTGGAGCGCGCGCTGTCGATGGTCGACGGCGTGCTGCTGCTGATCGACGCCCAGGAAGGCCCGATGCCGCAGACCCGCTTCGTCACGAAGAAGGCGCTGGCGCTGGGCCTGCGGCCGATCGTCGTCGTCAACAAGGTCGACAAGCCGGGCGCCAACTGCGACAAGGTGATCAACGCCGCCTTCGACCTCTTCGACAAGCTGGGCGCCAACGACGAGCAGCTCGACTTCCCGGTCGTCTATGCCTCGGGCATCAACGGCTGGTCGTCGCTGGAAGAGGGCACGCCGGGCGAGCAATGGGGCCCCGACATGTCGGCGCTGTTCGAGACCATCCTCAAGCACGTGCCGCCGCACGAGGGCGATCCCGAGGCGCCGCTGCAGCTGCAGATCTCGGCGCTCGACTACAACAGCTTCGTCGGCCGCATCGGCGTGGGCCGCATCAATGCCGGCACCGTGAAGCCGGGCCAGGACGTGCTGGTGATGGAAGGCCCGGACGGCAAGCAGTTCAAGGGCCGCGTCAACCAGGTGCTGTGCTTCGAGGGCCTCGACCGGGTGCAGGTCACCTCGGCGCGGCCCGGTGACATCGTGCTGATCAACGGCATCGAGGACATCGGCATCGGCGTCACCGTGACCGATCCCGCCAACCCGCAGCCGCTGCCGATGCTGAAGGTCGACGAGCCGACGCTGACGATGAACTTCTGCGTCAACACCAGCCCGCTGGCCGGCCGCGAAGGCAAGTACGTCACCAGCCGCCAGATCTGGGATCGCCTGCAGAAGGAACTGCAGAGCAACGTGGCGCTGCGCGTCAAGGAAACCGATGAAGACGGCGTCTTCGAGGTGTCCGGCCGCGGCGAACTGCACCTGACCATCCTGCTCGAGAACATGCGCCGCGAGGGCTACGAGCTGGCCGTCTCGAAGCCGCGCGTGGTTTTCCACTACGAGAACGGCGAGCGTCTCGAGCCGGTGGAGCTGGTCACCGTCGACGTGGAAGAACAGCACCAGGGCGGCGTGATGCAGGCGCTGGGCGAGCGCAAGGGCGAGCTGGTGAACATGGAGCCGGACGGCCGCGGCCGCGTGCGCCTGGAATACCGCATTCCGGCGCGCGGGCTGATCGGCTTCTCCAACGAGTTCCTGAACCTCACCCGCGGCTCGGGCCTGATCAGCAACATCTTCGACGGCTACGAGCCCTACAAGGGCGAGGTGGCCAGCCGCAAGAACGGCGTGCTGATCAGCATGGACGACGGCGAGATCTTCACCTACGCGCTGGGCAAGCTGGACGACCGCGGCCGCATGTTCGTGAAGGCCGGCGACCCGGTGTACGAGGGCATGATCGTCGGCATCCACAGCCGCGACAACGACTTGGTCGTCAATGCCACGCGCACCAAGCAGCTGACCAACTTCCGCGTCAGCGGCAAGGAAGACGCCATCAAGATCACGCCGCCGATCGACCTGACGCTGGAATACGGCGTGGAGTTCATCGAGGACGACGAGCTGGTCGAGATCACGCCCAAGAGCATCCGCCTGCGCAAGCGCTTCCTGAAGGAACACGACCGCAAGCGTGCGCAGCGCGAAGCTGCCTGATGCGCCTGTCGCAAGAGTGATTGCGAAAACATCAACCTCGGGCGAAGCTGGGCTTCGTACAGTGGCCGGTTGACCGACTGGCCACTGTTCCCGGAGTAGATGTCATGACCCACCGCCGCGCCGTATTGCTGATGATCGCCGTCACGCTGATGTGGAGCATCGCGGGCGTGGTCACTCGGCAGCTGGAGGCGGCGCGCAGCTTCGAGGTCACCTTCTGGCGCAGCGCCTTCAATGCGCTGGGACTGGTCGCGCTGCTGAGCTGGCTGCGCGGGCCGGCCGCGCTGTGGCGCTCCATCCGCGAGGGCGGCAGCACGCTGTGGATCTCGGGCGTGTGCTGGAGCGTGATGTTCACCGCCTTCATGGTCGCGCTCACGCTGACCACGGTGGCCAACGTGCTGGTGACGATGGCGATCTCGCCGCTGCTCACCGCGCTGATCTCGCGCTTTGCATTGAAGCAGCGGCTGGCGCCGCGCACCTGGGCCGCGATCTTCGCGGCGGGCATCGGTATCGGCTGGATGTATGCCCACGAGATCGGTGGCGCCGAAGATCCGCGCAGCGTGCTCGGCACGCTGATCGCGCTGGCCGTGCCGCTGGCCTCGGCGATCAACTGGACCGCCATCCAGCACAGCGCCCGCCGTCATGGCGAGGCCGCGCCCGACCTGCTGCCGGCCGTGCTGATCGGTGCGGTGCTTTCCGCTGCGGTGACGCTCCCGCTGGCGGCGCCGTTCGAGGCCTCGGTGCATGACCTGGGCCTGCTGGCGCTGCTGGGTGTCGTGCAACTGGCGATCCCCTGCCTGATGGTGGTGGCGATCGCCCGCGTGCTCAGCGCGCCCGAGGTGGCGCTGCTGGCGCTGCTCGAGGTGCTGTTCGGTGTGCTGTGGGCCTGGCTGGGTGCGCACGAGGCGCCGTCGGCCTCGGTGCTGGGAGGCGGCGCGCTGGTGCTGGGCGCGCTCGCCGCGAACGAAGCGGTCGGCCTCAAAAGGGCTGCGGCGCTTCGATGATGACAAGGTTCAAGAGACTGGAGACGAGACGATGATCGATGGTTTGCCCGTGCTGGTGTCCGGAGGCCACGTGGTGGCCGAGGTGCATGGCCGCGTGGGGCTGCTCACGCTGAACCGCGCGAACGCGCTCAATGCGCTGTCGCTGCCGATGATCCGCGACCTCACGACGATGCTGCTGGCCTGGGCCGACGATCCCGCCATCGTGGCCGTGGTGGTGCGCGGTGCCGGCCGCGAAGGCAAGCCGGCGGCCTTCTGTGCGGGCGGCGACATCCGCTTCTTCCACCAGGCCGCGCTGGCCGGCGATCCGAAGCTCGAGGACTTCTTCACCGAGGAATACGCGCTCAACCACCTGATCCACCACTATGCCAAGCCCTACATCGCGCTGATGGACGGCGTGGTGATGGGCGGCGGCATGGGCATCAGCCAGGGTGCGGCGCTGCGCGTGGTCACCGAGCATTCGAAGCTGGCCATGCCCGAGACCAACATCGGCCTGTTCCCCGATGTGGGCGGCGGCTGGTTCCTCTCGCGTTGCCCGGGCCACATCGGCGAATACCTGGCGCTCACCGGCGAGGTGATCCATGCGGCCGATGCCATCGCGCTGAACCTGGCCGACGTGTTCGTGCCGGCGGCCGACCTGCCGGGGCTGCTGGAGTCGGTGCTCGACCAGCCGATGGACACCGGCGAGCAGGTGCTGGCCGCGGTGCGCGCCCGTGCGCAGCCGGTGGCCGCGCCCAAGATCGCGATCTGGCAGGAGGCCATCGACCTCCATTTCGGACGCGACCGGCTGCACGACATCGTTGGTTCGCTGCAGCACGACGACAACGAGTTCGCCCAGCATGCCCTCAAGCTGCTCGGCAAGCGCTCGCCGCTGATGATGGCGGTCACGCTCGAGCAGGTGCGCCGCGCGCGCCGCATGACGCTGGCCGACGACCTGCGCATGGAGCGCGACCTCGTGCGCCATTGCTTCCACCTGCGGCCCGGCACCGCGAGCGAAACCGTGGAAGGCATCCGCGCGCTGGCCGTCGACAAGGACCATGCGCCGCGCTGGAATCCGCCGCGCGTCGACGAGGTGACGCCCGAGATGGTCGAAACCTTCTTCGTCAGCCCCTGGCCGGCACACGCGCATCCGCTGCGGTCGCTGGCGTAGCGCTTTCGCCCGCGGGCCGCTGCCGGGCGGCCCACAGCGCGCTGCCCATCAGGGCGACGCCGGCCCACTGCCATACATCGAACACGCGGCCGTAGACCACGGCATCGACGACGATCGCAGTGAGCGGATACACGAACTGCAGCAGCGCGATCTGCGAGGCCGGCAGCCGCTGCATGCCGGCAAAGAGCAGCACGTAGGCCAGCGCGGTATGCAGCATGCCCAGGCCGGCCAGCCAGCCCCAGGCCGGCAGCGCGGGCCAGCCGTGGAACCAGGGCCACGCCGCGAGCACGAGGGTGCCCACCCCGCACTGCCACGCCGCCAGCGCATACGACGACACCCCGCGCTGCTGCTTCGCGATGATCGTCACCGCGGCATAGCTCAATGAGCCGCCGAGCGCGCAGCCTATGCCGAGCAGCATGCCGTCGGATCGGGCGAGGTGGCCGCTCCACAGCCCGGTGGCCAGCGAGAGGCCCAGCAGCGCCAGCCCCAGCGCGGCGATGCGCAGCCGCGAGGCCGGCTCGCCCAGCCACAGCATCCCGAAGGCCAGCACCCACAGCGGCTGCACATGGAACACCACGGTGGCCAGCGCGATCGAGGTGCGCGGGATCGCCGCGAAGAACAGCGCCCAGTTCAACAGCATCAGCAGGCCGGCCATCACCGAGAGCCAGGCCGCGCGGCGCGGCATCCGCAGCTCGCGCAGGCGGCCGCGCCAAGCGCCCCACAGCAGCAGCGCCAGCAGCCCGAAGGCGCAGCGGAACCACACGGCGGTGAGCGGGTCGGTGTGCGCCTCCTCGACGAAGACGCCGAGCGTGCCGAGCAGCAGCCCGCCGGCGCTCATCAGCGCGGTGCCATGGGTGCGTTCGGCGGATGCAGGTGTCGAAGCCATGCCGCCACTGTGGCGCCAGGCTCAGCATCTGGAAAGCGCATACTTCAAACCCTATGCATTTGATTTCGTGAAGCATGCGCTCGCAGGACCTTCAACTCGACTGGCTGCGCGCTTTCGTGGCGGTGGTGGATGCCGGCTCGCTCACCGCCGCGGCGCCGTTGGTGTACCGCTCGCAATCGGCGCTGAGCATGCAGCTGAAGAAGCTCGAAGGCGCGGTGGGCCGGCCGCTGCTCACGCGCGATGCGCGCCATGTCGCCCTCACGGCGGGCGGGCGCGAGCTGCTGCCGCATGCACGCCGCCTGCTCGAGGCGCACGCCGACGCGCAGCGGGCGATGCATGGCGCCACCGTGCACGGTCGGGTCACGCTGGGCGTGCCCGACGACTATGCGGTGGCCTACCTCGCGCCCGTGCTGCGCGCCTTCGCGGCACGGCATCCCGGGGTGGAGCTGTCGCTGGTGTGCGAGCAGTCGACCGCGCTGCTGCCCAAGCTGCGGCAGGGCGAGGTCGACATCGCCGTCTGCACCCGCTACCGGGCCGGCGTCGGGCGGCTGCTGTTCCGCGAGCCGCTGGTGTGGGTGGCATCGGCAGCGCACCACGCCTGGCGGCGCGAGCCGCTGCCGGTGGCGCTGTATGAAGAGGGCAGCATCGCGCGCAAGCTGGCCATCGCGGGCCTCGCGGCCCAGCGGCGCGGACACCGGGTCGTCTATCACAGCCCCAGCCTGGCCGGGCAGCTGGCAGCGGCCGAGAGCGGCCTGGCCGTGGCGGTGCTCACGCGCTGCAGCGTGCCGCCCGGGCTGATGCTGCTCGACCGGCGCCATGGCGTGCCGCCGCTGCCGCCGCTGGAGGTGGTGGTGCAGCGCAGCCGGGCTTCGGCGGCCACCGAGGCGGTGGCGGCGCTGGAGGAGCAGATCGTGCTGACACTGGCCCGCACGCAGGCGTGACGGGTGCTGGCCCGCACCGAGGGGTGACGGGTTTCCCCGCCCTCGGCAGCGCGACACCCCGCCTTAGCATCCTCCGATGGGACGACTCAAACAACTCTCCGGCCTCGACGCGACCTTTCTCTACCTCGAGACGCCGGAGATGCCGATGCACGTGGGCGCGCTGCATGTGCTGGAGCTGCCCGCGGGCTTTCGCGGCAGCTTCGCGCCGGCGCTGCGCAGGCATGTGGCCTCGCGCCTGTCGGTTGCGCCGCCGCTGCGCCGCAAGCTGATGTGGCCGCCGCTGAAGATGGCCAACCCGGTATGGGCCGATGCCGAGCCCGACCTGCGCCGGCACATCGTCGAGGTGAAGCTGCCGGCCGGCTCGCAGATGGCCGACGTGGAGCGCAAGGTCGGCGAGCTGCACACGCAGTTGCTCGACCGCGAGCGGCCGCTGTGGAAGTTCCACGTGATCGAGGGCCTGGCCCGCAGCGCGGAGGGCCGGCGCCGGGTGGCGCTCTACACGCAGGTGCACCATGCGGCGGTCGACGGGCAGGCGGCCGTGGCGCTCGCCAGTGCGATCTTCGACCTGGAGCCGCAGCCGCCGGTGCCCACCGCGCCGGTGAAGCGGCACAAGTCGTTGCAGATCGGCTTCGGGCAGTTGATGCGCGGCGCGGTCGGCAGCCAGGCCGACCAATGGCTGAACTTGCTGAAAGGCCTGCCAGACACAGTAAGCGCGCTGGCCGGGGCGCTGACCCAATCGCTGCTGCGTTCGGTCGAGCGCTGGCGCGAAGGCGGCGAGGGCGGCTTCTCGATGGCGCCACGCACGCGGCTCAATGCCTCGGTGACCGCGAGCCGCGCCTTCGCCGCGGTGAGCCTGCCGCTGGCCGAGCTGAAGGGGCTGGCCAAGGCACACGAGGCCACGCTCAACGACCTGGTGCTGATGCTGTGCAGCACCGCGCTGCGCCGCCACTTCGGCCGCCACGGGCCGCTGCCGCGCAAGTCGCTGGTGGCGGCGGTGCCGGTCTCGCTGCGCGCCAAGGGCGACGCCAGCGCCGACAACCAGGCCTCGATGAGCCTGATCGCGCTGGGTACGGACATTGCCGATCCGGTGAAACGGCTGGCCCACATCAAGGCCGCCACCGCATCGATGAAGGAGACGATGTCCAGGCTCAAGCAGGTGCTGCCCACCGACTTTCCGTCGCTCGGCGTGCCATGGCTGATGCAGGCGGTGACCACCGTCTACGGCAGGGCGAAGGTGGCCGAGCGCATCCCGCCGCTGGCCAACGTGGCCATCTCCAACGTGCCCGGGCCGCCGGTGCCGCTGTACATCGCCGGCGCACGCATGCTGGCCAACCACCCCACCTCGATCGTCGTGCACGGCGTGGGCCTGAACATCACCGTGCAGAGCTACGACCGTTCGCTCGACTTCGGGCTGATGGCCTGCGCCGAGGCCATGCCCGAGGTGCGCGAGCTGGCCGACGCGATCCTGATCGCCTTCGACGACCTCAAGAGCCTGCCGGTGCCCGAGAGCGAGGCGGCATCGCCCAGCCTCATCGATGCGATGAGCAGCGCGGCCCGCTCGATCGGCGGCCGCGTGCTGCAGGCGGGGCTGGCGCAGGTTGTCTCCAACGCGACACGCCTCACTAGGGCGAGCGCTCCATCCAAGCGGAGGAGCGCTCGATAACATCGAGTCCATCTTGCCTTCTCCCACAGACCACACCGATCCGTCCGGCCGCCCGCTGAAGGCGCCCGGCCCGCTGCTGCTGATGCTCGAAGGCCGCGCCCCCTGGGAATTCGCGGCCACGCTGGCCGCCGCTCCCTGGCTGAACCGCCTGCCACCGGGCGACGGGCATCCCGTGCTGGTGTTTCCGGGACTGGCCGCTTCCGATGTCACGACGCTGCCGCTGCGCAACTTCCTGCGCGACCGCGGCTACACGCCCTACGCCTGGCAGCAGGGCTTCAACCGCGGCCCGCGCGAAGGGGTGGTGGAAGCCTGCCTCGACCGCATCCGCATGCTGCACGAACGGCATCGCCGCAAGGTGAGCCTGGTGGGCTGGAGCCTGGGCGGCGTGTATGCGCGCGAGCTGGCCAAGGAAGTGCCCGAGCTCGTGCGCTGCGTGATCACGCTGGGGTCGCCGTTCAGCGGGCATCCGCGGGCCACCAATGCGTGGCGGGTGTTCGAGTTGCTCAGCGGCAAGTCGTCGCACGATCCCGAGCTGCTGGCCGGGCTGCGCGAGCCGCCGCCGGTGCCCACCACTTCGATCTTCTCGCGCACCGATGGCGTGGTGGCCTGGCAGTGCAGCGTCAACGACGACCATCCGCACACCGAGAACATCGAGGTGCACGCCAGCCACATCGGCATGGGCATGAACCCGCTCGCGCTCTATGCGGTGGCCGACCGGCTGGCGCAGGATCCCGAGCGCTGGCAGCGCTTCGACGTGCACGGTGCGCGCCGCTGGTTCTTCCGCACCACCGGCCATGCGCCGCTGAGGGCCGCCCGGCCCTGAAGCTCGCGCTGCCATGAAGGTCCACGCCAACGGCATCGAGATCGAGGTGGTGGAAGACGGTTCGCCCGCCGGTGAGCCGCTGCTGCTGATCATGGGCCTGGGCATGCAGCTGATCGCCTGGCCCGATCCCTTCGTGCAGGCGCTGGTGCAGCGCGGCTTCCGGGTGATCCGCTTCGACAACCGCGATGCCGGCCTGAGCCAGGGCTTCGACGAGCTGGGCGTGCCCAACCTGATGTGGGGCGCGCTGCGCTACCGGCTCGGGCTGCCGGTGCGCGCGCCCTACACGCTGGACGACATGGCCGACGATGCGCTGGGCGTGCTCGATGCGCTGGGCATCGCCAAGGCCCATGTCTGCGGTGCCTCGATGGGCGGCATGATCGGCCAGGCGCTCGCGGCCAGGGCACCGCACCGGGTGCGCAGCCTCACGCTGATGCTCACGAGCTCGGGGGCGCGCCACCTGCCGCAGGCCAGCCTCGAGGTGCAGCGGGCGCTGCTCAACCGGCCGAGGCGCGGCTCCGGGCCGCAGGACGTGGTGGGCCATCTGGAGGCCTTCTTCCGCCTGATCGGCAGCCCGGCCTATCCCGCCGATCCGAAGCGGCTGCGCGAGCTGGTGGAGGCCGCGGTGCGGCGCGCCTACCGGCCCGCGGGCCAGGTCAGGCAGCTGATGGCGGTGGCGGCGCACGGCGATCGCTCGGCGATGCTGGCGCGCATCCGCTGCCCGGTGCACATCGTGCATGGGGCGGTGGATCCGTTGATTCCCTCGGCGGCGGCGCACGACCTCGCGACCAAGATCCGCAGCGCGACGCTGGATGTGGTCGATGGCATGGGCCACGACCTGCCGGTGCCGCTGGCGCCGCGGTTTGCGCAGGGCATCGTGGGGAATGCGAGCCGGGCCTAGGCCCGCTCAGGACACTGCTGCGGCTCCCGACCGCAACGGCACTTCTGCCGATGCAAAGTTGCTCGGGAACCGCCGGTCGCGCAGCCGCATGAACGGCGTCTCGACCAGCCGATACAGCAGCCATCCGCCCAAGAGGCAGGCGACGATCACGACCGCCACCAGCACCGGCTGCGACAGCGCATACGGCTTCAGCGTGCGCCGCAGGATCTGCGCGATCGGCTTGTGCGTGAGGTAGATCGCATACGACCACAGCGCGAGCTGCGCCGCGCCCGGCACCCTCACGCGATACAGCCACGAGCCGGGGCACTGCGCCGCCACCACCAGCAGCGCGAAGGCCATGGCCACCAGCGAATAGCCGAAGCCGGTCATGAAGTAGCCGTAGCCATAGCCGTCGATCTCGTAGATCGTCACGACCAGCGTGAACATCACGGCCACCGCGGCAACGCCCGCCAGCAGCATCGCCTGTCCATGCTGCAGCAGCCGGTTCCACGCGTCGCGATGGAAGTTCTTCAGCAGCGCCACCGCCACCCCGGGCAGGAACTCGTCGAAGCGGCAGAACGACGAGTAGTAGACGTTGGGGTAGTAGCCCGCGATGGCGCCATCGGCCTCGCGCCCGTAGCGCAGCCACAGCCAGCTGCGCAGCGCGATGCTGCCGATGACGAAAGCGCCCATCGCCGCCCAGGCCCAGCGGATCGAGCCGCGCCAGGCCGCGGCGAACACAACCGCGAGCGGCAGCAACAGGTAGAACTGCTCTTCCACGCACAGCGACCAGGCATGCGAGAACGCCGTGCCCGGCGTGAGCCACAGGTTCTGCGTGAAGGTGAGAAAACGCCACAGCGGCGGCGGCGGGTTGCCGCCCATCACCGCGGGAAACAGGAAGAACAGCGCGAGGACGACGTAGAAGTTGGGCAGCGTGCGCAGGAAGCGCCGGGCATAGAAGGCCTTGAGTGAGAGCTTCTGCCCGCGCGCAAGGCCCGAGAACAGCTGGTTGCCGATCAGGTAGCCGCTGAGCACGAAGAACAGGTCGACGCCTGTCCAGCCCACCGTGCTGCCCCAGCCGAAGGTGGGCTCGCCGCTGACGAACACCTGGTAGTGGTACATGAACACCAGCGTGATCGCCAGTGCGCGCAAGGTGTCCAGCCCGTTGTTGCGATGCGTCTGCGGCATCTGCGGCCCCTGAAGTTTTTCGTAGGGGCCGCATTGTCGTGGCTACAGGCCCCGCAACTGGTCGATATGGGATTTGTACCAACCCACGCTGTCCCAGAACAGCGTCCAGCCGACGATGTCGAGGTGGTCGTAGCCGTCCATCTGGCCCTTCCAGTTCCAGGCGCCGGCCTGTGGCGCGGCGCCGCTGCGGATGTCGCGGATCACCACCGGCCGCGCATAGACCAGCCCGGCGCTGTTCATCGCCCAGGTGGGCGCCTTCTGTGCGGTGGTGTTCACCACCGCGTCGTTGGCCCACCAGCTGCTGTCGGCCACCGGCGGAAAGGGCCGGCTGTCGCGCCCGTAGTTGCCCATCCACCCGGGGCCGGCGAACAGCGCGATCAGCGGGTTGGTGTCGAGGTTGGGGTAGTGCCAGCCGGTGAACAGGCCGCGGTAGGTGGTGTCGGTGGTGACCGAGAAGTAGTAGATGTTGGGTTGGTCCTTCACCCAGTCGTTCTCGGCCATCGCGCCGGCTGGGCTCAGGTCGTAGGGCGACAGGTCCTGGATGCCGCTGTCCCACAGCGGCCAGCTCATCACCCGCTTCATATAGTCGTCGAAGCTTTCGCCGCTGGCCTGCGCGCCGATCCACCACTGGTCGAGCTTGAAGTCGTAGATGTGGTTCGCGCCGGTGGCGCTGGCCACGCCGGCGATGCCGGTGACCAACTGCTGCACCACCGGCACCCAGTCGACCACTCGATAGGCCAGCGTGGTGCCGTCGTTGGGCGTGGCGATGGTGGTGATGCTCTTCACCCAGCGCGCGTCGGTGGCGTAGGAAAACAGGCCCGGGTTGGCGGGCGCGCCGTTGCCGGCCAGCATCTGCGCGAGCATGCGCGCGGTCTGCCCGCCCATGCTGTGCGTGACCAGGTGCACCGGGTGGCTGGCGTCCCACGCGGGATACAGGCCGGGGTAGCAGGTGCGGCCGTTGTGGAAGTAGTCCTCCGGCTTGCGCAGGTGGCCAGCATGCTGCGCATGCATCATCCCGTAGTCGACGCAGCCGCCCTTGATCTGATAGAAGAGTTCGACCGCGCGGTCCCAGTTGGAGCTGAAGGGTCCGACCACCGCGGTGCGCACCAGCTGGTCGCTGTAGCGGGCCTGCAGCTGCACCTGCAGGTCGGTGAAGCCGCCCCAGTACTTGTAGCCCAGCATTTCGCTGCGGCCGAAGCCCGCGAAGCCATGGACGAAGATCACCGGGTTGTTGTTCGCCGCCTGGGCCGGCACCGTGCCGGACCACAGTGCCATGCCGGTCAGCGCGCCCAGCAGGGTGCGCCAGAGGGCCAGTCTCTTCATGCTTGTCTCCTGATGTTTGTGAATGGGCCGCGCGCATCTTGGGCTTGCAAGGCCCGCTTGGCACTGGCCCTGCGTGCCAAGCTCATGGCCGCAAGAAACGCCTAGGGACAATCCGGATCGCCGGAATGACGGCAGGTCCGCGGGGGAAGAAGAAAATGGCGCCAACATCACTGCGCCCGGCTGGGCGCCAGGACCTTACCGGCATGAAGATCCGTTCACGTTCGCTCGGCCTGTCCTGCGTGCTGCTCGCCGCGTGCGCGGGTGCGGCCGCCCAAGGCGATGCCGGCAAGGCGGCCGACCGCTGCGAGGCCGCCGTCACCGAGACCATCGAGAAGCTGCGTGGCAAGGACGCGCAGGACATCCAGTTCATCGGCGCCAAGCGGGCCCTGGCGGCCAACGACGACGACGAGATCGGCGTCAAGGGCGAAGGGCGCTACCGTGGCGCGGGCGGGGCGGTGCCGTTCACCTACAGCTGCGCCTTCAACTCGAAGAGCGGCACCACCTCCGGCGTGGTGTTCCGCGAGACAGGTGTTGCGAAGCCCGGCCCCGACAAGCCATGGCAGCCCGATCTCACCAATGTGTCGCCGGCAGACTGCGAGGCGGCCGCCGCCGCTGCGCTGAAGGACAAATACCCGCGCGTCGACGCCATCAGCTTCAGCTCGGCCACGCGCCAGGTGAAGCCGGCGGCCGAAGGCCGGATGAGCCTGGAAGGCCAGGGCCTGATGGAGCGCGCGCCGGGCATGCGGGCCGCGCCGTTCAGGTACCGCTGCGAGATCGAGCCGCGCAGCGGCAAGATCGTGCGGGCGCAGGCGATCGACTGATCCGCAGCGATGCGGCCGCTTCAGCGCCGCAGGCGCGAGGCCGCGAAGCCGCAGCCGGCCAGCAGCAGGCCGAGAAAGCCCGCCAGGCCGGTCCAGCCGCCCTCGGACCAGGCATGCCCGCTGGCCCAGCCCATCGCGCCGGCACCGAGGTAGTAGGCGCAGAGGTACATCGAGGCGGCCAGCGTCCTGGCATGTGCCGTCCTGCGGCCGACCCAGCCGCTGGCCACCGAGTGCGCGCCGAAGAAGCCGAAGGTGTAGAGCGCCACCCCGGCGATCACCGCCGGCAGCGCGTCCAGCACGGTGAGCGCCAGCCCCAGCGCCATCAGGCCCAGCATCATCGACAGCGTGCGCAGCGGCCCCGCATGGTCGGCACGCCGGCCGGCCCAGGGCGAGGCGATCATGCCCAGCACATAGAGCAGGAAGATCGCGCCGATGCCGGTGTGGCTGAGCGAGAAGGGCGCCGCGCCCAACCGGTAGCCGAGGTAGTTGTAGAGGCTGACGAAGCTGCCCATCAGCAGGAAGGCGATCGCGAACAACCACGGCAGCCCGGCGTCGCGCAGGTGGTGCCGCAGGTCGGCCGCCCACACCGCGGGCTCGAAGGCCGAGGGGCGGAAGCGGCGCGAGGCCGGCAGGCTGCGCCAGAACTCGAAGGCCGCCACCGCACCCAGGCAGCCCAGCCCGGCGAAGGCCATGCGCCACGAGGTGAGGTCGGCCAGCAGGCCCGAGACCAGCCGGCTGGTCATGCCGCCAGCGGCATTGCCGGCGATGACGAGGCCGATGGCCTGGCCGAGGCCGGCGGGGTCCAGCTCTTCGCTCAAGTAGGCCGCAGCCACGGCCGGCACGCCGGCCAGCGCGAGCCCGAGCAGCGCGCGCAGCGCGATCAGCGAGCCGTAGCTGGGCGCAATGGCCGACAGCAGGCAGGCCGCGGCGCCGAGCATCAGCGCGACCACCATCACCGTCTTGGGCCCGAGCCGCTGGGCCAGCAGGCCGGCGGGGATCAGGCCCAACGCCATCGCGCCCGAGGTGGCCGACAGCACCGCGCTCGAATCCGCCGGGCTCAGGCCGAACTCGCGGGCGAACAGCGGCAGCAGCGGCTGCGGGCCGTAGAACATCGCGAAGGTGGAGAAGCCGCCGACGAACAGCGCCCACTTGGCGGCGCGGTGCTCGGGCGAACCGAGCGCCAGCGGTGGCGGCAGCGGCGCCTGGGTGTGGAGGTGGGGGGACAGCGCGGCGGCGGCCAGGGGGGGACTGCTCATGCGACGGATGCTAGGCAGCCGGCGTCCAGACGTCCAATATATGATTTCGCATCAACTCAGACGTTTGAGATATCAATGGGCCGGACATGGAGCTGAGGCATCTGCGCTACTTCGTGGCCGTGGCCGAGGAGCTGCACTTCACGCGCGCGGCGCAGCGGCTGCACATCGGCCAGCCGCCGCTGAGCCAGCAGATCCAGGCGCTGGAGGAAGAGCTGGGCGTGCCGCTGTTCACGCGCACCAAGCGCAGCGTGGCACTTACCGATGCGGGCCGCCACCTGCTTGGCCGCGCGCGCGAGCTGCTGGCCAGCGCCGGCATGCTGGCCGGTGAAGTGCAGCGCGTGGCACGCGGCGAGGTGGGCGAGCTGCGCATCGGCTTCACCAGCACCTTGCCGTTGATGTCGGTGCTGCGTGATGCGGTGGGCGACTACCGGCGCCAATACCCTGAAGTGGGGCTGCAGCTGCGCGAGATGTACACGGCCGAGCAGTTCGAAGCGCTGCGGCGTCGCGAGATCGACGTGGGCTTCGTGCGTTTCAACAGCCCGAAGGCGCCGGTCGGCATCAAGCTCAAGGTGCTGCGGCGCGACCCGCTGCGGTTGATCGTGCCGGTTGCACACCGCTTCGCGGGCCGCAAGTCGGTGTCGATCAAGGAATGCCGCGACGAGCGCTTCGTCGGTTTCCCGCCGAGCGCGGGCACCGGCACCGCGGTGCTGCTGCAGCAGCTGTGCGCGCAGGCCGGTTTCGTGCCGCAGGTGGCGCAGGAAGCGGGCGAGGCCACCACGCAGATCGGCCTGGTGGCGGTGGGGCTGGGCGTGGCGGTGCTGCCGGCGCCGCTGGAAGCGGTGCGGATCGAGGGCGTGCGCTACGTGCCGCTGGCCGACAAGGATGCGGTGCTGGTGATGTCGGCCGCCACGCGGGAAGACGAAAGCTCGGAGCGGGTGCTGCGCTTCGTGCGCAGCCTCACGGCGCTGAAGCGGGCTCCTGCCGCACCAGCAGCACCGGCACCGGGCTGAGCCGCACGGTGAGCTCGGCATCGCTGCCGAGCGCGAAGCGGCTGAAGCCGCGGCGGCCGTGGGTGCCCATCACGATCAGGTCGCAATCGGCCTGGCGGGCCTCGTCGACGATCAGGTCGGCGATGCGGCCCTGCGTGACCTCGCGCAGCGCGGTCTCGGCGGGCACGCCGGCGGCGGTGGCCGTGTCGCGGGCCTTGGCGAGCAGGTCGGTGGCGGCGCTGCGCAGAGCGTTGCGCATCTCGTCGAAGGCGAGGGCCGAGGTCGCTTCCATCAGCATCGGGTAGTCCTCCACGACGCTCATCAGGTGCAGCGAGGCCTTCTGCTCGCCTGCGAGGGTGATGGCCTCCTGCAGGCCGCGGGCGGCGGTGGCGCTGCCGTCGAGGGGAACGAGGATGCGGTGGTACATGGTCAAAGCCCTGATTCGCGCAGCCGGCGCAGCAACTCTTCCGACACCGGCAGTTCCTGCGGATCGGCCTTCATTGGATCGTCGCCGTGCTCGGCGCCAGGCTGCGTTGGACAAAGCCGGCGAGCGCACCGGCGTCGGGAATCTCGATGTCGCGGCGACCCTTCTCGGCGAAGCGGATCACGTTCTCGCGCGCCAGGCGCGAGAGGGCGCGGCTCACGCTCTCGAGCGTCATGCCCAGGTAGTTGCCGATCTCGGCGCGGGTCATGCGCAGCGTGATCTGGTCAGTGCGCAGTCCGCGGCGGGCCAGCGAGTCGACCCAGTAGCGCAGGAACTCGGCCACGCGCGCATCGGCCGACAGCGTGCACAGCGACATCAGCGAGTCGCGGTCGCGCGCGATCTCCTGGCTCATCGCGGTGTGCAGCACGTTGAGCAGCGCGGGATGGGTGGCGCAGGCCAGCAGCAGCGTGTCGTAGCGGAGGGTCCAGACCTCGCCGGTGTCCATTGCGATCGCGTCGCAACCATATTGCCCGTTGGCGATGCCGTCGAAGCCTAGCCAGTCGCCCTTGAAATGCAGCGCCACGACCTGCTCGCGGCCGTCTTGCGACAGGTTCACCACCTTGAAGAAACCCGAGTGGATGATGTGCAGGCTGCCGAAGCGCTCGCCCGCCTGGTAGACCGCATCGCCGGCACGCAGCACGCGGCGCTGGATCGGCAGGTTCTGCTCGAGCAGCTTGAGGGCATCGGCGATGCGCTGCACGTGCGGCTGCGGCTCCATCGCCATCGGCAGGCGGGTGCGGACGGCGGCGGCGGGCTGGGCGGAGATGGTCGAGACGTTCATCGGGAGTTCCTCGCTGGTGTCTGAAGGTGTGCCGTCAGCTTAGGCAGCGGGAAACACGGCCGTGCCAACGGACCGCATCGGTGGGTAACGCTGGGTGAACGGTCTGTGTCGGCTTCGTATCAGCCGGCATCGGTGACGGACTGACATCGAGGGTTCACAGGCTGTTGCCGAGCGTTGTCGGGGGTTGTCCGAATGCTTGCAGTCGAGGTCTAGCGTTGAGGCATGGGGCACCGACGTGCCAAGGAGAGCGCGATGAACGGCATCCACCAAGCCACCGCTTCCAATGCAGCCCGCTATCTGCTGCGCTTCCGCTCGCTGTTCGACGAGGGCCGCGGCTATGCGTTTCCGTGCGATGCGCTGGGCCATGTCGACATGGATACCCTGGGCGAGCTGGCGCTGAACAACTACCTCTATGCGCGCACCGTGATCGGCCGCGAATTCGCGACGCCGGCCGTCGAACCCATGTTGCACTGAAGCCTCGCTACAGCGCGCGCGCCAGTCGCAGCGTGTCGGCGTGCGGCTCGGCCGGTTCGACGACGAAACCTTCCGCCCGCGCCAGCGCCAGCATCGTGGCGTTCTCGCGCAGCACCACGCCCACCAGCCGGGGCGTTCCGCGCGAGCGGGCATAGCGGATCAGCCGCTCCATCAGCAGGTGCCCCAGGCCCGCGTGCTTGAGGTCCGAGCGCACGATGATCGCGAACTCGGCCTCGGTGTTGTCGGGGTCGCGCACCGCCCGCACCACGCCCAGCGTTTCTTCCAGGCCCTGCTCATTGCGTGCCACCGCGATGAAGGCCATCTCCCGTTCGTAGTCGATCTGCGTCAGCCGTGCCAGCTCGCTGCGCGGCAGGTCGCGCCGCGTCTGGAAGATGCGCATGCGGATGTCCTCCGGATCGAGCCGCTCCAGGAAGCGCAGGTGCTGGGCCTCGTCTTCCGGGCGGATCGGCCGGATCGTGAGCTCGCGGCCCTGCCACTGCAACCGCTCGACCCACTGCGTCGGGTAGGGCTGGATCGCGAAGCGGTCGGCGCCGGCCACCGGCTGCGCCGAGAGGCGGATGCGCGCATCGAGCGCGAGCACGCCGTGCTCGTCGACCCACAGCGGGTTGATGTCCAGCTCGGCCAGCGGGGGCAGGTCGGCCAGCATCTGCGACACCGCGATCAGCACGTCGTGCAGCGCATCCAGCTGTGCCGGCGGATGGTCGCGGTAGCCCGAGAGCAGCCGGGCCACGCGGGTGCGCGAGACCAGCTCGCGCGCCAGGCTGCGATTCAGCGGCGGCAGCGCGATCGCGCGGTCGGCCGTCACCTCCACCGCGGTACCGCCCTGGCCGCACAGGATCACCGGGCCGAACAGCGGATCGATGCTGGCGCCGATGATCAGCTCCTGCGCATGCGGGCGCGAGGCCATCGCCTGCACCGTGAAGCCCTGCAGCCGGGCCTCGCGCCGTGCGGCGTGCACGGTGGCCAGCATCTCATCGGCCGCCTGCGCGAGCGTCTGCTCGTCGCGCAGGTCGAGCCGCACGCCGCCCACGTCGGACTTGTGGGTGATGTCGGGCGAGAGGATCTTCAGCGCGACCGGGTACCCCACGGTCCGTGCTGCCGCGGCGGCCGCAGCGGCGGTGGGCGCGGTCGCCAGCGTCTTCACCACCGGGATGCCGTAGGCCGCGAGCACCGCCTTGGCCTCGCGCTCGCCCAGCCATTCGCGGCCCTCGGCCAGCGCGGACGCGATCACCTCGCGCGCGGCGGCCACGTCGGGCGCGGGGTTCTCGCTGGCGGCCGGCGCTTCCATCAGCGTTTCCTGGTTGCACCGGTAGGTCTGCAGCATCTTGAAGGCATGCACCGCGTCTTCAGGCGTGGGGTAGTCGGCGATGCCGGCTTCTTCGAACAGCCGCCGCGCGGGCGCCACCGTGCCGTCGCCCAGCCAGCAGCTCATCACGCGATTGGCGGCGCTCTTGACCAGCGGCAGGCAGGCCTGCGCGATCGCCAGGCTGTCGACGATGGCGGTGGGCGCGTGCGTGAACAGCACCGCGCCGGCAGACCGGTCGGCCAGCAGCGCGGACAGCGTGGCGGTGTAGCGCTCGACCGGCGCGTCGCCGATGATGTCGATCGGGTTGCCGTGCGACCAGTTGGCCGGCAGCGCGGCATCGAGCCGGCCCAGCAACTCGGCGCCGGGGTCGGCCAGCTTCACGCCGCACAGCTCGGCGGCGTCGGCCGCCATCACGCCGGCGCCGCCGCCGTTGGTCATGATCGTGAGCCGGTCGTCGCGGTTGCCGCGGAAGCGGGCCAGCGTCTGCGCGGCGATGAACAGCTGCTGCAGCGTATCGACCCGCAGCATGCCCGCGCGGCGGATGGCGGCATCGAACACGATGTCGGAGCCCGCCAGCGCGCCGGTGTGCGAGGCGGCGGCTTTCACCCCATGGCCAGCGCGGCCCGCCTTCACGACGATCACCGGCTTGTTGCGCGCGGCGGCGCGGGCGGCCGACATGAACTTGCGCGGCGACTGCACCGATTCGATGTAGAGCAGGATGGCTCGCGTGTGCGCGTCGCTGGCCAGGTGGTCGAGCAGGTCGCCAAAATCGACGTCGCAATGGTCGCCCAGCGACACCAGGTGCGAGAAGCCAATGCGGCGGCTGTTGGCCCAGTCGAGCATCGAGGTCAGCAGCGCGCCCGACTGCGACACGAAGGCCAGGTCGCCGGGCAGCGCATCGGTGTGCGCAAAGCTCGCGTTCAAGCCGGTGCGCGGCGTGAGCACGCCGATGCAGTTGGGGCCGAGCAGGCGCAGCAGATAGGGACGCGCAGCGTCCAGCGTCGCCTGCTTCTGCTGCGCGCTGAGCCCGGCCGTGACGACCACCGCGGCACGCATGCCCAGCGCACCCAGCTCGGCGACCAGCCCGGGGATGGTGGCCGGCGGTGTGCACAGCACGGCCAGGTCGGGCACCACGGGCAGGTCGCGCACGCTGGCCGCCACCGGCACGCCATCGAGCTCCCGGTGCTTCGGGTTCACCGGCATCACGCGGCCGCTGAAACGCCCCGCATTGAGGTTGCGCCACACGGTGGTGCCGACGCGGTTGGGCCGGTCGGACGCGCCGAAGACGGCCACGGTGGACGGATCGAGCAGGCGATCGAGGTGTCGGATGGTCATGGTGGCAATGCTGGCGGCAAGCCGGCGGCGCGGCTTGATCGGGGTCAAGGGTATTGATGCGCTGCAGCAGCGTGCCCGAGAGCTTGCCCTTCATCAAGAGCGCGTCATCCGTTTCAGGCGATACCGTCGGCCATGAGCAGCGATGGCATTCCCGACCTCGGCCCCGCCGGCCTGAGCACGCAACAGGTGCTGGCCCAGCGCCGGCTCGATGGCCCCAACCGTCTGCCAGCTGCCGCGCGCCGCGGGCTGCTGCGCATGGCCTGGGGCGCGCTCACGCAGCCGATGTTCCTGCTGCTGCTCGTCACGGCGGGTGTCTACGCGATCCTCGGCGACGTGGGCGATGCCGGCGTGCTGCTGCTGTCGGTGGTGGCGGTGGGCGGCCTCTCGGTCTACCAGGAGCAGCGCACCGAGCGGGTGTTGCATGCCTTGAAGGACCTGTCGAGCCCGCGCTGCACCGTGGTGCGCGACGGCCATGCGGTGCGGGTGGGCAGCGACGAGCTGGTGCGCGGCGACCGCCTGGTCGTCGACGAGGGCGACCGGCTCGCGGCCGATGCGCGGCTGATCGAGAGCAGCGGGCTGCAGGTCGACGAATCGCTGCTCAGCGGCGAATCGGTGCCGGTGCCCAAGCGGGCCGACGGCGACGCACCGGCGCGGCAGCTCCATGCCGGCAGCCTCGTCGTGCAGGGCGATGGGGTGGCGGTGGTCACGGCCACCGGCGCGGCCACGGCGCTGGGCCGCATCGGCGGTTCGCTGCAGCAGATCCGGCCGCGCGCCAGCCGGCTGCAAGGCGAGCTCAAGCACCTGGTGCAGCGGGTGGCGCTGCTGGCGCTGTCCACCTGCGTGATCGCGGCCACGCTGTATGCGGTGCGCGAAGGCTCGTGGACGGCCGGGCTGCTCGTCGGGCTGACGCTGGCGATGTCGCTGATTCCCGAGGAATTCGCGGTGGTGTGGAGCGTGATGCTCGCGCTCGGCGCCTGGCGGCTCGCGAAGTCGCAGGTGCTCACGCGCCAGCCGCAGGCGATCGAGGCACTGGGCACGGTGAGCGTGCTGTGCGTCGACAAGACCGGCACGCTCACGCGCAACCAGATGACGCTGGTGAGCCTGTTCGACGGCCGGGTGGAGACGGCGGTGAACGGCGCTGCGCCGCCCGAGGCGCAGGCGCTGCTGCGCACCGCGGCACGGGCGAGCCTGCCCAACGGCATCGAACCGATGGACCGGGCGATCTTTCGCGCGCTGCCGCACGATGCCGCGTCGTCCGACGGCTGGGTGCCCGGGCCGCACCGCGGCGTGCGCGATGGCCAGCCCTACGTCGTGCATTGGGGCACCGAGGCCGGGCAGGACCGGGTCTGCGTGAAGGGCGCGCCCGAGGCCGTGCTGGCGCTGTGCGGCGGCGATGCGGCGCTGCAGGCACGGGCCGAGGCGTGGGGCGCGCAGGGTTTGCGCGTGCTGGCCGTGGCCGGTGCCGAGGGCACCCCGGCGCCCGAAGACGGCCGCCTTCCCAAGGGCCTGCGCCTGCAGGCGATCGGCCTGCTCGGCTTCATGGACCCGCTGCGCGACGAGGTGCCGCAGGCGGTGGCCGATTGCCACGAGGCCGGCGTGCGGGTGTTGATGATCACCGGCGACTCACCGGTAACGGCCGAGGCGATCGCGCGCCAGGCCGGCATCGCGCGCGGCCCGGTCCGGGTGATGACCGGCACCGAGCTCGCGCAGGCCGGCGACCTGCAGCTGCAGCAGGCGCCGCAGACGGTACAGGTGTTCGCGCGCGTCGACCCGTCGCAGAAGCTGCGCATCGTGCAGGCGCTGCAGCAGCGCGGCGAGGTGGTGGCGATGACCGGCGACGGTGTCAACGATGCGCCGGCGCTGCGTGCGGCCGACATCGGCGTGGCGATGGGCCGCCGCGGCACCGACGTGGCGCGCGAGGCCGCGGCGCTGGTGCTGCTCGACGACAACTTCGCCTCGCTGGTCGAGGCAGTGAGGGCGGGGCGGCGCATCTTCGTCAACCTGCAGAAGGCGCTGGGCTACCTGTTCGCGGTGCACGTGCCGATCGTCGGCGTGTCGCTGATGCCGGTGGTGCTCGGCGGGCCGGTGCTGCTGCTGCCGCTGCACGTGGTGCTGCTCGAGCTGATCATCGACCCGGCCTGCTCGCTGGTGTTCGAGGCCGAGCCCGCCCCGCACGACAGCATGCGCGTGCCGCCGCGCAGCGCGCAGTCGCGGCTGTTCTCGCCGCGGGCGGCGCTGCAGGCGCTGGCGGTGGGCGGCGCCACGCTGGCGGGCGTGGTCGCGCTGCAATGGCTGGCGCGCAGCCTGCAGGCCGACGCGGCGATGCTGCGGCTCGCGAGCCTGGCCTCCATCGTGGTCGGCAACCTGCTGATGCTGCTGTGGTTCCGCGGGCTGCGCTCCAACGACGACCACACCAACCCGGTGTTCCATGCGCTGCTGCTCGGCATCGGCGTGGTGTGGGCGCTGCTGCTGTGCGTGCCGGGGGTCGGGCCGGTGTTCGGGTTGCCGGCCGAGGTGTCACCCGCATGGGCACTGGCACCGGGGGTGCCGGCCGCCTGGGCCGCATGGCGGCTGGTGCGCCGGCGTTGAAGCAGCGGGCTCAGCGCGCGGGGTATTCCATCTGCAGCCGCACCAGGTGGGCGGTCGCCGCGCCGTACTGGCGGGCAATCTCGTCGAGCGCCTGGTCGAGTACGGAGACCGGCACCGTATCGAGGGGCGTGAGTGGGCGCCGCAGGGCCGGCTCATCGCCTTCGATCCGATCGGGAATCAGCCGCAAACCATTGCGTGTGGTCACCGGCTCCGGGCCGGTGGCCAGCGAGAGCGCCCGGCTGCGGTTGGTGCGCGAGAACGCATCGGCCACCAGGGCGAGCGTGACTTCGTCGACGCCTTCGGGCGCGGGCAGCGCGAACACCTGTTGCGATGACAGCAGACCGTTGGCCCCCGCCGCGAGATAGTCGCGCAGCGTCATGCGGAACGGGCTGCTGTCATGCCGGGCGCTCCAGTCGGCGACGCCCAGCGCCTGCGCGGTGGCCGCTGCACGCTCATGGCCGGCGAAGGCTTCGACCAGCGCGATCGACAGCGGAATCGCCGCGCTCACACCGGCGCTCGAGATCACCGGGCCGTCGGCCACGTAACGGGTGTTCTTCAGCCACTGTGTGTCTGGGAACTGGTGCTCGCGCAGCTCCTGCGTTGCCCAGTGGCCGGTGGCCCGGCGGCCCTTGAACAGGCCGGCCTGCGCGACCACCAGCGCGCCGTCGCAGATGCTGACCACGGTGGCGCCCTTGCCGGCCTGGGCGCGGATCCAGCCGACGAGCGCCGGGTCGTCGGTCTTGTCCATGTCGACCGCGGGCACGATCACGACGTCGGCGCCTTCGGGATGCTGCTGGTCGAACTGCACTACGGTGGCCTGCGGCTCGATCGTCAACGCGGGTCGCATCTTCATCGGCCCGGGGCCTGTGGCCAGCGCGACGACATCGGCCGTGTCCGACCGGCTGAGGATGCCGTAGGGCACGACGAAGTCGGTCACCTCGGTGCCTTCGTTCACGCCCACCACCGCGACCAGCGGCCGCGTGTGGCCGGCGCGTGGCTGGTAGGGCGCGAGGCCGGTTTGCTGTGCCAGGGCTGGCAAGAGGAGGAGGGCAGCGCCCACGGCAGCGAGCAGGCGGGGGAGTCGGCGAGCCATCGGTGTAAGGCGGTGATCGCGAGAGTGATGAGATGGCGCAGTGTGCGCAACCTGGGGATGGCAGATGAGACAAGCTTCCCTAGTTTTCTGCCAAGGCCGGGATAATCGGCGCCGATGAAGTTCTCCCGCCACCGCGTGCTGATCGTCGGCCTGCCGCCGGCGCAGATGCTCGACGTCACCGGCCCGCTCGAGGTGTTTGCAATGGCCAACCGCTGCTGCGAGCTGGCCGGCGCTCCCACCCCTTACGAGATCAGTGTGGCCGCGCCGCGCGCCGGCGCGTTGGCCACCAGCTCGGGCGTGGCGCTGCTCGCGCCCCATGGCCTGGACGACCTGCCGCGCGGCATCGACACGCTGTTGGTGGCCGGCGGCCTCGGTGCGCGCGAGGCGGCAAAAGACCGACCCCTGATGACATCGCTCGCCGCTGCCTGCGCCAAGGTGCCGCGCGTCGGCTCGATCTGCACCGGCGCCTTCGCATTGGCCGCCACCGGCCTGCTCGATGGCCGCCGCGCCACCACGCACTGGGCCCACTTCGATGAGTTCGCGGGCCTGTTTCCCGCGGTGCGCCTTGAGCGCGATGCCTTGTTCGTGCGCGACGGCAGCTTCCACAGCTCGGCGGGCATCTCGGCCGGCATCGATTCGGCGCTGGCGATGGTGGAGGAAGACCTGGGCCGCGCGCTCGCACTGGAGGTGGCACGCGGGCTGGTGGTGTTCCTGAAGCGGCCGGGCGGCCAGTCGCAGTTCAGCGCGCAGTTGTCGGCCGAAGCCGCGGCAGGCGATGCCGACCGCTTCGCGGAGCTGACCCGCTGGATGGCCGCGCACCTGCGCCACGATCTGTCGGTGGAGCGCCTGGCCGAGCGCGTGGCAATGAGCCCGCGCAACTTTGCTCGTCGCTTCGTCGAGGCATTGCGGATGACGCCGGCGCGCTATGTGCAGCTGCTGCGGCTGGATGCCGCACGCCGCCTGCTGACCGACGGCAACGCACCGGTTCCGCGCATCGCCGAACGCTGCGGCTTCGCCTCGGCCGAGGCGATGCGCGTGGCGTTCCAGCGCCATCTCAACGTCGCGCCCAGCGAGTTCCGGGCGCGCTTCCGCAGCACGGGCAGCGAGAGCGCCGGCTGATTCACTTCAATGGCAGGAACACGTCGGTGGCCGCCTCGTGCTCCGGCACGTCGGGGAAGAAGCTCACGCGCTGCACGTAGACCGGAAAGTCGCGCAGCTCCTCGCCGCTGGCGGGCAGCCATTCGGCGTAGAGGTAGTGCACCGTGGCCGCCAGCGTGTCGCTGGAGCCGGTGTGGCGCAGCACTGCGCAGCGCCCGCCGGGAATCGTCTTGCCGACGATGCCGTGGCCGTCGTCGCTGATCGGCCTGTCGGTGGCCGCACACAGATCGATGCGGTAGCGCTCGGGCGGCGTGTCGTCGGGGTGGTCGTACAGCAGGTTGTAGGTGGCGCTCACCCGTGGATGCAGGCCGTGCTGCCGGCGCCAGTCGATGAAGCGGCGGATCGAATCGCCGATCAGCCGCGGGTCGCCGCGATGCTCGAGCACCGCAATCGCGGTGTCGGGCACGTCGACGATCCTCACCTGGTCGGGCGTGGGGGTGGGTGGCATGTGCAGGCTCCTCAGTTCGGCCATGGGCCGGTAGGTCGAATGCCATGACAACCACTGCGGCTGTTGCCTGAACGCCGAAGGCGACTGGCCGACCGCGCGCCGGAAGGCCCGCGCGAACGAATCCGGCCCCTCGTAGCCCGCGTCCAGCGCGACCCCGGTGACCCGTTCGCCATCCCGGAACGCCAGCCGGTACGCGGCGCTCTTGAGCCGCAGCAGCTGCACGTAGCGGGCGACGCCCAGGCCGAACAGCTCGGAGAACTGCCGGTGGAAGTGGAACTTCGAGAACGCGGCGACGCCGCTCAAGGTCTCCACGGTGAGCTCGTCGTCGAGGTGGGCGTCGATGTACTCGAGCACCCTGCGGAATCTGGCGCGGTAGCGCTCGGCGTGGTGGGCAGTCAATGCAGAGGTTCCATGGCAGCCCGAAGGCTATCGGCCGGCCGGTGGCGGCGCCTGACCGAAATTGCTGGCCTGCCATTACAACCTGATGCGGATCGACGCTGTCGAAATCCGGCCCTCCCGTTCGTCGTGGAAATGTTCACCCCACAATCCCAACCCTCGACGACGACAAGGAGCCCCCATGAAGACCCTGCTCACCGCCACCCTGGCCATCCTCTCGATCGCCCCCGCGCTCGCTGCCCCGCAGACCTACACCATTGATCCCAGCCATACCTTCCCCAGCTTCGAGGCCGACCACATGGGCGGGGTCTCGGTGTGGCGAGGCAAGATGAACAGGAACACCGGCAAGGTCACGCTCGACAAGGAGGCCGGCACCGGCGCGGTCGAGATCACCACCGACCTGGCGAGCATCGATTTCGGGCAGGACGCGCTGAACAAGTGGGCCCAGGGCAAGGATTTCTTCGACGTGAAGAAATACCCGAAGGCGGTGTTCAAGGGCACGCTGCAGGACTTTGCCAACGGCGCGCCGACGCAGGCGGTGGGCGAGCTCACGTTGCATGGCGTGACGAAGCCCATCACGCTGAAGCTCAACAGCTTCAAGTGCATTCCGCACCCGATGCTCAAGCGCGAGCTCTGCGGCGCCGATGCGCTGGCGGTGTTCCAGCGCGACGAGTTCGGCCTGGGGGCCGGCAAGGACTACGGCTTCAACATGGACGTGACGCTGCGCATCCAGGTGGAGGCGGTGGCCGACAAGTAGGCGGCTGCGGCCGGGTTTTTCGGCGCATCGGGCGCGCCGCGCGGCGGCACCATGGCGGCATTCGAACAATCGGTCAGGGATCCGCCCGTGTTCTGCTCCAGCCATCTGATTCCGCAGGAGGATTGCCCGAACTGTCATGCGACGGTGAAGGCGATGCGCCCCACGGTCTTCGCCGAGCTCGCAGCCGCCGAGCTGCGCTCGGGCACCGAGAGCTGCCGCGACTGCGACTACATCTTCTACGTCGCGGTGGAGCGTTGCCCGCGCTGCGGCGCTATGAATCCCTTGGGCGTCGAGACGGACGATGCGCTGTGCGGACCGGAGCGGCCGCATGCGCCCCTGCCGTCCGCCGGAAGAAGGCCCGCTTGAGCGCTTCGGCCGCCACCAGGTAGGTGGCCGTGAGCCCCCCCACGAGTGCGAGCAGCTGCGCGGGCAGCGGCGTGAACCCGAACACCTCGCCCAGCGGCGTGTAGGGCAGCGCCAGCGCCGCGCCCGCCACGCCCAGGCTGGCAGCGGCCACCCAGGGCGATGCACGATCGCGCCACGCCGGCCCCGGCGTGCGGATGACAAAGACCACCAGCACCTGCGTGGCCATCGATTGCACGAACCACGCGGTCTGGAAGGCAGCCTCCGCCGCATGGAAGCCCCACAGCAGCAGCCCGAAGGCGGCCAGGTCGAACACCGAGCTCAGCGGCCCGAAGCACAGCATGAAGCGGCGGATGCGGCCGATGTCCCAGCGCTGCGGCCGCACGAGCTGCGCCTCGTCCACCCGGTCGAGCGGCAGCGCCAGCTCCGACACGTCGTACAGCAGGTTGTTCAGCAGGATCTGCAGCGGCCGCATCGGCAGGAAGGGGATGAACACCGCGGCCAGCGCCATGCTGACCATGTTGCCGAAGTTGGAGCTGGTGGCCATCAGGATGTATTTGTCGACGTTGAGCACGGTGCGTCGGCCCTCGCGCACGCCGTCGCGCAGCACGGCCAGGTCGTGCTTCAGCAGCACCAGGTCGGCTGCCTGCTTGGCCACGTCGACTGCGCCGTCGACCGAGATGCCCACGTCGGCGCTGTGCAGCGGCGGCGCGTCGTTGGCGCCGTCGCCCATGTAGCCGACGACATGGCGGTTGGCCTTGAGCGCGCGCACGATGCGGTTCTTCTGCTCGGGCGTCACCCTGCAGAACAGGTTGGCGCGCGCCACCGCGGCGCGCAGGCCGTGGTCGTCGAGCTGCGAGATCTGCGCCCCGTTGAGCACGCCGTGCACCGCCAGGCCCAGCACACTGCAGAGGTGGCGCGTCACCGCCTCGTTGTCGCCGGTGATGATCTTCAGCGCCACGCCATGCGCCTGCAGCTCACGCAGCGCCGCCGCGGTCGTGGCCTTGGGCGGATCGGCGAAGGCCACGTAGCCGGCGAACACGAAGTCGTGCTCGTCGGCGGCCGACACGGCCACGGTGTGGTCGTCGACCGAGCGGCGCGCCACCGCGAGCAGGCGCAGGCCCTGCGCGCTGCAGTCGTCGAAGAGCCGGGTGATGCGGGCGCGGGCCTCGTCGTCGAGCGGCAGGTCTTGCGTGCCGTCGTGCCAGGCGACGCTGAGCTTCAGGATCTCTTCCGGCGCGCCCTTCACGATCAGCAGCCGCGCCTCCTGCCCCTGCAGCAGCACCGAGACGCGGCGCCGCTCGAAGTCGAACGGCACCTCGTCGAGCTTGCGCCAGCGTGAGTCGTCGAGCGTGCGATGCGCGAGGATCGCATCGTCGAGCGCGGCCTTCACGCCGGTCTCGAAGCGGCTGTTCAGCCAGGCCAGCTGAAACACCGCATCGCTCGGCCGGCCCTGCGCGTCGAGTGCGCGCTCCAGCGTGATCGCCGCTTCGGTCAGCGTGCCGGTCTTGTCGGTGCACAGCACGTCCATCGCGCCCAGGTCTTCGATGGCCGACAGCCGCTTGACGATCACCTGCTGCTGCGCGAGCCGCAGCGCGCCGCGTGCCAGCGTCACCGAGACGATCATCGGCAGCAGCTCGGGCGTCAGCCCCACGGCCAGCGCCACCGCGAACAGAAACGACTCCAGCAGCGGCCGGTGGTACAGCACGTTGAGCAGCAGCACGCTCAGCACCAGCGCCATGGTCCAGCGCGTGAGCATCAGGCCGAAGCGCCGCGTACCGCGCTCGAAGGCGGTGAGCGGCGGTGGCTGCTCCAGGCTGCCGGCCAGCTTGCCGAGCTCGGCCTGCGCGCCGGTGGCCTGCACCAGCAGCCGGCCCGCACCCGAGACCACCGTGCTGCCCATGAACAGCGCCTGCGGCGACTGCAGCGGCTCGCTGCCTTCCGCGGCAGCGTCGTCGGCGTGCTTCTCCACCGGATAGGCTTCGCCGGTGAGCGTGGCCTGGTTGACGAAGAAGTCGGTGGCCTGCAGCACCTGCCCGTCGGCCGGCACCAGGCCTCCGGCCGAGAGCTCGACCACGTCGCCCGGCACCAGCTCGCGCGCCGGCCGCTCGACGCAGGCGCCATCGCGCCACACGCGCACCCGCAGCGCGACCGACTGCTGCAGCGCCTCGACCGCCCGGTCGGCCCGCTGCTCCTGCACGAGGTCGAGCGTCGCGCTCATCAGCACCACGACCACGACGATGCCGAAGCTGATCGCATCACCGGTCAGTGCGGCGATCAGCGAGGCGGCCAGCAGCACCAGCAGCAGGGGGTTGGCCAGGCGCGCCAGGAAGCGGCGGGCCAGCGGAACATGGCTGGCCGGATGCAGCTGGTTGGGGCCGTACTGCGCCAGCCGGGCCTCGGCTTCGGTCTGCGTGAGCCCGGGGGCGGGCAGGGGTGTCGGTTCCATGCCCCGAGGTTGCCCAAGCCCGCGGGTCTCTCTCTTGCCTTGGATCAAGCCGGGCGCCGGGGCCCCATGCCCCAATCGCCTGCAACGACGATGACGAGGTGCGAATGGACAGGCTGGACAAGAAGACGGGAATGAACCTGGGCACGCTGGTGTTCGTGGTGGCGCTGGTGCTGATCGCGCACGACTGGTGGGCGCAGAGCCGCACGATCGAGCCGCTGCCCTACAGCGCCTTCGAGCAGTACCTGCGCGACGGCAAGGTGGCCGAGGTGACGGTGGGCGACAAGCTGATCACCGGCAAGCTGAAGGCGCCCGAGCCCAACGGCAAGCAGGTGGTGGTGTCCACGCTGGTGGAGCCGCCGGTGGCCGAGCGCCTGTCGCGCTATGGCGTGCCGTACCAGCGCGTGCATGAGCCCACCTGGCTGCAGGACATCCTCTCGTGGGTGGCGCCGGTGGTGGTGCTGATGGTGTTCTGGTCGTTCATGGCGCGCCGCATGGCGGGCAAGTTCGGCAGCGGCGGCCTGCTGGGCATCGGCCAGAGCAAGGCCAAGGTCTACATGGAAAAGAGCACCGGCGTGCGCTTCGACGACGTGGCCGGCGTCGACGAGGCCAAGGCCGAGCTGCAGGAGATCGTGCAGTTCCTCAAGAGCCCCAAGGAATACGGCCGCCTTGGTGCGCGGGTGCCCAAGGGCGTGCTGCTGATGGGCCCCACCGGCACCGGCAAGACACTGCTGGCCCGCGCGGTGGCGGGCGAGGCCGGCGTGGCCTTCTTCTCGATCAGCGGCTCCGAGTTCATCGAGATGTTCGTCGGCGTGGGCGCGGCCCGCGTGCGCGACCTGTTCGAGCAGGCGCGCGCCAACGCGCCGGCCATCATCTTCATCGACGAGCTCGACGCGCTGGGCAAGGCGCGCGGCGTGTTCCCGGTGTCCGGCGGGCACGACGAGCGCGAGCAGACGCTGAACCAGCTGCTGGTCGAGCTCGACGGCTTCGATCCCAGCGTGGGCGTGGTGCTGCTGGCGGCCACCAACCGGCCCGAGATCCTCGACCCCGCGCTGCTGCGCGCCGGCCGCTTCGACCGGCAGGTGCTGGTCGACCGACCCGACCGCACCGGCCGGCTCGCAATCCTGAAGGTGCATGCGAAGAAGATCCGCCTGGCGCCGGACACCGACCTGGACCAGGTGGCGGCCATCACCGTGGGCTTCGCGGGGGCCGATCTCGCCAACGTGGTCAACGAGGCGGCGCTGGTCGCCACCCGGCGCCGCGCCGATGCGGTGAGCCTGGCCGACTTCACGCAGGCCATCGAGCGCATCGTGGCCGGCATCGAGAAGAAGAACAGCCTGCTGAGCCCGCGCGAGCGCGAACTGGTGGCCACGCATGAACTGGGCCATGCACTCACCGCGCTGGCGCTGCCCGGCGTCGACAAGGTGCACAAGGTGTCGATCGTGCCGCACGGCGTGGGCGCGCTCGGCTACACGCTGCAGCGCCCCACCGAAGACCGCCACCTGATGCGGCGCGGCGAGTTGGTCGACAAGCTCACCGTGCTGCTCGGCGGCCGCGCGGCCGAGGTGCTGGTGTTCGGCGAGCCTTCCACCGGCGCGGCCGACGACCTGGCCAAGGCCACCGACGTGGCGCGCGACATGGTGCTGCGCTACGGCATGGACGACACGCTCGGCCCGGTGGTCTACGCCGACCGCGCACCAGCCTTCCTGACGCCGAGTGAAGAGTCCGCGCCCGCGCAGCACAACGCCACCAGCCCGGTCACCGCGCAGCGCATCGACGAGGCGGTGCGCAACCTGCTCGACCAGGCGATGGGCCGGGCGATGGCGCTGCTGCGCGAACGCCGCGCCACGCTCGACCGCTGCGTGCAGGCGCTCATTGCACAGGAGACACTGGACGAGGAGCAGCTGGGCGCGTTGGTCCGAGGCGCCCAGGCCGAGTAGAACGGGCTCCCCACCTGTGCACTTTTGTGCAGCAGGGCGGAGGCGGCGGTCCTATGATGACGGCCTGCCCTCTCTTCCCGGTCGCGTGATGTCCAAGACCCTGAGCAGACGCCGTCTCGTCGCCGCCCTCGGCGCTTTCCCGCTGGCCCTCGGGCCGCTGGCCGCCCGCGCCACGGCCGAGAACCGCGTGCTGCGCTTCGACCACCTGCACACCGGCGAGAAGCTCCGCGTCGAATACTTCGCCGCCGGCGCCTACCTGCCGGATGCGCTCGGCGAAGTGAACCACCTGCTGCGCGATTTCCGCACCGGCGACGTCGGCCAGATCGACCCCGCGCTGCTCGATGTGCTGCATGCGCTGACCCTCGCCACCGGCAGCCGCCGGCCGTTCCAGATCATCTCGGGCTACCGCTCGCCGGCCACCAACGAGATGCTGCGCCAGCGCAGCAGCGGCGTGGCGGGTGGCAGCCTGCACATGCAGGGCCAGGCCATCGACATCCGGCTGGCCGATGTGAAGCTCGAGGCCTTGCGCGACGCCGCAGTGGGCCTGCGTGCCGGCGGCGTGGGCTACTACCCCGCATCGCAGTTCGTGCATGTGGACACCGGCCGGGTGAGGGCATGGTGACCGACCTGCACGCCCAGCCGCCCGTGCCCGATGACGACCCGCCGCCGGTGATGCCGCCGCCGCCCGACGACAACGCCTGCTGCAACAGCGGCTGCGACCCCTGCGTGTTCGATCTCTACGAGGCCGAGCGCGAGCGCTACTTCGCCGAGATGCGCGCCTGGCGCGCTCGCCGGGCCAGCGCCTCCGACAACCGCCGGTCGTGACCGTAGATGTCGTCGGCAAAGTGCACGCTGCCGTCCTCCGGCACCACCATCGCGGTCAGGTAGAACAGCAGCACCGGTAGCGGCTGCGGCAGGTCCACGCGCTGCGAGGCTGCCGTGGCCTGCGCGGCCTGGCGGATGCGCTCCGGCGTCCAGCCCGGGGTGTCGCGCAGCACCCAGTCGGCCAGCGCCATCGGATCCTCGACCCGCACGCAGCCGTGGCTGAAGTCGCGCCGCGCGCGGCCGAAGAGCTGCGTCGCCGGCGTGTCGTGCAGGTAGATGTCGTCGTCGTTCGGGAACACGAACTTCACCCGACCCAGCGCGTTCTTCGGCCCGGGCCGCTGGCGCACGCGCATCTCGCCCGGGCCTGGCACGATCTCCATGTCGTTGCGCTGCAGGTAGGCAGGGTCGCGCGCCAGCGCCGGCAGCAGCTCCTTGCGCAGGATGGAGCGGGGCACGTACCAGTAGGGGCGGAAGATCACCTGGCGCATCTGCGCGAACAGCACCGGGGTCTGCGTGTCGAGCGCGCGGCCCACGACCACGCCCATCGTCAACGGCGGACTCTGGGGTTCGGCCGGACGCCAGGCCCAGAGGCGGAACATCGGGATGTTGATGGCGAGCGTGGGCCTGCCATCGAAATCGGGCAACCAGCGCAGCCGCTCCAGCGCCAGTTCGAGCTGTTCGGCACGTTGGGCCAACGGCACGTTCAGCGCCGCGGTCGTGGCGCGGCCGATCACACCATCCGCCTCCAGCCCATGGCGGCGCTGGAAGCGGCGCAGCCCCTCGGCCCAGTCGGGGTCGTAGCGGTCGGCGCCGGCCGGTGCATCGGCCGGCAGGTCGCCCAGCTCGACGAGGCGCTGCCGCAGCGCCGCCGCGTCGCGATAGTCCTCGCCGGGGCGGACCTTGGTCGCTGGTGCGAGCGTGACGGGTGCGGTGGCCAAGGCCAGTGCCCGGTAGCGCGCCAGCGCTTCGCGCAGCCGCGCGTATTGCGCCAGGCGAGGCCGCTGCCCGGCGGCCAGCGCCGGCAGGCGGGCGTCGGCCGCAGCCTCGCGAACGGCCGCTGCGAGATCGGCGATGTCCGCCCGCGCCGGCACCCGGAAGCCGAGCGCATGCGGATCGATGCGGCCCTGGCGCAGGTCGTGCAGGTAGCGCAGCGTGGCGGCCTCGAGCTCGCGCGCAAAGCGCTGCGGGTCGGCCGAGGGCAGGGTCGAGGCCTGCCGCGCCAGGTCGTCCGCGCCATAGTCGGCCGGCGACAGGCCGTCGGCGGCCGCGTCGGCCAGCAGCTGCAGCGCCTGGCGGGCGCCGGCGCTGGGGCGGTCCTGCCCATCGAGCCAGGGCGTCTGGGCCATGGCGCTGCCGATCAGGCACAGCGCCAGCAGGATGGCGGCCCAGGGCCGCAGCGCAGCGGGCATCGGCGCGTCAGTGCGACATCAGCACCGGCACCGTCATGTTGGCCAGCAGCGTGCGGGTGGCACCGCCCAGCACGCGCTCGGCCCAGCGCGGATGGCCATAGGCGCCCATCACCAGCAGGTCGATGCCGGCATCGGCGGCGCGTGACAGCAGCGCATTGCCCACGTCGATCTCGGTGACCTCCAGCCGCACGTCGGCCTCGACGCCATGCCACATCAGCCATTGGTGGATGGCATCGAGGCGCTCGCGGGTGCCGGCACCGTCGGCCATCAGCGGTGTTTCGCACTGGAGCACGGTCACCCGCTGGGCCCGGCACAGCAGCGGCATCGCGTCGGCCACCGCACGCGCGGCTTCGCGGCTGTCGTCCCAGGCCACCAACACGTTCTCGCCGATGGCGTCGAAGCGGCCGGCATAGGGCAGCACCAGCGTGGGCCGGGCGCTTTGCAGCACCACCTGTTCCACCAGCGTGCGGGCCGCGGCGGCGCCATCGACACCGGGCTCGGCCTGGCCGATCACGACGAAGTCGCTGCAGCGGCTGTGCTGGATCACCGAAGCGGCGCCGTCCTCGTCGTCGACCACCGCCTCGAACGACTTCAGCCCGGCCTCGCGGCAGCGCTCGCGGAAGCGCTGCGCCCGCTCGTCGGCCAGGCGGCGCAGGTGGGTCAGCAGCAGCGTCACCGTGTCCAGGCCGGGCAGCGCCGGGCCGGCTTCGGCCGGTAGCGGCAGCCGGCCCGTGGGCGACAGGCCCACGAGGTGCGCATCCCACTGCCGGGCGAGGCGGATCGCGAGCTCGGTGCGGGCCGAGCAACGCGGGTGGTCATCCAGGTGCACGAGCAGGCTGCGGTAGATCGTCATGGGAAGCTCCGGTGCGTTGTGCGTTCATTCTGTGATTCGAGGCGGAGGGGTGAATTGAGCCAGCGCAAGAGCGGAGATCGCCCGGCCTTGCAACATCCGGCCGATGAACGGACAACTGCATCCCGTGCGCTACCCGATGGACCTGCCGCTCAAGGCCGCCATCGGCCGGCTCACCCACGGCATCTCGCCGGCGGCGCTGGCACTGAGCTTCCAGGACTGGTGGATCCACCTGCTGGCCTCGCCCGGCAAGCAGGCCGAGCTGGCGCGCAGCGCGCAGCAGAAAGGGCTGCAGTGGCTGCTGTACCTGCAGGCGCTGGCGCAGGGCGATGCCGAGCAGGCCGGCCGCGCGATGGTGCAGGACAAGCGCTTCGCCCACCCGCAATGGCAGCAGCCGCCTTTCAACATGGCGGCCCAGGCCTTCCTGCTCGCGCAGCAATGGTGGGCCGAGGCGATGACCGGCGTGCGCGGCGTGTCGGCCCACCACGAGCAGGTGGCCGAATTCATGACGCGGCAGTTCCTCGACATGGTGTCGCCGTCGAACTTCGTGCCCTCCAACCCCGAGGTGATGGAAGCCACGTTCAAGAGCGGTGGCATGAACCTGTGGCAGGGCGCGGCCAACTGGTGGCACGAGGCGATGCTGGTCGCCACCAACAGCCCGCCGCCGGGGGCCGAGCGCTTCCGCCCGGGCGAGGCGGTGGCGGTCACGCCGGGCAAGGTGGTGTGGCGCAACCGGCTGATCGAGCTGATCCAGTACACGCCGACCACGCCGACGGTGCATCCCGAGCCGGTGCTGATGGTGCCGTCGTGGATCATGAAGTACTACATCCTCGACCTGTCGCCGCACAACTCGATGGTGCGCTACCTGGTCGGCCAGGGCCACACGGTGTTCATGGTGTCGTGGCGCAACCCCGGCCCGGAGGACAGCGATCTCAGCATGGACGACTACCTCGAGCTCGGCGTGCTCGAGGCGCTGCAGGCGGTGCAGCGGGCGCAGCCGGGCCGGCAGGTGCACCTGGCCGGCTACTGCCTCGGCGGCACGCTGGCCGCCATTGCCGCGGCCACGCTGGCCTGCCGTGGTGAATCGCCGCTGAAGAGCCTGTCGCTGCTGGCGGCGCAGACCGATTTCGAGCAGCCGGGCGAGCTGGGCCTGTTCATCGACGAGAGCCAGGTCGCCTTCCTCGAGGACATCATGGCCGACCACGGCTCGCTCGACGGCCGGCAGATGGCCGGCGCCTTCGCGCTGATCAACTCCAAGGACCTGGTCTGGTCCAAGCTCGTGCACGCCTACCTGATGGGCGACACCACCCCGCTCGACGACCTGCATGCGTGGAATGCCGATGCCACCCGCATGCCGGCGCGCATGCACAGCGAATACCTGCGCCGGCTCTACCTGAACAACGACCTCGGCGAAGGCCGCTACGAGGTGCACGGCCGGCCGGTGGTGCTGGAGGACGTGCGGGTGCCGATGTTCGTGGTGGGCACCGAGCGCGACCACGTGTCGCCGTGGAAATCGGTCTACAAGATCCACCGGCTCACGCGCACCGGCATCACCTTCGTGCTGACCACCGGCGGGCACAACGTGGGCATCGTCAACCCGCCGCGCAGCGATGCAATGGCGGGCCACATCAGCCATCGCTGGGCGGTGCGCGTGGCCGATGCGCCGCACATCGACGCCGACACCTGGGCGCAGTCGGCCGAGCACCGCGCCGGCTCGTGGTGGCCCACCTGGCACGAATGGCTGGCGGCGGGGTCCGGCCCGCGCAGCAAGCCGCTGCCGGTGGGCGGCAGCGGGCCGAAGCGCCTGGTGCCGCTGGACGATTCGCCGGGCACCTACGTGCACGTGAGCTGAGGCCCGATGGACGCGGTGCTCCCGATGCTCCCGTCGCCCTGGGTCGAGCTGTTCGACCGGGCCGATCTGCTTGCGGTGGTGCTGGGCACCGACGGCCGGATCCGTCATGCCAACGACCGTCTGCACATGGCCACCGGCTGGCGCGACGAGTCCCTGGCCGGCGTGGACTGGCTCGACCATTTCGTGCCGGGCGATGCGGTCTGGACGCGCACGCAGATCGCGGCCTGGCTCGCAGGCGCGCCGCCGCTGGCCTCGGTGGAGGCCGAGTTGCTGGTGCGCGGCGGCGGACGGCGGCTCGTGCGCTGGTGGCCGGCGCTGCGGCGCGACGAGGCGGGCCGTGTCGAAGGGCTCGCGATGCTGGGCACCGACATGACCGAGCAGCGCGAGAACGACAAGCGCTCGCGGCGCCTGGCCGATTTCTACCGCGCGCTGTCCGAGATGGGGCAGGCGATGGTCAACGTCGACGACCCGCAACTGCTCTACCGCACGATCTGCCGCATCGCCGTGTCGTCCGGCCACGCGTTGATGGCCTGGATCGGCGTGATCGAGGGCAGCAGGCTGGTGCCGGTGGCCTGGGGCGGGCCGGCGATGGAATACACGCGGGATCTGTCGATCGAATGCCCGTCCGAGCAGGTGCCCGATGCCGAGCTGGGGCCGACCACGATGGCGCTGCGCACCGGCCGCCGCTATGTCTGCAACGATTTCCTCGCCGACCCGCGCACCGGGCCGTTCCGCGAGCGGGCCGAGCGCTTCGGCGTGCGCGCCTCGGCGTCATTTCCGATCCGCCGGACGGGGCGCATTGCCGGCGCGCTGAATCTCTACTTCGGCGAGCCTGGCGCCTTCGACGAGCCCTTGATCGAACTGGTCGAGCAGATGGTGTCGGACCTGTGCGTCGGGCTGGACCACATCGATCGCGAATCGGCCCGCGCCCGTGCAGAGCGCTCGGCACGCGAACGCGAGCTGCAGCTCTCGGGCATCGTCGAGACGGCGATGGACGCGATCATCACCGTCGATGCCGTGGGGCGCATCGTGCTGTTCAACCGCGCGGCCTCGCAGATGTTCGGCGTATCGCCCGAGGAGGCGCTGGGCGGCACGCTCGACCGCTTCATCCCGCCCGAGCACCGCGCGGCCCACCATGCCCACCTGGCCGACTATGCGGCCGCCGGCATCACCTCGCGCCGCATGGGCGGGGCGCGCGAGCTCAGCGGCATACGCGCCAACGGCGAGGTCTTTCCGATGGAGGCCTCGATCTCCCGCGCCGGCGAAGGCGACCGGCTGCTGATGACGGTGATGGCGCGCGACGTGACCCAGCTGCGCCAGGCCGAGAAGGCCCAGCTCGCCCGCACGGCCGCGGAGGCGGCCAACCGCGCGAAGACCGAGTTCCTCTCGCGCATCAGCCATGAGCTGCGCACGCCGCTCAATGCCGTGCTCGGCTTCACGCAGCTGATGCGCGCCGAGGCGCACGAGCCGCTGACCGATCACCAGCGCCGGCAGCTCGACCTGGTGCTGCAGGCCGGCTCGCACCTGCGCACGCTGATCGACGAGATGCTCGACGTGTCGCGCATCGAATCGGGCCGCATGGCGATCGAGCATTGCGACTTCGAGCTGTGCGAACTGCTCGACGGCGCGCTGCGCATGAGCGAGCCGCATGCCCACGAGTGCGGCGTCACGCTGCAGGCGGCCTATGCCGCTGCCTGCCCGCTGCTGATGCGCACCGACCCGGCGCGGCTGCGGCAGGTGATGCTCAACCTGCTGTCGAACGCGATCAAGTACAACCGGCGCGGTGGCTTGGTGCGGGTGGAGGTGGTGCGCGATCCGTATTTCGTGCACATCACGGTGCGCGACAACGGCTTGGGCATGAGCGACGAGCAGCGCGCCAACCTGTTCCAGCCCTTCAACCGCCTGGGCCGCGAGCACAGCGGCGTGGAGGGCAGCGGCATCGGCCTGGTGCTGGTGCGCCAGCTCGTCGGCCTGATGGGCGGCGAGCTGAGCCTGGAAAGCCGCGCCGGCGAGGGCACCGCGGTGCGCGTGACGCTGCCCGGCACCGACGGCCGGCCGATGGCGCCCAAGCCCGGCGCCGTGCCCGGCCCGGCCGCACAGCCTGAGCCTTCGCCGGAAGGCGTGGTGCTCTACATCGAAGACAACCCGATCAACGCCGTGCTGGTCGAGCAGCTGCTGTCGCGCTGGCCGCGCACGCAGCTCGTGCTGGCCGCCGATGGCGCCACAGGGCTCGAGCGCGCACGGGCGCTGCGGCCCGACGTGGTGCTGCTCGACATGCAGCTGCCCGACATGGACGGCCTCAGCGTGCTGCGGCAATTGAAGGCCGACGAGACCACACGCGAGCTGGTGGTGGTGGCGCTCTCGGCCAGCGCGGTGCCCGAAGACGTCAAGGCCGCGAGCGAGGCCGGCGCGGAAGACTACTGGACCAAGCCGATCGATTTCAGCAGCTTCATCTCCGGCATGCGCCGCCTGCTGTGCCGTCACCACCGGGCCTGAGCATGGACGCATCCATCCCCGTGTTCCGCGCCCGTGGGCTGGGCAAGGTCTATCGCACCGGCGGCGACATCGAGGTGCATGCGCTGCGCGAGGTCGACCTCGACATCGGCCGCGGCGAGTTCGTCGTGCTGCTCGGCCCTTCGGGCAGCGGCAAGTCGACGCTGCTCAACATCCTGGGCGGGCTCGACGTGCCCAGCACCGGCGAGGTGCGCTTCGGCGAGCAGGTGCTCAGCGGCGCCGGCGAGGCCGAGCTCACCGCCTACCGGCGCGAGCACGTGGGCTTCGTGTTCCAGTTCTACAACCTGATCCCCAGCCTCACGGTGCGCGAGAACGTCGCGCTGGTCACCGACATCGTGCCGCACCCGATGCCGATCGATGAGGCGATCGACCTCGTGGGGCTCACGCCGCGGCGCGACCACTTTCCGGCGCAGCTGTCGGGCGGCGAGCAGCAGCGGGTGGCGATCGCCCGCGCGATCGTCAAGCGGCCCGAGGTGCTGCTGTGCGACGAGCCCACCGGCGCGCTCGACTACCAGACCGGCAAGCTGGTGCTGGAGGTGATCGCGCGCATCAACCGCGAGCTCGGCACCACGGCCGTGGTGATCACGCACAACGCCGCCATCGCCGGCATGGCCGACCGCGTGATCTACCTGGGCGACGGCCGCGTGCAGCGCGTCGAGACCAATGCGCACAAGCTCGCGCCGTCGGAGCTGGCATGGTAGGGCCGGCATGAAAGCCCTGGATCGCAAGCTGCTGCGCGACCTGCGGCTCATGTGGAGCCAGGCGCTGACCATCGCGCTGGTGGTGGCCAGCGGCATCGGCGGCTTCATCACCAGCCTGTCGGCGGTGGATTCGCTGGCGCTGGCGCGCGACCGCTTCTATGCCGACGGCCGCTTCGCCGATGTGTTCGCCAGCCTCAAGCGCGCGCCCAATGCACTGGTCGACGGCCTGCGCGAGGTGCCCGGCGTGGCCGATGTGCAGACGCGCACCGAAGCCATCGCGCGGGTGGAGATCCCCGGGCTGCCCGATCCGATCATCGGCCACCTGATCGGGCTCGACCTGCGGCGGCCGCAGCGCATGAACCTCGTCAGCGTGAGCGCCGGCCAGAGCCTGCAGGCTGCCGGCGGCGTGCGCGGCGACGGCAGCATCCCTGCGCTGGTGTCAGAAGGCTTCTTCCAGGTGCGCGGCCTCAAGCTGGGCAGCACGCTGGGCGCGCTGATCAACGGCCGCCAGCGCACGCTGCGCGTCGTGGGCACGGCGCTGTCGCCCGAGTTCATCTTCGCGGGCCTCTGGGGCATGCCCGACATGCGCGGCTACGGCATCTTCTGGGTCGACCGCGAGGCGCTCGATGCCGCCTACGACATGCAGGGCGCGTTCAACCAGGTGGCGGTGAAGCTGGCGCCCGGTGCCTCGGAGCAGGTGGCGATCGACGGCCTCTCGCGCCGGCTCGCGCCCTACGGCGGGCGCGACGTGCACGGCCGCACCGAGCAGGCCTCGCACCAGATGCTCGACAACGAGATCAAGGAGCAGCGCGTGCTCGGCACCGTGCTGCCGGCCATCTTCCTCGGCGTGGCGGCCTTCCTGCTCAACGTGGTGGTGTCGCGCCTGGTGAGCACGCAGCGCGAGCAGATCGCGGCGCTGAAGGCGCTGGGCTATCCCAATCTTTCGATCGGGCTGCACTACCTGAAGCTGGTGCTGCTGATCGTGCTGCTCGGGCTGGTGCTGGGCGTGATCGTCGGCGACCGGCTCGGCACGATGTTCACCGGCCTGTATGCCGAGTTCTTCCACTTCCCGCGCTTCGAGCATCGCATCGCACCGTGGCTGCTGGTGCTCAGCGCTGGCATCACGGTGGCCACCGCGGTGCTGGGCACGCTCAACGCCATCATCGCCACCGTGCGGCTCGCGCCGGCCGAGGCCATGCGGCCGCCGGCGCCGGGCCGTTACCGCCGCACGCTGATGGAGCGGCTGGGCATCCAGCGCATGGGGCCGGCGCTGCGGATGATCGTGCGCAACATGGAGCGCCGGCCGCTGCGCACCACGCTGTCGATCGCCGGCATCGCCGCCGCGGTGGCGATCACCATCATGGGCAACTTCTTCCGCGATGCGATCGACGTGATCGTCGACACCCAGTTCAACCTCTCGCTGCGCGGCGACGTCACCGTGTGGATGAACGACGCGATCGACGACAGCGCGCGGCACGAGCTGGCGCGCCTGCCCGGCGTCACGCAGGTGGAGTCCACCCGCTTCGTGCCGGTGAACCTGGTGCACGGCCACCGGCGCGAGCGCAGCATGATCCGCGGCTATGCCGGGCGCGCCGAGCTCTACCGCGTGATCGACGTGGCCGGCCGCGAGACGCTGCTCGAAGACCGCGGCCTCGTGCTCACCGACCGCCTGGCCGACAAGCTCGGCCTGCGCGTGGGCGACGCGGTGCAGGTGGAGGTGCTGGTCGGCCGCCCACGCACGCTCGATCTGGTGGTGAGCGCCACGGTGCGCGAGATGATGGGCCTCAACGCCTACATGGACCGGCGCGCGATGAACCGCCTGCTGGGCGACGGCGACGTGACCGGCGGCTTCGTGCTGTCGGTCGAGCGCGGGCGCGAGGCCGAGCTGCTGGAGGCCAGCAAGGCGCTGCCGCGCGCCGCAGGCGCCTTCAGCAAGGCGACGATGCTGCGCAACATGGAGGAGATCAGCGCGCGCAACGTGCGGATCATGAGCACCATCCTCACCGCGTTTGCCGCCGTCATCTCCATCGGCGTGGTCTACAACAACGCGCGCATCGCGCTGGCCGAGCGCGGCTGGGAGCTGGCCAGCCTGCGCGTGCTGGGCTTCACGCGGGCCGAAGTGTCGGGCCTGCTGCTGGGCGAGATGGCCATCGCGATCGCGATCGCGCTGCCGCTGGGCATGGCGCTGGGCTACGGGCTCACGCAGCTGATCAACGAGCTGCTCAAGTCCGACCAGTTCTTCTTCCCGGTGGTGATCCGGGCCCGCACCTATGCCTGGGCCGCGCTGTGCGTGGTGGCCTCGGGCGTGGCCAGCGGCCTCGTCGTGCGCCGGCGGGTCGACAGGCTGGACCTGGTGGCCGTCTTGAAGACAAGGGATTGAGATGAAACCGAGCAAGGGATGGATCTATGGGGCCGCCGGCGCGGCGGCCGCGGTGGCGGCGCTGGCCTGGGCTTTTGCGCCACGGCCGGTCGACGTGGAAGTGGCCACGGTCGCACAGGGCCACTTCGAGACCGCGATCGAGGAAGACGGCAAGACCCGGCTGCGCGACCGCTACGTGGTCTCGGCGCCTTTGGCCGGGCTGCTCAATCGCATCGCGCTGCGCGAGGGCGACACGGTGCAGCCCGATGCGGTGCTGGCCACGCTGACGCCCATGCTCTCGCCGATGCTCGACGAGCGCACGCTGCGCGAGCAGCAGGTGAGGGTGGAGATCGCGCAGGCCAACGTGCAGCGGGTCAACGCGCGCATCGAAGGCGCGCGGGTGGCGCTGCAGCAGGCGCGCAACGAAGTGCAGCGCAGCGAGCAGCTCGCGAAGCAGGGCTTCGTCTCGCCCACCAAGCTGGAGACGGATCGGCTCGCGGCCCTGGCCGCCCAAAAGGAGCTCGATGCCGCGGCCGAGGAGCGCCACGTGGCCACGCACGAGGTCGAGCAGGCCAGGGCGGCGCTGCTCGCGGTGCAGCGGCCCGATGGCGGCCGCAGCTTCGCGCTGCGCGCACCGGTGGGCGGCAAGGTGTTGCGGGTGGTGCAGCCGAGCGAGGCGGCGGTGGCGCTGGGCGCACCACTGATCGAGCTGGGCGACACCGCGCGCATGGAGGTCGTGGCCGAGCTGCTGACCACCGATGCGCTGCAGGCCCGGCCGGGCGGCCGCGTGCTGATCGAGCGCTGGGGCGGCAGCGGCGTGCTCGAAGGGCGCGTGCGCCTCGTGGAGCCGGCGGCCTTTACGAAGGTGTCGGCGCTGGGCGTCGAGGAGCAGCGGGTGAAGGTGCTGATCGACCTGACCAGCCCGCCGGAGCAATGGCGCGCGCTGGGTGATGGCTACCGGGTGGGCGTGCGCATCGTCACGCAGGCGGTCGACGGCGTGCTCAAGGTGCCGGTCAGCGCGGTGTTCCCGGTGGGTGACGGCAAGGGCGGCATGGCCGTGTTCCGGCTCGATGGCGGCCACGCCCGGCTTACGCCGGTGGAGGTGGCCGCGCGCAACGGCAGCGATGCGTGGGTGAAGAAGGGGCTGCCGGCGGACGCCACCGTCATCGTCTACCCGCCGCCGGCCGTGAAGGACGCGGCGCGGGTGCGGGTGCGCAAGGTGTAGTCAGCGCGGCTCGCTGATGAAGATCTCGGCGCGCCGGTTGGCGGCGCGGCCGGCCGGCGTGTCGTTGCCGGCGATCGGCTCGCTCTCGCCGCGGCCGCTGGCCTCGATGTGCTCGGCGTTGACGCCATGGGCCACCAGGTAGGCCTTCACCGCCTCGGCCCGGTCGCGCGAGAGCTTCTCGTTGGCCTGCTTGCCGCCCACGCTGTCGGTGTGGCCCACGATGGCGATCTGCAGGTCGGGGTTGGAGGCCAGCATCGCCGCCAGCGGGTCGAGCAGGTGGCGGATCGCCGGGCTCAGCGCGGCGCGGCCGGAGGTGAAGGTGCGGTCGCCCTTGGCGCGGATCAGCAGCGCATCGTCCGGCGTGCGGCTGAGCTCCACCGCCTGGCTGCCGGCCGCTACCAGCGCCTGCTGCAGGTCGGCCAGGCGCGCGGTCCAGCGCTCCACCGGCTTGGCGGCTGCGGGGGCCGGCGCCGGCGCGGGGGCCGGCGCCGAAGCCTCGACCGGTGCGGGCGCGGGCGCCGGTTCCTTCGGCGTACCGCAGCCCACGAGCAGGGCCATGCCGAGGGCCGGCCAGAGGCCGGTGCGAAGTCTGTCCATGGGGATCTCCTGAGGGTCGTCGGCCCGTGGCGGCCGCTGATTGATTTTGTGCAAATATACAGCGCACGGGCGCGGCCAATGGCCACTCGTTGCAGGGGCGGGCAGTGCACAAGTGCGCATTTCGCAGGAAAACAAGCTCGTTTCCACCGATGCCGCGCGTTGCCGGCGGCGGGCCATTCGGGGCAGTATCCGATGACCGACGCTCATCTGTCTCCCATGATCGATCCGCCTGCAGAGCTGGATCCACACCCCGCGGCCGCCAGCCCGCTGTACGAGGCGCTGGTGGCTTTGCGCGAGAGCGAGGCGCGCTTCCGCAGCCTCGCGGAGCTGTCGTCCGACTGGTACTGGGAGCAGGACGAACACTTCCGCTTCACCTCGCGCAGCGGCGGCTCGGCCGAGCATGCGGCGCTGCGGCCGGTGGAGGACGACGGCAAGACCCGCTGGGAGCTGCCGGTGTTCGGCGTCAGCGAGGCGCAGTGGCGCGAGCACCGGGCGCTGCTGCAAGCGCACCAGCCGTTCCGCGATTTCGTCTACCAGCGGCGCGATGCGGCGGGCCACATCCGCCACGTGAGCGTGAGCGGTCATCCGGTGTTCGACTCGCACGGCGTGTTCAAGGGCTACCGCGGCATCGCGCGCGACGTGACGGCCGCGCGGCGCGACGAGCACCTGCTGGCGCTGGAGCATGCGATCGCGCGCGGCCTGGCCGTGGCCGAGAACGCCCGCGCCGCCCTCGACGAGGTGCTGCGCGCCATCTGCCTCGCCGAGGACTGGGAGCACGGCAGCTACTGGCGCGCCGACGAGGCGGCCGGCGTGATGCGCTTCGGCCAGGCGTGGCACGTGCCGGGCGACGACCTGCAGCGCTACACCGAGAGCTCGCGCGAGGTGGTGTTTCCGCCCGGCGTGGGGCTGGTCGGCATCGCGTGGCAGACCGGCGAGCCGGTGTGGGTGGCCGATTTCGGCGCCGACCCGCGGGTGCTGCAGAAGACGCTGCCGCGCGACGTCAGCCTGCGCGGCATGTTCGTCTTCCCGGTGATGGCCGACGGCCGCACCATCGGCATGTTCACCTTCTTCAGCCGCCACGTCAGCGAGCCCGACGACCGGCTGCTCGCCGCCGCCCGCGTGGTCGGCAGCCAGGTGGGCCAGTTCCTGCGGCGCAAGGAGCGCGAGGAGGCGCTGCGCGAGAGCGAGGCGCGCTTTCGCAGCCTGTGCGAGCTGTCGTCCGACTGGTACTGGGAGCAGGACGAGGAGTTCCGCTTCACGCTGATGTCGGGCGGCGTGATGAACAAGGGCAACTTCGTCGTGCAGAAGGCGCTGGGCAAGCGGCGCTGGGAGCTGCCGGTGGAGATGCACGGCACCGACTGGGAGGCGCACAAGGCGCTGCTGCGCGCGCACCGGCCCTTCACCGATTTCGAATACCGCCTGCGCACCGAGGACGGCGGCATCCGCCACTACAGCGTCAGCGGCGAGCCGCTGTTCGACGAGGAGGGGCGCTTCCGCGGCTACCGCGGCGTGGCCAACGACATCACCGCGCGCAAGCAGCGCGACGAGGAGCTGCGGCGCTTCCGGGCGGCGATGGACACCTCGGCCGATGCGATCGTGCTGATCGAGCGCACCCGCATGCGTTTCGTCGACGTGAACGACACCGCCTGCGCGATGCTGGGCTACTCGCGCCAGCAGCTGCTGGCCATGGGTCCGCACGACGTGTTCTCGCAGATGCTCGAGGGCCTGGAGCGGGACTACGACGCGGTGATCGGCGGCTCGCCCGCCGAACACCGCTGGCAGACCCTGGGCCGCTGTGCCGACGGCCGCCAGCTTCCGCTCGAGGTGTCGCACCGCGCGATCCCGTCGCAGGCGGGCTGGATCATCGTCGGCATCGCGCGCGACATCCGCGAGCGGCTGGCGGCCGAGCAGACCATCCGCCACCGCGCGATGCAGCAGGAGCTGATCGCCGAGTTCGGCCGCAAGGCGCTGGGCGACGTCAGCCTGCAGGGCCTGCTGTACGAGGCCGCCGAGGCCGGCGCCCGCGGGCTGGGCGTGCCGTACTGCCAGGTGCTGGCTTCGGCGCCCGCTGACGGCGAGTCGTCGCGTTTCGGCAGCGTGGCCAGCGTGCCGATCCACGGCGTCAGCGCGGCCTACGGCGTGCTGGCGGCAGGCACGCCGGAGTCCGGGCGCTTCGGCCCCGAGAGCCTCAACTTCCTGCAGAGCCTGGCCAACACGCTGGCCACAGCGATGGATCGCCATCACGCCGAGCAGCGCCTGACCTACCTGGCCCAGTTCGACATGCTCACCGGCCTGCCCAACCGCAGCCTCTTCCTCGACCGCTTCAGCCAGACGCTGAAGCAGGCGCTGCGCAACAACTGGCAGGTGGGCGTGCTGTTCATCGACCTTGACCGTTTCAAGATCGTCAACGACACGCTGGGCCACGCGGTGGGCGACAAGCTGCTGGTGCAGGTGGCGCTGCGGCTGCAGCAGTGCGTGCGCGCCGACGACACCGTGGGCCGGCTCGGCGGCGACGAGTTCGCCTTCGTGCTGGCCAACCTGGTGCGGCCCGACGATGCGGCGCTGATCGCGCAGAAGGTGGTGCGCAGCCTGTCCGAGCCGTTCGACCTCGAGGGGCAGGAGGTCTACGTGTCGGCCAGCCTCGGCATCGTGGTGTACCCGGCCGACGGCAACAGCGCCGAGACGCTGCTGAAGAACGCCGACACCGCGATGTACCGCGCCAAGGAGCGCGGCCGCAACGGCTACCAGTTCTACCTGCCGCAGATGAACGAGCAGGCGCTCGAGCGCCTGCGGCTGCAGACCCAGCTGCGCGGCGCGCTGGAGCGCGGCGAGTTCGTGCTGCACTACCAGCCCAAGGCCGGCCTGCACGACGGCGCCATCAGCGGCTTCGAGGCGCTGCTGCGCTGGCAGCATCCACAGCGCGGGCTGGTGCCGCCGCTGGAATTCATCGGCATCCTCGAGGACACCGGACTGATCGTGCCGGTGGGCGAGTGGGTGGTGCGCTCGGTCTGCGAGCAACTGGTGCGCTGGCGGGCGGCGGGGCTGCCGCTGCGGCCGGTGGCGGTGAACCTGTCGGCGCGGCAGTTCCAGCAGCGCCACTTCGACGCCGGCGTGGCCGCCATCCTGGCCGAGACCGGCGTCGATCCGGCGCTCATCGAGTTCGAGCTGACGGAATCGATGCTGATGGGCGATGCTGAGGAGGCGGTGCGCATGCTGGCCGAGCTCAAGGCATCGGGCGTGCGGCTGTCGATCGACGACTTCGGCACCGGCTACTCGAGCCTGGCCTACCTGAAGCGCCTGCCGCTCGACGCGCTGAAGATCGACCGCGCCTTCATCCGCGACGTGACGGTTGACCCCGACGACGCATCGATCACGCTGGCCATCATCGGCTTGGCGCACAGCCTGGAGCTGAAGGTGGTGGCCGAGGGGGTGGAAACGGCCGAGCAGCTGGCCTTCCTGAAGGCCAACGGCTGCGACGAGATGCAGGGCTTCCACTTCGCGAAGCCGCTGCCCGCGCCTGATTGCACGCAATGGCTCGCCGAGGGGCGGCGCCTATCATCGGGGGCATGACTCCGACTGCATCGCGCAAGGGGGCGCTGGGGGAGCTGGGGCGGGTGGCCGGGCACTGGCTGGCGGGCTGGTGGCGCATCGTGCACTTCGCGTCGCTGATCCTGGTGCTGGCCCTGTCGCCCTCGAGCTACCACCGCGGCAACCGCGCCGCGATGGCGCGCCACCTCTACCTTGGCACCGCGCCGATCCTGCCGTGGTTCGCGGTGCTCTCCGCATTGATCAGCCTCGTCGTGATCCGCATCGTCGTGGTCACCGCGCTGAGCTACGGGCTCACCCGCTATGCGCTCGAGATGGTGGTGCGGGTGCTGGTGCTGGAGCTGATCCCGCTCACCGCGGCCTTGTTCGTCGCGCTGCGCTGCACGCTGCCGCATGGCAGCGAGGTGGGCGCGATGCGGCTGCGCGGCGAGCTCGATGCGCAGCGCGAGCGCGGCACCGATCCGCTGCAGCACGAGGTGCTGCCGCGCATCGTGGCCGGCGTGTTCGCGGTGATCACGCTGGCGGCGGTGAGCAGCGTGATCACGCTGGTGCTGGCCTACCTGTCGGTCTACGGCTTCACGATGGGCGGCTTCGCAGCCTACACGCGCACGGTGGGGCGGGTGTTCGGGCCGGCGGTGACGCTGATCTTCGCGCTGAAGATCCTGTTCCTCGGGCTCGCGGTGTCGGTGCTGCCGATCGCCTCGGTGCTCTACGATGCGCCGCGCACCGATCTGAAGTCCAGGAAGACCAGCACCGAGCTGCAGGCGCTGGTGCGCATGTTCCTGGTGATCCTGCTGATCGAGGCGGCGTCGCTGGTCGGAAACTACTACTGATGAGCCAAGAAGAATCCCCTTCCGCAGCGCCGGCGCCCGCCGTGGCCAACGTCGAGTTCAAGGCCGCGCTGCTGCTCGCGCTGATGGTCGTGCTGGTGTGCAGCGCCATCGTGTACGTGATGTATGCGCGCGGCGCCTTCGAGGCCACGCAGAAGCTGGTGCTGGTGGCCGAGGATGCCGAGGGGGTGATGGTGGGCATGGACCTCACGTTCTCCGGCTTCCCGATCGGCCGCGTGCGCGCCATCGAGCTCGGGCCTGACGGCAACGCCCGGATCATCATCGACGTGCCGAAGCAGGATGCGCACTGGCTGCGCAACTCCAGCGTCTTCACGCTGGTGCGCGGCCTGGTGGGCAACACCAGCCTGCGCGCCTTCAGCGGCATCCTCACCGACCCGCCGCTGCCCGATGGCGCCGAGCGCAAGGTGCTGGTGGGCGATGCCACTGCCGAGATCCCGCACCTGGTGTCGGCCGCCAAGGAGCTGGTGCAGAACCTCACCGCGCTCACCGCCTCCGATTCGGCGCTGGCCGCGAGCCTGGGCAACGTGAAGACGCTCACCGGCCGGCTCAACGGCCCCGGCGGCGTGCTGGGCGCGCTGTCGGGCAACGATGCCGATGCGAAGAAGATCGCCACCGCGCTCGACCGCACCAACGCGCTGCTCGCGCGCATCGACGGCATTGCGGCCAAGGCCGATGCGCAGCTGCTCGGGCCGCAGGGCGTGGTGCCCGAGAGCCGGGCCACGGTGGTGCAGCTCAACGCACTGCTCGGCGATGCCCGCAACACGCTGAAGAAGGTCGACGGCGTGCTGCAGGAGGCGCAGGCCATCGCCACCAACGCCCGCGTGGCCACCACCGACCTCGACCTGCTGCGCGCCGAGGTGGAAGCCAGCCTGCGCAAGGTCGACCGGCTGGTCGATGAGGTCAACCGCAAGTGGCCCTTCAAGCGTGAGACGGAGGTGAAGCTGCCATGAGCCCGCGCCTTGCCTGTCGTCTCGCTTCGGCGCTTGGCCTGGCCGCGATGCTGGCCGGCTGCGGCGGCACCGTGCCGCCCGCGTGGCAGACCAACGCCAAGGCCTCGCTGGAGCATGCGGCCGCGGCCTATCTCGAGGGCGACACCCGCATGGAAGCCGCCGAGTTCAAGGTGGCGCGCAGCGAGCTGTCGCGCACCGGCCGGCTCGACCTGCTTGCGCGGGCCGAGCTGATGCGCTGCGCCGCCCACGTGGCCTCGCTGGTGTTCGAGCCTTGCGAAGGCTTCGAGGCGCTGCGCGCCGATGCGGCACCGGCCGAGCAGGCCTATGCCGACTACCTCGCAGGCCGGCTGCAGCCACGCGATGCCGAGCTGCTGCCCGAAGCCCAGCGCAATGCGGCGCGTGCCGGCGACCAGGCCGATGCCGCGGTGCAGGCGATCGCCGATCCGTTCTCGAAGCTGGTGGCCGCCGGCGTGCTGTTCCAGATCGGCCGCGCGAGCCCCGCGGTGATCGGCCAGGCGATCGACGCGGCTTCGTCGCAGGGCTGGCGCCGGCCGCTGCTGGCGTGGCTCAACGTGCAGCTGCTGCGGGTGCAGAAGGCGGGTGATGAAGCCGAGGCTGAGCGGCTGCGCCGCCGCATCGCGATCGTGCAGGGGGGAGGGCGCTGAGCATGCGCCGCATCGACGTCTGCAACGGCGATGCGGACGGCCTGTGCGCGCTGGTGCAATGGCGGCTCGAGACGCCGGCCGAGGCGGTGCTGGTCACCGGCCTCAAGCGCGAGATCGCGCTGCTGGAGCGCGTGCAGGCCGAGGCCGGCGACGAAGTGCTGGTGTGCGACATCTCGATGCAGCGCAACCTGGCGGCGTTGCAGCGGCTGCTCGCGGCGGGCGCGCAGGTGCGCTACTTCGACCACCACATGGTCGACGCGGTGCCGGAGCACCTGCGGCTGCAGGCGCTGATCGACACGCGGCCCACCGTGTGCACTAGCCTGCTGGTCGACCGTGCGCTGAAGGGCCGGCAGCGCGCCTGGGCGCTGGTGGGCGCCTATGGCGACAACCTCGCGCAGGTGGCCAATGCGCTCGCCGAGGCCGCTGGCTACACCGCGGCACAGCGCGATCGACTGCGTACGCTGGGCGAGGCGATCAACTACAACGCCTACGGCGAGCAGCCGGAGGATGTGCACATAGCGCCGGCCGAGCTGTATCGCATCCTGCTGCGCTATCGCGACCCGCTCCAGCTGATCGCGCAGGAGCCGGTAGCCGCCGAGCTGCAGGCGCTGCGCGACGCCGACCTGCGGCGGGCGCATGCGGTGCCGGCACATTGGCAAGGCGAGGGCGGCACGGTGCTGCTGCTGCCCGACGCGGCATGGAGCCGGCGCGTGGCCGGCAGCTTCGCCAACGAACTGGCCCGCGGTGAACCGGCGCGTGCGCATGCGGTGCTGGTGGCCGATGCGCGCGGCGGCTATCGCGCCAGCATCCGGGCGCCGCTGCAGGCGCCGGCCGGCGCGCATGGGCTGTGCGCCTGCTTCGGCGGGGCCGGTCGCGCGGGCGCCGCGGGCATCGATCACCTGCCGGCCGCCGAGCTGCCGGCCTTCGTCCAGGCGTTCTCCACTTGCCGCTGGGGTCGATAGCCCCAGCGCGGCCCGGTCTGTCGCGGCTGTCCGATACTCGATCGGACCCCATCGCCGAGAGAGGATGCAATGACCGCCGCCAACCGCCTGAGAGACCTGCTCGAGGTCGACCTGCCCATCATCCAGGCGCCGCTGGCCGGCGTGCAGGGCAGTGCGCTGGCAGGTGCGGTCATCGGTGCCGGCGGCGTCGGCTCGCTGCCTTGCGCGATGCTGAGCGTCGACGCCCTGCGCAAGGAGCTGGCCGCGATCCGCAGCCTGGCGAAGGGGCCGGTCAACGTGAACTTCTTCTGCCACCAGCCGCCTCAGGTGGATGCCGAGCGCGAGGCCGCGTGGCGCTTGGCGCTGAAGCCCTACTACGACGAGCTGGGCATCGCCGCCGATTCAGCCGCCGGCGGCCCGCTGCGCGCGCCTTTCAATGCCGAGATGGCCGATGCGCTGGCCGAGTTCGAGCCCGAGGTGGTGAGCTTCCATTTCGGCCTGCCGGATGAGGCGCTGGTGGCCAGGGTGCGCCGGTGGGGCGCGAAGGTGCTGGCCTCGGCCACCACGGTCGACGAAGGGCTGTGGCTGGCGGCGCGCGGTGTCGATGCGGTGATCGCGCAGGGCGTGGAGGCGGGTGGCCACCGTGGCATGTTCCTCAGCCACGACATCGGCACCCAGGTGGGCACGCTGCCGCTGACGCGGCAACTGGCCAAGCTGCTCGAGGTGCCGGTGATCGCGGCCGGCGGCATTGCCGATGCCGAGGGCGTGGCCGCCGTGCTGGCGCTGGGTGCTGCGGCTGCGCAGGTGGGCACGGCCTACATGCTGTGTCCCGAGGCGCTCACGAGCGCGGTGCACCGTGCGGCGTTGAAGAGCGACGCCGGCCGCGTCACTGCGCTCACCAACCTGTTCACCGGCCGGCCGGCGCGCGGCATCGTCAACCGCCTGATGCGCGATCTGGGTGCGATCAGCCCGCTGGCACCGGCCTTCCCGCTGGCGCCCGGCGCGCTGGCGCCGCTGCGCGCCAAGGCCGAAGCGCTGGGCCGCGGCGACTTCTCGCCGCTGTGGTCGGGGCAGGACACCAGCGGTTGCCGCGAGATACCGGCCGCGCAGCTCACGCGCGAGCTGGCCGCCGGCGCCGGCTGAGCCGCTTTCAGGCGCTCAAGGGAAGGCGGGAATGTGCGGCTCCACGCCTTCGAAGTGACCCTCGGCATGCCGCGATTGCAGCAGCGCCTCGATCTCCTCGATGCGTGAGCGCGGCACGTCGACCATCAGCAGGATCTGCCCCTGCGCGATGGCCTGCTCGAAGCGCTTGAGCCGACGGTTGGGTGCCGAGCTGCCCAGCATGCTCGACGACCATGCGCCGAACAGGCCGCCCACGATGCCCAGCACGCCGATCACGCCCCATTGAGGGCCGTCGCCGACGATCGGATACATCGCCGCGGCGATGCCGGCGAGCATGCCGACCGCGCCGCCGATCAGCAGGCCCGACTGGGCCGCGGGGATCACGTCGGAGGTCTGCAGCACGTTGGCGGCATGCAGGCCCGACATGTCGGTGCCGTCGGCCGCCACGAAGTGGATGTGGCTGTCGGCGATCCGCGCGAGCAGCAGGTCGTCCATCGTCCGACGCGCACTCAGCAGATCGGGCAGCAGCCAGTAGAGGCGTCTGCGCATGGTGCCCTCCTTTACATCAGCGATGACAGGGCATGCGGTGCTGCTCTTGTACACCTGTTTCGCCGACGACAAAAGGCACGGAGTTCACAGGGTCAGCGCCGTGCCACGAGCAGGCCGATCAATACGCCCGCAGCCGCTGCGATGCCCATGGCGCCATAGGGGTGGCTCTGCACCGCCTGGTCGGCCTGCCTTGCTGCCTGGCGGGCGCGGTGCAGCGCGGTCTGCTCCAGGTCGTCGAGCTGCAGGCGCAGGCTGCGCAGCTGGTGCTCCATGCGCAGGCGGGCCTCGTCGAACTTCTGGTCGCCGGTGGTCACGGCCGACTTCAGCAGCTGGTCGGCCTCGTCGACCATGTGGCGCAGGCTTTCGGCGATGCGGTCCTTCGAGTTCGAAGGCGTGGCGGCGGTGCCGTTGGCGGTGCTCATGGTGAAACTCCTCGGGGGTGGAATGAGAAGACCACTGTAGGAAGCGCGGCCGTCACGGCATTGCGCTGCATCAATCCACCCGACGGTTGCGGCGCCGCAACCACAGGCCGCCGCCATGGCGCAGACTTCGGCCCATGGTTTCGCCCGCTGCTGCTTCCTCTCCGATCGACCGCAGCCTCGTCCGCGCGCTGCGAGCCGGGCTCGAGGCCGAGACCGGTGCGCCGGTGGTGCTGAAGGAAACGCACATCTCGTGGGTGCTGCTCACGCAGCGCCATGCCTACAAGCTGAAGCGCCCGGTCCGCCTGCCGTTCCTCGACTTCAGCACGCTGGCCGCGCGCCGCCACTTCTGCGAAGAAGAGCTGCGGCTCAACCGGCGGCTCGCGCCCGGGCTCTACCTCGAGGTGGTGCCCGTGTGCGGCACGCCGCAGGCACCGGTACTGGGCGGCGATGGCGAGCCGATCGACTATGCGGTGTGCATGCAGCGCTTTGCTGAAGACGATCAGTTGGACCGCAGGCTGGCGGCGGGCCGACTGGTGCCGGCCGATATCGACCAGCTCGCGCAGCGGCTCGCGGCGTTCCATCGTGCAGCACCCGTGGCGCCGCCGGCCTCGCCCTGGGGCATGCCCGAGCAGGTGCTGCAGCCGGTGCTGGATGTGCTCACGCAACTGCAGGCGGGCAGCGCCGACCGGCTGGTGCAGTTGCGCGGCTGGGTGGGCGAGCAGGCGCGGGCCTTGCGGCCGGTGTGGCTGGCACGCCGGCGCGAAGGTCGGGTGCGCGAATGCCACGGCGACCTGCACCTGGCCAACACGGTGAAGCTGGGCGACGAGGTCACCGCGTTCGACTGCATCGAGTTCGACCCCGCGCTGCGCTGGATCGACGTGATGGGCGACATCGCCTTCATGACGATGGACCTGCACGCCCATGAGTGCAGCGGCCTGGCCTGGCGCTTCCTCGATGGCTGGCTGCAGCACAGCGGCGACCATGCCGGCCTGCGCGTGCTGCGCTTCTACGAGGTGTACCGCGCGCTGGTGCGCAGCCTCGTCGGCCGCATCCGCTCGGCCGAACCCGGCGCGCCCTCGCGCGAGCCCGCGCCCGACTACCTGGGCTGCGCACTGCGGCTGATGCACGACGACCAGCACGCCCGGCTGTTGATCACCTGCGGTGTCTCCGGCTCCGGCAAGTCGACGCTGGCCGCGCAGCTGCTGGAAGCGGCCGGCGCCATCCGCCTGCGATCCGACGTGGAACGCAAGCGCCTGTTCGGGCTGGCTGCGCTGCAGCGCTCGGCCGGGCAAGCGACCGACATCTACACCCCCGAGGCCACGCGCCGCACCTTCGACCACCTGGCCGAGCGCGCGCGCGAGGCCCTGGTGGCGGGCTACCCGGTGATCGTTGACGCGGCCTTCCTGCGGCGCGACGAGCGGCTGCGCTTTCGTGCGCTGGCGGTGGAGCTTGGCGTGCCGTTCACGATCCTGCATTGCCGCGCGGCCGATGCCGAGCTGGCTTCACGTGTCGCCCGTCGCGCCGCGGCCGGCACCGATGCTTCGGAAGCCACGGTCGAGGTGCTGCAGCGCCAGCTGGGCTTTGCGGAGCCGCTGGCCGACGACGAGCGGGCCGTCACCCTCGAGGCCATGACCGACCGGCCGGTGGACGTGGCCCGGCTCTGCGCGCGCTGGTTCGCCTGAGCGCGGGCCGATTACGCGGCCGGGGCCTTGCCCAGCAGCGCGCCTACCCGGTCGCAGATCTTCTGCAGCAAGACTTCGTCGTAAGGCAGCCACGGCACGGCGCCCAACGTGGCGCCTGCGTCCGGCCCATCGAGCTCGACCGGCGCGCCGTCCTTCGTGACCCGCGCCGTCGCCAGGTGAACCGCATAGGAGCCGACGCGCACATGGCGCGCTTCGAGGCTCATGCGGCCATCGGCCACCTGGGCCGCGAACACCAGGGCCAGCACGCGCCGGCGCATCTCGGCCATCGCGCCCAGGCCCAGCCCAGCCAGTTGCTGGTGGCGCTCCCAGTGGGCGAAGGGTTCGTCTTCCAATGCGAAGCCGGTGGCGCTGACCAGCAGGTCGACGGCACGGCAGGCTTCCGAATGGACGACGGGCGGCACGTCGCGCAGCGCGATCGGCTGCCAGCGGCGGCCGTCCCGCACCGAGAACGCCAAGCTCGTGCTCGTGATCGAGCCTTCCAGCCCGGGATACAGCCCGGAGTCCGGGCAGAACACCGCACGGATCTCGCCGAAGCGCCTGACCAGGCCTTCGTACCGGTCGATGCGCCAGCCTTCGCGCCGTGCCAGCCCGATCAGAGGACGGATCGACAGGGCATGGCCCGCGAAGGCGTCGCTGCGGCTCGACTCACCGGCATCCGACGCGGGCGGGTAGTGCTCGCGGAACACCTGCCGCAGCGGCTGGCGCAGGCGCAGCCGGTTCAGCTGGGCCTGCCAGGCCTCGCGTTCGGCCGCATCGCCATGCAGCGGATGCCACAGCGTGATGGTGGCGCCGGAAGGGATCTCGACGGCCCGTCCCTCGGCGTCCGAGGCCTGTCCCTTCGAATCGAACATGAAGCTGTGGCGCACGCCGTCGTGCAGGTGGGCATTCCACACCAGCGTGCGCGTGAGCGGGGCGCCGCCTGGCGAATCGGCGAGCAGGGCGAGCCATTCGTCGCGGCCCAGCGCCATGCCGCGGCAGAAGCCCGCTTCGAGGCAGGTGGCGAGCAGGGCCTGTCGCTGCTTGTCCGGCTTGCCGGCGGTGGCCAGGCGCAGGGCGGTCTCGGGCCGCTCGGCCAAAGCGCGCTCGGCCGGCTTGAGGTTGCGCGCGAGCTTCTTCTCGATGCCGGCATGCCGCACGACCTGGAGCGCCTCGCGCAGCGCCTGCACGCTCTCGGGCGTGGGCACGCCTTCGATCGAATGGCCGAGCGCGATCGCGAGTGATTGCGAGGGCAGGGTCTTGGCGCTGGTCGGCGCCACGCAGACCTTGGGCATCAAGCGCTGGATCACGGCGCCGAGCCAGGGCTCGTCGCGCAGCGAGGCCACGCGCATCGCACGGGCGATCACCATCGGCTCCTGTCCGGGGAATGCGGCATCGGCCTGGTAGGGAATCCGGCCCGCATGGATATCGTCGACATGATCGGCGGCACGGTTCAACGCATGGCGGGCGAACTCGATGTAGCACGGCTCGTCGCTCAGCGCGATCGCCGGATCCTGCCGCTCGTCGTCCTTCGGCCAGTAGTAGCCGTACAGGTCGTCGGCCAGCGCATGCAGGGCCGCGGGGCTCAACTCGGGCAGCAGGTCGAACTCCTGCAGCACCAGCGGCGAAGCCGCATGGGCGTCGTGGACCTGCCGCCGCACCTCCGCCTGCAGCGCGGGATCGACATGGCGCGCGAGCAGGAAGGCCTGGTAGCGATGCTCGGCCCATGCGGCGGGTTCGCCGAGGATGCGGCGCAGCTCCGCTGCCAGGCCGGCCGGCGGCGGGCCGCTCAGATAGGTGAGGGTGGTGATGGCCCACCCCAGCGCCTTCTCCGGAATCGTCTGGAAGACCTGGAGCGCGTTGTGTTGCGTCAGCACCGGCGCCCGGCCGAGCTGCCGGGCCTGGTCGAACACGGCCATCGCCACTGCGTGGGTGGCCGGGCGCGTCTCGCGCTGTTCGCGGGCCCGCTGCATCGGCCCCCAGAGCTCGCCGAGCTCATGCGGCGTGAGCACCGAGATGTCGATGGGGGCGCCGGTGAAGCGGGGATGATCGGGCTCGGCGCCGGTCAGGCGGGCCAGCAACTGGGTGGCGATCGGGGACATGGCGCGGCAATGCTAGCAAGCGGCCCATGCATGCTTAAATCGCCGCTCCATCGCCTCCATCCAACCTCGAAAGCGCAGGTCTGTCATGTCGTACATGTTGCTGATCGTCGAGCCGCTGGGCCAGCGGGAAGCCCGCACCGAAGCTGAAGGCCGCGAGGCTTACGCGAGCATGGTCCGCTTCGGCCAGGGCCTGCAGGAGCAGGGCCTGCTGCTGGGCATGGAATCGCTGAAGTCGCATGCCGACGCGGCCCGCGTGACAGTGCGCAACGGCAAGGCGCAGGTGCTCGACGGCCCCTTCGCCGAGGCCAAGGAAATGATCGGCGGCTTCTTCCTGCTGAACTGCAAGACGCGCGACGAGGCGCTGGCCATCGCGCGCGAATGCCCGGCGGCGCAGTGGTGCACGGTGGAAGTGCGCTCGCTCGCACCCTGCTACGAGATCTAGGGTTTGTACTGATCTGTCGCGCTGTCGAATCCGCAGCGCGCCGCTCGTCGTGAGAGTGTCCCCTTCAAGGAGAACGACGATGCGATTCATGATCATGGTGCGGGCCAGCCGCACGACCGAAGCGGGCGAGATGCCCGACGACGAACGCCTGATGGCGGCCATGGCCGATTACCACGAGCAGCTGGCCAAGGCTGGCGTGCTGCTGGATGCTTCGGGCCTGCAGCCCAGCGCCAAGGGCTGGCGCATCCGCTACTCCGGCGGCAAGCGCACGGTGATCGACGGCCCGTTCGCCGAGGCCAAGGAGCTGATCGCCGGCTACACGCTGATCCAGGTGCGCTCGCGCGACGAGGCGCTCGAATGGGCGCGCCGCTTCCCGGCGCCTTTCGGCGAACTGGCCGATGGCGAGATCGAGGTGCGGCAGCTCTATGAGCTCGATGATTTCACGCCCGGCGAATCGATCGAGCGCTTCCGCGAGATCGGCGTGGGCCAGCACTGAAGGAGGCCACCATGCTCAAGACCATTGCCCTCGTCGTGGTGCTGGCCCTGGCGGCGCTGCTGCTCTATGCAGCCACGCGGCCGGACAGCTTCAGCGTACAGCGCAGCCTGCGCATCCAGGCGCCAGCCGAGAAGATCCATCCGCTGATCGCCGACCTGCACCGCTTCAACAGCTGGAATCCTTACGAGAAGAAGGACCCCAACATCAAGGGCCATTACCGCGGCCCCGGGGCCGGGCCGGGTGCTGCGTACGACTTCGAAGGCAACAGCCAGGTCGGCAAGGGCAGCATCGAGATCGTGCAGGTGCAGGCACCGCGTCAGGTCACGATGCAGCTGCGCCTGATCGAGCCGATGGAAGGCCTGAATACCGTGAACTTCACGCTCGCGCCGCAGGGCGATGCCACCGAGGTCACCTGGGCGATGCAGGGCCGCAGCCCGTTCATCGCCCGGCTGATCGGCGTGTTCGTCGACATGGACGCGATGATCGGCCGCGATTTCGAGGCGGGCCTCGCCGGCCTGAAGAGCCTGGCCGAGCGGCCCTGAACCCCCAAACGACTACGCACAAGGAGCGACAACCATGCACCGCCAGATCTTCGTCAACCTGCCCGTCAGGAATGTCGAGCGCACCCGGGCCTTCTATGCCGCCCTGGGCTTCAGCTTCAACCCGCAGTTCAGCAACGACCAGGCCTTGTGCATGATCGTCGGCGAGAACATCTACGCGATGCTGCTGGCCGAAGAGTTCTTCAAGGGCTTCACGAAGAAGCCGATCGCCGATGCGCGCGAGTCCACCGAGGTGCTGGTGTGCCTGTCGTGCGACAGCCGGGCCGAGGTCGACGAGCTGGTGCGCAAGGCGCTGGCGGCCGGCGGCAAGGCGCCGATGCCGCCGCAGGACCACGGCTTCATGTACGGCCATGGCTTCGAAGACCTGGACGGCCACCAGTGGGAGCTGATGTACATGGACCCCAACGCCGCGCCGCCCCACGCCTGAGCTGCCGTGCCGATGACCAACGAAGCCACCCACCGCGCGATCGATGCCGTCTGGCGCATCGAGGCCGCCAAGATCATCGCCGGCGTCGCGCGCATGGTGCGCGACGTGGGCCTGGCCGAGGAACTGGCGCAGGATGCGCTGGTCAGCGCGCTCGAGCACTGGCCGGCGCAGGGCGTGCCCGACAACCCCGGCGCCTGGCTGATGGCCACGGCCAAGAACCGTGCGCTCGACCGCCTTCGACGCGACAAGCTGCAGGCCGCCAAGCATGAGGAGATCGGCCATGATCTCGAGGCGCAGGAGGCCCTGATCGTGCCGGACTTCGTCGATGCCCTCGATGCCGCGCGCGCCGACGAGATCGGCGACGACCTGCTGCGCCTGATCTTCACTGCCTGCCATCCGGTGCTGTCGACCGAGGCGCGCGTCGCGCTCACGCTCAAGCTGCTGGGCGGCCTGAGCACCGCCGAGATCGCGCGCGCCTTCCTCGTGCCGGAGCCCACGGTCGCGCAGCGCATCGTGCGCGCCAAGCGCACGCTGTCGGAGGCGCGCGTGCCCTTCGAGCTGCCGCGCGGCGACACGCTGGCGCCGCGGCTGGCCTCGGTGCTCGAGGTGATCTACCTGATCTTCAACGAGGGCTACACCGCGACCGCCGGCGACGACTGGATGCGCCCCGCGCTGTGCGACGAGGCGCTGCGCCTGGGCCGCGTGCTGGCCGGGCTGGCACCCGAGGAGCCCGAGGTGCATGGCCTGGTCGCGCTGATGGAACTGCAGGCCTCGCGCGCGGCGGCGCGCGTGGATGCCGAGGGCCGGCCGGTGCTGCTGATGGCGCAGGACCGCAGCCGCTGGGATCCGCTGCTGATCCGCCGCGGCCTGGCGGCGCTGGAGCGCGCGCAGTCGCTCGGCGGCGCGCTCGGGCCCTATGCGCTGCAGGCGGCCATCGCGGCCTGCCATGCGCGCGCGCACACGGCCGACGAGACCGACTGGGAGCGCATCGTCGCGCTGTATGACGCGCTGGCCCAGGTGGCGCCTTCGCCGGTGGTGTCGCTCAACCGTGCGGTCGCGGTCAGCATGGCCTTCGGCCCGGCGGCGGCCCTGGAGATCGTGGATGCGATGCGCGCCGAGCCCGCGCTGAAGCACTACCAGTGGCTGCCCAGCGTGCGCGGCGACCTGCTGGCCAGGTTGGGCCGCAATGCCGAAGCCCGCGCCGAATTCGAGCAGGCCGCGGCGCTGGCGCGCAACGCCCGCGAGCGAGAGCTGCTGCTGGAGCGGGCGCAATCGTTGTGAAGCGCGCGGCACCCCGCCGCGCAGAGGCGGGAACGTCGGCTGCTGGATGCAGGGCATGCCCCTCATTGCCACGCTCGTCGCCGCGGCCGCCGCTTCGACCCTGCAGGGCGCCTGCTCATGGGATCAGCCCGGGCAGCACCCTTTCATGGGCGATGTGCCGGCCGCGGTGGACGATTACCCCGACATCCCTGCCGCACGACGCGAGCGGCTGAAGGACCGTCTTCGACGACACGATTACGACGACGTCGTGTGGATCACGCGCGATGGAATCCACGGCTCGGCCAACTACGGGCCGGAGCTCACCGGCATGCACTTCGGCACGCATCGCGTGTGCGAGCGCGTGAGCCGCACCCGCTGGCGCCGCGACCACCGGGAGATGGCGCTGGCCTATTGCGAAGGCACCGAGTGCATCGTGGTTCCCACCGTGTGCCGCAACGTCAGCCGCGTCGTCCGGCGTGCGCCGCCGGCAGCAGCAGCGCCACCCGCCGCTCAGTCGCCACCCGGCCCGCTCGTCTTTGCGCCGCCCTCGGCCGGTGGGCCGCCCGAGGCCACACCTCCCGAAGCGCTGCCGCCGCTGCTTCCACCGCCAGTGGCTCCGCCAGGCGCGCCGCCGCAGGTGTTTCCGCCGCTGCCGCCGATCCTGCAGCAGCCGCCCGGCGCATGGCCACCCGCGCTGCCGCCGGAGGCCTGGCCGCCGTTCGCGGGGCCGCCGGCGCTGCCGCCGCGGGTGGCGCTGCCGCCGGGCGGTGTTCCTGCTCCGCCGGCAGTGCCTGAGCCGCCGACCGCGGCGCTGCTGCTGGGGGGCTTCCTGCTGCTGGCCGGCCGCCGTGTCGCCGGCCTCAGTGCTCCCCGGTCTTCAGGCGGTGGGCGTTGATCGCCGCCTCCACCGCCTCGATCACCTGCTCCGGCTCGAAAGGCTTCTTCAGCAGCGTGAGCGCGGGCAGGCGCGCCATCTGCGGCGCGAGGTCCGAGAAGCCGGTGACGAGGATGGCGGTGAGCTTCGGCCGGTGCCGCAGCGCGTCTTCCACGAGATCAGCGCCGTTCATGCCGGGCATCGCATAGTCGGTCAGCATCACGTCGAAGGGCCGGCCGGTGAGCACCACCGCCATCGCTTCGTCGGCGCCGTGCGCCGGGATCGGCTGGAAGCCGAAAGCCTCCAGCAGCGCGCAGGTCGAGGCCAGCACGTCGGCGTTGTCGTCGACCACGAGCACCGTGCCGGCGCAGAGTGACGGTGGGGCCGCCTTTTCAGGGGGTGCCGCCTGCGCGGGCTCCCATTGCGCCTGCGGCAGCACCACGTCGGCCGTGGTGCCCGCGCCGGGCCGGCTGTGGATCAGCACGGTGCCGCCGCATTGCTGCACCGCGCCCAGCACCTGCGCCAGCCCGAGGCCGGTGCCTTGGCCAGGCGGCTTGGTGGTGAAGAAGGGCTCGCAGCAGCGCGCCAGCGTGGCTTCGTCCATGCCGATGCCGTCGTCCTGCACGCTGAGCACGGTGTAGTCGCCGGCGGGCAGGTCGTCGACCCGGTCGTGCGGATCGCCGGTGATCGCGTGGCGGCGGGTGCGCACCGTGAGCCGGCCGCCTTGCGGCATCGCGTCGCGCGCGTTGATGCACAGGTTGAGCAGCACCGATTCGAGCTGCGTGCGGTCGGCCAGCGCCGGGGGCAGCCCGGGCTGCAGCTCGATCGCGACCGAGATCGTGCCGCCGAGGCTGCGCTCGAGCAGGTCGTTCATGCCGCTCACCAGCTCGTTGAGGTCGACCGGCCCGAGCGAGAGCTCCTGCTTCCTGGCAAAGGCGAGCAGCTGCTGCACCAGGGCGGCACCGCGCCGTCCGGTATCGGCCGCACGCTCCAGCGTCTTGCGCAGGCGCTCGGGGTCGCCGGCCTGGCGCCGCGCCACCTCGATGAACGACAGCATCGCCGACAGGATGTTGTTGAAGTCATGGGCGATGCCGCCGGTGAGCTGGCCCACCGCCTCCAGCCGCTGCATGCGCACCATGCGCTGCTCGGAGCGGCGCCGCTCGGTGATGTCGCGTCCCACCGCATAGATCCGCGATTCCGCGAGCGAGCCGACCGCGCGCCACGACACGAGGCGCACCGAACCGTCGGCATGCAGCAGCCGGGTCTCGAAGTCGACCGCGTTGTATTCGCCGCCGAGTACGCGACGGATCTCGTCCCAGGTGCGGCCGAGGTCGTCGGGATGCACGAAGCGCTCGAACACCGTGCCTTGCGCCTGCGCCACCGCCACGCCGGTGACCGCCTCGAACGACGGGCTGAGCGTGAGGATGCGGCCATCCGCCGCCAGCGTGACCATGATGTCGAGCGAGACGCTGAACAGCCGCTCCAGGTCGTGGTGGTGAGCCTCGAGCTGCTGCTTCAGCGCCTCGTTGAGCCGGTGCATCTCGGGCAGGCTCATCGGCCGGTCGTGCACGTCGGTCACGGCGCCCACCCATTCGACGACGCGGGCCTGCGCATCGCGGACCGGGATCGCGCGCACCACGCACTGGCGATGGGTCTGCGAGGCCGCATGCCAAAGGCGGCAACTGGCGTGATAGTCCACCCCCTGGCGCAGGGCCAGCGTCCACGAGCGCAGCAGGCTGGTCCGGTCGTCGGGATGCACGGCCTGAACCCAGCCGTGTTCGCGGTAGTCGTTCCACTGCTGGCCGGTATAGGCCTCCCACGAGGGCTGCGGCTCGACGAATCCGCGCTCCGGGTCGACGGTCCAGACGATGGCATCGGTGGCGGCGATCAGGGCCTGGCAACGTGTCTTGTCCGCCAGCAACGTGGCGAGCGTTGCTGGATCGGCGGGGCGCGGCGCTGGCCCGGGCATCACGCCTCCCGGCAGCAGCGCTGCGCTCCGCGAACCTGTCGCTGTCGGTCGGGGCGCATGTCTTGGCAGGAGCAAAGCCCGTTCCGGGCGGCCGGCGCGCTTTTTGCTCCCAAAGAACTGATGAGTGGGTGATGGAACCGGATGAAAGAGCGCGAATGGATGCGCCTGCTGAAGCAGAGCCACGAAGTGGCCCGGTGGTTGGCCGAGCGGCTCGAGGAGGCCGACCTGCTGGCGGCGCGCAAGTATTACAAGGACCAGCTGACGAATGTGCTGGGCGGGCACCTGCTCGCGATCGAAGGCTGCGTGCTGCCGGCCATCCAGCGGCATGGCTGGAAGGGGGTGCACGCCGGCATGCTCGTCGCCCACTTCGAGCTCAAGGCGGCCACCGCGCAACTGGTGGTCGCCGATCCGGCCACCGACGACTTCGGCGCCGCGGTCGACCGGCTGAAGAACCATCTCGACCGCGAGCGCGGCATCGAGCAGGGCGAGCTGCTGCCGGCGATCGAATCGACGCTGCCGCCCGAAGAACGCCGCCAGCTCGGCATCGATGTCGACCTGCAGCTCAGCCGCTCGGTGGGCGAGCTCGCCGCCGCTGCCGAACTGCGCGAACTCCCGCCCTCCGATCCGATCGAGGAGGCGAGGGTGGTGCTGAGCAGCCTTCCCGAAGCCGGGCTGGTGGACGAGCCTCCGGACACGGCCGGCCAGGCATCGGCCTAGCTTGGCGAGGCGTCACGCCGCCGCCTGGGGCAGCCAGCGGCGCAGCGCGGCGGCCAGCTTGTCGACGGTGCAGGGCTTGGTGACGAAATCATCCATGCCCGCGTGCATCGCCTCCTGGGCGCTGGTGGCCAGCGCATTGGCGGTGAGCGCAATGATCGGCAGCCGCGCGAGGCCGCGCGAGCGCTCCTCGGTGCGCCACTGGCTCGCCACCTCGTAGCCCGACAGCTTGGGCAGCATGCAGTCGAGCAGCACGATGTCGTAGCGCCCACGGCGCAGGCAGACCAGCGCGTCTTCGCCATCGGCTGCCACGTCGCAGGTGCACTCCAGCCGGTCGAGCTGGGCTTCCACCACCATCGCATTGACCGCGTTGTCCTCGACCACCAGCACATGCGGCCGGCGGTCGGGGTGCGAGGGCTGCGCCACCGGTGCCACCGGCGTCAGCGGCATCGCGCCGCTGTGCGCGAAGCGCAGCTCGGGCAGTTCGTCGAGCAGCGGCTCGGCCACCGCCGCATCGGTGATCGGCAGCCGCAGCTCGAACCAGAACCGGGTGCCACGGCCCGGTTCGCTGTCGAAGTCGATGCGGCCGCCCATCAGCTGCACCAGCCGCTGCGAGATCGCCAGGCCCAGGCCGGTGCCGCCGAAGCGCCGCTCCACTGAGCTGTCGGCCTGCACGAACGGCTGGAACACGCGCTCGCGCGCCTCCGGCGCGATGCCCACGCCCTGGTCGTGCACCTCGAAGCGCAGCACCGCGATGCCGACGCCCGCCGCGCTGCAGTTCAGCCGCAGCACGATCTCGCCCGCGTCGGAGAACTTGATCGCATTGCTGACGAGATTGCCGAGCACCTGGCGCACGCGCTGCGCATCGCCGATCACCGCGGCAGGCACCTGGTCGCCCACCTCCACGGTCAGCCGCAGGCCCTTGTTGCGGGCATAGGTGGTGAACAGGTCGCGCACCTCGCGCATCAGCTGCGCAGGATCGAAAGGGGCGCTGCGCACGTGCAGCTCGCCGGCCTCGATCTTCGACAGGTCGAGGATGTCGTTGATGATGCCCAGCAGGCTGCGGCCCGAGCGCAGCAGCGTCTGGGCCAGTTGGCGCTGCTGCTCGGAGCCGGCCGACCGGGCGAGCAGGTCGGCCGTGCCGAGGATGCCGTTCATCGGCGTGCGGATCTCGTGGCTCATCGTGGCCAGGAATTCCGTCTTCGCGCGGTTGGCCGCCTCGGCGGCTTCACGCAATCGCTCGGCCTCGGCCAGATGGTGCTCGCGGCGGCGCAACACCCGCACCAGCACGATGAAGGTGGCGGCAAGGAACACCGCCGAAACGAGCGACACCACCGCCATGTTCCAGGCCTGCCGCCGCCAGCCCGCCAGGTAGACGCGGTCGCTCAGCGCCACCGCCACGTGCAGTGGAAAGCCGTCGACCTTGCGGACAGACAGCACCCGGTGCGGATCGGCCTCGGGAATCGCATCCCAGGGAGAGAAGGCTTCGGGCCCCGCGCCCGCTGCGGTGGCGCGAAGCGCCTGCCCGTAAGGCCCGTCGGGCCGCAACTGCCGGCCGAGGATGTGCTCGTCGAAAGGGGCCCGCGACAGCACGGACAGGTCGTTGCGCAGCAGCGTCATCGAGGCCGAGTCGGGCTGCGGATTGCGCCGGTCCATGCGCACCGACATGTAGAAGCGCGAGAAATACTCGCAGGACACGCCGACGATCGCGGTGCCGATGAATGCGCCCCCGGGTGATTCGATGCGGCGCGAGATGTAGATGGTCCACAGCTGGCTGATGCGGCTGCGGACCGGCCGGCCGATGTAGGTCATCTCGACCACGCCGTCGCGCGCGGCGATGAACACGTCGCGATCCGCGATGTTCACCCGGGGCGACGGATAGTTGCGCGAGCTCACCACCACGTCGCCGTTGGCATCGAAGATGCCGACCACGTCGAGCGCCGCGAAGCTCTCCTCCCGCGCATGCAGCAGCTCGTACTCGCCCCGGGTGGCCAGCGCCTTGCGCAGCGCCTGCACGTCGGCGGGACGCTCGGCGTCCACCGCCTGAGCCACGCCGTCGAGCACGAACTTCGCCGACGAGAACACCTGCGACGCGTGCGCCGCCAGGGCCAGCGCCATGTCGTCGACGCCGGCGCGCGCGTTCTCGGTGGCCTGCGAGCGTGCCAGCAGCACGCCGTACAGCGTCAGCACGAGCAGCGAGACGACGATGGCCGCGCCGATCGTGGCTGCCGCGCGGCTTCCGGCCTGTGGACCGCGATAGAACAGGACCCGCGATTGCCGCACGATGGCTCACCTCCCCAGGTGCGCGGCGGCTGTCACGGCCCCCGCGGTGTCCTGGCAGCAAGCCGCCTGCCCGCAGGGTTTCGCCGTACTGGGCGCCAAACCTGACAGTGCATGCGCGGCCGTGCCCGCCGTGTGCATGGCGGCGCCCGATGGGTCTGCCTAGAGTGGCCTTCACCTCATCAGGAGTTGGAGGGTTCCATGCAGATGCACCAGATGGCGGCCGCCTGTGCCGCGGCGGCGGCGATGTCGGTGGTGGCGGCCCGGCCGCTGACCATCGCCAACTTCGGCGGCGCCAACGGCCGAGCCCAGGCGCTGGCCTTCCAGCAGCCTTTCGAGCGGCAGCGCTCCACCGCCGTGTCGATGGTGGAGTACACCGGTGATCTCGCGCCACTGCGCAAGATGGTGAAAGAGGGCAACACTGCGTGGGACATCGTCGAGGTGGAATCGGCCGACCTCGGCCCCGGTTGCGAAGCCGGGCTGTTCGAGCGCATCGACCGCTCGCGGCTCGACCATGCGGCGCTGATGCTGCCCGGCGCGGTGCAGGACTGCGGCGTGGGCGCCTTCGTGTGGTCCACCGTGATGGCCTACGACGCCAGTCGATTCAAGGACGCGCCGCGCAACTGGGCCGATTTCTGGGACGTGGCGCGCTTCCCGGGCAAGCGGGGCCTCCGCAAGGGTGCGCGCTACAACCTGGAGTTCGCGCTGATGGCCGACGGGGTGAACCGGTCCGACGTGTACCGCGTGCTCGGCACCGAGGCCGGCGTGGCGCGCGCGCTGCGCAAGCTCGAGGCGCTGAAGCCGCACATCGTGTGGTGGGAGTCGGGCGCGCAGCCGCCGAAGATGCTGGCCGCCGGCGAGGTGGCGATGTCGACCGCGTTCAACGGCCGCATCGCCGCAGCCAACCGCGAGGGTTCGGCCAAGCTGGAGATCGCGTGGACGGATGCGATCTACGAGCTCGACTACTGGGCCATCGTCAAGGGCTCGGCGCAGCGCGAGCTGGCGTTGGGCTTCATCAACTTCGCCACGTCGGAGGAAGCACAGCTCGCGTTCTCGCGCGAGATCACCTACGGGCCGACCAACTTCAACGCCATCCTGCGCTACGACAGCGGCCGCAGGGTGGCTACGTCGGCGCACCATGCGCTGATCGACCTGTCGATGGTGGGCAGCGACCTGCCGTCGGCACCGGCCAACATGCGCAAGTCGCTGCCCTTCGACCCCGCTTTCTGGACGCGCAACGGCGCGGCGATCGAGAAGCGCTTCAGCGAGGCGTTCCGCTGAGCTGACTGGAGAGGAACCCGAAGATGCGCTCGTCGTCGCAGAACGCGACGTTGAAGCGCATCCACGGGCTCACGCCTTCCTGGTCGCAGTGGAACAGGTGGCCCGGCCCCATCAGGATGCCGTGCTCGGCGGCCAGCGCCGAGAGGCGGCGCGAATCGGTGCAATGCGGATGGCGGGCCCAGAGGAACAGGCCCGCCTTGGGCTCGGCGAAGAGCTCGAAGCCCAGGCCCACCAGCCGCTCACCCACCTGCTCATGGGCCTGGGCCAGCCGGTCGCGCACCGACTTGAGATGCCGGCGCCAGCGCGCATCGGTCACCGCTTCGTAGGCGATGCGCTCGCCGATCTCGGATGAGGTGAGGCCGGCGATCATCTTCAGCTGCGCCAGCTCGTCGACCAGATCGGCCGGCGCGGCGAGGTAGCCCACGCGCAGGTTGGGCGACACGGTCTTGGAGAAGCTGCTGATGTAGATCACGCGCGAGATCTGGTCCAGGCTGGCCAGCGTGGCGCGCGGCTCGGTGTCGACCTCGGCGTAGATGTCGTTCTCGACGATCAGCACGTCGTGCTTCTCGGCCAGCTGCAGCAAGCGGTAGAGCTGCGCGGTCTGCGCGATCGAGCCGGTGGGGCTGTGCAGGCGCGGCTGGGTGAACATCACCTTCGGCCGGTGCTCGGCCAGCGCGCGCTCCAGCGCCTGCAGGTCGTAGCCCGTAGGCGTGCGCGGCACGCCCGCCGGCCGCGCGCCGATGAAGCGCAGCACGTACATCAGGTTGGCATAGCCGGGCTCGTCGACCAGCACCACGTCGCCGGCACGAACGAGACGGCGCGCGGCCAGGTCGAGTGCCTGGCTGGAGCCCTGCGTCATCAGCACCTGGTCGGCATCGGCGGCGATCTCGCGATCGACCAGCGCCTCGCTCACCAGCTTGCGCAGCGGCCGGTGGCCCTTGGGGTCGCCGTAGCCGGGGCTGTCCATCCCCGCGCCGGCCAGCCGGCGCAGCCCGCGGTTCAGCCCTTCGTTGAACAGCCACGCGGCCGGAAACCAGCCGCAGCCCGGTCGCATCTCCTTGGCATGGCTCTCGAAGATGCTGCGCAGGTACCAGTTCGAATCGAAGTCGTGATGCCGCGTGCGCGCCAGCACGTCGCCCGATGCGGCGAGCGAGCGGCGCCGCACGTAGAAGCCGGCGTTCGGCCGCGAGATCAGCAGCCCCTGCGCCACCAGCCGGTCGTAGGCCTCGGCCACCGTGAACAGGCTCACGTGGTGCGAGTGCGCGAACTGCCGGATCGAGGGCATCTTCATGCCGGGCCGCAGCGTCTGTTCTTCGACGAGGCGGGTGACCCCGCCGACGATCTGCGCGACCAGTGGCGTGGCGGACTGGGGGTCGATCGGAAACATGGGGCGCATCTTGGGAGCCGTCTTGCGCGAAGGCAATACACAGCAGGCCCCCGAACCACCCATGACACCTGCACAACAGGGCAGACCATGAAGCCGCTCACGCAAATCGTGTACAGGCCTGCAGGCCAGTACAGCACGCCGGCCCTGCGAGCCGGCTGTCTATGGGGTGCGGCATCGCGCGCTGCCTACGATGAAACCGTCATCACGCAGGAGTCGCTCATGGAGATCCGTGGAAGGCTGGCCGAGCTCATCGGCCATGCGGCGGCGCTCAGCGAAGACGGCCGCTTCGAGCCGCTGCAGCTGTTCGTCGAGGACGTGGCGGTGATCACCGGCACCACCGGCGCCATCATCTGCAACGAGGACGACGGCGGCCCGACCGGCGCGCCTTCCGATGCCCGCTACCGCTACGTGCTGATGCTGCACCAGGTGCAGCAGGTGCTGCAGCGCTGGCGCGAGCAGCACCACCGCAGCCCCACGCCCGACGAGGCCTGCCGGGCCATCATGTTCTTCAGCGACAACGACCGCCTGATCCCGAGCGACGGCGCCTTGCCCGGCGTGCCCTTCGTGTGGCAGGTGCAGCACCGCCGCGGCGACAGCCGGCGATGAGGGATTTCCTGTAGTGGCCCGGCCGCCATTCGCAGGCGGCGATGCCGGCGGCTCGCCGTGCATGGCCCGATCGCTCCGCGCTTCCTACAGTCCGCCCGCCCCCATACAGCAATGGGCAACGAAAGGAGCATCGGATGAACAGGGCACAACTCGCCTGCGCCGCAGCGGCGCTGGTCTGCGGCGCGGCCGCGCAGGCCGAGGTCACTCTCTACGGGAAGGTCGACCTGGGCGTGGTACATGAATCGGGAGGGAGCGCGGGAGCGGTCACCAAGCTGTCGAGCGGCGCGATGGCGCCGTCGCGCCTCGGCGTGAAAGCCGACTTCGACCTGGGCGACGGCCTCAAGGCCAAGGCGCAGCTCGAGACCGGCGTCTGCGCCGACAGCCGCAACAACGACGCGCCGTACTGCACCGGCGGCAACTTCATGGGCCGCCGCGCCACGCTGGCGCTGGCCGGTGCGTTCGGCGAGGTGTCGGCGGGACGGCAGTTCGTGCCGGCCTACCTGAACATCGACAACTTCGATCCGTTCGGCACCGGCACCGCGGGGCAGGCCACCAACCTGTTCGACGATGCGGGCCTGCGCGCCAACAACTCCATCGTCTACACCACGCCCAGCTTCGGCGGCTTCTCGGCCTCGGTGCTGTATGCCTTCGGCGAGGTCAACGGCTCCAGCTCGGCCGGGCGCAAGCTCGGCGGTTCGGCCGGCTATGCCGACGGCCCGCTGGCCGTAGGCGCGGCCTACCAGGAAGACCGCGCTTCCGACGACAGCACCACCACCAAGCACGGCAACATCGGCGCGAGCTACGACTTCAAGGTGGCCACGCTGAACGCGCTGTACCAGCGCACCACCGGCAAGAAGAGCCGCTACCTGATCGGCACCACGGTGCCGGCCGCCGGCGGCACGGTGATGGCGAGCTACATCCGCCTCACCGACGGCTCGGCCGCCAAGCAGGATGCCTCGCAGATCGGCGTCGGCTACACGCGGCCGATCGCGAAGCAGCTGAAGTGGTATGCGGCCTATGCCCACATCAGCAACAAGAACGGCGCGGGCTACACGGTGGGCAACGCCACCGACAGCGGCAGCGGCGACAGCGCCTTCAACCTCGGACTCGTGCTGTCGTTCTGACGCGCAGCACCCGTCCAGGGAGCGAGCTTGGCCGCCCGGCATCGGGCGGCCTTTTTTCCTTCCGTAGGAGCAGCGTGGCGATGGCTCATCACGAGAGCCCGCCGGCGCCTGCGGGCCATTCCCGCTAGGGATGGCGAGCGGGTCGTCCGCGCGCATGATGGCCGCTTCAACACGGGAGAAACAACATGGTCAAAGACACCCGCCGCGTGGCGGTTCCTGGCAGCCACATCCAGCCGCTGGCCGGCGCGCGCAGCGCCGGCCCCGCGCCGCATGACGAGCGCTTCGAGGTCACCGTGCGCGTGCGCCGCCGCACGCCGGCCACGCAGCTTGCCGGGCCCAATGCATTTGCCGACATCGCGCCGGCCAAACGCCGCTACCTCTCTCGCGACGACTATGCCGATCAGCATGGCGCCGACCCGGCCGACATCGCCAAGGTCGAAGACTTTGCGCGGGCCCATGGCCTGGTGGTGGTGGAGCACAGCGTGCCGCGGCGCAGCGTGTTCCTGGCAGGCACGGCCGCGCAGTTCGCGGCGGCCTTCGGCGTGGCGATCGAGCAGTTCGAGTTCGAGGGCGGCACCTATCGCGGACGGTCAGGCCCGATCACCGTGCCCGCTGAACTGAAGGACGTGATCGAAGGCGTGTTCGGCATCGACAACCGGCCCGCCGCGCGGCCGCACTTCCAGCGTGCGCCGGCGATCGGCAGCCTGCGCGCCGCCGCGGCAGCCGACCAACCGCGCACCTTCACGCCACCCGAGCTGGCGAAGCTCTACCGCTTTCCGGCCGATGCCGATGGCACCGGCCAATGCATCGGCATCATCGAGCTGGGCGGCGGTTACCGGCTGGCCGACATCCGGGCCTATTTCCACAAGCTCGGCCTGCCGGTGCCCACCGTGCGCACCGTGCGGGTCGATGGCGGCCGCAACCACCCCACCAATGCCGACAGCGCCGATGGCGAGGTGATGCTCGACATCGAGGTGGCCGCGGCGGTGGCGCCGCGCGCCACGATCGCGGTGTACTTCGCGCCAAACACCACCAAGGGCTTTCTCGATGCGGTCACCCGCGCGATCCACGACACCACGCACAAGCCTTCGGTGATCTCGATCAGCTGGGGCAACCCCGAGAAGCTGTGGACGGCGCAGGCGATGAAGTCGTTCGACGAGGCCTTCCAGACCGCGGCCGCGCTGGGCGTGACCATCTGCTGTGCCGCCGGCGATGCGGGCTCGCAGGACGAGAACCCCGACGGCCTCGCGCAGGACGGCCAGCTGCCCGACGGCCTGAACCATGCCGACTTTCCCGGCTCCAGCCCGCATGTGCTGTGCTGCGGCGGCACCCGCCTGCTGGCCAGGGGCGACGCGATCGGCAGCGAGACGGTGTGGAACGACGACCCGAAGCGCAGCGCCACCGGCGGCGGCGTGAGCGATGTGTTCGCGCCACCGGCCTACCAGGCAGGAGCCGAAGTGCCACCCTCGGCCAACCCGGGGCGCAAGCGCGGCCGCGGCGTGCCCGACGTGGCGGGCAATGCCGACCCGGCCACCGGCTACCAGGTGCGCGTGGATGGCGAAGAGTTCGGCATCGGCGGCACCAGCGCGGTGGCGCCGCTGTGGGCCGGCCTGATCGCGCTGCTGAACCAGCGCCTGGGCCATCCGGTGGGCTTCCTCAACCCATTGCTGTACGGCACGCTGCGCGGCAAGGGCGCCACGCGCGACATCACCGAGGGCGACAACGGTGGCTACCGCGCGGGTCGCGGCTGGGATGCCTGCACCGGCTGGGGCTCGCCGGTGGGCACGGCGCTGCTCGAGGCACTGCGGTAGCGGGCCCAGGCTACGCTGCGTCCCGGGCTTCGGCCCGGGCCGGCAGGCGCACCCGCACCATCGCGCCGGGCAGCCGGTCGGAGGCGCCGATGTCGGCCGTGCCGCCATGCAGCTCGGCGATGCGCTGCACGATCGCCAGCCCCAGGCCGACTCCCGGTGACGCATGGCGGGCGGCGCGGAAGAAGCGGGCGAACACGCGGCTGCGCAGCTCCGGCGGCACGCCTGGGCCGTCGTCGTGCACCTGCAGCTCGAGCGGGCCGGCGGGCTCGGGTTGGTACAGCACGATCTCGACCCGGCCACCGGCTGGCGCATGGCGCAGCGCGTTCTCGAGCATGTTGCGCAGGAGCACGGCCAGCGCCTCGCGGTTGCCATGACCCAGCAGCCGGATGTCCGGAATGGACAGCACCCGCACCGCCACCTGCCGCTCCTGCGCCAGCGGCTGCAGCTCCTGCACCACCGACCAGGCGAGCGTGTCGAGGTCGATCGCCTGCCGGAGGTCGAACGCCGACGGGTCGTGGTCGTAGCGTGCCAGCGCGAGCAGCTGGTCGACCAGCTGGCTCGCGCGGTCCAGCGCCTGCGACATCTGCTGCAGGGCCTGCTGGCGCTCGGCGGCATCGGGCGCGCGCTCGGCATTGCGCAGCAGGATCTTCAAGCCTGCCAGCGGCGTCTTGAGTTCATGCGCCGCATCGCTGGTGAAACGCTGCTCGTGCTGCATCGCGCGGCGGATGCGCTCGAGCAGCGCGTTGAACGCCTCGATCATCGGCCGCAGCTCCAGCGGCTTGTCGCCGGCCTCCACCGGGCTCAGATCGGCAGGCTGACGGCCCGCCAGTTCGCCAGCGGTGCGCTCCACCGATTCGAAGGCGAGCCGCAGCCGGCGCCGCAACAGCAACAGGAAGACAGCCAGCGTGAGCAGCATCGCCACGCCGGTGAACACCGAGACGTGCAGCGCATACGCCTCGCGCTCGCGCGGCAGCTCCACCATCTGCAGCTGGTAGGTGTGGTCGGCGTTCCATACCGCATAGGCCCGCATCCGCACGCCACCGATCTCGACATCGGTGAATCCCGAGGCCGCAGAGGCGAGCGGCCGGGTCGGCGCATGGGCGCTGCGCAGCTTCAGCACACCGGCCCGGTCCCAGATCTGGTAGTGCAGCGTGCCGTTTTGCGCGCTCTCGATGTCTTCGCCCACCGGGTCGCCGCGCGCATGCTCGATCTCCTGCAGCTCGTCGTGCGAGAAGGCCAGCACCACATGCGCCAGCTCGCGCAGCGAGTCGTCGAACATGCGCGCCGCTTCATGGCGCACCAGCCACACGATCACCAGCGTGAGCAGCAGCCAGGTCAGCGATGCGAGCAGCGCAATGCCGCAGAAGCTGCGGTAGAGCAGGCTGTTGCGCCGCTCAGAGCGAGATGGAGTAGCCGCTGCCACGGTAGGTATGGATGAAGTCGCGCCCGAGTTTCTTGCGCAGGTTGTACACGTAGACGTCGACCACGTTGCCCTCGACCTCGTCGCCCCAGCCGTACAGGTGCTGCTCGATCTGCTGCCGCGAGACGGGCCGGCCTGCGTTCTCCATCAGCAGCTTGAGCACCGAGAACTCGCGGCCGGTCAGCCACACCGGCTCGCCGTTGAGCCGCACGCGATGGCTGCGCAGGTCGACCTCCACGTCGCGCACCTTGAGCAGCGCGCCGGGCAGCCCGCGGCTGCGCCGCGTGACCGCCCGCAGCCGCGCGACCAGCTCGTCGAGCTCGAAGGGCTTGGGCAGGTAGTCGTCGGCACCGAGCTCGAGGCCGCGGATGCGCTCGCGCACGCCGCCGTGGGCGGTGACCACGATCACCGGCAGGTCCGGGTCGGTCTGGCGCACGCGGTGCAGCAGGTCCAGCCCGTTGAGGCCGGGCAGGCCGAGGTCGAGCACCAGCGCGTCGTAGGGCTGCTTCTGCAGCGCGGCATAGGCCTCGACGCCATCGGCCACGTGCTCGACCGCCATGCGCTCGCGCTGCAGCCCGGTCACGAGGGCCGGCCCGAGCACGGGATCGTCTTCGGCGAGCAGCAGTCGCAGGGTGGTCGTCATCGGGAACAAGTCTCCTCGCGCCCCGCTCTGGCGAGCGGGCGGCGTCTCTTCATGTTTGTAACTGCGGGCGGTTGGTCTTGTTACAAGTGCACGGGATCTGATGCGCATCAAATCCCTCGTGCACGAGGCGAGAGGGCAGTGCAGCAGGCGCTGCACACGCTGTAACAGCTGCTGGCCTCGCCGCGCGGGCGTGCTCGGCAGCATGCCTTCCATGTCGTTGGGGAACATCGTCGCCATGCTGGCGGCGCTGGTGGTGCTCGCGCCTGTGGCCGAGGAAGCCATCTTTCGCGCCGGATTGCATGAGCAACTGCTGCGCTGGGGTCTCATGCGGGGCCACGCCAATGCGCTGACCGTGCTGGCCTTCGTGCTGGTGCACGGCTTGGCGCGCTCGTGGGCGTTGGGGCTGGCCGTGGCGCTGCCGGCATGGTGGATCGGCCGCGTGTATGGCGCGCGCCGTCGCCTGCGGCCGTGCATCGCGTGGCATGCCGGGTTCAACCTCGTCTGGGTGGCGCTGGCCTTGGCCGCGCCGCATTCGATCGACCTTCCGACCCTGCTGGGCTGAACCGATGTCGAAGTACCACCTCCACTTTCTCCGCGCCTTGCTGATCGCCGGTGCGGCGCTGCTGGCCGGCAGCGCCTTCGCGCAGAACGCCACCAACGGCAAGACGCTCTACAACACCCGCTTCGGCGCTCCCAACCAGGGCTGCTACTCATGCCACGGCATCCAGGGCAGCACGCTGGTCAACACGAACAAGATCCGCAACGGCGTCAACAACCCGACGGTGATCCAGAACGCGATCAACAACGACACCGGCGGCATGCTGTTTCTGAAGCCGTACCTCAACTCGTCGCAGGTCGCCGACATTGCCGCCTACCTCGGCAACCCCGGTCTGGTGGGCGCGACGACGCCTTCGGCCGCGGTGTCGCCCGCCACGCTGAGCTTCGCGGCCACCAGCGTCGGCAGCAGCAGCGCGGCGCAGACGGTGACGCTGAGCAACACCGGCAGCGGTGCGTTGTCGATCTCGGCCATTGCCAGCAGCAGCGCGGTGTTCAAGGTCACCGGCGGCACCTGCGCGGCAGGCGGCAGCGTGGCGGCCGGGGGCAGCTGCACCGTGACGGTGAGCTTCAGCCCGGCGGCGGCGGGTGCGGCCAGCGCCACGCTGACCGTCACGCACAACGCCAGCCCCACGACCAGCACGGTGGCGATGAGCGGCAGCGGCGTCGCGCTGACGCCGGCGGCCTCGTTGAGCCCCACCGCGCTGAGCTTCACGCAGGTGGTGGGCAGCAGCTCGGCCGCGCAGACCGTCACGCTGAGCAACACCGGCACCGGCCCGCTCGCCGTGTCGGCGCTCACGCTGGGCGGCGCACAAGCCGCGGAGTTCGCCATCGGCAGCGGCAGCACCTGCAGCGCGGGCGGCACCGTGGCCGCAGGCAGCAGCTGCACGTTGGCGCTGAGTTTCACGCCGGCTGCCACCGGCGCCCGCAGCGCCTCGCTCTCGATCGCGCACAACGCCGCGGGCAGCCCGTCGACGGTGAGCCTCGCGGGTACCGGCACCTCGGTGCCGCAGCCGGTGATCGCGCTGAACCAGAGCGCGATCAGCTTCACGGCCCAGGCATTGGGCACGACCAGCACCGCACAGACGGTGACGGTGAGCAACACCGGTGCGGCGACGCTGGTGCTCTCGAGCATCGCGCTCAGTGGCAGCAACGCGGCCGACTTCAACCTCGGCGGCAGCTGCAGCGCAAGCACCAGCCTCGCGGTGGGCGGCAGCTGCACGATCAGCATCAGCTTTGCGCCTACGGCCACCGGCACGCGCAGCGCCAGCCTGGCAATCGCCTCCAACGCCTCGAACGGCAGTGCGAGCGTGAGCCTTTCGGGCAGTGCCGTGCCGGCGCCGGCGCCGGCCGTGAGCCTCAGCCCTGCCGCGGTGGACTTCGGCAACGCGACGGTGGGCGCCGGTGCGGTCACGCGCAGCGTCACGCTCACCAACAGCGGCTCGGCCAGCCTCGCGCTGTCGGGCATCACGCTCAGCGGCAGCGGCTTCAGCGGCAGCAACACCTGCGGCGCAAGCCTGGCGGCGGGTGCGTCGTGCAGCATCAGCGTCGGCTTTGCACCGGGCTCGGTGGCGGCGTTCAGCGGCACGCTTGCAGTGGCCTCCAATGCCGCCGGCTCGCCGCACCAGGTGTCGCTGGCGGGGCAGGGCGTGGCCGCGCCGTTGCCGGTGCTGGCCTGGAGCGGCACGCCCTCCAGTGCCTTTGCCGACACGGCGGTAGGCAGCACCTCGGCCGCGCGCAGCTTCACGCTGACCAACCAGGGCCCGGGCGCGGTGACGATCAATTCGATCGGGCTGCAGGGCGCCAACGCGGCCGACTTCGTGCTGGGCGGCAGCTGCGCCGCCAACGCCACGCTGGCGGCCGGCGCGAGCTGCACGGTCGATGCGCGCTTCGCGCCTTCGCAGATCGGTGCGCGCAGCGCCGAGCTCGATGTGCTCGGCAGCGGCAGCAACCCGGCGCCGCTGGCGCTCAGCGGCAACGGCGCGGCCACCGCGCAGGCCACGCTCGCGCTGTCGGTGCCTTCGGTGAGCTTCCCGGTCACCACGCAGGGCACGCCGCCGGCACCGGTGCCGGTGCTGCTCGGCAACACCGGCACCGCCGCGCTGAACCTCACCGCCATCGGCTTCAGCGATCCTGCCTTCAGCTACCAGCCTTCGGCGCAGAACGGCTGCGGCGCGCTGCCGCTCACGCTGGCGCCCGGCCAGCAGTGCTCGATCGACGTGACGCTCTCGCCCAGCAGCGCCGGCACGCTGAGCGCCACGATGACCGTGAGCAGCGATGCGGCGATCAACCCGCAGCCGCTGGCGGTGCATGCGCAGGTGGACCCTGCCGCGCCCGGCGCGATCAGCAACGTCGGTGCCGGCGGCTGCTCGATCGCGCGGCCCGATGCACCGGTCGATCCCTTGCTGCCGCTGCTGTGCGGCCTGGCCCTCGTTGTGTTGTGGCTGCGCCGTGTGCGCGGCCGTTGATGACTGGAGACCCGTGATGAAGAAGATGTTCGTGATGGCCGCGTTGGCGGCGGCCGCCTTGCACGCAGCGGCTGCCGATGCCGGACAGCCCGCGCCCGATGTCGACCTGCAGGGCGCTGCCGGTGCGCAGAAGCTCTCGGAGCTGAAGGGCAAGCTGGTCTACGTGGACTTCTGGGCCTCGTGGTGCGGCCCCTGCCGCCAGTCGTTTCCGTGGATGAACGAGATGCAGGCCAAGTACGGCGCCCGCGGCCTGCAGGTGGTGGGCATCAACCTCGATGCGAAGCGCGCCGATGCCGACCAGTTCCTCGCGCAGCTGCCGGCCCAGTTTGCGCTGGCCTTCGACGCCAAGGGCGAATCGGCCAAGCGCTTCGGCGTGAAGGGCATGCCGACCTCGGTGTTGATCGACCCGAGCGGCAAGGTGATCGCGGTGCACCAGGGCTTCCGCGACGAGGAGCGCAAGGCGCTCGAAGACAGGCTGGTGGCCGCGCTGCCGGCCAAGGGGCAATGAGCATGCGCATCGCCCTGCTGATCGCATCGGCCGCGCTGCTGGCCGGCTGCTCGGCGCTGACGCCGCCGCAACCCTGGGAGAAGGGCAACCTCGCGAAGCCCGAGATGACGATGGGCGGCGACACGCTCGACCAGCGCTTCGTGCAGCACATCTATTCGAGCAAGGAAAACGCCTCCGGCGGCTACGGCGTGGGCGGCGGCGGCTGCGGCTGCAACTGAAGCAACACGATGGACAAGACAAGGACGTTGGGAACCGTGGTGGCGGCCGCGCTGGCGCTGCCCGGGGTATGGATCGCGCCGGCGCATGCCGAGAACGCGCCCGAAGACGGCATGGCCGCCTTCAAGCTGCTGCACTACCAGGACGAACAGCCGGGCCTGCGCCGCATCACGGTGGAAGCGCCTTCGGTGTACCTGATGAAGCCGCTGTCGCCGCACTGGTCGGTGGAGGGCTCGGCGGTGCTCGACAACGTGTCGGGCGCCACGCCGCGCTGGCACACCGCGGTGTCCAGCGCATCGACGATGCACGAGGAGCGCCGCGCCTTCGACGTGAAGGTGACGCGCTACCGCGACCGCTCGTCGTATTCGCTCGGCTTCAGCCGTTCGGCCGAGCACGACTACGTGTCGAACGCGATGTCGGCCGACGCCGGCTTCTCGAGCGACGACAACAACACCACGCTGAACGTGGGCCTGGGCTTTGCGCGCGACCGCATCAACCCGGTCAATGGCGTGGTGAGCAACGAGCACAAGCGCAGCTGGGATGCGATGCTGGGGCTGACCCAGGCGCTGACGCCGCGCGACATCGCCCAGTTCAACCTCACCTACAGCAGCGGCCGGGGCTACTACAACGACCCCTACAAGCTGCTCGACGAGCGGCCGCGCCAGCGCCAGCAGACGGCCTTTCTGGCGCGCTGGAACCATCACTTCGAGGGCCTGGGCAGCACGCTGCGCGCGAGCTACCGCTTCTATCACGACAACTTCCGCATCAATGCGCACACGCTGCAGGCCGAATGGGTGCAGCCGGTGTCGCCGCGCATCAAGCTCACGCCGCTGCTGCGCCTGTACAGCCAGAGCTCGGCCTTCTTCTACTTCGACCCGGCCTACGACACCACCCTCGGCGAGCCGTATCCCACCGGCTACGACATCAACAACCCGCCGCAGTACCTCTCGGCCGACCAGCGGCTGTCGGCCTTTGGCGCGGTGACGCTGGGCCTCAAGGCGGAGGTGCGGCTGGGCGAGCTGTGGAGCGCCGATGCCAAGCTCGAGCGCTACGAGCAGCGCGGCAGCTGGCGCATCGGCGGCCAGGGTTCGCCGGGGCTGCAGCCCTTCAGCGCGACCTTCGTGCAGCTGGGCTTCAGCCGCAAGTTCTGAGGCCGATGAGCAGCCACGACGAGGACATCGGCTTCCGCTTCCAGGCGATGGCCTGCGACTGCGAGGTGCGCATCGCGGGCCTGAGCCGGCGCAAGGCCGCGCCGCTGGCCAAGCAGGCGATCGCCGAGGTGCGGCGCATCGAATCCAAGTATTCGCGCTATCGCGCCGGCAGCGTGGTCTCGCGCATCAACGCGGCGGCGGGCAGCGGACAGGCGGTGCCGGTCGATGCCGAGACGGCGCACCTGCTCGACTTCGCGCAGCAGCTGCACACCGCGAGCGACGGGCTGTTCGATGTGACCTCGGGCATCCTGCGGCAGGCCTGGGATTTCAAGGCCAGGCGCAAGCCCACGCCCGGGCAGCTCGAGGCGCTGCTGCCGCGCATCGGCTGGCAGCGGGTGGACTGGACCGGCCACCGCATCACGCTGCCGCTGGCCGGCATGGAGCTCGACTTCGGCGGCTTCGGCAAGGAATATGCGGCCGACCGCGCCGCCACGCTGCTGCAGGAGCAGGGCGTGCAGCACGGCATGGTCAACCTGGGCGGCGACATCCGCCTGATCGGCCCGCGGGCCGATGGCCAGCCGTGGGTGATCGGCATCCAGCATCCGCGCACGCCCAAGACCCTGCTGGCCCGCATGGCCGTGACCGAGGGTGCGCTGGCCACCAGCGGCGACTACGAGCGCAGCTTCGAGGACGAAGACGGCCGGCGCTACTGCCACGTGCTCGATCCGAGCAGCGGCTGGCCGGTGACGGCCTGGCGATCGGTGAGCGTGCTGGCGCCGGCCTGCCTGGCCGCCGGTGCGCTGACCACCATCGCGATGCTCAAGGGCAGCGAGGCGCTGGCCTTCCTCGATCGACAGAACGTCGGCTATCTCGCGGTGGACGCGAGCGGCCGCATTCATGAGCGCGGCACCTTGTCGGCGCTGTGCTGAAGGAGCAGATCATGATGAAGCAATGGTTGGGTGGGTGGGCGATCGCGCTGATGGCTTTGGCGTCGGCCGCCGGCGCCAGGGCGGCCGACGATTTCCTGGAGGCGGAGGCCGCCTTCAAGCTGGCGGCCAGCGCGCCCGATGCCGGGCACGTGGCCTTGCGCTTCGACATCGCGCCGGGCTACTACCTCTACCGCGAGCGCCTGATCGTGTCGGCCGATCCGCCCGCGGTGCTGGTCGGCGAGGTGGCGGTGCCGCGCGGCAAGACCAAGTTCGACGACACCTTCAAGAAGGAGGTCGAATACTTCCGCGACCAGGTCACGCTGACCGTGCCGTTGCGGGTGGAGGCCGGCCAGCGCGTGAAGCTGCTGGTGGGCAACCAGGGCTGCGCGGACAAGGGCCTGTGCTACCCGCCGATGGAGCGCAGCTTCGGCGTGCGGCGCGCAGCGGGTGGCGGGCTGGAGGTGGTGCCGGTGGCGGAGGGCGCCGACGCGCCGGCGGCGCCGGCAACGGCACCGGCCACAGCGCCGGATGAGCCGGGGCGGTTTGCCAGCACGCTGCAGTCGGGCAACCTGTGGCGCATCGGCGGCGTGTTCCTGCTCGCGGGGCTGCTGCTGGCGTTCACGCCCTGCGTGCTGCCAATGATCCCCATCCTCTCGTCGATCATCGTCGGTCAGTCGGGCCCGGTGTCGCGCGGCCGCGGCTTCTCGCTCGCGCTGGCCTATTCGCTTGGCATGGCACTTGTCTATACAGGTTTCGGCATGATCGCCGGCTTGCTCGGCGAGGGCCTGGCCGGCGCGCTGCAGAACGCCTGGGTGCTGGGTGCCTTCGGGCTGCTGCTGGCGGCCCTGTCGCTCTCGATGTTCGGGCTGTACGAGCTGCAGATGCCCAGCGCGATCCAGAGCCGGGTCACGCAGTGGTCGGGGCGGCTGCAGGGCGGGCAGCATGCCGGCGTGTTCGTGATGGGCGGCCTGTCGGCGCTGATCGTCGGGCCCTGCGTGGCGGCGCCGCTGGCCGGCGCGCTGGTCTACATCAGCCAGACGCGGAACGTGGCGGTGGGCGGCGTGGCGCTGTTCGCGCTGGCTTCGGGCATGAGCGTGCCGCTGCTGCTGGTGGGCCTGTCGGCCGGCTCGCTGCTGCCGCGCGCCGGCGCCTGGATGGAGCGGGTGAAGCACCTGTTCGGCGTGATGCTGCTCGCGGTGGCGCTGTGGATGGTGTCGCCGGTGTTGCCGGCGTGGGCGCTGATGCTGGCGGTGGGCGGCGGGCTGTTCGGCCTGGCGGTGTTTCTCGGCGCCTTCGAGCGACTGCCGGAGGGCGCGGGCGGCCTGGCCAAGGCCGGCAAGGGGCTGGGGCTGGCGCTGGGTGTGCTGGCAGTGATGGAGTTTGCCGGCCTGGCTTCCGGCGGCCGCGATGTGGTGCAGCCCTTGCGCCACTGGGGCGGCGGTGCCGCGCCCGCGGGCATGGAAGCGCGAGCCCCGAAGTTCGACAGCGTGGCCAGCCTCGCGGCGCTGGAGCAGGCGGTACGCTCGTCGGCCCGGCCGGTGATGGTCGACTTCTATGCCGACTGGTGCGTCTCGTGCAAGGAGTTCGAATCGGTGACGCTGGCCGACGAATCGGTGCGCCAGCGCCTGGCCGGCCTGAAGCTGCTGCGCGTGGACGTGACGGCCAGCAGTGCCGACGACAAGGCCTTGATGAAGCGCTTCGGCCTGTTCGGCCCGCCGGCCTTGCTGTTCTTCCATCCCGATGGGCGCGAGCTGGGCGACGCACGGGTGATCGGCTTCCAGGCGCCGGAGACTTTCGTGCGGCAGCTGGAAAGGGTGGAGCGGGTGGCGCTGGCGCGCTGACGCAGCGCGCTGCCGGCCATGGCGGGGCAGTACAGTTCCGCCGATGGAGACACTTCGACACGCGACGGCGTTGGCGCTCGCCGCGTGCGCCTGCCTGGCCGGCTGCGCCACGCGACCGATCCAGATCGGCCCGCCCGACCTGGACACCAGCTCGCCGGCCGCGCCGCGCTGCCGCGGGCTGATCTACCCGGGATCGGCGCTGCTGGGCAGCGACCGAGGTACGGTGGTGGTGAAGGTGCGCGTGGCGCCGGACGGCCGCATCGAAGCGGCCGCGATCGACACGCCGAGCATGGTCACCTCGCTGGACGAAGCCTCCCTCAATGCCGCGCGGCGCTCATGCCGCTTCGAGCCGCTGCCGGCGGGTGAACCGCAGCACCCGCGCAGCGTGAAGATCACCTTCGTGTGGGACCTGATCGCCGCACCCGGCCGCGTCGACCAGGGCGTGACCCGCGTCGGCATCCAGCCCAGCTTGCAATGAGCACACCATGAAGACGCTTCTGACCTGCACCGCGATGCTGGCCGCCCAGGCTGCCTGCGCCGGCGAAGACAACTGGTACAAGATCCAGATGGCCTGCGACGCCGCGGCGTCGACCGTGCACCTGGGCGACCTGAGCCTCGTGAGCCCGGAGCCGGCGAGCCGCATCACCGAGCTGTCGTTTCCGCGCATCCCGCGCTCGAAGGAGACGAACAGCTGGGGTGAGCGCTACCGCATGCCGAGCAAGGCCACCGTGAAGCGCACCTGCGGCGCGTTCACCATCGTCACCCGCAGCAGGTTCCTCAACGAGAACATCGATGGCGAACTCGGTGCGATCGAGTTCGGAACCGTGGAGGTGCGCCGCGGCGACCAGACGGTGCTGCCCGAAACGGCCCTCGAAGAATGCAGCCCATCAGTGGAGCGCTACAAGTTCTTCGGCGAATGCCCCGATCGATGGGCCCGCACCATCACCATCCGGCAGGAGGAGGGCGCGAAGAGCCTGCTGCTGCGCGTGGTGAGGGACTATCGCAACGACGAAGGCACGCTGCAACAGCGGGTCGACGAGACGCGGGAGCCGTAGCCCATGGGCAAGCCCGGTCTTTGTCCGTTGCACGGTGGGCAACGCTTCATTCCGACTTCGCCGATGTTGCATGCTGCTGCCTTGGAGGGTAGCCAAGCGGACGCAGCAGAAGTCATCCTGCTGTGCATACGCCAATCGGACGGCAGCCTCTGCAGCCTGACGGTCGACCGGCGCTTCCTCGAGTCGTTCGGCATCGAGGCGACGGGTGAAGCCGTGATGTTGCTGGACCGGGATGTGCAGGCAAAGCGCATGAACGACAGGCTGCTGCTGCAAAAGGTCTTGGGAGGCATGCGCGACACATGGACGTGCGTACGCTGCCTGGAGGCGGTCGTATGACAGCGCTACGCCGAAGCATTGCCGCCGTCGCCCTTGTCGGCACTCTGGTGTTCGGTGCAGCCTTTGTTGCTTCGTTTGCGGTGCCTGGCTTCGTGGAGCGCGTGACCCGCGTTGCGATCCAGGTCGAAGTGGAGCGTCGCACGCACAAGAAGATCGAGGCGTTGCAGAACGCGCGACTGGTCACGGCGGCCAGACGTGTGCAGGGCGAGAACGCCGCGCGCATCGGTCAATTGCATCGCGAAGTGCTCGATGGCCTGCCTGCACGGGTGGCTGCAGTGGTGGCGCGCATGCGTGATCTGGACTGCGAGTGCCGGAAGAAGATCGAGCGTGCGGTGGAATTCGCCATCGACGGACAGGTCGTGCAACTGACACAGCTGAACGAACGGCTGGAGATGCTGATCCGCAGTCAGTACATGGAGGTATCGGAGAAGCTGACCTTTGAGTTCCGCGTATTCACCGGCGCCAACACGCTGGTCATGCTGCTGCTGGGACTGGCCGTGCTGGTTCGCCGCCGTGCCGATATCCACCTGTTGCCGACAGCTGCCGTGCTGACCGGTTCGGCAGTCACGGTGGGATGGCTCTATCTGTTCAAACAGGATTGGCTGCACACCATCCTCTTCAGCGACTACGTCGGCTGGAGCTATTTCGGCTACCTGGCCCTTGCGCTCGTCTTGCTGGGCGACTTGTTCTTCAATCGAGCACGTGTGACGACGCTCATGTTGAATGGCGCGGCCTCGGTTGTCGGCAGCGCTGTCTTCGTGCTTCCGTGCTGATTCGCCGTCTCGGATCCGCTCGTCGGGCCGCCGAAACCGCTTGTCGTATGCGATCGTGAGTTGTGAAGCAATTCGTATCTGCGGCGCCGACCGCGCCCGTACGATGGCTTCGCACAGTTGGCAAACCCGCTGAAAGGCGGGGACGCAAAGCCTCCGGTCTTCGTGCCGCACACCACGGCAAAAGATAGCGGGGTTGCCCTCGACCGGGATGGGTCATGTCCATTCCGTTCGTGCGTCCCAGGGTTTCCGCTTGCGCCTCATCGAAAACCCGGCCGTCCATCGGCCACTTGTGAAGGACGCAGCATGAAATCTTCCTTGATCCTCCTGGCCCTGTTCTCGGCCACCGCCGCGACGCATGCCGCCGATACCGGCGCGCAGGTGAATGCACTGTTCCGCGTGCTCAAGCCCGATGGCACGACGGTGCTCGGCCAGGCCGCCATCTCGCCTGGCGGCGGCGCGATGGCGACGATCAACGTGAAGGCTTCGGATGCGCTGGTGGCCGCCAACGGCAAGTGCGCCTTCAACGTCAAATACGACGAGGTGTCGTCGAAGGCGCTCACGGGCACCACCAACCGCCTCTACAGCAACGACACACTGATCGCGCAGAACACCGCCATCGACCTGCAGGCCGGCGTGATGCGAACGATCTGGACGCAGCCGTATTTCTCGGCGGGCCAGAACAACGTCAAGGTGGTGATCAACGCCACGGCGGCCAACCCGAGCGTGGGCTGGGTGCGCGTGAATGTGGACGGGACCTGCAAGGCCGAGGCGCCGAAGCCGGTTCCCGCACCGGCGCCCGCTCCAGCCCCGGCGCCCAGGCCCGCGCCTGAGCCGGTGAAGATGATCGTGCCGGGCAGCAGCGACTGGAACACGCTGAACACCGCCTGGGGCTACAGCAACTACGCCACCACGCAGCTCAAGGGCAAGGGCTATGCGCGCTACACCGACCTGGCCAAGCTCAACGCCGACCTCACCGCGGTGGTGAATGCCAAGAAGGTATCGCAGGCCGACTACACCAGCCTGATGGCGCGCTGGAACGCGCTGGCCAACTCGGCGGACTTCAGGGCCGCGATGGCCAAGGTGACGCCCAGCGGCGACCGCAAGTCGTGACCCTCAGGCGGCCAGGGCCTCCTGCGGGGCCTTGGCCGTGCTCTGCAGGCGCAGGCCGCTGGCGGTGTCGAACACATGCAGCCGCGCCAGCGGCCACGCCAGCGGCACCACCTGACCTTCGGCGATGGCCACACGCTGGTGCAGCCGCACGCACACCAGCTCGCCACCCACCTTGCCGTAGAGGTTGGTCTCGTCGCCGGTGGGCTCGACGATGTCGACCTTGAGCTTCACCGGGCTCTGCTCCGCCACCGCCAAGTGCTCAGGCCGCACGCCCAGCGTGATCGGCTGGCCGGCCGATGGCGCCACGTCGAGCGGCAGCGGAAAGGCATGGCCGTCGCTGGTGACCAGTTGCATGCCGCCGGGTGCGGGCTGTGCCTGGCCGGCGATGAAGTTCATCGCCGGCGAGCCGATGAAGCCGGCCACGAACACATTGAGCGGGTGGTCGTACAGCTCGATCGGGGTGCCCACCTGCTCGATGCGGCCGCCGTTCATCACCACGATGCGGTCGGCCAGCGTCATCGCCTCGACCTGGTCGTGCGTCACGTAGATCACCGTCTGGCGCAGGCGCTGGTGCAGTGCCTTGAGCTCGGCGCGCATCTGCACGCGCAGCTTGGCATCGAGGTTGGACAGCGGCTCGTCGAACAGGAACACCGAGGGCTCGCGCACCATCGCGCGCCCCATCGCCACGCGCTGGCGCTGGCCGCCCGAGAGCTGGCCGGGCTTGCGGTCGAGCAGGTTGCCGATCTGCAGCAGCTCCGACACGCGCTTGAGCGCCGCCTCCTGCTCGGCCTTGGGCACGTTGCGCATCTCCATGCCGAAGGTGATGTTCTGCCGCACGTTCATGTTGGGGTAGAGCGCATAGGCCTGGAACACCATCGCGATGTCGCGGTCCTTGGGCGGCAGGTCGTTGACGAGCCGTTCGCCGATGCGCACCTCGCCGCTCGTCACCTCCTGCAGGCCGGCCACGCAGTTGAGCACGGTGGATTTGCCGCAGCCCGAGGGGCCGACCATCACGATGAACTCGCCGTCGGCGATGTCGAGATCCACGTCGCGCAGCACCTGGGTGGTGCCGAAGCTCTTGCAGACCTTGTGCAGACTGACCGATGCCATGGCGTGTGTCTCCTCGCGCTCGTGTCCTCCCATTGGGGCGCGGGATCGGGCGGCCGGCCTTGCGCCTCGTCAAGAGCCGCGCGTGGCGCGGGTTTAGAGTGCCGATCCATGATGATGCGCATCGGCCTGCTCACCGGCGGCGGCGACGCCCCGGGCCTCAACGCGGTGATCCGCGCGGTCACCAAATCGCTGATCCGCCAGTGCGGCGCCGACGTGCTCGGCATCGAGGACGGCTACCTCGGCCTGATCGAGCGCCGCGTGCGCGGGCTCGACTGGCGCGCGGTGAGCGGCATCACCGGCCTGGGCGGCACGCTGCTGGGCACTACCAACCGCGCCAGCCCGCTGTCTTACCAAGGCCGCGACCTGCGCGACGAGGTGCTGGCCTATGCGCGCGAGCTGGGCCTGAACGGGCTGGTGGCGATCGGCGGCGACGGCACGATGGCCATCGCCTCGGCGCTGCACCAGCATGGCCTGCCGACCATCGGCGTGCCCAAGACCATCGACAACGACATCCTGCGCGTGGAGCGGAGCTTCGGCTTCGACACCGCGGTGGCCATCATCACCGAGGCCATCGACCGCCTGCAGACCACCGGCCAGAGCCATGGCCGGGTGATGCTGGTGGAAACGATGGGCCGGCATGCCGGCTGGCTGGCGCTGGAAGCGGGCATCGCCGGCGCGGCCGACGTGATCCTGCTGCCCGAGATCCCCTACGACGTGGAGGCGGTGGCAGCGCTGTGCCGCGAACGCGAGCAGCGCCAGCGCTTCACTGTGGTCTGCGTGGCCGAAGGCGCCGCACCACGCGGCGGCGGCACCACCGAACGCGGCCGGGTCGAAGGCGCGCCCGACCCGGTGAGGCTGGGTGGCGTGGCCCATGTGCTGCGCGAGCAACTGCAGCCGCTGTTGCGCAGCGAGGTGCGCGCCACGGTGCTCGGCCACGTGCAGCGCGGCGGCGCGCCCACGGCCAACGACCGCGTATTGGCCACCCACTACGGCAGCGCGGCGGCCGACCTCGTGCGCGCGGGCGACTGGGGCCGCATGGTGACGCTCGAGCAGGGCCGCATCGGCTCGGCCCGCCTCGATGAAGTGGCACACGGATGCCGGCAGGTGCCGCTGGATCACCCGCTGCTGCAATGCGCGCGGCGCATCGGCGTGTCGCTCGGCGAAGGTTGAGGCGGGCGCCTTTCTACCTGCTGCTCCCCATCCTGATCTTCCTCGCCTTCGTCGGCTTCCCGCCGCCGTTTGCACCGCCGCAGGCGACCAAGGCCAGGCAGGAGCAATCGGTGCCGGCCGAGGAACAGAGGGGAGGGCAGCGGTCTTGAGGCGAGAGTGGGCTTGGGGCCTGCGGGAATGTCCGCTTTGGCCGTCACAGCTCGCAAGGGATTCCCTGCTGAACATTCATGGCTGACAATGAGTTGGGCGAGACAGCCGTGTTCGGCGACAAGGAGGAGGGGTGTTATTGGACAATGTTAGGAACGGCTTGGTGTCGTCGAAAACACGTTAGGCGAGATACATGACGACCCGCGAGGCTCTTGCCGAAGAACTTGAGGCGGCATTCCCAGCAAGCGTTGGCGCGGTGGATGCAGCCTTCATTGCCGAGCATCCAGATCTAATGTCCCTCGATCTTTCGATCGGCTTGGCACAGTTGGTGCCGGCCTACATGAGCTGGTGCCTTGGCAACAAAGAAAGCTCGTCAACGCTGGTGCCCGACTACACAGCCAATGCGTTGGCTGAGTTCGGACGGCATAAGAATCCGAACACACCTCACCTCAATTTCAAGCACCTCTGCTCCGATACGCAGAGGCGAGTTGTGGTCAAGTTCCTTGAGTGGTGTCTCGCGCCGGAGCAGATTCTGGATGCCGAGCAGATCGAAAGAGCGCTCAAGCATTGGCGCTAGGGTCTTAATCATGTCCAACGCACTGAGCTTTCCCGTCGCCGTGCCTAACCCCTCCATCGATCGGACGTCTTTGAGCTGTCTGCGCCAGCCCAAAGCCGCCGCTCATGTCGAACGTTAGCCACCATGAGTTACTCCCTGCAAGAGCCGGACGCGGAAGTTCTATTTGAGCTCACTGCCAGCACATTTGAGGGGCGGCCGAAGCAGATCCTTTCAGGCTATCGGCCGGTGTACGGCATACGACCGGATTACTGGACTTCCACACACCACGAGTTCCTTGAGTCAGGCGGGCTCGTCACCGGTCAAGCCGGGAGAGCGAACGTTTGGTTCGTTACGCCGGAGGCCTATCCCAATTCACTCTGGGTTGGTCGGGTGCTTCAGGTCGCCGAGGGATCTCGGGTGGTCGGCTCAGCGAGGATTGTCAAGGTCTTCAATGCTGCGCTTCTGCAAAATGGCGCCTGAAATCAACTTTGAAGTGCAACACCGCTAGGACCGAGCGAAGATTTCGCCAGGTGTCTTGCAGCCCAGGCGGAGCCTGTTCTGTCGCTCAGTTCAGCCGCAATGCGAATGCACTGCGCCTGGTCGACGTGCCGCATGCACATGCCCTTTGGCATCTAACCTTTCCATCGATCAGACTGCCTTCGGCTGCCGCTCAAGTCGAACACTAGGCACCCAATGACACTCCGCGCTTTCACAGCATTCCAGGCGAACTTCCCCATTGATCGCGAGTGGGAGAGGCCGGAGGGAGCCTCCTTCGCTCGAACGCTGCATCGGCAGTTGAAGGCAGGTGTGCTGCAAGTGGAGGGGTTCGACAATTGGCGCGATTGCGGTTGGTGCGTGCCGTGTTCGCCGTTCGCTGGTCTCTCAAGGGCGATCCACGCAGCAAAGGCGTGCACGATGCTGCATCATTGCCATGGCCGGCCTATGCAGTCGCCTAACCCTTCCAAGCCGCCATGCGAGTAGAAGTCGATTCGGATCACCCCATCGTTCCTTCTGGCATTTGCTGCTGCTGCGGTTCATTGCCAACCCGGTCGGAGCTTGTCAGCCATGCTCGAACGGTCGGTGGACTGCCGGTCCAGGCCAAGGGTTGGTACTTCCCATACTGTGAAGTATGTTTGGGACACCAAAGGCCGCATCGTGTCGGAAGTGCGATCGTGACGATTGGCCTCGTTCTGACTGTATTGCTGGGTCTCAAAGCGCCCCTGGTGTGGGCTATGTCTTCGGGTGGCGCAACTGTGCTGGGCTTCGCCATCTGCCACCATATTGCGAATGTCCGCAAGTCGTCGAGATGCGCATGCTCCCATCATGCAGTGGAGCTTGTAGGCTGGACTGGGCGAACAAGCACGCTCGTGATGCGGTCTGACGTGTTCGCCCGAGCCTTTCTTTCCGCAAACCCTCGTGTGTCTCGACAGGTAGACAGAGAGAATGTCGGGTAGGCCCCTCCATCGAACGAAGCAGGTTGCCGTCCCTTTCAACTGCCAGGCGCAATGGAATCAGGCCACGAACTCATTGAAGAGATGTCGGCGCTCTTTGCCGCTTTCCTGCCACCTGAGCTCGCATCGCGCTTCTCAGGTCTTCTTGCGCTCAAGCCGAGTCATTGGGCAAAGATCGATCCATGGAAGGTCTGGCAGTGCATGGACACAACGCGCACGTCCGAGTGGCATGGCAGTGTTCAAGAGTTGATGTGTTCCCCGAAGCTGGCCGGGCGGTCTGCAGACAAAGTCGTGGTGCTTCGATGTGGTCATGACCGTGTCTCTCTCAAGACGATGCCTCTTCATGAGGCGCTCATCGGCGACGCGGCGGTATTTGAGGGATTCGTTTCGGTGGTGCCAGGCAGGCTCGGCATTGCAATCAATCACGATGGGATGCTATGTGTCCTTTCACGGTAGCGCCCAACCCCTCCCATCGTTAGGAGCCAGTGGTGAGCTTGTCCCGTTTCCTAGAAGAAGCCCATGCAGCGCTTCGCGCGGATTCCTCTCTTCAATCGAAGGAGGCGCTGGAGCTTGTGCGGGATAGATGGCTGCGAGAGAAGAAGTACGAAAGCCTGGTCACTGCCGTGCTCGCGAACTGGACATCGGGAAACTGCGTGGCTTTCATGAAACCTCTGTCAGAGGCGTTGATCCGTTCTGGCGAGCAGTCGCTTCACCGAAAGTTGTGGGCAAAGACGATCAAGCGGCAGATTGCCTCGGCCTTCGATAGCTACGCGCATCTAAAGGCATCCAAGCCGACATTCGAAGAAGTCATACAAGTCGACTTCCACGATTTCAACGAATTCGACTTCAATGAATACGACGACAGGAAGAAGGCGACGGCCTTTCTGATGAATCGGCTTCTGGAGTCGCTGCAGCTGTGGCGAGAAGAGCTGCGAAGTCGGGCCTGGAACGAAGATGAAATCGACCTTCTCGTTGATCAGATACGCTCTCTGAAGAAGCCGAGGATCTCCGTCAGTTGAGGTCTGACGCCTCCTGACCTCCAGCAGTGGCCACCTCAAGCAGCATGACCAGCACATACGCGACCAGCAAGAGTGTCCATGGCGCGCTGAAGCGCGCCCTCAGTCCCTGGTTCTTGGCGAAGGGGTGGAAGCGGCGCTCAGGGCATTCGTGCGCGTTTCTGAAGCAGGCTCCGGCGGGTTACTGGTGCCTCTGGATCCAAGTCAGTTCCTGGGGGAGCCAACTGTTGGGCAGCTCTTTCGCGCTCAATCTCGTGCCCTTGGAGGCCGCCGATACACCGCTTTGCGGAGGGCCGGATGCGCGCGTGCTGTGCACGCTCTCAGAATCCGACAAGCGGCTGGCCTTTTCTATCGCAGAAGACATTGCAACGCGCATTCCAGATCCACCCCCGTCGGATCCGGTGCACGAGTGGGCACAATTGCCCGGGCATCAAGGCGAGCAGTGGCGCGAAACGCTCGCGAACTTGCGAAAGGTGAATCCGGACGCGTGGAAGCCGGGGGCTGACATCTGGCTGCCGTACTACTCGGTCATCGATCTGGATTCCTGGGTCGATTTCCTGCTGCCAAGGCTCCCGCATCTTCTGCTTCAAAGCCAGTCGGCTTGAATAGGCATTCCTGATCGGGACGACGCGGGCTTGCGCCATCTCAAGGCGCCGGCCGCGCCGCGCCCTAGGCTGTGCAGACCCTCCCCAGGAGACGCACATGCCCGCCACCGCCAAATACATCCGCTGGTTCTTCGAGCTCGGCTCGTCCGATGTGCCGCTGGTCGGCGGCAAGAATGCCTCGCTGGGCGAGATGTACAGCGAGCTCAGCGCACAGGGTGTGCGGGTGCCCAACGGCTTTGCGATCACGGCCGAGGCCTATCGCTACATGATGGACCAGGCCGACGCCTGGCCGCGGCTGCACCGCGCGCTCGACGGGTTGGATGCGAAGGATGTCGACGACTTGGCGCGGCGCGCCCAGCTGGCGCGCGAGATCGTGCAGGGCGCGCCGCTGCCGCCCGACCTGGTGGCCGAGATCCTCGCGGCACACGCGCGGCTGAAAGCCGAATACGGCGAGGAGGCCACCTTCGCGGTGCGCAGCTCGGCCACCGCCGAAGACCTGCCCACGGCCAGCTTCGCCGGGCAGCACGAGACCTTTCTCAACATCTCGGGCGAGGCGCGGCTGCTCGATTCGGTGCGGCAGTGTTTCGCGAGCCTGTTCAAGGATCGGGCGATCAGCTACCGCGTGGACAACGGCTTCGACCATTTCAAGGTCTTCCAGTCGGTGGGCGTGATGAAGATGGTGCGCTCCGACCGCGCGAGCAGCGGCGTGATCTTCTCGCTCGACACCGAGACGGGCTTTCGCGACGTGGTGTTCATCACCGGCGCCTACGGCCTGGGCGAGAACGTGGTGCAGGGCACGGTGGACCCCGACGAGTTCTACGTGTTCAAGCCCACCTTCCTGCAGGGCCGCCGCAGCGTGCTGCGGCGCAAGCGCGGCAGCAAGGAGATCCGCATGGTCTATGCCCGCGCCGCCGGCCGCGAGACCACGCGCAACGTGCCCACCCCCAAGGCCGACCAGGCGCGCTACTGCATCTCCGATGACGACGTGCTGGCGCTGGCCGATGCGGCGATCCGCATCGAGGCGCACTACAGCGCCAAGGCCGGCAGGCCGACACCGATGGACGTGGAATGGGCCAAGGACGGGCTCGACGGCCAGCTCTACATCGTGCAGGCCCGCCCCGAAACGGTGGCTTCGCAGAAGCCCCTGGGCCTGGTCGACGAATACCGGCTCGAGGCCAAGGGCGAGGTGCTGGTGAGCGGCCGGGCGGTGGGCGGCAAGGTGACCTCGGGCCGCGCTCGCGTGATCAGCGATGTGCACGAGCTCAACCAGTTCCGCCCCGGCGAGATCCTGGTGGCCGACACCACGATGCCCGACTGGGGCACGGTGATGAAGATCGCCGGCGGCGTGGTCACCAACCGCGGCGGCCGCACCTGCCATGCAGCCATCGTCGCGCGCGAGCTGGGCATTCCGGCGGTGGTGGGCTGCGAAGACGCCACCGCGCGCATCCGCACCGGCGACGAGGTCACGGTGTCGTGTGCCGAGGGCGCCACCGGCCATGTGTATGCCGGCGCGATCCCGTTCACGAAGACCAGCACCGACCTGTCGACGCTGGCGCGGCCGCAGACGCATGTGATGGTCAACGTGGGCAACCCCGACACCGCCTTCCAGACCGCGCTGCTGCCCACCGACGGCGTGGGGCTGGCGCGCATGGAGTTCATCGTGGCCGAGCACATCAAGGCGCACCCGATGGCGCTGGTGCACCCGGAGAAGATCGACGACCCGAAGGTGCGCGCCGAGATCGCCGCGCTCGCCGCGTCGTTCGACAGCCCGGCCGACTACTTCGTGCGCCAGCTTGCCGAGGGCGTGGGCACGATTGCCGCGGCGTTCTACCCGAAGCCGGTGATCGTGCGCATGTCTGATTTCAAGACCAACGAATACGCCAGCCTGCTGGGCGGCCGCTGGTTCGAGCCCGCCGAGGAGAACCCGATGCTCGGCTTCCGCGGCGCGTCGCGCTACGGCCATCCGGCCTATGCCGAGGGCTTTGCGCTCGAATGCGCGGCGATGAAGCGCGTGCGCAACGAGATGGGCCTGACCAACGTGAAGCTGATGATCCCGTTCTGCCGCCGCGTGCAGGAGGCTGAGCGGGTGCTGGCCACGATGGCTGAGCATGGCCTGGCGCGCGGCGACAACGGGCTGCAGATCTACGTGATGTGCGAGATCCCCAACAACGTGATCCAGATCGATGCGTTCGCGAAGCTGTTCGACGGCTTCTCGATCGGCTCCAACGACCTGACCCAGCTGGTGCTGGGCGTCGACCGCGATTCGCAGATCGTGGCCTTCGACTTCGACGAGCGCGACGAGGGCGTCAAGGCCATGCTCCGCATGACCATCGAGGGCGCGCGCCGCAACCGCCGGCACTCGGGCATCTGCGGCCAGGCGCCGTCGGACTACCCGGAGATGGCGGAGTTTCTCGTGGAGCAGGGCATCGATGCGATCAGCGTCACGCCCGACACGCTGCTGAAGATCACGCGCCACATCCTCGCGGTGGAGCAGCGCCTCGGCCGCCAACCCCGCAACCAAGAACGGTGAACACCATGGACATCAAGACCCAACCCATCTCGCTGCTGATGTCGCGGCAGGTCTGGTCGATCGGCTTCGAAGACTCGGTGCAGAACATCGAATCGCTGTTCAATAGCAAGGGCCTGGCCTGGGCGCCGGTGCTGGAGCCGGGCGGCGCGATCGTGGGCGTGCTCAGCGCGGCCGACCTGGTGCGCTTTCATGCAACGGGCAAGGATGCGGCCACGGTGCAGGCCTGGCAGCTGTGCAGCTACAAGCCCTTTACCGTGCCTCCCGACACGCCGGCGGAGACGGTGGCGCGCTGGATGATCGAGCGCGACATCCACCACGTGGTGGTGGCGCGCAACGGCGGTCTCGAGGGCGTGGTGTCCACGCTCGACCTGGTGCGCGGCTTCATCGGCGACGCCCCCATTCATCGCTGAGCGCGCCTTCCACCTCCACGCACAGGCCGCCGAGCAGCGTGGAGCGCCTGGCCTCCACCCGCAGCGCAAGCACCTCGGCGATGCGCCGCACGATGGACCATCCCAGGCCGCTGCCGCTCTCGCCGCTGCCCAGCACGCGGAAGAAGCGCTCGCCCAGGCGGCCGAGCTCGGCGGGGGCGAGGCCGGGGCCGCTGTCGTCCACCGCAAGATGCCACCGGTGGTCTTGCGCCGTGAGGCGCAGCGTGACCTGTGCGCCGGCCGGGCTGTAGCGGATCGCGTTGTCGACCAGGTTGCGCAGCAGCACGGCGAGCAGCGTCTCGTCGGCGGGCACCTCGCAATGCGGCGGCGCCTCGAGCGCCACGGTTTGCCGCCGCTCCAGGGCCTGCGGCGCCAGCTCGGCCACGGTGCGGCGGGCCAGCGCCGCGAGGTCGACCGATTGGTGGTCGGCCGGGGGCCGCGCATCAAGCCGCGACAACACCAGCAGCTGCTCCACCAGCCGCGTGAGCCGGTCGCAGCCCTGCAGTGTGGCGGCCAGCGCATGGCGGCGCGAGGCGTCGTCTTCGGCGGCAAGGGCCACCTGCGCCTGGGCGCGGATCGCGGCGATCGGTGTGCGCAGCTCGTGCGCGGCGTCGGCCGTGAAGCGGCGCTCGGCGTCGATCAATCGCCCGATGCGGGCGAACAGGCTGTTCAGCGCATCGACCAGCGCCTGGAGTTCGTCGGCCGAATCGGCCAGCACCAGCGGCTGCGTCGCCTCGGGGCTGCGCCGGCCCAGCGCTTCGCCCAGGCGCCTTAGCGGCAGCAGGCCGCGGCGCACCGCCCACCAGGTCAGCGCGGCCAGCAGCGGCAGCGCCACGACCAGCGGCGCGAGCACGCTGCGCATCACGGCCGAGAGAATGGCGCCTCGCGCGCCCAGCCGTTCGCCCACATAGACCTTCACGTCGCCTTCGCCGCCGCGCGCAGCGAACACGCGCCACGGCTCGCCGGCGATCGACCGGGTCTCGAAACCAGCCTCGCCGAGCCCCAGGGGCTCGCGCGGGGCCTGTGCCGAACGGGCCACCAGCACCCCGCCATGCCAGACCTGGAAGGCGACGCGCGGCGCGTACCGGTGCAGCAGCGGCGCATCGGCCGTGCCGTGTTCTTCCTCGGGGGCATGGGTCTGCTGCACGATCAGCAGCGCGGCCGCCTGGGCGAGGTGGCCGTCGAGCAGTTCGTCGAGCTCATGGCGGGCGTCGACGAAGGTCAGCGCGGCGGCTGCTATCCACACCGCCGACACCGCGGCCAGCACCAGCGTGAGCAGGCGGCCCTGCAGCGAGCGCAGCGGCTTCATGTGTCGGGCGCCAGCGCGTAGCCCACGCCGCGCACCGTCTGGATCAGGCCCGGGCGCAGCTTGCGGCGCAGGTGGTGGATGTGCACCTCCACCGCATTGCTGTCGACCTCCTGGCCCCAGCCATAGAGCTGCTGCTCGATCTGCTCGCGCGAGAGCACGCGGCCATTGCCCAGCATCAGCGCGTGCAGCAGGTCGAACTCGCGCGGCGCGAGCATCACCGGTTCGCCATCGAGCCGCACGCTGCGCGTGGCGGGGTCGAGCTCGAGCCCGTGGCGCTGCAGCTTCTCTTGCGGCTGGCCGTGGGCGCGGCGCACCAGCGCGCGCAGCCGCGCGGCGAGTTCGCCCAGGTCCACCGGCTTGACCACGTAGTCGTCGGCGCCTTGATCCAGCCCGCGGATGCGGTCGGGCAGCGCATCGCGGGCCGTCAGAATGAGCACCGGCGTGTTCACCTGTGCCGCCCGCGCCTTGGCCAGCACCGCCATGCCATCGACCCGCGGCAGGCCGAGGTCGAGCACCGCGGCCGCATACACGCCGCTGCGCAGCTCGCGCTCGGCCGCCAGGCCATCGCGCACCCAGTCGACCTGGAAGCCCTGCTGGCGCAGGCCGGCGCGCAGCCCGTCACCGAGCAGGGGGTCGTCTTCGGCCAGCAGGATGCGCATCGCCTTCGGCTTTCAATCGTCGTCGTGGTGCTCGGTCTTCATAGCCTGCGCAGGCGCCTGCTGCCATTGCAGAGCCCAGAAGCCGAGCACGGCCGCCAGCAGCAGCACCGCCACCCAGCGCAGCGGCCTGCCATTGTCGTCTTCGGCCCGCCCGCTCTTGCGGCCGGTGACCATGGCCCGCACCAGGTTCTCGCGATGCAGCAGGCTGCCGACCAGCACACCCGCAATGTGGATGCCGACCACGCCCAGCATCAGGCTGGCGGCGGCTTCGTGCGCTTCTTCCAGCCATTCGCCACCCAGGTCGTTGTAGGTGGCCCAGCCCAGCGCCGTGGTCACGCCGGTGAGTGCCAGCAGCGCGATGATGGCCCAGCCGCCCGCCGGGTTGTGGCCCGCATGGTGCTCCGGCCGCTGGCCCACCAGCGAGCGCAGGTAGCGCATCACCGCGCCGGGGCCGCGCACGAAATCGCCGAACCGCGCATGGCGGCTGCCGACCAGGCCCCACACGAGGCGGAAGGCCAGCAGGCCGGCCATCGTGTAGCCCAGCGTCACGTGCAGCAGGCGCCAGCGTTCGCTCTCGGCGGTGAGCCAGGCGCCGGCAAAGCTCAGCGCCATCAACCAGTGGAACACGCGCACCGGCGCATCCCACACGCGGATGTCTCGGGAGGAGGAGGTGTTTGTCATGGTGGGTTCCTCAACGGGGAATGCGAACACGGTGCTCGTCGAAATCGCCGGACTCGGCGCCTGCGTGGCAGGCCGCGCAGTTCGATGCGCTGCGCACGGCCGGCCGCTTCCATGCATCGGCGGGCACCTCGTCGTGCTTGCGCTGGAACCAGGCCGACCGGGTGATGCGGTCATCGGGCGGCACGGCCGCGCGGCGGCCGGTGCCAGCGTTGGCGGTCAACCAGGCGGCCAGCGCCTGCACCGTGGGCGGATCGAGCGATGCATCGGTGCCGTAGTGGTGCGGCAGGTTGCTCAGCAGCCGTTGCCAGGAGGCGGCGGGCAGCATCGACGGCGGATAGGCGATGTGGCAGCCCGCGCATTCCTGCCGATAGGCGGGCAGCAGCGGCACGCGCGGCGCGTGCTCGTCGGCGAGCGAGGGCAGGGTGGGGAGGGTCAGGCCCAGGGCCAGGGCGAAGGGCGCGGCTTTCATGGCTTGAGCGTCCTCAGCCAGGCGATCACGTCGGCCTTTTCGTCGGCCGAGCACTCGCGGCCCATCACGTCGTTGCAGTTGCGGCGGAACCACTTCTCCGTCTTGGCCGGATCGGTGAAGCGCTGCGGGTTGAAGGCCGGCGCCATCGGCGCGATGGCCTTGCCGGTGGCGGCATGTCGGCCTTCGCCCGTGGGGCGCTCGCCATGGCAGCTGGCGCACGACCACTCGCGGCCATGCTTCTGCGTGAAGAGTTGCTGCCCCCGATCGGGGTCGGGCGCTGCGGCGGCCGTGCCGCCCAGCAGGCCGGCGCAGAGCATCAGCGCCGGCCCGGCCCATGTAGAGAGACGGTTCATGAGGAGCTTCCTTTCGTGTCCTCATGGTCCGTCTGCCGGGTTATCGCAGTCTTAAGGCAACGCTGCGATTCTTCACCGGCCGTGCGACCCGGCCTTGAGCCAGCGCAGGCGACCTGCGCATGGCGGATCCGATCTCAGTGCGTGCCCTTGCGCGAGCCGCCCGATTTGGCGCCGCCGGCGGCCAGATCCTTGCCCTCGATGCCGGCGAACAGCTTGGCCGCGCGAACCTTCACATCGAGCAGCTCATTGGCCGTGAGGCTGTAGCGGCCGCTGAAGGGATCGACCTGGATGCTGAACTCGACATCCTTGTTGCCGTGAGACAGCTTGCCGCTGGTGAACGCATAGTCTTCCGCGGCCGCGGGCAGGCCCTCGACCTTGACGTCGTAGTCCACATAGGTGACGTCGTAGATCTCGCCGCTGGCGAGGTCCAGCATCCCTTTGGAATGGATGATCTCTTCGTCAAGCTCGTCGGCGATGTCGATGGGTACTCTGAGGTTCACGGGGTTTTCTGGGGCAGGAGGTGAGGGGGCTTCGACGGGCGGAACGATCCGGCGGGCGAAGGCGGCGGGGGCGGAGAGTTTACCGGGGTGCGGCGGAGGCGAGCCGCTGCCTGTCGTTGTCCGCTTGCGCATCCCCGTTATGGGGTTTCCCAGCTGCCGATTGTTCGCTGACAATGACTTGGCCGGGATGGGTGTGTTGGGCGGCCCGGGGAAGGATGTGGTCGGGCAATGTAAGGGTGGTTTGAGGGCGTCGAAAACACGTTAGAGGTCTTGGAAGTGAAGCACTACTGGGGGTCCGTCATCATTCACGAAACCATGTCTCTAGATGACGCGGCTCTCGAATTGAACCGCTTCCTTTCGCCGGTCGAACTCCGCGAAACAGATAGGTTCGATGAGGTGCCAGGCTTCGTGGCAGACGTTTCGGAGAGTGTGGAGTTTGTCCTTCTAGGAACTCCGCTCGATTTGCCAAATGATGCGCCAGCCTCCGACAGGTACAACTATTTCTACTTCAGTTGTTCGGATCAAGACATTGAAGCCTTGCCGGCCAGCCTGAGGGGCTTGCCTCTTGATGCAGGGGTCGGCAAGAACGGTTATTGCGACGTGAACGAATACTTGTATCAGCAGCTTTCTAGCCAAACTCGTCTCGTCTGCGAGCGAGACCTCTAACCCCTCCGTCAAGGGGACGTCCCGCAAGCGAGCCGCCCCTTACGTCAAACGTTAGGCGCCATGTGGTGTGCTGATGAATCGCTTCGAAGAACTCGACCGTTACCTATCAGAGTCGGACCCGAATTCGATGGGCTGGCACGAGCACGCGCATGAAGTGGCAGTCGAGCAACTTTCACTCTTTGAACCTTTCGATTGGCAGAAACTTTCCATCGCACTGCCAACCAGGGACAGAGCATGGCGCATGTGTCTTGTGACCGTGCTCGAACCTGCACGCTCACCCATCGCAGCTGACTTGCTGCTTGAAATGACTGGCGACCCGGATATCGAAATCGCCTTCGAAGCTCTGAGACGTACTTGTTTCTACTGTGGCGTCCTCACCGTGAAGGGCGTTGTGTGCATTGATCCGAGAATTCAAGTGCCTAAGTTTCTCAGTCGAGCACGAGCCACACAGTCGTTGCCCGCACGAGCGGGTCAGCTCAGTGCGCAGAGTCCAAACGATCTAAGGGCGGAGTTAGCTGCGTTCATCGAACTCCTGGGTGGGAGCGAAATCGGTGGCGTCTAACCTGCTCCAACCCGCTCCATCGAGCGGACACCGTCCAGCAAGCTGCGCTTGCTGGACGGTGCCCCTTATGTCAAACGTTAGGCCTAAACAATGAGTTCATCCGCATCTCGAATACGCGACTTCTGGGAAACACCGGAAGGCCTATGCATCCTTGGTCGCCTGCAGGATGAGCGCATCAACATTCATGGACACCCTGGACGGGCCGACTTTGCGGTGCGGAACGCATTTGTTCCCAGAGATCTACGCGGCATAAACTTCGCTGATGCTGACCTGAGAACTGACTTTCTTTTGTTTGATGTGGATCTTTCCGGGTCGTCATTCGCCCACTCGAGGCTTCGGGGAAGTTTTCAGGGGTCAACGCTACGCGATTGCGATTTCTCCGATGCACAGATCTTCTTTGCCTACTTCGGCGATTCGACGCTTACCGACGCAAAGTTCGATCGGGCCGTGATTCACGGGGCAGACTTTCTACAGACAAACATGTCGGGATGCTCCTTCAAGAACGCAGAAATTTTGGCAGCCACGTTCTTCGCAACTGATCTTCGCAAGGTGGCTTTCGACGGGGCCCTACTCGGAGAGGTCTCGTTCGCGAGGTGCCAGCTTCTAGACACCCCCGACATGAGGACAATGATCGCCAATGCGAAGGAACTTCGATTTCCCGAGACGATACGCTGGGAGCCGCACTGATTGACTCGATGCAGGATTGTTCCCTTGGCAGAGTTGAGGGTTCTTGCGAGCAGGCTAACCTTTCCATCGAGAGGTCGTCTGACACCTGGGCTGCATCGGCTGCAAGCCGCCTTTCATATCCAGCATTAGGCCCCGAACCAAAAGATGAATAGCCCCTACGAAACGGACTCACTCGCCAAGGCGCTGGCCTCAAGTGAGGAGCGCGCGCGCGACGTTGCCGCAGAAGAACTTGGAGACATCATTGAGCGCTATCACGGCAGAACGTCTCTGGAGCTTCAGGCGGCCTTAGATGCATTGGGAGCAACCTTGGAGGCTGAGTCCAGTCAGCTTGTAATGGAAAGCATCCTCAATGCAATCTCAAAGGCGAAGTACCACGAAGTTCCTTTGCATCTCCCACTAGCCGTCGTGAGGCGCAGGCTTCCCTCGTACGAAGGCTCGGCGCTCGAGCACGCCCAGTACATTCTTGAGGGCACCTAGACCGAGGGGACGTCTACCAGCAAGCTTCGCTTGGCGTTAGCCGCCCCTCATGTCAAACGCTAGGCCGCAGAGAATTCCCCATGGCATACACAGGCAGTTGTCTTTGCGGGGGCATCAGCTTCCGCGTGGAGTCCGAGTTGGAGCCGATACAGGTCTGCCACTGCGCTCAGTGCCGGAAAGCACAAGGCGGGCCCTTCGCCGCCGTCATTCCGATTGCCCTGGCAAGCTTCAAGTTGATCACTGGAGAGCACCTGCTGCAATCCTATGAATCGTCGCCCGGCAAGCAGCGAGTGTTCTGCAGTTGCTGCGGCTCGCCCATCTACAGCCGTCGGCAAGCGCTTCCCGGCGTCGTGCGGGTTCGCGCAGGCTTGTTCAACGAACCACTTCCTGTCAAACCGGCTTGGCACGCCTACACCGGGTCCAAGTGCAATTGGTGGCCCATCGAAGATGACCTGCCTCAGTATTCGGAAGGCCATGTCCCGCCCACTGAGGCCTGACCCTTCCATCGATAGGACGGTCAACAGCCGGCTTCGCGGTCTTGCGTCTGCCGCTCGTGTCGAGCATCAGGCCGAGTAGGAGTACCCATGCCACTGAGGGGTTGGAGATGAATCCGAAAAATCCAAGCCGCGCAGACACGCTCGCACAGCGGCTGTTGGCGGGCGAGAAAGACTTCTCGGATGAAGACCTGGACGATTGTTGCCACGATCTTCGGGGTGCGAATCTCTCTGCTGTCAACTTCGCTCGTTCGTTTGTCGTGGCGGATTTCCATGGCGCAAACCTGGAGGGCGCCAGCTTTGTCAACGCGAACGTCAAGACATGTGATTTCTCCAACGCGAATCTCCGCGATGCAGATTTTTCCGGCGCGGCCATTGACGGAGCAGTCTTTCTGGGCGCGGAACTGTCGGGGGCTGTTTTCACTGGTGCATCGGAGCAAGGGCATCTCTACGCTCTTGGCGAGTTGCCCGGCCGCTAAGCTGTCTGGTGTGTACGCATGAGTCCAACCAGTCTTCGCATCCTCCATATCGGAATAGGCCTGCTGTCGGCGGTTGCGTGCATGCTCTTTGCTGCGGTGGCCTCAGTCACGACCCTCTTGCTGTCGGGAGGCCACCAGCCGCGGTACCCGGTGCTGGGTTCGGTGTTTCTCCTCGCTTTGGTAGGGATGGCGTTTGTGTTTCTGCGCATCGGTTGGCGAGCGAGAGTGGTGCTTGCGATATCGCTCTTCGTCGCTGCGTATTTGCTGGCGCCGCGCAGCATGTGTGCGGCCGAGTCGAATACGGAAATAGGCTGCCAATGAAAGCGCAGGAGATGCAAGCTCCAAACTACAACTGGTCCTGCTTCCGCTGCGGCGCCTCCAATGCCGCAGGTCGTGGCCATTGCCAGTCGTGCGGGTTCTCGGCCAATGCCAGCGGAGAGCAGATCAGAGAGGCGCAGCAGCCATCTTCCGGCACTCCGGATGACGCCTTGGCCCAGTCCCGCTCGAGCAGGCGCCTGACTCTGTCAATCTCGCTGTTCTTCCCGGAGGCCATTGCGGCCAGCGTAGTTTTGCTGTGCAGCCCCTTCTGGGCAGTGAGGCTCTTCGAAGAAGGCAAGATTGCGAACGGTGCGTTCCTCTTGTTCGCGGTGGTGGCGGCGGCTGGCCTGTTCATCCTCGCGTACAGAGAGTTGAGCCAAGGGCTGGCCTATGCGGCCGTGGTGCTGCTCTGCATTGCAGGCTATGCGGGGTTTGGCAAATAGGGAGACCCTCATGTCCATCGAACTCGACCACTTCATCGTGTCCGCCCGCGACAAGGTGGGCTCTGCGCGGCGCCTGGCGGAGATCCTGGGTGTGCCCTGGGCCGAGAAGACGATCGGTCCGTTCTCGGCGGTGTATGTCAACCCGGGCCTCACGCTCGATTTCATCCAGACCACCGAGCCGTTTCCGGTCGAGCATTTCTGCTTCCGGGTCAGCGAGGCGGAGTTCGATGCGATCCTCGGGCGGCTGCAGGCGGCGGGGATTCCGTATCGCAGCGATGTGCGCGGCCCGGTGGACATGAAGATCAACACCGAATATGGCGGGCGGATGCTCTACTGGAACGAGCCCGAAGGCCACCAGTGGGAGATGCTGACGGTGAGCTATGCCCGCCAGGCGGCAGGGCGGCCGCAGCCTTGAGGGCTGCTGGCCGCGCTGCCGCCGCTGCCGGCTGCCTCAGGAGAGGCTGGCGCTGTTGAGCACGCCGTTGATCGCATCGCTCAGGTCATCGAGCGTCTGCGGCGTGGCCGGCGGCCAGTCGCGGGTGTTGACGGTGTAGGCCCAGTCGACGCCGTCGGCGCGCGACACCGCCAGCGTCGAGGCGCCCGGCGTGCTGCCCGAGCGGGCAGAGCCGGCCGCGCGCGGCCCGTTGCCCCACACCGCATGCTGGTGGATGAACTGCACCATCGCATGGGCCGAGGCGCCTGTGCCGTCGTTGGGGTCGCCCACCTCGTTGATCTCGCCGTCGCCGCCATACACCGAGGGCACCAGCAGCTGCGAGCTCAGCTTGAGCGGGCTCAGGCCCAGGCCTTCGTCTTCGGCGATGGCCTGGTGCGCAGTGCGTTGCGCCGCCAGCGTGGGAAACACTTCCACCTCGGTGATGCCGGCGGGGTCGAGCAGGGTCTTCTTCACGTAGGCGAAGTAGCTCATGCCGGTGACGTGCTCCACCACCGCGCCGGCCAGCAGGTAGCCGTAGTTGGAGTAGTGGGTGTCGGTGCCTGGGGTGAAGTCGAGCTTGCGCTGGTACATGTAGCGCGCCACGTCGAGCTTGGTCACCGGATGGTTCAGGCCGAGGTCGAGCGCGATCTTGCGCATCGAGTAGGTGGGATCGAAGCCCGAACCGCCCTTGGACACCGGCTCGTCGTTGTAGCCGCCCTGGTGGTCGAGCAGCTGCTGCACGGTGATGTCGTCGCTGCGCGCATCGGCCGGCTTCGAGAAGCCGAGCAGCGGGTAGACCTTGGTACCCGGCGAGAGCTTGTGCGTGTCGTACAGCGACTGGATCGCCGCCTCGAGGAACATCTTGCTGCAGCTGGCCAGCAGGAATCGGTCGGACGGCTGGGTGACGCGGTAGCCCGGCTCGGCCCAGGTGTAGGCGCGCGAGAACTTCATCGCGCCGTTCTTGCCGACGGCCAGCTGCGCGGCGCGCACGCCGTTGGCGCGCATGAAGGTCTGCATCACGTGGTCGAGCCCAGCCAGCGCAGCCATCGGCGCGCCGGTGATGGTCCATTCGCGCTGCATCGGCATGTCCTGCTTCGCGAAGATGGCGGCATAGCGGGTGTTGTTGCCGATGCCGCCGCCCTGCACGTTGATCGGGTAGAAGCCGGCGGCCTTCTGCTTGTCGAACTCGGCCTGGTATTCGGCCGAGGTCATGCCGTGGCGCGCCACCCAGGGGCCGACTACGTCGTCCTTGAATACGGAGCAGTAGGTGTGGTCGGTCGACAGCGTCACGTAGGCGGGCCGGTAGCCGGCGAGCTGGTAGCCGGGCAGCTGGGTCTCGGCGTTGAACGCCGTCTGGTACGACTCGGCGGTGTCCGACTGGTGCACGTGCCACTTCACGTAGTCGGGGTTGGCCTGCCACACCGCGGCATAGCGCCGGTCGCTGCCGGTGCCGTAGATCGCCATCGAGCGCAGCACCATCCGGCGCTGGTGCGCGGTCTTGTTGAGCGCGGCAAATGTGCCGGCGTTGCCCTCGGGGCCCAGCGTCATGCCATGGCGCGCCATCCAGGCACCCGCCACGCCCTGCTCGAACACCGCGGCGAACACCGCCTTGTCTACCGGCCCCGTGGCCGACACCAGCACCGGTGCGAAGCCCTTCGCCGTCCAGTTGTTGAAGAACGACTGGTAGCCCGCGCCATCGACACCGTGCACCGCCACCCAACCTGGCCCCGAGCGCTGCACCCACACCGCTGCATAGCGTGCATCGGCGGGATCGCCGTAGACGCTGAGCGAGATCATCCGGAAGCCCTGCGCGCTCAGGGAATCGAAATGCGCCTGGTGCTGCGCGCCGGTCACGCCGTGATAGGCCTGGAACATGGTCACCTCATCGGTTGTTTCGAAGAAGCGCGCATCGTTGCGCAGGCCGCCGATCGGCGAATCATCCAGGCGTGGGACGCCGGTCCCCCCAGCGCTAGGGAGGCCGCAGCGGAACTTCAGGCCGACTGCCGCAGCAGCAGCCGGGGTTCGGCCAGCCGGTTCTGGCGCGGCTGCTCGGGATGCTCGATGCGCGCCAGCAAGGCTTCGGCCGCCTGCTCCCCGAGCTCGCCGGGCCGGATGTCGATGGTGCTCAGCGGCGGGTTCGAATGCGTGGCGTCGAGCACGTTGTCGAAGCCGATCAGCGCGAAGTCGGTGCCGGCGCGCAGCTTGCGCTCGCCCAGCGCGGCCAGTGCGCCGAAGGCGGTGATGTCGTTGTAGCAGACGGCCGCCTTGACCGCGGGCTTGCGCCTGAGCAGCTCGCCCAGCGCCTCGTAGCCGCCCTGGCGGTTGGGCGTGGCATTGACCACCAGCGCCTCGTCGAAGGGCAGCCCGGCTTCCTCCAGCGCGGTGCGGTAGCCCGAGAGGCGCTGCTCATAGACCAGGCCGGTGCGGCCGCCGAGGAAGCCGATGCGCTTGTGGCCGGCCGCGAGCAGGTGCCGCGTGGCCAGGTAGGTGCCCTGCGGGTTGTCGGAGCCGACGAAGTCGTAGCTGCCGGGCCCGAGCGAGCGCACCATCACCAGCAGCGGAATGCCCCAGCCCTGCACCTGCTTGACCAGCGTGCGCGGCGTGCCCAGGGCAGGGCAGAGCATGATGCCGGCCGCATGGTGCTCGCGCATCGACTGCAGCACCTTCTGCTGCACCGCAAGGTCTTCGCTGGTGTGCGCCATCAGCGTGATGTAGCCCGCCTGCGCCAGCCGGCGCTCGATGCCCACCAGCACCTCGGCGAAGAAAGGGTTCATCAGGTCGTTGATCACCACGCCCACGGTGTTGGACGACTTGCGCCGCAGGTCGGCCGCGCGCCGGTTGTAGACGTAGCCGATCTCCTTGGCCACCTCGCGCACGCGGGCGGCGGTTTCGTCGCGGATCAGCGGGCTGTCCTGCAGCACCAGCGAGACGGTCGACTTGGAGACGCCGGCGGCAGTGGCCACGTCCATGATGGTCACCGGGCGGGCCGGAGGTGTGCTGTTTTTGGCCATGGGGGATCAGTGCTAACCCTGGATTCTATGGGGAGGGCTTGACGTTTTATTGGAACGTTCCAATAATCCATTCAACCGTTCCAAATAGTCTAGTCCCCAAAGACCCGAACACCATGCAACGACTGACCGGATGGGGCCTCATCGGCGCCAGCAACATCGCCCGCCAATACATGGTCGAGGCCATTCGCGCCCAGCAGGGACACGAGGTGGTGGCGGTGGCCAGCAGCAGCGCCGAGCGTGCCGCGCAATTCGCGCAAGACAACCGCATCGCCCGCGGTCATGGCTCGGTGGATGCGCTGCTGGCCGATCCGGCGGTCGACGTGGTCTACATCAGCACCACCAACGAGCTGCACCGCGAGCAGGCGCTGGCCGCAGCGGCCGCGGGCAAGCATGTGCTGTGCGAGAAGCCGCTGGCGCTGAACCTGGCCGACGCCATAGAGATGGTGCGCGCCTGCCGCCGGGCCGGCGTGGTGATGGGCACCAACCACCACCTGCGCAACGCCGCCACGCACCGCAAGATCCGCGAGCTGATCGCCCAGGGCGCGATCGGCCGACCGCTGTTTGCCCGCGTGTTCCATGCGGTGCACCTGCCGGCGCACCTGCAGGGCTGGCGCATCGCCAGGCCCGAGGCGGGCGGTGGCGTCATTCTCGACATCACGGTGCACGATGCCGACGCGCTGCGCTTCGCGCTCGGTGCCGAGCCGGTGGAGGCCATCGGCATGACGCAGTCCACCGGCATGGCGCAGGCCGGGCTCGAAGACGGCGTGATGGCCGTGCTGCGCTTCGACAACGGCGTGCTGGCCCAGCTGCACGATGCCTTCACGGTGGCCCATGCGGGCACCGGCATCGAGTTCCATGGCGAGCGCGGCTCGATCTTCGGCCGCAACGTGATGACGCAGCAGCCCATCGGCGAGGTGGTGCTGCGCACCGCGGCCGGCGAGCAGGCGGTGCCGGTGGAGCACGAGAACCTTTATGTGCGCGGCGTGGCCGCGTTCTGCGCCGCGCTGCGCGGCCAGGGCGAGCCGGCCGCCACCGCCGACGACGGCGTGCGCTCATTGGCCACCGCATTGGCCGTGGCCGAGGCCTGCCGCGGCGGGCGTGCGGTGCGCATCGCCCCGATTGAGATCTGACCCAGGGAAGTACGCAGTGAACAAGCTGATCCCGGCCGAGCAGGCCGCCGCGCTGATCCACGACGGCGACGTCGTGAGCGTCAGCTCCTCCAGCGGCCTCGGCTGCCCCGACAAGGTGCTGCGCGCCATCGGCGAGCGCTTCGATCGCGAGGCGCATCCGCGCAACCTGACCACGCTGCATCCCATCGCGGCCGGCGACATGTACGGCATCAAGGGCATCGACCACATCGCGAAGCCGGGGCTGCTGAGCCGCGTGCTCGCGGGCTCGTACCCCAGCGGCCCGTCGTCGCTGCCGATGCCGGCCATCTGGCGCATGGTGGTCGACGACCAGGTGGCGGCCTACAACATCCCCAGCGGCATCCTGTTCGACATGCACCGCGATGCGGCCGCGCGCCGGCCGGGCGTGCTCACGCAGGTGGGCCTGGGCACCTTCGTCGATCCCGACCAGCAGGGCTGCGCGATGAACGCCAAGGCGGCCGCGCAGCCGGTGGTGCGCAAGGAGCGCTTCGACGGCCGCGAGTGGCTGTACTTTCCGGCCATCGTGCCGCGCGTGGCGATCATCCGCGCCACCACCGCCGACGAGCATGGCAACCTGACCTACGAGCACGAGGGCGCGCTGCTGGGCGGGCTCGACCAGGCGCTGGCCGCGCGCAACAACGGCGGCGTGGTGATCGCGCAGGTCAAGCGCGTGGTGCGCCACGGCACGCTGCGACCGCACGACGTGCACGTGCCGGGCAACCTGGTCGACTTCATCGTGGTCGATCCCGAGCAGATGCAGACCACGCAAACCGCCTACGACCCCGCGATCAGCGGCGAGGTGGTGCAGCCGCTGTCGGCCTTCGAGCTGCAGCCCTGGGGGGCCGAGAAGGTGATCGCGCGGCGCGCGGCGATGGAGCTGGCGCGCGGCTCGGCGGTGAACCTGGGCTTCGGCATCTCGGCCAACGTGCCGCGCATCCTGCTCGAAGAGGGGCTGCACGGCCAAGTCACCTGGGCGATAGAGCAGGGCGCGGTGGGCGGCATGCCGCTGCTGGGCTTCGCCTTCGGCTGCTCGGCCAATGCCGATGCCATCGTGGCCTCGCCGCACCAGTTCACCTACTTCCAGGGTGGCGGCTTCGACTGCACGCTGCTGTCGTTCCTGCAGGTGGATGCCGACGGCAGCGTCAATGTCTCGAAGCTGGGCGCCAAGCCGTATCTCACGGCCGGCTGCGGCGGCTTCGTCGACATCACCGCGCATGCGCGGCGCATCGTGTTCTCGGGCTTCTTCACCGCCGGCGCGCAGATCGAGGTAGGCGACGGCAAGCTGACCATCGTGCGCGAGGGCAGGAGCCGCAAGTTCGTCAACACCGCCGAGCACATCACCTTCAGCGGCCGCGTCGGACGCCAGCGCGGCCAGCGCGTGACCTACGTGACCGAGCGCTGCGTGATCGAGCTGGAGGCCGACGGCCTGGTGGTGCGCGAGATCGCGCCGGGCGTCGACCTGCAGCGCGACGTGCTCGACCAATCCGAAGTGCCGCTGCGCGTGGCCGCCGACCTCAAGCTGATGGATGCCGCGCTGTTCCGCGATGCGCCCTTCGGCCTGAAGCTCAAGCCCGAGGTGCGCCATGGCTGAGGAATCCTTGGTCCGCCTGGAGCGCGATGGCCACATCGCGCTGGTCACGCTGGCCCGCCCGGCCAAGCTGAACACGCTGACGCCGGCGATGCTCGACGAGCTCGAGCGCGTGGCGCGCCAGATCGAGGCCGACACCGAGCTGCGCGTGGCGGTGCTCACCGGCGCGGGCGACAAGGCTTTCTGCGTCGGCGCCGACATCAACGAATGGGCAGCGCTGAAGCCGCTGGACATGTGGCGCCGCTGGACCCGGCGCGGCCACCAGGTCTTCGACCAGTGGGCGCGGCTGCGCCAGCCGGTCATCGCGGCGATCAACGGCCATGCCTTCGGCGGCGGGCTGGAGCTGGCGATCAGCGCCGACATCCGCATCGCCTCCGAGCGCGCGCAGTTTGCGCTGCCTGAGGCCTCTATCGCCACCTGTCCCGGCTGGTCGGGCTCGCAACGCATGGTGCAGCTGCTGGGTGCCAGCCGCGCCAAGTACCTGGCGCTCAGCGGCCAGCGGCTCGATGCGCAGCAGGCCTTGGCCGGCGCGCTGGTGCACGAGGTGGTGCCGGCCGAAGGCGTGCTCGACCGCGCCGTGGCGCTGGCGCGCGAGATGGCGGCCAAGGCACCAGTCTCGCTGCAGCTCACCAAGCAGCTGGTCAATGCCGCGGCCGGAGAAGACACGGCGGCCACGCTCGAGGCGATGGCCGGCGCGCTGGCCGCCAGCACCGAAGACGCCGCCGAGGGCGTGCGCAGCTTCCGCGAAAAGCGCGCGCCGCACTACCTCGGCCGCTGAACCCTTTTGAACGACGACGACATGAACGCTCAACAGATCGAAGCCATCCTCCAGCGCGCGCCGTATCGCGGCCAGCTGCTCATCAACGGCCAATGGGCCGACGCGGCCGATGGCCAGCAGATGGAGCGCCGCTCGCCGGCCCACGACACGCTGGTGGCGGTGTATGCCAAGGCCGGCCGGGCCGATGCCGAGCGCGCGATCGCCGCGGCCCGCCAGGCCTTCGACCAAGGCCCCTGGCCGCGCATGAAGGGCGCCGAGCGCGCCGAGATCCTGCGCCGCGTGGCCGATGGCATCCTCGCCCGCAAGGAAGAGCTGGCGCTGCTGGAGACGCTGGAAAACGGCAAGCCGCTGACGCAGTCGCGCGCCGAGGTCGAAGGCGCCGCCGACCTGTGGCACTACGCCGCCACGCTGGCGCGCAACCTGCACGGCGACAGCTACAACACGTTGGGCGAGGGCACCCTGGGCGTGGTGCTGCGCGACCCGATCGGCGTGGTCAGCATCATCACGCCGTGGAACTTTCCGTTCCTCATCGTCAGCCAGAAGCTGCCGTTCGCGCTGGCCGCGGGCTGCACCACGGTGGTCAAGCCGGCGGAGGTGACCTCGGGCACCACGGTGATGCTGGGCGAGATATTGCTCGCGGCCGGCATGCCCGAGGGCGTGGTCAACATCCTGGTAGGCCCGGGCAGCGTGGTGGGCGACGTGCTGGTGTCGCATCCCGACGTCGACATGCTCAGCTTCACCGGCTCCACGGGCGTGGGCAAGGCGGCGGTGGCCAAGTCGGCGCAGACGCTGAAGAAGGTGTCGATGGAGCTGGGCGGCAAGAACCCGCAGCTGGTGTTCCCCGATTGCGACTGGGAGGCGGCGGTGGATGCGGCGGTGTTCGGCGTGTACTTCAACGCCGGGCAGTGCTGCAACAGTGGCAGCCGCATCCTCGTGCATGAAGCCATCGCAGAGGATTTTGTCGCCCAGATTTTGGAACGATCCAAGCAAGTGCCGGTCGGCGACCCGCTCGATCCGGTGGTGAAGGTGGGCGCCATCACCACCGACAGGCAGCTCGACACCATCCTGTCGCATCTGAAGGCCGCGCGCGACGAGGGCGCCGAGGTGCGGCTGGGCGGCTCGCGCATCGCGCGCCGCGGCATGTTCGTCGAGCCCACGGTGGTGACCGGCGTCACGCCCGAGATGGCGATCGCCCGCGAAGAGGTGTTCGGCCCGGTGCTGTCGGTGCTGACCTTCAAGACGCTGGACGAGGCGATAGCGCTGGCCAACAGCACGCTCTATGGCCTGTCGGCCGCGGTGTGGAGCCAGGACTTCAGCACCTGCCTCACCGCCGCGCGCCGCATCAAGGCCGGCACCGTGTGGGTCAACACCTTCCTCGAAGGCCATGCCGAGCTGCCCTTCGGCGGCTACCGCGAGAGCGGCATCGGCCGCGAACTCGGCCGCCTGGCGACCGAGGACTACACCGAGACCAAGACCCTGCACATGCACCTGGGGCCGCGCACCGGCTGGTGGCTGCCCCGCTGATTCACCGCTTCCCCTCAACCACAACACACGACGGAGACAACAGGCGATGACTGGATGGAGCAACAAGGCCCTGATGCTGGCCGCAGCGATGGCGGTGGCCGGCACGGCCCACGCCCAAGGCAAGCAGATCGAGGTGCTGCATTTCTGGACCTCGGGCGGCGAGGCCGCGGCACTCAAGGTGCTGAAGGACAAGGTGGTGCAGCAGGGCATCGCCTGGCAGGACATGCCGGTGGCCGGCGGCGGCGGCGAGCAGGCGATGACCACGCTGCGCACCCGCATCAGCTCGGGCATTCCGCCCACCGCGGTGCTGCTGATGGGCTACGACCTGACCGACTGGGCCAAGCAGGGCGTGCTGGCCGACCTGAACGCGCAGGCCAAGGCCGAGGGCTGGGACAAGACGGTGCCACCGGCGGTGCAGAAGTTCTCCAAGTTCAACGGCACCTGGGTGGCAGCGCCGATCAACATCCACGCGATCAACTGGGTGTGGGCCAACAAGGAGGTGCTGGCCAAGGCCGGCATCACCACCGAGCCCAAGACCTGGGACGAATTCATCGCCGCTGCCGAAAAGGTGCAGAAGGCCGGCTTCGTGGCGCTGGCCCATGGCGGCCAGCCCTGGCAGGAAGCCACCATCTTCGATGGGGTCGTTCTCGCCACCGGCGGTGTCGACTACTACCGTAAGGCCTTCATCGATCTCGACCCCAAGGCCTTGAACTCGCCCACCACCGAGAAGGTGTTCCAGCGCATGAGCCAGCTGCGCAAGCTGGTCGACAAGGATTTCTCCGGCCGCGACTGGAACGTGGCTTCCAGCATGGTGATCAGCGGCAAGGCCGGCTTCCAGATCATGGGCGACTGGGCGAAAGGTGAATTCGTCAACGCGAACAAGGTTTCCGGCAGGGACTACCTCTGTTTCCCTCTACCGGGCACGCAGGGAATGGTGTCTTATCTGTCCAATCAGTTTGCGATGTTCAAGGTCAAGGGAGACAAGGCTGCGGCCCAGGCGCAGCTGGCGACCGACATCATGGATCCGGAGGTGCAGTCTGCCTTCAACGTCCTCAAAGGCTCGGTGCCCGCGCGCACCGACGTGGCCGACAAGGCCTTCGACGAATGCGGCAAGCGCGACATGAAAGAGCTTGCCGTCGCCTCCCGCAACAACACGCTGGTGGGCTCCATCGCCCATGGGCACGCCGTGCCCGCCGCGGTGAAGAACGCGTTCTACGACGTGATCACGCGCCACTTCAACGGCCAGCTCGACGACAAGAAGGCGGTGGCCGCGCTGGCCGCCGCCGCCAAGCAGTAACAAGCCCATCCCCCACGACGAAGGAGACAGACGATGAAACGCACCCTGATCGCCGCCGCGCTGGCCACGACCCTCGCGGCCCCGGCATTCGCGCAGCAGCAGGTGGAAGTGCTGCACTGGTGGACCTCGGGCGGCGAGGCCGCCGCGCTGAAGGTGCTGAAGAGCAATCTCGAGAAGGACGGCGTGGGCTGGAAGGACAGCCCCATCGCCGGCGGCGGCGGCGAGCAGGCCATGACCGCGCTGCGAGCCCGCGTGAGCGCCGGCATTCCGCCCACCGCGGTGCAGATGCTCGGCTTCGACATCCAGGACTGGGCCAAGCAGGGCGTGCTGGCCAACCTGAACGACCTGGCCGCCAAGGAAGGCTGGGACAAGGTGGTGCCGGTGGCGCTGCAGAAGTTCTCCAAGTACAACGGCACCTGGGTCTCGGCGCCGGTGAACGTGCACTCCACCAACTGGGTGTGGGCCAACAAGGAGGTGCTGGCCAAGGCCGGCGTCACCGCCGAGCCCAAGACCTGGGACGAGTTCATCGCCGACATGGAGAAGGTGCAGAAGGCCGGCTTCATCGCGCTGGCCCACGGCGGCCAGCCCTGGCAGGAAGCCACCATCTTCGACGGCGTGGCGCTGGCCACCGGCGGCATCGACTACTACCGCAAGGCCTTCATCGACCTCGATTCCAAGACGCTCAACTCGCCCACCACCGAGAAGGTGTTCCAGCGCATGAGCCAGCTGCGCAAGCTGGTCGACAAGGACTTCTCCGGCCGCGACTGGAACGTGGCCTCGGGCATGGTGATCAGCGGCAAGGCCGGCTTCCAGATCATGGGCGACTGGGCCAAGGGCGAGTTCCTCAACGCCAAGAAGGTGCCGGGCAAGGACTTCGCCTGCTTCCGCGTGCCGGGCACGCAGGGCATGGTGTCGTTCAACTCCGACCAGTTCGCGATGTTCAAGGTCAAGGGCCCCGAGAAGATCGCCGCGCAGCAGAAGCTGGCGGAAGCCATCATGGACAAAGGCTTCCAGTCGGCGTTCAATGTCGTCAAGGGCTCGGTGCCGGCGCGCACCGACGTTTCCGACAAGGACTTCGACGATTGCGGCAAGAAGGGCATCAAGGACCTGGCCGAAGCCAACCAGAAGAACACCCTGGTCGGATCGCTCGCCCATGGCCACGCGGTGCCGGCCTCGATCAAGAGCGCCATGTACGACGTGATCACGCGCCACTTCAACGGCCAGCTCGACGACAAGAAGGCGGCCGCGGCCCTCGCGTCCGCCGCCAAGAACTGATCCGTCGGCTGCCCCCTTCCTCGTAAAACCACCGGCGGGTGCTGCGGCGCCCGCCGGCCTGGCGGAGCTTTGTTCAATGCGTTCGGGTGTGTTACCCAAGCTGTTGCTCAGCCCCAGCGTGCTGCTGCTGCTGGTCTGCGTCTACGGCTACATCATGTTCACCGTGTACCTGTCGTTCACCTCATCCACGCTGATGCCGGTGTACGACTGGGCCGGCCCGGCCAGCTACCACCGGCTGTTCGGCCTTGAAAACTGGAGCGTCTCGCTCGGCAACCTGGTGGTGTTCGCGGGCCTCTACATCGCGATCGCGATCGTGCTGGGCCTGGGCTTCGCGATCCTGATCGACCAGCGCATCCGGGCCGAAGGCCTGTTCCGCTCGGTCTTCCTCTACCCGATGGCGCTGAGCTTCATCGTCACCGGCACGGCCTGGAAATGGCTGCTCGACCCCGGCGTGGGCCTGGAGAACACGCTGCACCACCTGGGCTGGGAGAGCTTCTCGTTCAACTGGATCAAGGACAGCGACATGGCGATCTACTGCGTGGTGATCGCCGCCGTGTGGCAGACCACCGGCTTCGTGATGGCGCTGTTCCTGGCCGGGCTGCGGGGCGTGGATGCAGAGGTGGTCAACGCCGCGCGGGTCGATGGCGCGCGCACCTGGCAGATCTACCTCAAGGTGATCATTCCGCAGCTCGGGCCGGTGTTCCTCTCGGCCTTCGTGATCCTGGCGCACATGGCGATCAAGTCGTACGACCTGGTCATCGCGCTCACCAACGGCGGCCCCGGCCGCTCGACTTGGCTGCCCTCGGTGTTCATGTACCAGTACACCTTCACCCGCAACGAGATGGCGGTGGGCGCGGCCAGCGCGGTGCTGATGCTGCTGGCGATCGGCGTGGTGGTGCTGCCCTACCTCTTCAGCGAGTACCGGAAGGTCAAGCGTGGATAAGAACAACAAGCCTCTTGCGGCCAGCCGGCTGGCCCTCTATGCGGTGCTGGTCTTCCTGGCGCTGCTGTTCCTGATGCCGGTCTACGTGATGGCGGTCAACTCGCTGAAGCCGCTGGACGAGATCCGCAGCGGCAACCTGCTGGCGCTGCCGCAACTGTGGACCTCGGAGCCCTGGGCCACCGCCTGGAGCACCGCGCAGATCGGCGTGCAGCCCACCGGCCTGAAGCCGTATTTCATCAACTCGTTCCTGATCGTGATCCCGGCCGTGGTGCTGTCGGCGCTGATCGGTGCGCTCAACGGCTACATCCTCACGCAGTTCAAGTTCCGCGGGGCCAACGCGCTGTTCGCCGCGATGCTGTTCTCGGTGTTCATCCCCTACCAGGTGGTGCTGATCCCGATGGCCAAGACGCTGGGCTTCCTCGGCCTGGCGGGCACGATCAGCGGGCTGGTGTTCGTCAACGTGGTGTACGGCATCGGCTTCACGACGCTGTTCTTCCGCAACTACTACGCGGCGTTTCCCCAGGAGCTGGTGCGTTCGGCGCGGATGGACGGGGCGGGCTTCTTCGGCGTGCTGTTCCGCATCCTGCTGCCCAGCAGCGGGCCGATGATCGTCGTCACGGTGATCTGGCAGTTCACCAACATCTGGAACGAATTCTTGTTCGGCGCGAGCTTCAGCGACTACAGCTCGTTCCCGCTCACGGTGGCGCTGAACAACCTGGTGAACAGCTCCACCGGGGTCAAGGAATACAACGTGCATTTCGCCGGCGCCTTCATCGCCGCGATTCCCACGCTGGTGGTCTACATGGTTTCCGGCAAGTACTTCGTCCGCGGCTTGATGGCGGGCTCTGTCAAAGGATAAGTGCGATGGCATCGCTCGACCTGATCAACATCCACAAGAGTTTCGGCGCCACGCATGTGCTGCACGACATTTCCATCGGCCTCACCGACGGCGAGTTCCTCGTGCTCGTGGGCCCTTCGGGCTGCGGCAAGAGCACGCTGATGAACATCATCGCGGGCCTGGAAGAGCCCAGCGGCGGCCTGGTGCGCCTGGCGGGCAAGGACATCACCCAGGCCGGCCCGGCCGACCGCAACATCTCGATGGTGTTCCAGAGCTATGCGCTCTATCCGAACATGACGGTGGCCAAGAACATCGAGTTCCCGCTGCAGATGCGCAAGGTCGACAAGGCCGTGCGCGCCGACCGGGTGAAGAGCGTGGCCAAGCTGCTGCAGATCGAGCACCTGCTCGAGCGCAAGCCGCGCCAGCTCTCGGGCGGCCAGCGGCAGCGGGTGGCGATCGGCCGCGCGCTGGCGCGCGAGCCGCAGCTCTATCTGTTCGACGAGCCGCTGTCCAACCTCGATGCGCAGCTGCGGCTCGACATGCGCACCGAGATCAAGAAGCTGCACCAGCGCCTGGGCGCCACCATCGTCTACGTCACCCACGACCAGATCGAGGCGATGACGCTGGCCACCCGCATCGCGGTGATGAAGGGCGGCGTGCTGCAGCAGCTGGGCACGCCCTACGAGGTGTACAACCGGCCGGCCAACATGTTCGTGGCCGGCTTCATGGGCTCGCCGCGCATGAACCTGGCCAAGGCCAAGCTCACCGGCAGCGGCGATGCGCTGGCGCTCGATATCCAGATCGGCGACCGCCCGCGTGCGGTGATCCCGCTGCCGCCGCAGCCCGCGGCGCTGCAGGCTTATGCCGGCAAGGAAGTCATCGCCGGCATCCGCGCCGAGGCGATCAGCCTGGCCAACGGCTCGGCCGCACCTAACGGCCCCTCGCATGTGGTCGATGCCCGCATCGAGGTGATCGAGCCCACCGGCGCCGACACGCTGGTGGTGCTCAACATCGGCGGCCACGAGTTCACCGCGCGGCTGGAGCCGGATCTTGCACTGAAGCCGGGACAGGACGCGAAGTTTTCGGTCGACCTGAGCAAGCTCGTCTGCTTCGACCCGACGACCGAGAACCTGATCGCCTGACGACACGATGCGCTACGACGTGGTCATCATCGGCTCGGGCGTGGGCGGCTCCGCCGTCGCGCTCAAGCTGGCCGGCACCGGCGCGCGCGTGCTGGTGCTGGAGCGAGGCCCCAGGCTGCCGCGCGAGCCGCAGAACCGCGATGCGGAGGCGGTGTTCGTCGAGCAGCGCTACCGCTCGCGCGAAACCTGGGTCGACGGGGCAGGGCGGCCGTTCCGCCCCGGGCAGTACTACTACGTCGGAGGCCACACCAAGTTCTACGGCACCGCGATGTTCCGCCTGCGCGAGCGCGACTTCGAGGCGCTGCCGCATGAAGAGGGCGTGTCGCCGGCGTGGCCGATCCGCTATGCCGACCTGGCGCCGTACTACGACGAGGCGGAGGGCCTCTTCGGCGTGCGTGGCGAGGCCGGCACCGACCCCACCGAGCCGCCGCGCTCGCACGGCTACGCCTACCCGCCGGTGCCGCATGAGCCGGTGCTGGCCGATGTGGCCGATCGCCTGCGCGGCCTGGGGCTCAAGCCCTTCCACATGCCGGCGGCCATTGCCTACGGCAGCGGCGGGCACTGCGAACGCTGCGGCACCTGCGATGCGTTTCCCTGCGCCATCGGCGCCAAGGGCGACGCGGAGATGTGCCTGCTGGAGCCCGCGCTGCGCCAGCCCAACGTGCGCCTGCAGCCCGAGGCCCAGGCCACCCGCCTGGTCACCGACGACAGCGGCCGCCGCATCGTCGCGGTGGAGGTGCAGGGCAAGGACGGCGCGATGCAGACCATCCATGCCGACCTGTTCGTGCTGGCCGCCGGCGCCATCAACTCGGCGGTGCTGCTGCAGCGCTCGGCCAGCTCGCGCCATCCCAACGGCCTGGCCAACAGCTCGGGCGTGGTCGGCCGCCACTACATGAACCACAACTGCACCGCCTTCATGACGGTCGACCCGCGGCGCATCAACGACACCCGGTTCCCGAAGACGCTGTCGGTCAACGACTTCTACTTCGGCAGCGCTGAAAGCCGCTATCCACTGGGCAACCTGCAGATGCTGGGCAAGATCCAGGAACCGATGCTGCGCGGCCCGCTGAGCTGGGCGCCCAAAGCCGCGCGCAGCTGGCTGGCCCGGCACAGCGTCGACTGGTACGTGATGTCGGAAGACCTGCCCGACCCGCAGAGCACGGTGCGCCCTTTGCCCGACGGCCGCATCCAGCTGAACTGGAAACGCACCAACCTGAAAGCGCACCACCGCTGGGTGGAGGTGGCCCGCCGCATCCTGCGCGAAGCCGGTTTCCCCATCGTGCTGAGCCGCGCCTTCGGCGAAGACACGCCGTCGCACCAATGCGGCACGGTGCGCTTCGGCGACGACCCGGCCACCTCGGCACTCGATCCGTATTGCAAGGCCTGGGACCACGACAACCTCTATGTCGTGGATGCGGGGTTCTTTCCATCGTCTGCGGCAGTGAATCCGGCGTTGACGGTGGCGGCGCAGGCGTTGCGGGTGGGTGATCGGTTGCGTAGTGAGGTGCTTCGGTGAACCCGTCCTTTCACGTCCGAGCCTGCCAAGGCCCTTGGTATGCCACGGTGGTGCGGGTCGCGACGGTGGGGTACCCCTCGCAGCGAAGTATAGGAGGAGGGGCGGGCGCAGCCCGACCCGGGGGACATGAGCGGAGGGGGGTACCCCACTGGCGCGACCTCGCTCCCATCGCTGCAGTGGAGCAAAGAGCATGAGCAGACCGCTAGCCCTCGTCACAGGCGCTCGCCGAGGCATCGGCGCCGGCATCGCCATCGAGTTGGCGAGGCAAGGCTTCGACCTGGCGCTCACCGATATCAGCGACGAAGGCGCCGAGATGACGATCGAGGCCATCGAAGTCCAGGGCGCCAAGGCCAAGCTGTTCATCTCCGACCTCGCCGCGGTAGAGGGTCACGCAGCCATCGTCCAAAGCATCGTTGACTGGGCAGGCCCAATCACCGCATTGGTCAACAACGCCGGCATCCCCGCGCCGCAACGCGGCGACTTGCTCGAGTTGACTACCGCTTCGTTCGACCGCGTGCTCGACACCAACCTGCGCGGCACCTTCTTCTTCACCCAGGCCGTTGCGAAGCACATGGCCGCCACGCAATCCGATGCCCCTCGCAGCATCGTCACCGTCTCGTCCGTCAGCGCCGAGATGGCGTCGATCGAGCGCGGCGAATACTGCCTCTCGAAGGCCGGCCTCGGCATGCTGACCAAACTGTTCGCGCTGCGCCTCGCGCCGCTGGGCATCGGCGTGTTCGAGGTGCGGCCCGGCGTGATCCGCACGCCGATGACCGAAGGCGTGGCCGCCAAATACGAGCAGCGCATCGCCGACGGCCTGATCCCGATGAACCGCTGGGGCTATCCCGAAGACGTGGCGCGTGCCGCGGCCGCGCTCGCCGGCGGACAGTTCAGCTTTGCGAGCGGCAGCGTCGTCAACGTCGACGGTGCGCTCTCCATTCCCCGCCTATGAGTTCCGAGACCTACGACTACATCATCACCGGCGGCGGCTCCGCCGGCTGCGTGCTGGCCAACCGGCTGAGCGCCGACCCCACGGTGAAAGTGCTGCTGCTCGAAGCCGGCGGCGGCGCGCGGCATCCGTTCTTCGCGATGCCTGCGGGCTTCGCGAAGATGACCAAGGGCATCGGTTCCTGGGGCTGGCACACCGTGCCGCAGAAGCACCTGAAGAACCGCGTGCTGCGCTTCACCCAGGCCAAGGTGATCGGCGGCGGTTCATCGATCAATGCGCAGATCTACACCCGCGGCCATGCGGCCGACTACGACGAGTGGGCGGCCGAAGAGGGCGCGGCGGGCTGGTCGTACCGCGAGGTGCTGCCGTACTTCAAGCGCGCCGAGAACAACCAGCGCTACGCCAACGAATACCACGCCTACGGCGGCCCGCTCGGCGTGTCCAACCCGATCAGCCCCCTGCCGATCTGCGAGGCCTTCTTCCAGGCGGGGCAGGAGCTGGGCATTCCGTTCAATGCCGATTTCAACGGCGAGCGGCAGGAAGGCCTGGGCTACTACCAGCTCACGCAGCTGGATGCCAAGCGCTCGTCGGCCGCCACCGCGTATGTCGATCCCATCCGCAGCCGCAAGAACCTCACGGTGATGCTGCAGAGCCAGGCGCTGCGTATCGTGCTCGAAGGCCCCCGCGCGGTGGGCGTCGAAGTGGCGAGCGGCACTGACCGCACGCCGCGCATGATCCGCGCCGCGCGCGAGGTGATTGTGAGCAGCGGCGCCATGGGCTCGCCCAAGCTGCTGATGCAGTCGGGCATCGGCCCCGCCGACCACCTGCGCTCGGTGGGCGTGGCGGTGCAGCACGACTTGCCCGGCGTGGGCAGCAACCTGCAGGATCACCTCGACCTCTTCGTGATCGCCGAGTGCACCGGCGACCACACCTACGACAAGTACAACAAGCCGTGGCATGCGGCCTGGGCCGGGCTGCAGTACCTGCTGCTGAAGAAAGGCCCGGTGGCCTCCAGCCTCTTCGAGACCGGCGGCTTCTGGTATGCCGACCCGCAGGCGCGCTCGCCCGACATCCAGTTCCACCTCGGCCTGGGCTCGGGCATCGAGGCCGGCGTGGCCAGGATGCGCAACGCCGGCGTCACGCTGAACACCGCCTACCTGCGGCCGCGCTCGCGCGGCACCGTGCGGCTGGCCAGCGCCGACCCGGCCGCCGCGCCGCTGATCGACCCCAACTACTGGGACGATCCGCAGGACAAGGCGCTGGCGCTGCAGGGCCTGAAGCTGGCGCGCGAGATCATGCGCCAGCCGGCGCTCAAGCGCTTCGTGCAGGCCGAGCGGCTGCCGGGCGACGGCCTGCGCACGGAGGCCGAGCTGTTCGACTACGCCTGCGCCAACGCCAAGACCGACCATCACCCGGCGGGCACCTGCCGCATCGGCCGCGCAGACGATCCGCAGAGCGTGGTCACGCCCGACCTGCGCGTGATCGGCCTGCAGGGCCTGCGCGTGGTCGATGCCTCGGTGATGCCGCGCGTGCCCTCGTGCAACACCAATGCGCCCACCATCATGGTCGCCGAGAAGGCGGCCGACCACATCCTGGGGCTGCTGCCTTAAGAGATCCACCATGCAGATCCGTCTTCCCCAAGCCGGCGGCACGCTGGGCACCCATGTGCTCCGCGCGGCGCCGATCCGCCCGACGCGCGAGCGTCCGGCCTTCAACCGCACCGCCTATGCCGCGGCCCACGTGGTGGTCGACCCGCTGCGCATGCGCGACCCCTGGGATGCCGCACCCGCGGTCGACTGGGAGGCCACGCTGGCCTTCCGCGAGCACCTGTGGTCGCTCGGCTTCAAGGTGGCCGAGGCGATGGACACCGCGCAGCGCGGCATGGGCGTCGACTGGCCCACCGCGCGCGAGCTGATCCAGCGCAGCCTGCGCCATGCCCGCACCATTCCCGGGGCCGACCTGGCCTGCGGCGTGGGCACCGACCAGCTCGTGCCCGGGCCGGGCGTGGGCCTCGCGCACGTGGAGTCGGCCTATCGCGAACAGCTGGAGGTGGTGGAGCGCGAAGGCGGCCGCGTGATCCTGATGGCCAGCCGCGCGCTCGCCGCCTGCGCGCGCAATGCCGACGACTACCTGCAGCTCTACGGCCGCCTGCTGCACGATGCCTCGCAGCCCGTGGTGCTGCACTGGTTGGGCGAGATGTTCGACCCCGCGCTGCGCGGCTACTGGGGCAGCACTGACATCGCGACCGCGCTCGACACCGTGCTGCAGCTGATCGAGGCCAACGTGGCCAAGGTCGAGGGCATCAAGGTCTCGCTGCTCGAGGCGCGCTGGGAGATCGAGCTGCGCCGCCGCCTGCCGGCCGGCGTGAAGATGTACACCGGCGACGACTTCAACTATGCCGAGCTGGTGGCCGGCGACGCGCAGCGCCATTCGCATGCGCTTCTGGGCATCTTCGATGCGATCGCGCCGGTGGCCTCGGCCGCGCTGGAAGCGCTGGCCCAGGGCGACGAGGCGCGCTTCCGGCTGCTGATCCAGCCCACCGTGCCGCTGTCGCGCGAGATCTTCCGTGCGCCGACGCGGCACTACAAGGCCGGCGTGGTGTTCCTCGCCTGGCTCAACGGGCACCAGCGGCATTTCACGATGGCCGGCGGCATGGAGTCGGCGCGCGACGTGCTGCACTACGCCGAGGTGTTCAGGCTCGCCGATGCGTGCGGCGCGCTGCAGAATCCGGAGCTCGCGCTGCAGCGCATGCAGCAGTTCCTGTCGGTGCATGCCGGCATCGATGCCTAGACAACACACCACCCCATGTCCCTTCGCCACCTCGTGCTGTTCCGCTTCAAGCCCACCGCGTCCGCGCAGGAGATCGCCGGACTCATCGAGCACTTCGGCCGCCTGCCGAGGGAGATTCCCGGCATCCTCGGCTTCGAGCATGGGCAGAACAACAGCCCCGAGGGCCTGGCCAAGGGGCTCACGCATGCCTTCCTGGTCACGTTCGAGAACGCAGCGGCACGCGATGCCTACCTGCCGCATCCAGCGCACAAGGCCTTCGTCGAGCGCCTCGGCCCCTCGCTCGACGACGTGCTGGTGATCGACTACACGCCCCAGGTGGCGCCGCGATGAGCCGCACGGCCGCGCCCGATCCGCAGCGTGCGCTGCTGCAGCGGCTGCATCGCGCGATGCTGGCCGCCGCCGACCCGATGAACGTGGTGCCCCCGGCCTTGCCGCAGCCGCCCAAGGGCCGCACCGTGGTGGTCGCGCTCGGCAAGGCGGCCGCCGCCATGGCGCTGGCCGTCGAGGCGCACTGGCCGGTCGATGCACCGTTGACCGGCGTGGCGGTGGTGCCCCAGGGCAGCATGCTGCCCCTGGCCCGGCTGCGCTGCCTTGAAGCCAGCCATCCGGTGCCCGACGAACGCAGCACGCGGGCCGCATCGGCCCTGCTCGAAGCGGTGAAGGGTCTGACGCCCGATGACCTCGTGCTCGCGCTGATCTCCGGCGGAGGCTCTGCGCTGGGCGCCTTGCCCGCCGCCGGCGTCAGCCTCGAGGAGAAGCAGGCGATCACGCGGCAGCTGCTGCGCTCGGGCGCCCCGATCTCGGCGATGAACGTGGTGCGCAAGCACCTCTCGGCAATCAAGGGCGGCCGGCTTGCGCTGGCGGCCGCGCCTGCGCCGGTGGTCACGCTGGTGATCTCCGACATTCCCGGCGACGACCCGGCCCTGGTGGCCTCGGGCCCGACGATGCCCGATGAATCCACCTGCGCCGATGCGCTCGCGCTGCTCGATCGCTATGAAGTGCAGATCAGCGCCGGCCTGCGCCAGCAGCTGATGCAGGGCGTGCTCGAATCGGCCAAGCCGCGGCAGCTGCCGCATGCCGCCGCGCCGGTGATCGTGGCCTCGGCCGCGCAAGGCCTTCGCGCCGCGCAGGCCGAGGCGCGGCAGGCCGGGTGGCAGGCACACATCCTCTCCGATGCGATCGAAGGCGAGGCGCGCGACATCGCGGCCATGCACGCGGCCATCGCACGGCACATCGCGCGGGCCGGGCAGCCTTTCGCGCCGCCGTGCATCCTGCTGTCGGGCGGCGAAGCCACTGTCACGGTGCGCGGCCAGGGCAAGGGCGGGCGCAACACCGAGTTCGCGCTGGCGCTGCTGCAGGCGCTGCAGGGCGAACCGGGCATCTGGGGCGGCTCGGTGGGCACCGATGGGCTCGACGGTTCCTCGGGCGGCGCCGGCGCGTGGATCGCACCGTCCACTTGGCAGGCCGCGCAGCGCCAGGGCCTGTCGGCGCAAGACCATCTCGACCGCAGCGACAGCGGCAGCTTCTTCGAGCGCCTGGGCCTGCTCGAGCACACCGGGCCGACGCACACCAACATCAACGATTTCCGTGCGCTGCTGATCGAGGGCACCCCATGACCACCGTGACCTTGCGCCACCGCTGGAGCGGGCCCGCCGAGCTGCAATCGCTGCGCGTGGTGGCCGATGCGCTGGCCGCGGTGGATCTCCGATGGACCGATACGCCGGAGGCCAGCGGCATCGAGATGGTCAAGATGCATGGTCAGGAGATCGTCGCGGCCCAGGCCGCCGAACCGGGGCTGGTGGACCTGGCGCCCATCGTCGGCATGCCGGCGTTGAAGCGGCGGTTGTGGCCTTGCGTGCTCGAATCGATGATCGGCGCCGACGGCGCCTGCCATGGCATTCCCATGGGCATCCACCGCAGCAACTGCGTGTGGGTGAATGCCCCCGACAGCGAGATACCTGCCGGCTTCGACGATTGGCTGCAGTGGCTGGCGCGGCGGCATGAGCGCGCGCCGCATCCGCTGGCCGCCAGCGCTGAGCCCTGGCAGCTCGGCCTGCTGTTCGAATGCGTGCTGCTGTCGCGCTGCGGCGCCGGGTTTCATCGCGAGGTGTTCGTCGAGGGCCGCCGTGAGGCGATCGTCTCCGAGCGGATGCGTTTCGCGCTCGATGGCTTCGCGGCGCTGCGGCGGTATGTCTCCGATCGCTCGCTGGGCTCGGGTTGGCGTGCTCTCGCTGCCGATGTGCGCGAGGGCAGGGCGGCGGCCCTGGTGATGGGCGACTGGGCGCGCAAGGAGTTCAGCGCGTGGAGCGGCGAGGGCGCCGACAGCGTGCATGAATGGCCGGTGCCCGGCACGCAGGGCCTGTTCCTGTTCAACGTCGACTACTTCGTGCCGGTGCTGAGGCCGGGCGTGGCGCTGGCGCCCGATGCGCTGGCGCGGCTGGTCCACACGCTCACCAGTGCCCAGCTGCAGCAGGCCTTCAATCGCGTGAAGGGTTCACGCCCCGTGGTCAACGATGCAGGCCCGCCGCTCACCGGCACGATGGTCCCGTCGATGAGCTTCGACCATGCCTGCGATGCACGGCGGCGCGCCTTGTTTTCCGAATCCGTCGCGGCCTTCTTCACCGGCCACGCCACGCGCGAACAGACGATCGAGCGCCTGCTCTCCAACGATTGACCCGTAGTGTCCCTAGTAGCCGATTCCTACGTATCGCCTAAAAATTGGAACGTTCCAATTCAATTCGGACCGAGGCGCGTCACGAGCACGCCCCGGAGGGCCGATTCACACCCACCAAAGCAAACCACCTCGAGTGAGGAGCACAACCCCATGAAGCAACCCCTGAGAACCGCCCTTCGCATCACCGCGGCCGCGTCGCTGCTCGCAGCAGCCAGCGCCCAAGCCGTCGACTGGGGCGGCTACCTGCGCGCCG